>CAJYRW010000065.1:0-88551 GCA_913777475.1 uncultured Sphingomonas sp. | reverse complement strand
CTGTTCACTGACCCGCGCTATAATGAGTGTCTGGCGACCTTCTATGCGGAGTGCACCGCACACATCCTGTCGCTGGTAGGCCAAGGCGAGGATGTGGTGGTGCTGTGTGAGGGCGATCCGTTCTTCTACGGCTCGTTCATGCACCTGCACAGTCGATTGAAGGATCATGCGCCCGTCGCGGTCGTGCCCGGCATCACCGGCATGTCGGGCGCCTGGACGGCCAGCGGCGCGCCGATCACCTGGGGCGACGATGTGCTGACCGTTGCGATGGCGACCCTGCCCGAACCGGAGCTGACCCGCCGCATCGCCGAAACCGACGCGCTGGTCGTGATGAAGATCGGCCGCCATCTGCCCAAGCTGCGCCGTGCCATTACGGCGGCGGGACGGACGGAGCAGGCTTGGCTGGTCGAACATGCCGCCCAGGCCGGGGAACGGGTCCGCCGCCTGGTTGAGGTGGAGGATGCTCCTGCGCCCTATTTCTCCATCGCGCTGATCCACGGACAGGGGCGGCGGCCATGAGCGGCTGGCTGATCGTCGTCGGATTGGGGCCGGGCGCGGAGGCGATGGTGACGCCCGAAGTATCGGCGGCGCTGGCCGAGGCGACCGATGTCGTCGGTTATATCCCCTATGTCGCCCGCGTGCCCGAGCGGCCCGGCCTGACCCGTCATGCCAGCGACAACCGGGTCGAGCGCGACCGGGCGCTCCATGCGCTGGAGATGGCGGAGGCAGGGCGGCGGGTGGTCGTCGTATCCTCTGGCGATCCGGGCGTGTTCGCCATGGCGGCGGCGGTCTTCGAGCGGGTCGAGGAAGATGCGGGCCGCTGGCACGATCTGGACATCCGCGTTCTGCCCGGCATCACCGCGATGCTGGCGGCCAGCGCGCGGGCGGGGGCACCGCTGGGCCATGATTTCTGTGCGATCAACCTGTCCGACAACCTCAAGCCCCAAGCGCTGATCGAGCGGCGCCTGGCGCTGGCGGCGGAGGCGGATTTCGCCATCGCGCTCTACAATCCCCGGTCCAAGGCGCGACCCGCCGCGTTGGACGCGGCCTTTGCGCTGCTGCGCGAGACATGCGGAGATCACCGCCCGGTGCTGTTCGCCCGCGCCGTGTCGACTCCCGAAGAGGCCCTGCGCATCGTGCCCTTGCCGGAAGCGCGCGGCGACATGGCCGATATGCGCACCGTCGTCATCATCGGCTCCAGCCGCACGCGGATGATCCCGCATGCGAGACAGCCGATCCTCTACACCCCCCGGACGACGCCGTGATCCAGCCAATCCAGCACGGCCGCGACGCTGCCGACCTGCGGGCGGGGCGGGATGAAGGGACGGTCGATCATTACGACCGACAGCCCGAGTTCGCGTGCCGCGTCGAGCTTCGCTTGTGCGCCGGAGCCCCCGGCATTCTTGGCGACCACTACCTGAATCCGGTGTTCACGCAGCAGCGTCAATTCCCCCTCCAGCGTGAAGGGACCGCGATCGACCACCAGTCGGTGGTTCGGAAAACCGGCGGGCTCCGCCGCATCGACGAAGCGCAACAGGTAGAAATGCTGTGCAGCATGCGTGAAGTCGCCGATGGTATGGCGACCGAGCGCCAGGAAGACGCGCATCGGTTCGGTGCCGAGCCTGGACACCGCTTCGCCGGTATCGCCCACGCGCGTCCAGCGGTCGCCGGGACCCTCCACCCATTCGGGTCGGGTCAGCGCCAGAAGGGGCACGCCTGCCAGCTCCGCCGCCGCAATCGCATTGGCGCTGATCCGCGCGGCAAAGGGATGGGTGGCGTCGACCAGATGGGTGACGCCCTCCCGCGTCATATAGTCCGCCAGCCCCTCGACGCCGCCGAACCCGCCCACGCGCGTCGGGATCGCCTGCGCGCGCGGAGCTTCGGTGCGGCCCGCATAGCTCAGCACCGCACGCTCGCCGCGTGCCGCCAGCGCGGTGGCCAGGGCGCTCGCCTCGGTCGTGCCGCCGAGCAGAAGGATATGGCGCATGGCTGACTCCCAGGCGTGGCTGACGATCGTCGGGATCGGCGAGGATGGCTGGGACGGCCTGACCGCCCCCGCGCGCGCCGCGATCCTGGCCGCCGATAGCGTGATGGGCGCCCCCCGTCACCTGTCGCTGCTGGCCGAACAGGGCCGGGCGGAGCGGATCGTCTGGCCCGTTCCCTTTGCCGATGGCGTTCCCATGCTGCTCGAACGGAAGGCTGAGCGGGTGGTGATGCTCGCCTCGGGCGATCCCTTCTGGTTCGGGGCAGGGTCTGTCGTGACCCGCCATCTGGAGCCGGGCGAGTGGGTATCCTACCCCGCAACGTCCACCCTGTCGCTGGCGGCGGCGCGGCTGGGCTGGCCGGTCGAGACGATCCAGAGCGTCGGGCTGCACGCCCGGCCGCTGGAGACGTTGCGGCCGCATCTGGCGCCGGGGCAGCGTATCCTGGCGCTGATGCGCGATGGGATGTCGGTGACGGGGCTGGCCGCATGGCTGGTCGAGCAGGGCTTCGCGGAGAGCAAGCTGACCGTGCTGGAGGCCCTGGGCGGGCCGCGCGAGCGGGTGCGGGCCTGTAAGGCGGAAGCGCTCGGCTGGACCGACATCGCCCACCCGGTCGCGGTGGCGATCGAACCTGCCGGGCCCGGCCGTATCCTGCCGCAGGCGAGCGGCCTGGACGACGACTGGTTCGCGCATGACGGACAGATCACCAAGCGTCCCGTCCGCGCGCTGGCGCTGTCGGCGCTCGCCCCACGACCCGGCGAATTGCTGTGGGACATCGGCACGGGCTCGGGCTCGGTCGCGATCGAATGGCTGCTGAGCGACCCGACCACCCGTGCGATCGGGTTCGAGCGTGATCCGGTGCGTCTGGCCCGTGCCGCCGATAATGCCGCGCGGCTGGGTCTGACCCGGCTCGACCTGATCGAGGGTGATGCGGTTTCGGAGCTGGCCGAGCGTCCACATCCCGATGCGGTGTTCGTCGGCGGCGGCCTGTCGCGGCCGCTGGTCGAGGCGCTGCGGACATTGCCCCGTTGTCGCCTCATTGCGCACGCCGTCACGCTGGAGACCGAGGCTCTGCTGACCGAATGCCATGCCCGCCATGGCGGCGAATTGCTGCGTATCGAACTGGCGCGCGCACGACCGCTCGGCACCAAGCGGGGGTGGAAGGCGAGCTATCCCATCGTGCAATGGCGGGTCGCATGGTGATCGCGGGGTTCGGATGCCGGGCGGAGGCGACCATCGAGTCCTTCCGCAGCGCGCTGGCCGCAACGGGTATGCGCCCCGACGCGCTGGCCGTGCCCGCTGACCGGGCAGGGGTGATCGCGCCCTTTGCCAAGGCGGAGGGGCTGGCCGTCCACCCAGTCGCCGCCGGTCTGCTGTCAGGCATCTGCACTCCGACCCGCTCGACCGTCAGTTTGGCCGCACGCGGGGTCGGCAGCGTCGCCGAAGCCGTCGCGCTTGCCGCTGCCGGGCCGGGCGCGCGGATCGTCGGCCTGCGTGTAATTTCCTCCGACCGCATGGCGACCTGCGCCATTGCTCAAGGACCTGAAGAATGACCGTTCACTTCATTGGCGCCGGACCCGGTGCCCCCGACCTGCTGACCCTAAGGGGACGCGACCTGATCGCGGCTTGCCCCGTGTGCCTCTATGCCGGATCGCTGGTGCCGGAGGCGGTGCTGGCGTATTGCCCGCCGGCTGCCAGAGTTGTGAACACCGCGCCGATGACGCTCGATGAGATCATGGCCGAAATTGCGGACGCCGATGCCAAGGGCCACGACGTCGCGCGGCTCCACTCCGGCGACCTGTCGGTCTGGTCTGCCATGGGCGAGCAGGTCAGGCGCTTGCGCGAACTGGGCATCCCCGTCTCGGTGACGCCGGGCGTACCGTCCTTCGCGGCAGCGGCGGCGGTGCTGGAAAGCGAGCTGACTTTGCCCGGCATCGCGCAATCGGTGATCCTCACCCGCACCCCCGGTCGCGCCAGCGCCATGCCGGAGGGCGAGTCGCTGACCGCCTTTGCCGCAACCGGCGCGACGCTGGCCATCCATTTGTCGATCCACAATCTGGCCAAGGTCGTCGCTGACCTGACCCCGCATTACGGCGCCGATTGCCCGGTCGCGATCGTCTGGCGTGCCAGTTGGCCCGAGCAGCGGATCGTGCGCGCGACGCTTTCCACTATCGAGCAGGCGGCCGCCGACGGACCGGAACGTACCGCCTTGATCCTGGTCGGCCGGGTGCTTGCCCCAAGCGATTTCGCCGAGAGCCGTTTGTACGCGGAGGGCTATGACCGCCGCTATCGTCCGGGAAACACTCTCGCATGACACCGGGACTGATGATCGCCGCGCCCGCCTCGGGCACGGGCAAGACGACGGTGATGCTGGGCCTGCTCCGCGCGTTTCGCGATGCGGGACTGAGCGTGCAGCCGTTCAAGAGCGGTCCCGATTATATCGACCCGGCCTTCCACCGCGCGGCGTGCGGGCGGGCGTCGTTCAACCTCGACGGCTGGGCGATGCCCGCCGCGCTGCTCGACACGCTGGGGCAGCGGGGAGCGGATGCCGAGCTGGTGCTGGCGGAAGGGTCGATGGGCCTGTTCGACGGCGTCGCCACGCCCGGCGCGACGGGCATGGGCAGCAGCGCGGAAACGGCCAAGCGTATGGGCTGGCCCGTCATACTGGTCATCGACGTGTCGGGACAGGCGCAGTCGGCGGCGGCGACCGCGCTGGGCTTCGCGCGCTACGATCCCGAATTGCGCGTGGCGGGCGTAATCCTTAACCGCGTCGCCAGCCCGCGTCACGAGCGGTTGGCGAAGCTGGGTTTCGAGGAGATCGGCCTGCCGGTTTTCGGCGCGTTGCCCCGGCGCGGCGATCTAGTCCTGCCCGAGCGACATCTGGGGCTGGTGCAGGCGGTCGAGCATCCCGAACTCGACCGACTGATCGGCGACTATGCGGCGTTTCTGGCGGCGCATGTCGATCTAGAAGCGATCCGCGCGGCGGCCTATGCCAAGCCCGTCACGCCCGTGTCCGGTACGCTCCCGCCACCGCCCGCACAGCGGATCGCGTTGGCGCAGGATGCGGCCTTTTCCTTCGTCTATCCGCATATGCTGGAGGGCTGGCGCGCGGGCGGGGCGGAGATTTTGCCTTTCTCGCCGCTCGCCGATGAGGCCCCCGACGCCTCGGCCGATCTGGTCTGGCTTCCGGGCGGCTATCCCGAGTTACACGCCGGGCGACTGGCAGCGGCGGAGACGTTCCGCGCCGGGCTCGCCGCCCACGGTGCGACCAAACCGATTCATGGCGAGTGCGGCGGCTATATGGCGCTGGGCGAGGCGTTGATCGATGCGGGGGGTGTCAGCCACCGGATGGCGGGGCGGCTTGGCCTCGTCACCAGCTATGCCAAGCGCAAGATGCATCTCGGCTATCGCCGTGCGACGCTGCTGGGCGAGGTGGCCGGGATGCCCGAGGGTGCGGTGCTGGGCGGGCATGAGTTTCATTATTCGACCGTCCTCGAACAACCCGATGCGCCGCTCGCCCATGTCGTCGATGCGCAGGGTGAGGCGGTGCCGGAGACCGGGTCGCGGCGTGGGGCTGTGACCGGCACCTTCTTCCATCTGGTGGCGCGATGGTGGTGAGGGGGGGTGTCCATCTGGTCGGCGCAGGGCCGGGCGATCCGGAGCTGCTGACGCTGAAGGCGGTGCGTTGTCTGGGCGCGGCCGATGTCGTGTTGTTTGACGATCTCGCCGCAGGGCCGATGCTGAGCCATTGCCGCGCCGACGCCGAACTGATCGCGGTCGGCAAGCGGGCGGGCCGTGCCTCGCCCAAACAGGGTGAGATCGACCGGCTGCTGGTCGATCATGCGCTGAGCGGGAAACGAGTCGTGCGATTGAAGTCCGGCGATCCGGGTATCTTCGGGCGGCTGGAGGAAGAAATTTCCGCGTTGAAGGCGGCGGGTATCGCTTTCGAAATCGTTCCCGGCGTCAGCACGGCGAGCGCGGCGGCCGCGGCGGCGGGCATTCCGCTGACCCGGCGTAACGAGGCGCGGCGGGTGCAGTTCGTGACCGGCCATGACGTGACCGGCGCGCTGCCCGCCGACCGCAACATGGCGGCGCTGGCGGATGCGGGCGCGACGACCGTGGTGTTCATGCCCAAGCGGACCTTTCCCGCGCTGGCCGATGCCCTGGTCGCGGCTGGCCTGTCACGCCAAACCCCCGCGCTGATGGCCGAGCATGTCGGCTGCCCCGACCAGCGGCTGACCCGCGCGACGATCGGTGCGCTGGCCGCGCAGCTGGCGGAAAGCGTGTCGGACAAGGCGGCGCTGATCCTCTACGGCCCGTTGATGGAGAATCTGTGATCCATCTCGACCTGATCGGCATCGGCACGGGCAATCCCGATCACCTGACCCGCGCTGCGGAGACGGCGATGCGGAGCGCCGACCTGATCCTGCTGCCGCGCAAGGCGGACAAGGCCGAGCTGATCGACCTGCGCCGCGACATTTGTGCGCAGGTGCTCGCGGGAACGGCGGTGCGGGTGATCGAGTTCGACCTGCCGGTGCGGGCGGGCGAGGGCGATTACCTCGATAATGTCGAACGCTGGCACGACGCGATCGCCGCATGCTGGGCGGCGGAGATCGCGTCGCATTTGCCGGACGGCGGGCGGGTGGCGTTGCTCGTATGGGGCGATCCTTCGCTGTACGACAGCACGATCCGCATCGCGCGGCGGCTGGTCGCGGTGGAGCGGGTGACGGTGGTGCCGGGGATCACCAGCCTGCAACTGCTCTGCGCGGCCCATGCCATTCCGTTCAACGCGGTCGGCGCCCCGGTGATGGTGACGACCGGGCGGCGTCTGCGTGAGGGCGGCTGGCCCGAGGGCGCGGACAGCGTCGCGGTGATGCTCGACGGGGGATGCGCGTTCACCACGCTGGACCAGCCGGATGCGGCGATTTGGTGGGGAGCGTATCTGGGCATGGCGCAAGCGGCGGTCGAGGCCGGGCGGCTGACGGATGTCGCCGAGCGGATCGTCGCACGCCGGGCGGAGCTGCGGCGGGTCCATGGGTGGGTGATGGATGTGTATCTGCTGCGGCGGGGTGGGGATTTGGTGGGATGATGCGGACACCATCTCGACCGTGGCCTTGCCCCCACCCCCAACCCCTCCCCCCTGCCGGGAGGAGAGGCTTAATGCGTATCGCGTTGCCACAGACTTCTCCCCTCCCGCAGGCGGGAGGGGTTGGGGGAGGGCAGAGCCAAAAGCTCAAACGCTTGAGGTACTGTCATCCCTTTATGGGCTTAGAATTCGATCCCCTTTTGCGCCTTTACCCCCTGTTCGCGGAAGGGGTGCTTCACCTGCGTCATGTCGGTCACCAAGTCCGCCGCCTCGATCAGCGCATCGGGCGCGTTGCGTCCGGTAATGACCACATGCGTCATCGCCCCCTTGGTGCCGAGCACCTCCAGAACCTCGTCCACCGGCAGGTAATCGTAGCGCAGCACGATGTTCAGTTCGTCCGCGACGATCAGGTCATAGGACGGATCGGCGATCATACGCTTCACCTCCTCCCACGCGCCCCGCGCGGTGGCGATGTCGCGGCTACGGTCCTGGGTGTTCCAGGTGAAGCCTTCGCCCATCGCGTGGAAATCGACCTCCGGAAAGCGCGCCAGCACCGCCGCCTCGCCCGTGGTCATCGCGCCCTTCACGAACTGGACCATGCCGACACGCATGCCGTGGCCTACCGCGCGGATCACCATGCCAAGGGCGGCGGTGGTCTTGCCCTTGCCCTTGCCGGTATGGACGATGATCAGGCCCTTTTCGGCGTCGCGCGCGGCGACCTTGCTGTCCTGCGCGGCCTTTTTCTTGGCCATGCGCTCGGCATGTTCGGCGTCGGTTCGCATCATTTCTCTCCTGAAAGCCGCAAGGGCAGCCCCGCCACCACCAGATCGGTCGCGTCGCACACTCGCGCCAGCCGCTGGTTGAGCGTCCCTTGCGCATCGCGGAAGCGCCGGGCGAGTGCATTGTCGGGGACGATGCCGAAGCCGACCTCGTTGCTGACCAGCACCACCGGGCCGGGCGCATTGGCCAGCGCCGTGACCAGCGCATCGCCCGCCGCCGCCAGGTCTTCTTCGCCGAGCAACAGGTTGGTCAGCCAGAGCGTCAGGCAGTCGACCAGCAGCACTCGGTCGGCAAGGCTATGCTCGGCGACAGCCTCGGCCAGCGCCAGCGGTGCCTCCACCGTCGTCCAGCGTTCGTCGCGATCGGCTTGGTGCCGGGCGATGCGGTCGCGCATCTCATCGTCCCAGGCCTGGGCGGTCGCGATGAAGCAGCCGGTGGGGGTCATCGCCTCGGCGAGGGCCTGCGCATGGCGGCTCTTGCCCGACCGGGCACCGCCGAGGACCAATAGAGTGCGGGGCTTCGTCATACCGGTTCGCATCGCGGGAGCGGGGCTGTGACGCAAGTGGAAATGGGTGCGCTGACCCATCATGGCGGGCGGATCGACGCGGCCAAGGCGTTGTTTCCTGACGCGCCGACGCCGTGGCTCGACCTGTCGACGGGGATCAACCCGGTGCCTTGGACGCCCCCCACCGGCTTGACGGTGGATGCCGCGCCCTTGCCCGACCGCAGCGCGCTCGCGCGGCTGGAGGCGTTGGCGGCGGCGCATTTCGGTGTGCCCGCCGAGCGCGTGGCGGCGGTGCCGGGGAGTGAGATGGCGCTCCGGCTGTTGCCGCTGTTGGGCGTCGCGGAGCCCATCGTCGCCGTGCAGCCGAGCTATGGCACGCATGGCGCGGTCGCGGGTTTGCGCGTCGACCATGCGGCATTGGAGGACTGGACGGGGCAGGCAGGGAGCCTGTTGCTGGCCAACCCTAACAACCCCGATGGCGTCCATCGCTCCGCCGACCGACTGGCGATGCTGGCCGAGGTGCAGGCGCGGGCGGGCGGCTGGCTGATCGTGGATCAGGCCTTTGCCGACGCGATGCCGGACGAAAGTGCCATCGAGGGAGAGCAGGTCGTGGCGTTGCGCTCGTTCGGCAAGTTCTTCGGGCTGGCGGGTGTGCGGCTGGGCTTCGTGATCGCTGTCCCGGCCATCCTGTCGCGGTTGCGCGACTGGCTCGGCGACTGGCCGGTGTCGGCCCATGCCATCGGCTTGGGGAGCGCGGCCTATGCGGATGGCGCATGGATCGCCGCGACCCGCGTCGCCCTGGTCGAGCGGGCGGCGGCGCTGGACGCGGTTCTGGCGCGGCATGGCCTGATCGCAACCGGGGCCTGCCCCTTGTTCCGCATGGTCGAGACGCACGAAGCCCCGGCCATCTTCCAGCGCCTGGCGGCGAACGGAATTCTGGTTCGGCCCTTTGCCGATGCACCGGAGCGGCTGCGCTTCGGGGTGCCAGTGGCGGACGATCTTCCCCGATTCGAAGAGGCGTTGCGACATGGCTGATCCGGTGGCGCTGGTCGCGCTGGCGCTCGATGCCGCGATCGGCTGGCCGGACCGGCTTTATGCGCGGATTGGGCATCCGGTGGGTGCGTTTGCGCGGTTCCTGAATTTTGCCGAGCGGTGGGGCAATCGCCCCGAGCGATCCGAAGGCGTGCGGCGCGGGCTGGGTGTCGTGACCATGCTGACGCTGATCGTGCTGACGGGCGCGGTAGCGTGGTGGCTCGACCGAGAGTCGCACCTTCTGCTTGGCCACTGGGGTTGGATCGCCAGTGCGGTGCTGGCCTGGCCCGCTTTGGCGCAGCGCAGCCTCTACGTGCATGTTCGGCCCGTGGCCGACGCCCTGTTGCGCGGTGACCTGTCCGCCGCCCGAGCGCTGGTCGCGCGGGTCGTCGGCCGCGACACCGAGCGGCTGGATCAGGCGGGAGTTTCGCGCGCGGCGATCGAGACGCTGGCGGAGAGTTTCTGCGACGGCATCGTCGCGCCGCTCTTCTGGCTGCTGTTGCTCGGCCTGCCGGGGGTGTGGGTCTATAAGGCGATCAACACCGCTGACAGCATCATCGGGCACAAGGAACCACGCTGGCGGGCGTTCGGCTGGGCGGCGGCGCGGATCGATGACGGGGCGAACTGGGTGCCTGCGCGGATCGCGGGCGTGCTGGTGTGTGTGGCAGGCGCGGGCGGCTGGGCGGTGATGCAGCGCGACGCGCGCACCCACGCCTCGCCCAATGCCGGTTGGCCCGAGGCTGCGATGGCGGGGGCACTGGGCGTCGCGCTGGCGGGACCGGTCGCTTATGACGGCGTGACCCAGATCAAGCCATGGATCGGGCGAGAGGGGCGGGCCGCTACTCCGGCCGATATCGTGACCGCGCTGCAAATCTATGCGCGCGCCTGCCTGCTGCTCTGGGTAATCGCGGGGAGTGTCGCATGGCTGGCGTGATGATCCAGGGCACCGGCTCGGATGTCGGCAAGTCGGTGCTGGTGGCGGGGCTGTGCCGCCTCTTCGCCAATCGCGGCCTGAGCGTCCGCCCCTTCAAGCCGCAGAATATGAGCAACAATGCCGCCGCGACCCCGGACGGCGGCGAGATCGGGCGGGCGCAGGCGACCCAGGCGATGGCGGCGCGTGTCGCCCCGCATGTCGACATGAACCCGGTGCTGCTGAAGCCGCAGGGCGACCGCACCTCGCAACTGATCGTGCGCGGACAGGTGCGGGGGATGCTGCCCGCGTCGAAGTGGCGTGAAGGGCGGATCGGTCTGCTTCCCGAAGTGGTCGACTGCTATCGCCGGCTGGAGGCGGAATGCGATCTGGTGATTGTCGAGGGCGCGGGCTCCCCTGCCGAGGTCAATCTGCGCAGCGGTGACATCGCCAATATGGGCTTTGCGCGTGCGGCGGATGTGCCGGTGGTGCTGGCGGGGGATATCGATCGCGGCGGGGTGATCGCTTCGCTGGTCGGCACGAAAGCCGTCATCGCGCCCGAGGATGCGGCGATGATCCGGGGCTTCCTGGTCAACAAGTTTCGCGGCGATCCAGCGTTGTTCGCCGATGGCATGGGCCTGATCGCCGAACATACCGGCTGGCGCTCGCTGGGGCTGATTCCCTGGCTGGCGGATGCCGCGCGTTTGCCGAGCGAGGATGCGGTGGTGCTGGAGCGGGGGCGTGCCGATGCCGGGGGGCGGGTGGTCATCGCCTGCCCGATCACGCCGCGAATCGCCAATTTCGACGATCTCGATCCGCTGCGCCTGGAGCCGCAGGTCGATCTGGTCATGGTCCGTCCCGGTGAGCCCATTCCCGATGCCGCGATGATCGTGCTGGCGGGGTCGAAGGCGACCATCGCCGACCTGGCCTTTATTCGTGCACAGGGATGGGACATCGACATCGCCGCGCATGTCCGGCGCGGGCGGCCGGTGCTGGGCTTGTGCGGGGGCTATCAGATGCTGGGGCGCGTCGTGGCGGACCCGGACGGTTTGGAGGGCCCGGCGGGCAGCGTCGCGGGGCTGGGGCTGCTCGACGTCGAGACGGTGCTGACCGGCGAAAAGACGGTGCGGCCGGTCACGGGCGAGGCGCTGGGGGCCAGCTTTTCGGGTTATGAGATTCATCTTGGCCGCACCGATGGCCCGGATACCGCGCGGCCTGTCGGCCATCTCGCCGATGGTCGCGCGGAGGGGGCGATGCGCGCCGATGGGCTGGTCGCAGGCAGCTATATCCATGGCCTGTTAGGCGAGGCGGGGCAGCGCGCGGCGTGGTTGGCGCGGATCGGCTTGGCGGGGCAGGGCCCCGATCACCGTGCCGATGTCGATGCCGCGCTCGACGCCATCGCGGCCGTGCTGGAGGCGCATGTCGATGGCGACGTGTTGTTGCGGATTGCTCAGGGCGCCAGGTAGGCGAGGGTGGCGATCAGCAGCCCGGTCTCGGTCAGCTCGATCCCCGCGCCATGCACGTCGCCGGTCACGCCGCCCAGCTTGCGTCGAAACCAGCCGAGCAGGCCGAGCGTCAGCATCGGTGCCATGGCCAGCGGGGGAAAGACGCATCCCACCGCCAGCACGGCGACGATCCAGCCGATCAGGTCGAACGAACGCACCGCGCGCGCGACCAGGGCCCCCAGCCCGCCGGGGCGCAGCGGTGGCAGGAAGTGAGCCCAGACCAAAGGCCCGATCCGCGCCGCCGCCGGGATCAGCGCCAGAATCGGCCATGCCCCGGCAGGCAGGCCATGGAGCAGCACCAGCTTGGCCAGAAGCTGCATCACCAGCGCGACCACGCCGAAACTGCCGATATGCGGGTCGGCCATCACCGACAGCAGCCGTGACCGGTCGCCATGCGCCGCGCCCAGCCCGTCGGAGAGGTCCGCCAGCCCATCGAGATGCAGCGCCCCGGTCACCCAAACCCAAGTCGCCAGCGCCGCCAGCGCCCCCGCCCAGGGGTCGATCCGCGCGCCCAGCCACAGGGCCCCCACGACGATGGCCCCGACGACCAGCCCAGCGACCGGATAAAGCCGGATTGCTCGCGCGAAATCGGCTTCATCCGCCTCGACACGCGGCATGGGCAGGCGGGTGAGAAAGCTCAGCGCGAGGATCAGCGGCTTCATGCCGTCACCAGTCCCGTCACCTGGGCCGAACGAGGGCTGCCGTCCCAGACCTGCAGCGTCACCAGGCTGGCATAGGGCAGGGCAAAGGCCCAGACCGCGCGGGTATCGAACCCGCACAACACATGCAGGGCCGCCCGCATCGCGCCGCCATGGGTCACGACCAGCGTCGGCTCGGGCGGCAAGTCGGCCAGCGCGGCCCGCACCCGCGCGACCAGATCGGACCAGCGTTCGCCGCCGGGGGGCGGGGCGGCGTCGGGGTCATCCCAGAACCGGCCGAGCGCCTGCGGATCGATCTCCGCCGCCGCCAGCCCGTCCCAGGCCCCGAAATCCAGTTCCCGCCAGCGCGGATCGACTTCGGCCGGGCCGATCGCTTCGGCACAGGCACGCGCGCGAGACAGGTCGGAGGTGATACGGCGCGCGACATCCAGTCCACCCGCGCGCGTGGCGCAGGCGGCGATGCCCTGCGCGGTCGCCGGGCTGTCGGTACACCCGAGCATCCGCCCCACCAGCTCGGGCTCGCCATGCCGGAGCAGGTGGAGGCGAAAGTTGGTCACGCGGTCGCTACGCCCGCTTCGGCAAAGGTCGCCATGCCGTCATGCGCGGCCAGGGCCGAGCGGATGACCTGCACCGCCACCGCCGCGCCGCTGCCTTCGCCCAGCCGCATCTTCAGCGACAGGATCGGCTCCAGCCCCAGACGCGCGAGCAGCAGCGTATGGCCCGGTTCGGCCGAGCAATGGCCCGACAGGCAATGGGCGGTGATGTTGGGATTGGCCGAGGCCAGCGGCGCGACAGCCGCCGTGCCGATAAAGCCGTCGAGCACGACCGGAATCCGCTTGATCCGCGCCGCCAGCACCGCGCCCGCCATGGCGGCAATCTCGCGTCCGCCCAGGCGGCGAAGAATCTCGAACGCGCTGGTCAGCTGGGCGCGGTGGCGCGTCAGGCCGTCGGTCACCGCCATCGCCTTGCGCGATAGCCCCTGCGCATCGACGCCGGTGCCGGGGCCGACCCACAGGGCCGCATCACCGCCGAAACTGGCGGCGGCGAGTGCGGCGGCGGGGGTGGTGTTGCCGATCCCCATCTCGCCCAGCACCAGCAGGTCGGCATCGCCCACCGCCTTGGCCCCGGCGGCCAGCGCGGTCAGGCATTCCGCCTCGCTCATCGCCGGACCGGTGGTGAAGTCGACCGTCGGCCGGTCGAGATCGAGTGGCACGACGCTCAGCTCCAGGCCCGCCGCCGCCGCCAATGCGTTGATCGCGGCCCCTCCGGCGGTGAAATTGGCGACCATCTGTGCCGTCACTTCCGCCGGAAAGGCGCTGACCCCGCGCGCGACGACGCCGTGATTGCCCGCAAAGATGACCGCGCGACCGCGCGTGATCCGGGGGCGCTCCACCCCCTGCCATCCGGCGAAGAAGACCGCGATATCCTCCAGGCGGCCGAGCGAACCGGGGGGCTTGGTCAACTGCCCCTGCCGCTGGGCGGCGGCGTCGCGGGCGGCCATGTCGGGCTGGCTCAGGCTGTCCAGCGCCGCCTCGAAGGCGGCGACGGTCGGGAACAGGGTCATTCGACGACAAATCCTTCGGGTGGCGTGCGGGTGAGGAAATGGCCCTTCACCCCTTGCGGCCATTGCTTGTACGGCACCTGTCCCCACTCGCTGTCGGCATAGGCGCGGGCATAGTCCAGGATGGCGCGGGCGGCCTCGTCATCGGGAGCGAACTTGCCCATGACATAGCCGACCTTGCCGGGGCAGCGCAGGTGGACGGTGCAATAGGACTGGCAGGCGAAGAGGCAGGGCATCTCCTCGACCGCCACGTCCGCGTACGCGGGGTCGGACGCCTGGACCCGGCGCAGCGCCTCGACCAGCAGCGCGCCGCCGCGCTGGCCATCCTCATTCTCGCGCGTCTCGTCCGACAGGCGACAGGTGTTGCAGGCGACCACGGCGGGGCCGTTCGCGGCGGGTTTCAGCATCGGGCAGGCTCGGTCATTCGAGGCATATCTCCACAGGCGCTGTCGTCGCGCGCGGGGGAAAGCCCCGTTTCGCCCGGCACACCCTGACCGGCCGAAGGACGACCGCGACGGGCAGGTCTCCTGGCTCGCGGGTCGGGGCCGGTCCGCCGCCTTCTCGGGGGCGGACCCCAATGGCGTGATGGCGGACGGCTCGCCGCTTACAGTTGCAGGGGCAGCCGGGGCGTCCCACCCCATTCCCTTTTGATCCCCGAAGGGAACCTGTCGCGGGAGGAGCGATAGGCGTAGGCGGCGTGGGTGGCAATCCTCCCCGGTACGGGGAGGTGGCAGCGCGTAGCGCTGGCGGAGGGGGGCTTCCTCAAAACGACGTCCTTTGCCGCACGCCCCCTCCACCATGCTTCGCATGGTCCCCCTCCCCGTGCCGGGGAGGATCATTCCTCGCCGCGCAGGGCCTTCAGGAAAAAGGCATATTGCCGCCGCATCGCGTATGCCACCGGGCCGGTGCTGCGCCCCGCCGTGTGCTCGCCGCCTGGGATGACCAGCAGGTCGAAATCCTTGTCGGCTTTGATGAGCGCATCGACGACCTGGGTCGTGCTGGCGGGATCGACATTGGAATCCTGCTCGCCGACGACCAGCATTAGCTTGCCCTGCAACTGGTGGGCATGGACCACGCCTGAAGCATCCAGATAACTCTGGTCGACCGGATAGCCGAGCCATTGTTCGTTCCAGTCGATCTTGTCCATCCGGTTGTCGAAACAGCCGGCATAGGCGACCCCGGCCTTGTAGAATTCGGGATGGAAGAGCAGCGCGTTCAGCGTGCTCTGCCCGCCCGCCGAGCCGCCATAGATACCGACGCGGCTGATGTCGACGGCGGGGTCCTTGGCGTTCAGCGCCTTCATCCAGGCGATGCGATCGGGAAAGCCGCTATCGGCCAGATTCTTCCAGGCGACGTCGTGAAAGGCTTTCGAGCGGTTGGCAGTGCCCATGCCGTCGATCATCACGACGACGAAGCCCAGGTCGGCGAGCTGCTGCATCCCCATGACCTTGTCGCCGCCGGAAAAGCCGCCGAACGGCCAGAAGGCCTTGGGCACGAAACTGTCGTGCGGGCCGGCATAGATATTCTCGATCACCGGATAGCGCTTGGCGGGATCGTAATCGCGCGGGCGGACGACCAGGCCATAGATATCGGTCCTGCCGTCGCGGCCCTTGGCCGTGAAGCGCTCCGGCGGGCGGAAGCCGGCGGCGGTCAGCGCGGTGATGTCGCCCTTTTCCAGCGTCTCGATCAGGCGGCCGTCACGCGCGTCGTGCAGTTCCATCGTTTCGGGCAGGTCGGTACGCGAATAGACGTCGACATAAGTGGTCATGTCGGGGGAGAACCGCACCTCGTGCGTCGCATTCTCCCGGGTCAGTCGCGTCAGGTTGCGGCCGTCGAAATCGACCCGGAACCAGTGTTTGTAATAAGGGTCCTCGCCCGGCACATAGCCGCTCGCCGAGAACCAGATTTGCCGCTTGTCGTCATCGACCTTGGCAATGTCGCGGACCAGCCAGTTGCCCTTGGTGATCTGGCGCACGATCCGGCCGGTCGCGCCGTCGACCAGATAGAGATGCCGCCAGCCGTCACGCTCCGACGCCCAGAGGATTTCGCGGCCCAGTCCCTTCACGTCATGCGACCAGATACGGTCGCGAAAGACGAAGGTCTTTGCCGTCTCGGTCACGGCGGCGTGCGCCCGACCGGTATCGGCATCGACGGCGATGATCTTCGCCTCACCGAAGCCGCGCTTCAGGTCGTTGAAGGCAAAGCTCTGGCTGTCGGCCCGCCACTCGGGGGCGGACAGGGTATAGGCGTTCGCGAACAGGCTCGGGTCGATCTCGGTCCGCTGGCCGTCCGACACCCGGAACAGGACGGGCTCTTCCTGATCCACCGCGTCGCCGGGTTTGGGGTAGAGTTGCTGGACGACGACCGGCTGGACCTTGCCCGGCGGCGCGGCGAGGACGCGGGTGACCATGCGAGGATAGCCGGGGCGGACGCGCTGGAGCGCGATATGCTGGCTATCGGGACTCCAGGCGATGGTTTCGGGGTCGTAGAAATTGGCGGGGCTGCCGTCCTGGCTCCGCCACACTTCCTTGCCGCCCTTGACCTCCCGCACGACCAGATTGTCGTCGAGCACCAGGGCTTCGAGTTTGCCGTCCGGCGACGGGCGGGGGTGATTGTCGGCTGCCACGCGCAGGTCGCGCACCACGCCGAAGCCGCGCGGGCGGGCGGGGTTTTCGGGTGGGACGATGCGGCACACCGGCTGGGCGAGAACGCAGGAATAGGTCACGCCGTCGTCATAGCCGATGGTGAAACGGATCGCCGACCGGTCCGGCGTATAGTCGAAATGCTCGAAGGGCAGGCGCAAGGGTGCGACCGGTTGGCCCATGACCTTCGCTAGTGCCGGGGCCAGTGCGGCGGCGTCGAAGGCGGGCGCCTTGGCGCGAGTGGTGGCATCGACATCGATGAACGCGAAGCCGCCCGCCACCGTCTTGCGATAATGGAAATGCCGTCCATCCGCATCCCATTCGGCGGGCGAGGCGATATCGCGGGTCAGCCATTGCCATTGGTCGCGTAAGCTCAGCGATGCGCCGATCCGCTGGGGTACGGTCTGTGCCGCCAGCGGTGTCGTCGTCAGCAGGAGGGAGAGGGCCAGCCAATGCCTCACTGCGCGCCCCCGATCGTGAAGCTATAGGTCAGCGGCTGGAGCGCGATGCGATAGGGCATGTGCGCGCGGCCATCGAGGTTCCAGCCGGTGTCGCCGCCCACGCCCGCCTGCGCGGCGTCGATCAGCAGCGTGCCGTCGCCATGCGGATAAATGTCCGAGCTGTGCGCCTTGGTCGGCGGCTTCAGCGCGAGGTCGCTGTACGGGAAGGGCAGGGCGTTGACCGACAACGGCTGCGCCCCCGTCACGCGAAGTCCGACGCCGGTGCCGGTCAGCTGGACCCAGCGGACATCGGTCTTGTTGCCGCTCTCCTGTGGCCGGGCATAGTCGTGATATTGGTCGGCCAGCTTGCCGTCCCAGCGCGCGATGATCGCGCCGGTCTTGCGATCGGCATAGCTTTCCCAAGGGCCCCGCCCGAACCAGCTGACCTGGCTGAACTGCTGCCCCGGTGTCGCGAAGGCCAGGCCGACACGCAAGGGATCGGGCAGGGTCGCGCGCAGCGGCGTGAAGCGCACCGTCGCGGTCGCCGCGCCGTCCGGGGCCATGGTCCAGCGGGTCTGCATCTTGACCGATCCGACGCCCATGTCCTGATCGACCACGATCGCGTTCCCGTCGCGGTGAATGTCGTCCAGGCGGCGATGCTCGGAGAAATAGCGCCACATCGCATGGCTTTTGGGCACGTCCGACCCGACGTCATTGTCGGTCGGCGCGCGGTAGAAATTGGGCGCGCCGCCGGTCAGCAGGGTCTTGCCGTCACGGGCGTAGCGGCGGACCAGGCCGGTCGTGCGGTCGATCTCCAGCACCGCGTTGCCCGCCTTCAGTGTCATCGCATCGGCGCTTTCCTCCGGCGCGACCGATCCGGCGGGCGCGGCGGCGAAGACGGGGGCGGAGAGGGCGAACTGCTCCCAGCCGATGACCTGGCCCGCGGGCAGCGGCGGGATTGCGCCCGCCTTGGTCCGCGCGCGCAGGATCAGCGAGCGTTCGGCCGAGGCGTCCTTGGGCGCGGGCAGGGTGAAGGCGATCGGCGCGCTCTGGCCGGGCAGGACCTGCGGCGTCGCGATGCTGCCATGCGCGGTCTCGACGCCATTCTCCAGCACCGTCCAGTCCAGCGTGAAGCGCGACAGGTCGATATGGTCGTGGCGGTTCACCACCTGCCAACCGCCGCCCTCATGGGTGAAGTGGATCGGCGACTGGACATGCGCCATCTCATAATATTCGGGGTCGGGGGTGCGGTCCGACTGGATCACGCCGTCGCCCACGGGGCTGTCGTCGCCATGCAGCCCGGCATCCTTGGGATCGGGATCGTAATCCAGCCCCTGGCCCCAATAGGGGCGGCCCTGCTTGTCCTTCAGGATCATGGTCTGGTCGACCCAGTCCCAGACGAAGCCGCCCTGGAGCTTTGGGTATTTGCGGAAGGTATCCCAATAGCCCTGGAAGTCGCCCAGGCTGTTGCCCATCGAATGGGCATATTCGCACAGGATCAGCGGCTGGGTGAATTCGGGCCGCTGGGCATAGTCGGCCAGCTTTTCGACATCGTCATACATGGGCGCGAAGATGTCGACATAATCGTTGGTCGGATGCCGCCAGCCGCTCATGCTATAGCCGAGGAAGTTGATGAGCCGCGTCTTGTCATGCGCGCGAACCCATTTCGCCGCCGCCTCGAAATTGGGGCCGACGCCGCTTTCATTGCCCAGCGACCAGAAGATGACCGAGGGGTGGTTGCGGTCGCGCTCGACCATGCGCTGCACCCGGTCGAGATGCGCGGCGGCCCATGCGGGATCATGGCCCAGGTTCAGCGTCGGATCGTTCTTTTCCTGGGTGAGGCTGAGGTAGCCGTGGCTCTCGATATTGGCCTCGTCCATCACGTACAAGCCGTACTCGTCGGCCAGATCGTACCAGCGCGGATCGTTGGGATAGTGCGAGGTGCGGACCGCGTTGATGTTGGCGGCCTTCATCAACGCGATATCCTTGCGCATCGTCTCCTCGGACACGATGCGGAAGGTGTGGGGGTCGTGCTCGTGCCGGTTGACGCCACGGATCATGATCCGCTTGCCGTTCACCCGCACCTCGCCGCCTGCGATCTCGACGGTGCGGAAGCCGATGCGGCGGCTGGTCGCCTCGATCAGCTTGCCCTTCGCATCGAGCAGTTCGACCAGCAGCGTATAGAGGTTCGGGTCCTCCGCGCTCCAGGTCTTCACGCCCGGCACCTCGGCGGTGATCGTCGCGGTGGAGCCGGTCGGGGTTGCGGTGCGGGTCAGCACCGTGCGCTTGCCATCGAGCAATGTCGCGCGCACGGTCGTCGCCTCGGCCGCGCCCGCCAGATCGATCGCGGCCGACAGCGTGCCATCGCGATAGTCATGGGTCAGCCCGGCATCGATGCCCAGGTCGCGGATATGGGTCTGCGGCGCGGCATAGAGGGTGATCGAGCGCTCGATCCCGTTGACGCGCCAGAAATCCTGATCCTCCAGATAGCTGCCGTCCGCATGGCGATAGAGCTCGATCGCGACCGTGTTCCGGCCCGGCTTGGCCGCGCGGCTGATGTCGAATTCGGTGGGGAGCTTGGAGTCCTCCGAATAGCCGATCTTCTGGCCGTTGACCCACAGATAATAGGCCGCCCCCGCCGCGCCGACGGTCAGCAACAGGCGACGCCCGGCGAAATGGGCGGGCACGACGAAATCGCGGCGATAGGAGGCGACCTCGTTCAGCCGATGCTCGATGAAGGGCGCGTTGCGAGGGAAGGGATAGCCGCTGCCCACGAAGATCGCGCGGCTCAGCCCCTCGGCCTGCAATATGCCGGGGACCTTCACGTCGCGCCAGCTCGACACGTCGCGGGCGGGGTCCTCGAACCCGACCGGCCGCGCCTCGGGATTTGGGGACATGTGAACCTTCCACGTCCCGTCGAGCGACAGGTGATAGCGGGACTTGGCGACATCGCCCGACAGCGCGGCGGCGCGCGTCTCGAACCCGGCGAAGCTGCTGTGCATCGGTTCGGCGCCGATATGGTTGACGGCGGGATTTTCCCAATCCGGGCGAGGCTCGTTCTGGGCTGGCGCCGGGGCCGCGCTTGGGGTCGCCTGGGGCACCGTCTGTGCCGAAGCGGTTCCCACGATCAGGGCGGACAGGCTCGCGCATATCAACAGCCGGGTGCTCGCCATTCCATTTTCCTCATTCTGATTTGAGGACAGCCTATATTATACGGAATACTGATTAAAGAGGTCGTGATCGTGGTGGGTTGATTTTGATGATATAATATTACATGGGCGCGCCAAGGTCATTGGCAAGGCGATAAAGCATGATTCACAGCACGACCGTCGAACAGGGGCCAGAGCGCGTGGCACCGGAATCCGTCGAAAAGTCGGGGCACCGCCCCGGAGCGTCGGCCGGGCGGCTCGATGGCCTGGCGATTGGTGCGTCCGCCCTGTGCCTGATCCATTGTCTCGCCTTGCCAGTCGTCATCGCTTTCCTCCCCGCGCTGGCGGCCTGGGCGGATGGTGGCGAACTGTTCCATATCGTGATGCTCGCCATCGCTGTCCCGCTGAGCACCTGGACGCTGATCTCCGGGTGGCGGCGGCACGGCGCGATCGCTCCGCTGGTCATCGGTAGCCTCGGGCTGACCCTGCTGGTCGCCGGTTTGGGGTTCGAGGGGCTGACGCTGGGCACCGCTTTGACCGTCGCGGGCGGTGTCACGCTGGCGATGGCGCATGTCGGCAATCTGCGCGCGACTCGTCTTTTCTATCTCACCTCGCTTTGAACCGGAGTTTCAGGGGCATGTTCAAACACACCATCGGCTGCCTGGGGGCGGCACTGCTCGCCTTGACCTGCACGGCGGCGGTCGCCGACATCCGCGAGGGCGACGAGCCGGCCCATTATCTGGCAAAGGGCAGCTTCGATCTGCTCGCCGTCCTGCCGCCGGCACCCCGGCCAGACGATATACGCGGCCGTGCCGATCGCGCCATCTTCCGCCAGACGCGCAAGCTGATCGGCACGCCGCGCTGGCACCTGGCGACCAACGACGTGCAACTGGACGATGGGCACATGGCGCAGGACTTCTCCTGCGCGCTGGGCGTGACGCTGACCCCGCAAGCCGCGCCCGCGACGATGCGGCTGATCCACAATGCGGGCTCCGACACCGCGCGCGCGACCGGCATTGCCAAGAATTTCTACAAGCGCCAGCGCCCCTATCTGATCGACAAGGGCCCGACCTGCCAGCCCGCCGCCGAATTGAAGGGCAGTTACGACTATCCCTCGGGCCACACGACAGCTGGGTGGACCTGGGCGACGCTGCTGGCCGAACTGGCCCCCGATCGGGCGACCCAGATCCTGGCGCGTGGCCGGGCGTTCGGGGAAAGCCGCATCGTGTGCGGTGCGCATAATGCCAGCGCGGTGGAGGGTGGGCGGCTGTCCGCCACCGCGACGCTAACCGCCCTGTCGCAAAGCCCGGATTTCCAGCATGACCTGGCGGCGGCCAAGGCCGAGATCGATGCGCTGCGCCGCGATCCCGCCACGCCGCGCCCCGATGCGGCCCAGTGCCAGCGTGAGGCCGCGCTGGTCGCCCAGCCCATTTTCTGAGTCCTCTCGCCCGTCCGTATGTCCCCGCCCCCAGCTGTGGGGCGGGGGCGATCATGCGCGAATTTTGCCCGCCACCCTGCGAAACCGCGCGACACCCTTGACCCGGGCACGCGGTTTCGCGCAGGCGCGACGCGCAAGAAACCCCAGAATGACGGGCAGGAGACTGGAATGGCCGAGGCGGATGATCGGATCGTGGCGGGCGTCGAACTCGGCGGTACGAAATCGATTGTATTGATCGGCCGCGGGCGTGACATCCTGGTGTCCGAACGGCTGCCGACGACCACCCCGGCGGTGACGCTGGCCGCGCTGCGCCAGCGTCTGGCCGAGTGGCGCGACCAATATGCCCCCGAGGCGCTGGGCATCGGCAGCTTCGGCCCGATCGCGCTCGACAAGACCGACGCGGACTATGGCCATATGCTCGCCACGCCCAAGCCAGGCTGGGCGGGCGCGGACGTGGCGGGTGCGCTGTCCGAGGGCTTCGGCGAGCGGGTCGCCATCCATACCGATGTGACCGGCGCGGCGCTGGCCGAGGGGCAGTGGGGCGCGGCGCGCGGGCTGGCCGATCATGTCTATGTCACGGTCGGCACCGGCGTCGGCATGGGCATCATCGTCAACGGCCAGCCGGTATCGGGCCGGATGCATCCGGAGGCGGGCCATGTCCGCGTCCGCCGGATCGCCGGGGACGACTTCGCGGGCGCCTGTCCCTTTCATGGCGATTGCCTGGAAGGGCTGGTCGCCGGGCCCGCCATCGCGGCGCGGGCGGGCAAGCCCGCGCAGGAACTCGCGGCGGACGATCCCGTCTGGGCCTATGTCGCCGATGCGCTGGCGGAGAGTTTTGCCGGGCTGTTCCTGACCCTGGCCTGCGGTCGCATCGTCATCGGCGGCGGCGTGGGCGTCGGCCAGCCGCAACTGCTCGACATGATCCGTGCGGGCGTGGTCGAGAAGCTGTCCGGCTATCTGCCCTTCATCAACCAGGCCGAGATCGCCAACCGCATCGTCCATGCGCAGCTGGGCGACCAAGCCGGGCCGCTCGGCACGCTGGCGCTGGCGCGGACGGTGCTTGACTGACCGCATATGCCCTTCCTCCCCTCGTAGGGGAGGAAGGGCAGAATCTGCTGTCCTACAGTGAACCGATATGGTTCGTATCTCCTCGAAACGGGGGGAGAGTATCATGGGACAGGGGGAAAAGACCGGAGTGGATACCCTGATCGCGCAGGTGATCGCACGGGAAGGGGATTATAGCGACCACCCCGCCGATCGCGGCGGCGCGACGCGGTTCGGGATCAGCGAGGCGGTGGCGCGGGCGGACGGCTATGCCGGGCCGATGCGCCGCCTGCCGCTCGTGCGGGCGGAGGCGATCTATCGCCGTCTCTATTGGGTTGCGCCGGGCTTTGACCGGGTGGCGGAGCGTGCACCGCGCTTGGCGGCGGAGCTGTTCGATACGGGCGTGAACATGGGCACCGGTGTCGCGGCGACGTTCCTGCAGCGCGCGCTGAACGCGCTCAATCGCGGGGCGCGCGACTATCCCGATCTGGCGGCCGATGGTCGGATCGGTGCGGCGACGCTGGCCGCGCTCGACGCGTTCCTGCGCCATCGCGGAGCGGCGGGCGAGACGGTCCTGCTGAAGGCGGTCGAGGCGTTGCAGGGCGAGCGCTATCTGCGGCTGGCCGAGCGGCGTCCGGCCAATGAGGCGTTCCTTTATGGCTGGCTGGCGGACCGGCTGTCATGAGCGGCAATACCGACCTGTGGACCCGGCGGGCGCGGCCGAGTTTCCTCTACGTCATGTATGCCTTGCTGCTTTGGAGCATTCCGATGGGGCTGCTGGCGGGCGTTCGGCCCGCCATGGCGGCAGCGATGATTCGGGGGATGGCGGCCTATCTGGCCGCCATCCCGGAGCCGCTCTACGCGCTCTTCGGCACCGGCTATCTGGGTTATACCGCCGCGCGCGAATGGGGGAAGCGGCGTCAGTAGAAGCGGGCGAGCGTCAGCTTGCGGTCCTGTCCGTCGCAGGTGCGCAGGGTCACGGTCGTACCTGGCTTGCCGATCGTCCAGCGAGCGATCGGGCTGTCGACATAGTCGCGCGGGATCGCCTGTCCGTCGATCGCGCAGATCGTGTCGCCCTCGCGCCAGCCGCTCGCCGCCGCCGGGCCGCCGCGCATGACGTGGAGGACGCGCAGCCGGTCGCTCGCCACGCCCAGCAACAGCCCCGCGGTGGAGCGTTGGGCGGGCGCATCGGCATGGGGGCCGGGCTTCAGGATCATCCGCCCCGCGCCGGGGTCGAGCAGCACGCGGTAACGTTGCAGGAAGCCCGATCCGATCCGCCCCGCCGCGCCGACCGATTCGCTGAAGCCTTGGGGCGGCTCGACCCGCACCTCGATGTCGTGCGCGGTCAGGTTGCCCAGCCGGACGGTCGGCACGATCGCCAAATCGTTGACCGTCGGCCCCGCCAGGCCGAAGCCGATCGCGGTCGTGGTCGGCAGGGTGGTGAGCTTGGCCGTCCGCCATCCCGCCTGGGTGACGGTCAGCGCCGAGCCGTCGCCGGTATCGACGATGATCGGCGACAGCTTCGCCGCACCCAGCCCGACCGCGCTTTCATAGACCCGCCGCTCGGGCGATACGGTCAGCGGCGCGGTCGATCCGGTGAAGGGCATCCGCCCCGATGGGATCAGGCGGAACCGCTTGGCGGCATAATCGATGTCGAGTGCATGCGGGGCGAGCAGGTCGCGCCCGACCAGCAGGTCGACCGCTGTCGCATCGCCCGTCGCCAGGGCGGGCAGCGGCGCCACCACCACCCCGCCGCCCGTGCGGGTCAGGCCGCCCAGTTCCAGCCTCCGGGTCGGCATCCACCCGATCGCGACCGCACCGCCGATGGCGCTTGCCTCGCCACCGGGCCGGACCTTGGCCTTGGCGGCCAGCGGGGAGGATTGCGACAACAAGGTGAAGCTGACCCCGGTATCGAGGATCGCGGTCACGCTCCGCCCGTCGATGGTCATGGCGAAGCGAATCTGGTTGCCGGGCGTCAGTTCAAAGGGAATCCAGCGTTGCTCGGCGTCGGGGGCCAGCGTGGCCACCCCCGGATCGCGTGCGGCCGCCGCGACGACATCCTCCTGTACGGGAGTGGCGGCGGGCTTGGCTTGCCTTCCCGCATGGGGCAGCGCCATCGCGGCGATCAGGAGCAGGGGGAGGGGCAGCAAATAGAGCGGTCGGGGCATCACGCCTCAACGCGTAGCGGATCGGGAAGCTGCGCGCGCGGCAATTCGTGGCGATGACGGTGCGTGGTGCATCGGGTGTCGATCAGACGTCGGTCAGGCCGCGTCGGCGAGGCGCAGTGTTCCCTTGCCCGCGCGCTTGGCGGCATAGAGCATCGTATCGGCGACGTGCAGGGTGTGGCGCACATCGGAGGAGGGGGCCAGTGCGACGCCGCCGATGCTGACGCCGATGGTGATGGGCGGGCGGTCTTCCAGATGGAACGGGGCGCGGGCGGCGGCGATCAGGCTTTCGCCGACCGCTGCTGCCTGGGCGGCGTTCGTATCGCGCAGGATCACGGCGAACTCGTCGCCGCCCAGCCGCCCTAACAGATCGCCGGGGCGCAGCGGGGCGGAGAGGCGTTCCGCCACCGCCCGTAACAGGTCGTCGCCGGTCGTATGGCCATAGGTGTCGTTGACCGGTTTGAACCCGTCGAGATCGAGATAGAGGACATAGCTCGTGCGCCCCCCAGGACGCGCCACACGGGTGCATTCGCTGGACAGTTGATTCATGAACCGTGCCCGATTGGGCAGGCTCGTCAGACTGTCGTGAAAAGCGAGGTGCTGGGCCTTGTTCTCGGCGCGGATCAGCTGGGCGTGGGTCCGATGCATATTGAAGATCATCATCACGATGCCGATCAGCCAAAGCGGCAGCTGAAGCAGGATGACCGGCATCCCCGGCATGCCCGAGAGTCCCGCGAAAAGGGTATAGGGCGTGATGAACAGAATCGTCTGCAACGTGGCGAAGCGCGGTGCCCCAGCGTTGTTATAGGCCCCGCCAAAGCCGACCGCGACGATGACCAGCCCGCTCAGGATCATCAGCAGCGGTTCGCCCGTCCGCGCGCCCTCGCCACAGATCGCGCCGACGATGATCGACCAGTACAGGCTCGCCGCCAGCAATCTGGTCGGCGAGTCGACCCGCTCGGCATGACCGATCATCCGATAGCGCAACACGGCGGCGGGGATGAACAGGGTGACCAGCACGGCGGGAACGCGCCAGTCGAAATAGAAGCCGTAACAGCCCAGGACCATCAACAGGCATAGGGTCGCGAACATCACGCTCGACCGATTGGTATAGAGCAGCCGGGTCAGTTCCGGTCGGATGGCCTCGTTCTCGGGATCGGCCGGGCGGGTCAGCCAGCGGACCCATGCCGGATCGACGGGGCGCGCGGCATCGCCGGGTTTCTCTCGGTCGATCCGTATCGGTGACGCAGATGCCACAGGTTCGATCTCTCTCCGCGGTCGCTCTTCGGACGTGCGACACGTGAAAGCGAGCGAGCGGATGATAGGCTATAATGGTAAATGTGGGGTAAACGGAGGCTGCGCCGTTGCATGCCCCGGACTTGCCGAACCGCCGTTACAGGCAGACCTCCAGCAACGGCTTGTCGAAGCCGAACTGCTTGGCCTTGTCCAGCGTATAGGGGCGCAGGCCCGCCGAGCGATACTCGCCGATGATCTTGCCGTCGGTGCCTTCGTCCAGATACTCGAAGCTGAACAGTTCCTGCGTGACGATCACCGGGCCTTCCATGCCGATCACCTCGGTGATGTTGGTCACGCGGCGGCTGCCGTCGCGCAGGCGCTTGACCTGGATCACCAGGTCCACCGAGTCGGCGATCTGGCGGCTGATCGCTTCCTTGGGCACCTTGATGTCGGACATCATCACCATATTCTCCATGCGGGCCAGCGCCTCGCGTGGGGAGTTGGAGTGGAGCGTGCACATCGAGCCGTCATGGCCGGTGTTCATCGCTGCCAGCATGTCGAAACATTCCGCGCCACGAATTTCGCCCAGGATGATCCGGTCGGGCCGCATGCGCAGCGCGTTCTTCACGAGGTCGCGGATGCTGATCTCGCCCTGGCCCTCCAGATTGGCGGGACGGGTTTCCAGCGGCAGCCAGTGCGGCTGCTGCAGGCGGAGTTCGGCCGCGTCCTCGATGGTCAGCACGCGCTCGCCCGGGTCGATCATCTTGGACAGCGCATTCAGCATCGTCGTCTTGCCCGAGCCGGTGCCGCCCGAGATGACGATGTTGAACCGCGACGCGCCCGCGATCTTCAGGAAGGTGGCCATGTCCTGGCTCATCGATCCGCCGTTCGCCATCATGTCGAGCGTGATCGGCTTCGCCGAGAATTTGCGGATCGAGATCGCGGTGCCGCGCAGGGACAGCGGCGGGACGATCACGTTGACGCGGCTGCCGTCCTTCAGCCGGGCGTCGGCCAGCGGCGTGGTCTGGTCGACTCGGCGGCCGACCGAATTGACGATGCGCTGCGCGACCTGGAACAGATGCTCCTCGTCGCGGAAGCGGATATTGGCGAGCTCCAGCTTGCCCTTGCGCTCGACATAGGTCTGCTCGGGGCCGTTGACCATGATGTCGGTGATGTCGGTATCAGCCAGCAGTTCCTCGAGTGGACCCAGGCCGAGCAGCTCGTCGACCAGTACCTTTTCCAGCGCGAACTGCTCGCGCCGGTTCAGCGTCAGCTTCAGTTCGGCCAGCACCTCGCCGATGATCGGGCGGAATTCCTCGGCCAGCTCGTCCTTGCCCAGCGTCGCGGCGGCTTCCGGATCGACGCGTTCGAGCAGGCGGGGGAGGACCTGTTCCTTGATCCGGTGGATCGACGCCTCGAACCCCTCGCCGCGGGCGGGGGTGGGCTCGGCCGGGGCGGCCTGGCGTTCGGCGAGGCGCTGCATCGCGTCGGGGACGGGGCCCGCATTCTCGGCCAGCGTCGACAGCGGCGGGAATTGTTCGCCGCCGGGCGCGGGCGATTCGGGTTCGGGGCGGATGGCGGGGCCCGGCCCGTGCATCGGACGCGCGACGCCGAAGGCCGGGCGCCCTCCCGGCGCACTACCCAAACCCTGACGGCGACCGAACGCGTTCATGCCCATCTTTCCCATGACATGGGGTCCGTTCGTAATTGGCAAGATTTACCATATGCCTAACCGATCGCGGTTGCGGCGGATGGAGCGGGCGGGATATGGCCCGCTCCTGATGCTGAGCCGGTTCGTCCTTGCCCCCCTGATATCGGCCCTGCTGATGGTCGCCGGACTGTGGCCCGTCGCGGCGGGCGCCGACGATATCGCCGCGACCGCGCGTGGTGTGGTGCGGGTCGTCACCATCGCGATGGTCGACGATGAAGTGGCGGGCTTCGGCCATGGTTCGGGCTTTGCCGTCGCGCCCAATCGCATCGTCACCAACGCGCATGTCGTCGAACTCGCCGAGCGCTATCCCGACAATGTTGTGATCGGCGTGGTCCCGTCGGAGGGCAGCAAATCCTATCAGGGCCGCGTCATCGCCTATGATTCGCGCCGCGACCTGGCGCTGATCGAGGTGAGCGAGGCCAAGCTGCCGCCCGCCGCCCTGTTCACCGGCCCGGTGACCGAGGGGGATCAGGTGATCGCGCTCGGCTATCCCGGCAATGTCGACCTGGCGACGGCGCAGTCGGCGGCGGACTATATCCGCCCGCTGTCGCCCGTCCGGTCGCAGGGCGTGGCCTCGGGCCGCCGCGCGCTGACCGGGATCGAGGTGCTGCTCCACACCGCCAGCATCGCGCGCGGCAATTCGGGCGGACCGCTGCTCGATCCGTGCGGGCGGGTGATCGGGGTGAACTCCGCGCTGACCCGCGCCGACGACGGCGATTCGACCTTCGGCTTCGCGATTGCCGATACCGAGCTGATGGCGTTCCTGCGCGCCGCAAAACAGCCCTACGCCTCGGTCGGCGTGCCCTGCACCTCGATCGAGGAACGGCTGCGCGAGGACAGCGCGGCGGATGCCAAGGCGGTCGCCGATGCCGCCGCCGCCAAGCGCGAGGAGGCCAATGCCGCCGCCTTCCGCCGCGAGGAAGCACTGAACGCCGCGCGCGCGCAGGCCGAGCGGTCGCGCGAGAATGCGATGGCGGTCGCCGCGCTGCTGCTGGTGGCGGGTGCGCTGGTGATCGGCGGGGCGGGGCTGCTGGAAACGCGGGGCAAGCGGCGTCATGCGATCATCGCGGCCTCGGTCGGCGCCGTGACCGTCGTCGCGGCGGTGGTCGTGTTCCTACTGCGCCCCTCGGCCGAGATCACCCTGCCGCGCGAGGGCGTCGCGACGACCGCCGGCCAGGCCCCGCCGGGCGCGGCGATCGGTCCGCTGCTCTGCACGCTGCAACCCGACCGCAGCCGGATCACCGTCTCCTCGACCGCCGAGACCCGGCTCGACTGGGGGCCTAAGGGCTGTGCCGACGGCAAGACCCAGTATCTGGAGACTGAGGGCGGGTGGCAACGGATCATCGTGCCCGACGAGGAGCCGACGGTGACCGTCGCCCGCTTCGATCCGGTCACCCGCAGCTATACCCAGACCCGCTACATGCTGCCCGCCGCGACCATGGACTCGATCCGCAAGCTGCAGCAGCCGACCACGCCGCGCGGCTGCGTGAAGACCGACACCGCGCTCCAGAATCTGGAAGGCGTGCAGGCACAGATTCGCCAGCAGCTGCCGCCGCTGCCCAACGAGAAGCTCGTTTATAGCTGTCGCGCGGGGCGCTGACGCGAATGACGCTTGCCCCCGCGCCGTGATCCGGTGAGATAGCCGTTCGAGAGGAACGGCTTGGGAGGGCCGGGGGAATGAGCGAGACGGGAAGGCGCGTGCGCCGCTGGTGGGCGGCGGCGATGATGATCATGGGGGCGGCCCTGTCGGCGGCACCCGCCCAGGCCGAATGGCGCGAGGCGCGGGCCAAGCACTTCATTCTGTACGGGAATACGGCGGAAGGCGACATCCGTGCTATGGCGACGCGGCTGGAGCAGTTCGACGGCGTGCTGCGCTATTTCTACAATCTGCCCGAGGTGGAGGGCCAGGAAAGCAATCCCGTCACCGTCTATGTCGTTGGCAGTATTTCGGCGGTCCGGCGCCTGTATGGCAAGGACGGCGACAGTATCGCGGGTTTCTATCAACCGCGCGTGTCCGGATCGGTGGCTTTCACGCCGATCCGGGGTGAGGGCGAGGGGCTGAACGCGATGCGGCCGCAGCTGGTGCTGTTCCACGAATATGCCCATCACTTCCTGTTCGGCAATTCGGGTGCGGCCTATCCCGCCTGGTTTTCCGAAGGCTTTGCCGAGTTCGCCAGCACCGCGCGGTTCGATCGCGATGGCGTGATGGTCGGGGTCGCAGCGCAGCACCGCGCCTATGGCCTGCTGGACAGCAGCAAGTTGCCGATCGACACGCTGTTCGATTCGACCCGGCGAAAGCTCGATCCGCAACAGCTCGATCAGGTCTATGGTCGCGGCTGGCTGCTGACCCACTATACGATGTTCGATGCGGATCACCGGGCGAAGTTCGGCCGGTATATTACCCTGCTCAACGCCGGCACGCCCAGCATTACGGCGGGTAACGAGGTCTATGGCTCGCTCAAGCAGCTCGACCGCGAGCTCGATAAATATCTGAGCCGCAGCAATATACCGGGGATGCTCGTCCCCTTCGCTCGCCTGCCCAAGGTCGATGTCACGGTGCGGGTGCTGAGCCCCGGCGAGCAGGCGCTGATCGCGTACCGGATGCAGTCCGATCGCGGTGTCGACAGCAAGTCGGGCCGGGAATTGTACAACCGCGTGGCGTCCGTTGCGCCCAGTTACCCGCAGGACGCGGTGGCGCAGGGCTGGTTCGCCGAAATGGCCTATGACGCGCGCGAATATGCGGTAGCCGAGGCGGCGGCGGACCGGGCCCTGGCGGCCGATCCTAAATCGCTACAGGCGCTGCTCTACAAGGGGATGATCCATCTCCAGCGTGCCCGCGAGGGCAAGAGCAAGGACGCCGCCGTCTGGAACGAGGCGCGCAGCTGGATCGTCAAGGCCAACCGTGTCGACCCCAACGCCGCCGAACCGCTGGCGATCTTCTACTCCAGCTTCCTGATGCAGGGCGAAAAGCCGCGTCCCTCGGCGGTGACCGGGCTGGACCGCGCCTTTCAGCTGGTGCCGCAGGATGCCAGCCTGCGCTTCATGATGGTGACGCAGCGAATCCGGGACAACAAGATCGACGAGGCCAAGGTCCTGCTGCGCCCGCTCGCCTTTGATCCGCACATGCCCGCCGACAATCCGGCGGCGCAGATGCTGGCCTTGCTGGAAAAGGGCGATCGCGACGCGATTCGCAAGATCGTCGAACCCTCGTCGGAGGCGCCCGCAAAACCCTGAGCCGGATCAGCCCGCCGAAAGCCAGGCGCGCGACACCGCTTCGAGAAAGGCGGTGCGGCGCGCCGGTTCGGTCAACAACGGATCGGGCGTTGTGGCCTCCTCGATGGCGCGGGTCATGAGTCCGCGCGTCGCCGATCCGGCGGGATGCAGGGTCGCGGCGGGGAAAAGCCCTTGCAGATGCCCGGCGTCCTCCCCGAACGCGATCCGCGCCAGCCCGCGCGGGGTGGTGGCGATCAGCAGGTCGCCGAGCGGGGAGGGCAGGACCGCCCACTCCATCGTCACCCCTTCGCCGCCGCGCCGCCACTGGCCCGGTGCCATGCCCAGGCGCTGTTCGCTGTCCGCGTAGAAGCGGCTCGGCCCGGCATAGCCCGCTTCGTATAAGGCGCGCGTCACGCTGCTTTCGCTGGCCAGCGCGTCCGTCGCCCGGACGCCGCGCAGCGCACGGGCATAGGCGGCGGGCGTCACCCCGGTCGCCCGCTTGAACAGCCGGTGGAAATGATGCGGCGTATAGCCGACACGCGCGGCGATATCGGCGAGCTGCGGCACGGCGTCCGCCGCCTCCAGCATCACGATCGCGGCGGCCACCGCCTGTCGGTCGCGGGTCACCGCATCGGGCAGGCAGCGCAGGCAGGCACGATAGCCCGCCGCACGTGCCGCCTCGGGCGATCCGTGAAAGCGGACATGCTCGCGCCGGGGGCGTCTGGCGGCACAGCTGGGGCGGCAATAGATGCCCGTGGTCGTCACCGCGACAATGAAGCGCCCGTCCGCCGCGCGGTCGCGACGGCGAAAGGCGTCCCAGGCGGCGTCTTCATCGATCATGGCGGGGGGCATGGTGGTAGGCATGGTGGTGGGCTGGGGGCTCATGGTGGCGATCCTGCCAGAAGCGGCTGTGGCATTCATCCCACGGCTTGCGCGCAAACACGTTACATCGGCGTCACCGACCTGTCACAAGTTGTGCCACGCAGCTTGCATCAAATGGTTCCCGATGCTAACCGCCCGCCAACCCATCGGAGGCGCGTTTTTCGCGCCCCGTTTCCCATGGGGCCAACCCGTTCGTTGTTCGAGGAATTCGCATCCGTGGAGATGTCCGGCGGTACTATAAGCGGCACAGGCGGCATCCAGGCGAGCCTGGGTGGACGTTATGCGCTCGCGCTGTTTGAAACGGCCGAACAGAGCCGTTCGATCGACACGATCGAGGCTAGCCTCGTGACCCTGCGCGACGCGCTGGCCGCCGACAAGGATCTGGTCGCGCTGACCAAGAGCCCGGTCGTCGCGCGTGGCCAGGCGGTCAAGGCGATCCTGGCGGTCGCCGACACGCTGGGCCTGGACGGGGTGACCAAGAATTTCCTCGGCGTCCTCGCCGAGAATCGGCGCCTGTCGGCGCTGCCGCAGATCATCCGTGCCTTTCGCCAGCTGGCCAGCCGCCATCGCGGCGAGGTCGCGGCCGAGGTGACGAGCGCCCACCCGCTGACGGAAGGACAGGTTGCCGAGCTGAAGCAGCAGCTGCGCACCCGCGTCGGCCGCGAGGTGTCGGTCGACCTTTCGGTCGATCCCGACCTGCTCGGCGGGCTTGTCGTCCGTATCGGTTCCCAGATGATCGATAGCTCGATCCGCACCCGTTTGAATGCGCTCGCCAGCGCGATGAAAGGCTGACGTTCCCATGGATATCCGCGCCGCAGAAATCTCCAAGGTCATCAAGGACCAGATCGCCAATTTCGGCACCGAGGCCCAGGTCAGCGAGACCGGCCAGGTGCTGAGCGTCGGTGACGGCATCGCGCGCATCTACGGCCTCGACAATGTCCAGGCGGGCGAGATGGTCGAGTTCGCCAATGGCGTGCAGGGCATGGCCCTTAACCTCGAAGCCGATAACGTCGGCGTCGTGATCTTCGGCTCGGACGCCGAGATCAAGGAAGGCGACACCGTCAAGCGCACCGGCACCATCGTCGACGTGCCGGTCGGCCGTGGCCTGCTGGGCCGCGTCGTGGACGGCCTGGGCAACCCGATCGACGGCAAGGGTCCGATCGAGGCGACCGAGCGTCGCCGCGTCGAGGTGAAGGCGCCCGGCATCATCCCGCGCAAGGGCGTGCATGAGCCGGTGCAGACCGGCCTGAAGGCGATCGACGCCCTCGTCCCCGTCGGCCGTGGCCAGCGCGAGCTGATCATCGGCGACCGTCAGACCGGCAAGTCGGCCGTCGCGATCGACGCCTTCATCAACCAGAAGACGGTCAACGCCGGCACCGACGAGTCGAAGAAGCTCTACTGCATCTACGTCGCCGTGGGTCAGAAGCGCTCGACCGTGGCGCAACTCGTCAAGACGCTCGAAGAGAATGGCGCGATGGAATATTCCATCGTCGTCGCCGCGACCGCGTCGGAGCCCGCGCCGCTTCAGTTCCTGGCGCCCTACACCGGCACCGCGATGGGCGAGTATTTCCGCGACAACGCGATGCACGCGCTGATCGTGTTCGACGATCTGTCGAAGCAGGCTGTCGCCTACCGTCAGATGTCGCTGCTGCTGCGTCGTCCGCCGGGCCGTGAAGCCTATCCGGGCGACGTCTTCTATCTGCACAGCCGTCTGCTGGAGCGTGCGGCCAAGATGAACGACGCCAACGGCGCCGGTTCGCTGACCGCGCTGCCGATCATCGAGACCCAGGCGGGCGACGTGTCGGCCTACATCCCGACCAACGTGATCTCGATCACCGACGGCCAGATATTCCTCGAAACCGACCTGTTCTTCGCGGGCATCCGCCCGGCGATCAACGTCGGCCTGTCGGTCAGCCGCGTCGGCTCGGCCGCGCAGACCAAGGCGATGAAGAAGGTGTCGGGCTCGATCAAGCTGGAGCTCGCCCAGTATCGCGAAATGGCTGCCTTCGCGCAGTTCGGCTCGGACCTCGACGCCTCGACGCAGAAGCTGCTGAACCGCGGTGCGCGCCTGACCGAGCTGCTCAAGCAGCCGCAGTTCTCGCCGCTGCCCTTCGAGGAGCAGACCGCGTCGATCTTTGCGGGCACCAACGGCTATATCGACAATGTGCCGGTGGCGCAGGTCGTCCGCTACGAAGCGGCGATGCTCGCTTACCTGCGCAACGATCACACCGATGTGCTGGCGATGATCCGCGACACCAAGGATCTGGGCGACGAGGCCAAGGGCAAGCTCAAGGCCGCGCTCGACCAGTTCGCGAAGATCTTCGCGTAAGCAATGGCGCTGACCTATCTTGCGACGATCCGGTTGAAGCCGGAGCATTTCGGGGCGGCCTGTCAGGCCGTCGCCGGGATCGTCGCGAGGACCCGGACGGAGACGGGATGCGAGCGGTTCGACCCGCATCCCGCCGCCGACGGCAGCGCGACATTGTATATCTACGAGCGGTGGGCCGACCGCGCGGCTTTTGAATTCCACCATGCGCAGCCGTACACGCGCGCGGTCTTCAAGAGCTACGAGGATTGGCTGGCAGGCCCGGTCGAACTGACCGAGCTAGCGGACGGATTGGAATAAAATGGCGAGCCTCAAGGCCCTCAAGATCCGGATCAACTCGGTCAAGTCGACCCAGAAGATCACCAAGGCGATGAAGATGGTCGCCGCCGCCAAGCTGCGCCGGGCGCAGGACGCGGCGCAGAACGGCCGTCCCTATGCCGAGCGTCTCGAAGCGGTGATGGCCGGTATGGCCGCGCGCGTCGGTGGCGTCGGCGCGTCGCCGCTGCTGGCGGGCACCGGCAAGGACGATGTCCAGCTGCTGGTCGTCGCCACCTCGGAGCGTGGTCTGGCGGGTGCGTTCAACACCAACATCGTCCGCGCCGCGCGCCGCAAGGCCGAAGAGCTTCAGGCGCAGGGCAAGACGGTGAAGTTCTACATCGCGGGCAAGAAGGGGCGCGTGCTGAAGCGCTTCTTCCCGAACGCGATCCTCGCCGATCACGACATGAGCGCGATCAAGGCGCCCAAGTTCGACGACGCCCGCACCATCGCCGACGACCTGATCGCGCGGTTCGAGCGCGGCGAGTTCGACGTGGCGCACCTGTTCTATTCCAAGTTCGTCTCGGCGCTGGTGCAGGACCCCGTCTCGCAGCAGCTGATCCCCGTGCCGATGCCCGCGCCCAGCAAGGGCGAAGTATCGATCGAGGCGGTCGCCGAGTTCGAGCCGAGCGAAGAGGACATCCTCGACGCGCTGCTGCCGCGCAACGTCGCGGTGCAGATCTTCCGCGCGCTGCTGGAAAACCAGGCCGGTTTCTATGGTTCGCAGATGAACGCGATGGACAATGCCACGCGCAATGCGGGCGACATGATCCGCCGTCTGTCGATCCAGTATAACCGCACGCGTCAGGCGGCGATCACCACCGAGCTGGTCGAGATCATCTCGGGCGCCGAGGCGCTCTGATGCGGGCAGCGCTCCTTCTGGGCCTGACGGTCGCTCTGGCCGGATGCGGCCAGGCGTCCGACAAGCCGAAGGACGCACCCAAGGCCTCGCCGACGCCGTTCGTGACGGGCGGCTGGGCGACCGTGCTGGGCAATGCGCCAGAGACGGTCAGCCTGCTCGATCGGATGGGCTTTCGCATGAGCGGTTATGCGCCCGTTCAGGGCCAGTATCGCGCCATTGCGCAGGCTACGCCGATGGCCGATCCGTCGGCCTCGCCGGTCAACATGGCCAATCTGATCGTCGAGGGCGATGCGAAGCAGCTGAACACGCTTCGCTTCTCGCTCGACATCGTCAATCTCGACACCAGCCCGTTCGCCAAGACGCAGTTCATCCGCTGGGTCACCAAGCCGATGGATCAGCTGGGTCTGGACGGCAAGGATGCGGTTTCGGCCGCGATCCAGACCGAAAGCGCCACCACCGGCCACCTGACCGGCGCCGATTACCGTGTTACCCGTGACAAGATCGACGGTGGCCGCCGTCTGGTCGTAACCTTTACCCGCCCCGAAGCTAAGTCGGGCCAGCAGAACCAAGGAAGCAATGATGGCAACCGCCGCTGATGACATCCGGCCGACCACGGCCACCAACAATGTCGGCACGATCGCCCAGGTCATCGGCGCGGTCGTCGACGTTCACTTCCCCGATCACCTGCCCGCAATTCTGTCGGCGCTGGAGACGGACAATAACGGCACCCGCCTGGTGCTCGAAGTCGCGCAGCATCTGGGCGAGAACACCGTCCGCACGATCGCGATGGACACCACCGAGGGCCTGACCCGTGGCCAGACCGTGACCGACACCGGCGCGCAGATCCGCGTGCCCGTCGGCCCGGCGACGCTCGGCCGCATCCTGAACGTCGTCGGCGAACCGATCGACGAGCGTGGTCCGGTCGCCACCGACCTGCGCGCACCGATTCACGCCAAGGCGCCCGAGTTCATCGAGCAGTCGACCGAGAGCGCCATCCTGGTCACCGGCATCAAGGTCATCGACCTTCTCGCCCCCTACGCCAAGGGCGGCAAGATCGGCCTGTTCGGCGGCGCGGGCGTCGGCAAGACGGTTCTGATTCAGGAACTGATCAACAACATCGCCAAGGGCCATGGCGGCACCTCGGTGTTCGCGGGCGTCGGTGAGCGGACCCGCGAGGGCAACGACCTGTATCACGAATTCCTCGACGCGGGCGTGATCGCCAAGGACGCCGAGGGGAATGCGATCAGCGAGGGCTCGAAGGTCGCGCTGGTTTATGGCCAGATGAACGAGCCGCCGGGCGCCCGTGCGCGCGTCGCGCTGTCGGGCCTGACCATCGCGGAATATTTCCGCGACCAGGAAGGCCAGGACGTGTTGTTCTTCGTCGACAACATCTTCCGCTTCACCCAGGCGGGTGCGGAAGTGTCGGCGCTGCTGGGCCGTATCCCCTCGGCCGTGGGCTATCAGCCGACCCTGTCGACCGACATGGGCGCGCTGCAGGAGCGCATCACCTCGACCAACAAGGGTTCGATCACCTCGGTGCAGGCCGTGTACGTGCCCGCCGACGACTTGACCGACCCGGCGCCGGCCACCTCGTTCGCTCACCTCGACGCGACGACCGTGCTCAACCGCGCCATCTCGGAGCTGGGCATCTACCCGGCGGTCGACCCGCTCGACTCGACCAGCCGCGTGCTGGAGCCGCGCATCGTCGGTCAGGAGCATTACGAGACGGCGCGTGCGGTCCAGTCGCTGCTCCAGCGCTACAAGGCGCTGCAGGACATCATCGCGATCCTGGGCATGGACGAGCTGTCGGAAGAGGACAAGCTGACCGTACAGCGCGCCCGCAAGATCCAGCGCTTCCTGTCGCAGCCCTTCCACGTCGCGGAAGTCTTCACCGGCATCTCGGGCAAGTTCGTCCAGATCGAAGACACGATCCGTTCGTTCAAGGCGGTGGTCGACGGCGAGTATGACCATCTGCCGGAAGCGGCCTTCTACATGGTCGGCGGCATCGACGAAGCCGTCGCCAAGGCCGAGAAGATGGCGCAGGACGCCTGATGTCCGCGCCGCGCCGCGAGGATGCGGTCAACGACGTCTGTCCCTGGTCGGGTAAGCCGATCAGCGACGACGGGTTGACGGTCTATCGCGGCGCGGTGGTCGGCTTCTGCAATCCTGGTTGCCGGGACAAGTTCGACGCGGCCATCGCCGCGTTCGACCGCGCGATTGAAACGAGACCCTGACATGCTGCACTTCGAACTCGTGACCCCCGAAAAGCTCCTCCGTTCGGAGGAAGTGCATATGGTGGTCGTCCCCGGCACCGAGGGCGATTTCGGCGTGCTGGAGGGCCATGCGCCCTTCATGTCGACGATCCGCGACGGCGCGATCCAGGTCTACCGCACCGAAAAGGGCGAGCCGGAAGCGATCCAGATCCGTGGTGGTTTCGCCGAGGTGGGGCCCAAGGGCCTGACCGTGCTGGCGGAGCATGCCGGGTAAGGGTTTTCCTTGCCTGGGTTTTGAAACGGTCGTGGCGAAAGCTGCGGCCGTGTTTGTTTGTGGGGTTCGAGAAGTGGGCGGGGAGCTGCACCAGGCACGCCCCTCCCGCAGGCGGGAGGGGATGGGGGTGGGAAAAGCCACGAGCGATGGGCTCGGTGAGACACCATACCCTCCCCCGGCCCCTCCCGCTTGCGGGAGGGGAGAAAAAAGGGGGCGTGTTTGGGGCGATTGGCGCGCTTATAAAAAGCTGTACGGGTCCACATCCACCGCGACGCGCACCTTTGCGGACCATTCCAAGCCGCCCAGCCATTCGCGAATGACATCCTGTACCGCCAGCGCTCGCCGGGCATGGACCAGCAACCGAAACCGATGCCGTCCGCGCAGCATTGAAAGCGGCGCGGGCGCGGGTCCGAAGACGTGCATCCCGTCCACCTTCGGTGCTGCGCGCGCGATGGCGTTGGCGGTGGACTGTGCGGCGCCCTGATCTTCCGATGACACGATGATCGCGGCATAGCGGCCGAAGGGCGGCGCATCGGCATCGCGCCGTGCCTCGGTTTCGGCCGTATAGAAAGCCTCGGCATCGCCTGTTACCAGCGCCTGCATCACCTGCGCCTTGGGACTGTGGGTCTGGATGAAGACATGACCCGGCTTGGACCCGCGTCCCGCACGGCCCGAGACCTGCCGGATTTGCTGAAAGGTCCGCTCCGCCGCGCGCAGGTCGCCGCCGTCCAGCCCCAGATCGGCGTCGATCACGCCCACCAAGGTCAGATTGGGGAAGTGATAGCCCTTGGTGATCAGCTGCGTACCGACGACGATATCGATATCGCCCGCCTCCATCCGTCCGACGAACTCCGCTGCCTTGGCGGGGGACCAGATGGTGTCGGAGGTGACGATAGCGATCTTCGCTTCGGGAAACAGCGCCGTCGCCTCGTCCGCGATCCGCTCGACGCCGGGACCGCAGGCGACCAGTGTATCCTCGCCGTCGCATTCGGGGCAGGCGCGCGGCGTGGGCAGGACATGGCCGCAATGATGGCAGGCTAGCCGCCGGACCAGCCGGTGTTCGACCATCCAGGCGGTGCAGTTAGGGCACTGAAACCGATGCCCGCAGGTCCGGCACAAGGTCAGCGGGGCATAGCCGCGCCGGTTGAGATAGAGCAGCGACTGTTCGCGCTTCTCCAGCACGTCCTTCATCGCCGCGACCAGCTTGGGTGCGATCCAGCGGCCGCGCTCGGGCGGGTTCTGGATCAGGTCGATCGCCTCGATCGTCGGCATCTGCGCGGGGCCGAAGCGGCCGGGCAGCTTGACCTCGGTATAGCGGCCCAGCGCCACCTGCTGCCGCGTCTCGATCGCGGGGGTGGCCGAAGCCAGAATCACTGGGCACGGCTCGAACTTGCCGCGCATCACGGCTACGTCGCGCGCGTGGTAATGAACGCCGTCTTCCTGCTTGAAGCTGGTCTCATGCGCCTCGTCGACGACGATCAGGCCGAGATTGCGGTAAGGCAGGAACAAGGCCGAGCGCGCCCCGACCGTCACCAGCCCCTGACCGCTGGCGATGGCGCGCCAGGCGCGGCGTCGCTGCGACGAGCGCAACCCCGAATGCCACGCCACCGGCTCGCAGCCGAAGCGGTCGTGGAAGCGCTTCAGGAACGGCTCGGTCAACGCGATTTCGGGGAGCAGAACCAGCACCTGCCGTCCTTCGGCGATCGCCTGCGCCACCGCCTCGAAATAGACCTCGGTCTTGCCCGATCCGGTCACGCCGTCGAGCAGTACCGGCTGGAAACTGTGTGAAGTCACGCCCGCGACCAATATGCCCGCCGCCGCGCGCTGGTCCTCGGACAGGACCGGGCGATGATGGTCGGGGTCGGGCAGAGGGAAGGGGCTGTCGATATCGACCTCGACGCCCTCGATCGCGCCGTTCTTCACGAGGCCCCGGATGACCGCGTCGGAGACATCGGCCATCGTCGCCAGCTCGCGGATCAGGCCCTGGCGGTCGCCGATCCGCTCCAGCGCTTGCGCCCGCTGCGGGGTCAGGCGGTCGGGGATATGGCCGGTCACGCGATATTCGGTGACGGTTCGCGCGCCCTCCAGCGCGGAGGTGGACGACAGCGCCATGCGCACCACCGCGGCGGGCGGGGCGAGATAATAGTCCGCCGTCCACTCGATCAGCCGCCGCAGCGCGTCGGGCAGAGGCGGCGCATCCGCGACGCCCAGCAGGGGGCGCAGGCGATTGTCGCCGACCTCGGCATCCGACGGCATCCGCTCCGGCTCCCACACCACGCCGAGCAGCTGGCGCGGACCCAGCGGCGCGACGACGATCGACCCCGGCTCGACCGTCATCCCGTGCGGTACACGATAGTCGAGCGGGCCGAGTGCGGAGTTCAGGACAAGGACGCGGGCGCGCGAAGACATGGACCCGCTATATGGGGCGGTATGGCCCGGAGGGAAGGGCCGGTGCCCGTGAGGGCGTCAGCGGAACGGATTGTTTCGGGGCGCGGGCTTCTTGCCGTTGAACATGCGGAACAGTGTCCATTCCTCGACGATCTTCTTGCCCGGCAGATAGCACAGGCCGATTGCCCCGCCATCGGCCAGCGTAGCCGAAACGGATCGGCCGCCCATCGCCGCGCAGAAGGTCGAGGCGGGGTTGGCGATGGTCGCGGCGGTGGCGGGCATGGCGGTCGGTAGAATGACGGCCGCAGCGCCGAAGGCGAAGATGGCGAAAGTCTTCATGCTGGCGATCTCCTTATGAGGGGTCGCGATAGGGTGGCGGGAGTGAATATCGGATGACGATCCGGCCCTCAGTCGTCGCTATCCCGCCTGCCGCCGGTCGCCACGTCGGCGCTCGCCGACCCGGTCGCGCTTGGCGGCGTAGAGTCGGCTGTCGGCATGATGCATGAAATCGCGCACCGTCCCGCTTTCCGGGGGGCGCAGGGTGACACAGACGGTGCCCGCGCAACTCATCGTCAGCCCGTCGATGGTGACCGAGATCGCCAGCAGCGCCTCGATCCGTGCCCGCAGCGAATCGGGCTCGGCGAGCAGGGCCGGGTCATGGACGATCACCCCGAATTCGTCCCCGCCCAGCCGCGCCACGAAACTGTCCTTCAGCCAGTCGGCGCGCAGCCGGTCGCCGACGATGCGCAGCACCTCGTCCCCCGCCAGATGCCCCATCGTGTCGTTGATCAGCTTGAACCCGTCCAGATCGATCAGCACCAGGCCGAGCGGCGTCGTATCCTCGATCGACCGGGCGATCGCCGCCTCCAGCGCGCGGTCATAGGCGGCGCGGTTGGACAGCGCGGTCAGCGCATCGGTGTCGGCGTTGCGGCGCAGCTGGGTTTCCAGCGCGTGGCGCTCGGTCACGTCCTGAAACAGTCCGACCAGCCCGTGCGGCTTGCCGTCCAGCATCTCGCGCTCGCCCATCACCCGGACGCGACGCTGGCGGCCGAGCGCGGTCACGAAATCCAGTTCGATGTCGAACGGCTCGCCGGTACGCACCGTATGATCGATCGTCGCGCGCAGGACGGCCCGCGCCTCGGGCGGATAATAGGATAGGCCCTGTTCGACCGTGAAGGTCTGGCCCGGCCGCAATTCGTGGATGCGATAGACGCCGTCCGACCAGCTCGCCTGCCCGGTGCCCAAGATGGTGTGCCACGATCCGATCATGGCCAGTCGCTCGACCTTGCGCACCGTCCGATCCTTGGCGCGCAGATCCTCCGCCTGACGCTCGCTCAGCTCCGCCATGGCATTGGCGCGCCGGGCGATGGCGCGCGCGGCGATCAGTGCCTCGGCCAGCCGGGCGAGGTGGCGCAGCGTCTGCTCCCCCGCCGGGCTCAGCGAACGCGGCATGGCATCCATGACGCAGAGCGAACCGATCGCCTGGGGCGCGCCGTCCAGGTCAGGCACCCGGATCGGCATGCCGGCATAGAAGCGGGTATGCGCATCGCCGGTGACGAAGGGATTGACGGCGAAGCGTGGGTCCTCGGTCAGGTCGGGGACGATCATCAGGTCGGGCGACTGGATGGTCCTGTCGCAAAAGGCGACCTCACGCGGCATCTGGCTGGGCAGGGGGCCGACGCCCGACTTGATCCAGAACCGGTCGCGATCGGCCAGGGTCAGCGCCGCGACCGGACAGCCCAGCATATCGGCCGCGAGCGAGACCAGGGCGTCGAACTCCGCCTCCGGTTCGCTGTCAAGCAGGGCGTGCGCCTGCAGGGTGGCGAGGCGGCGTTCTTCATCGAACGGCGCTGGAACAAGGAAGGGAGCAGCCATCATGATCGACCTACCATAGCCCAAATCATCCTGGAAATCCCCAGAATTTGCTGAAAAGTCCGTTGGTTATGAAACGGATCGTCGGATGAAATGGGATGTTGGGCGATATTGCAGGGTGCATGACGTATTTGTCACATTATGGTCACCCCGAGGTAGCCCGTCCGGGGGTAGCTCTTGGCCCACAGAGTTCAAAGAGCTCGGCGCCCGACACTCCCGGGGGTGCCGTCGGGGCCGGCGGAGAGCGCGCTTTCCGCCGGCCTTTTCGTGACGGTCGGGGGGCGGACGTGGAGCCTTTGGACCGACGCAGACACTGTGAAAGTCGCCCTATGCCGGAGCAGACGAGCCGATGAGCCGCAAGATCCTGATCGTCGAAGATGACGCCTCCACCGCCGCCTATGTCGCCAAGGGCCTGGCCGAAGCGGGCTATGCCGTGGAGCAATGCGGGGACGGCCGCGACGGCCTGTTCCTGGCGAGCGAGGGCATATTCGACCTGATCATCGCCGATCGGATGCTGCCGCGTCTCGACGGGCTGGCGATGGTCAGCGCGATCCGGGCGGCGGGCATCTCGACGCCGGTGCTGGTCCTGTCGGCGCTGGCCACGGTCGACGACCGGGTCGATGGGCTGAAGGCGGGCGCGGACGATTATCTGTGCAAGCCCTTCTCCTTCGCCGAGCTGTCGGCGCGGATCGAGGCGCTGGTGCGCCGGTCCGACCGGGCGGCGTCCGAGCCGACCCGCACCAAGCTGTCGGTCGGTGACCTGGAGATCGACCTGCTGGCGCGCACCGTGACGCGGGCAGGCAAGATCATCCCGGTCGGCGCGCGTGAGTTCAACTTGCTGGAATTCCTGGCGCGCCATGCCGGACAGGTCGTCACCCGCACGATGATGCTGGAGAAGATCTGGAATTATCATTTCGACCCGGGTTCCAACGTGGTGGACGTCCATATCGGGCGGCTGCGGCGCAAGCTGGAGGAAGGGTTCGGCACGCCGATCCTGCACACCGTTCGCGGCGCGGGTTACAGGCTGGCCGTCGAAGGGTGAAGCTTCGCCTGACGATCTCGGCGCGGATCGCGCTGCTGTCGATCGCGCTGGCGCTGGTGTCCAATCTGGCCCTGGTCGGTTTCATCTGGAAGCAGACCAGTGCGGACGCGGTGGCGGCGCTCCACCGTGAGATCGTCGAACAGGCCGATGCGCTGCGGGCCGTGTGGCGCACGGGGGCTCTCCCCGCGCTGGCCGATGCGATCAAGGAGGCGCGCGAGCCCGGCGACGTGTCGCTGGTGCTGGCCATCTTCGATCCGCAGGGGCACCGGGTGGCGGGCTATGCGCCGCGTCATCTGGCGGTGCCGCTGGCCGATACGCCGTTCCGGGTCGCGGTGCTGGGCCGCGACGGCGTATGGGCCTCGCGCGAGGCGGGCTATACGCTGCATCCCATCGGTGGCGACTGGTTGCTGGTCGGGCGTCCGCTCGACCTGATCGAGGCGCAGCAGGTCGCGATCGAGCGGGCGCTGGCGCTGGCAGTGTTCCTGTCGCTGATGCTGGGGGTCGGCACCGGGCTGGTGCTGGCGCGCTATGTCGCGGGGCGGCTGAACACGATCGTTGCGGTGATCGACGCGGCGGGTGAGGGCGACCTGACGCGGCGCGTGTCGCAGGTGCGGGCGGGCGACGATGAAGGCGACGCCTTCGACCGGCTGGCCGAGCGGCTGAATGCGATGCTGGGCAAGATCGAGCAGCTGATGGCCGAACTGCGCGTCGTCACCGACAGCCTGGCGCACGACCTGCGCTCGCCGCTGGCGCGCTTGCGGACCAAGACCGAACAGGCGGTGCTGATCGCCGATCCGACCCAGCGCGAGGCGGCGTTGGGCGGGTTGCTGGTCGAAACCGACCTGATCATGCGGATGCTGACCATGGTGATCGAGATCAGCCGGTCCGAGTCGGTGACACGCGACCGCTTCACCCTGGCCTCGCCGGTCGAGCTGGTCGAGGAGATCGGCGAACTCTATGCGCCGGTCGCCGAGGATGCGGGGCTTCGCTTCCTGCTCGAGGTTGAGGCGCGGCCCGCACCCTTGCCGCTGCACCGCGAACTGATGAGCCAGGCGCTGTCCAACCTGATCGACAATGCGCTGAAACACGGCGCTTCGGGCGGGCAGGTGACCCTTCGGCTGAGTGACGGGGCGGAGGGCATCGTCTTCCAGGTGGAGGATCATGGTCCGGGTATCGCGGAGGCGGACCGCGCCCAGGCGCTGAAGCGGTTCGGCCGACTCGACACGGCGCGCACGACGCCGGGGGCGGGGCTGGGCATGGCGCTGATCGAGGCGGTGGCGCGGCTGCATGGCGGGCGATTCGAGCTGGGCGATAATGCGCCCGGCCTGATCGCGCGGTTGATTATCCCCTGATCCTCCCCGGTACGGGGAGGGGGACCAGCGAAGCTGGTGGAGGGGGCGTGCGGCAAAGGGCGTCCTGTGTGAGGCCCCCCTCCGTCAGGCCTTCGGCCTGCCACCTCCCCGTGCCGGGGAGGATTAGGGTTGCCCCTCCCCTTCAGGGCTCTACATCCCTTCGTCATGGATTCGCTTTCCCTGTTCGGCCTGGCGGCCGTGTCGTTCACCCTGGTTTGCTACGCGATGGAATCGGGCGCGCACTGGTGGACATTGGGCTTCGTGCTCGGTTGTATCGCGGGATCGGCCTATGGCTTTCTCCAGGGGGCTTGGCCGTTCGGCGTGGTCGAGATCGTCTGGGCGATCGTGTCCTTTCGCCGCTGGCTGACGCTCCGGCGGCTGCAATCGACGAAGTTTGCGGAACCGATCGCTTGACAGGGTGTTGCGCGGGCCGTAACTGACCGTCCTTCCAACACTCCCGATGGACGACGTGCGATTTGCGTGCGTCGCTATCGTGCGTGGGGGAACCATCGCGTTGAGATGGAGCATGTGCGGCCATGCCATGCTCCGTGGAGCTAGGAGAACAAGTTTCATGGCACGTATTGCGGGTGTCAACCTCCCGACCAACAAGCGCGTATTGATCGCGCTGACCTATATCCACGGCATCGGTCCGGCCAAGGCGAAGCAGATCGCCGCCAAGCTGAACATCGCTGCCGATCGTCGCGTTCAGGACCTGTCGGATCAGGAAGTTCTCCAGATCCGTGAGACCATCGACGCCGATCACACGGTGGAAGGCGATCTCCGTCGCGAGACCGCGATGAACATCAAGCGCCTGATGGACCTGGCCTGCTATCGCGGCCTGCGTCACCGCAAGGGCCTGCCGGTCCGCGGCCAGCGCACGCACACCAACGCGCGCACTCGCAAGGGCAAGGCGAAGCCGATCGCGGGCAAGAAGAAGTAAGGATTTCGCCTGGGAGGCGAAATTTACTTCTTCTCCGCCGGAGGGCGGCGCGAGGCAGACTGCTTCCCGCTCTCCGCATCAGAGATACAGGTCAGGATAGAATTCAATGGCACGTGAACCGCAGCGCATTCGCCGTCGCGAGCGCAAGAACATCACCGCCGGCGTCGCCCATGTGAACGCCAGCTTCAACAACACCATGATCACCATCACCGACGCGCAGGGCAACGCCATTTCGTGGTCGTCGGCCGGCATGATGGGCTTCAAGGGCTCGCGCAAGTCGACCCCGTATGCGGCGCAGGTCGCAGCGGAAGACGCGGGCAAGAAGGCCGCCGAGCACGGCGTCCGCACCCTGGAAGTCGAAGTGAAGGGCCCGGGTTCGGGCCGCGAGTCGGCGCTGCGCGCGCTGCAGGCGGTCGGTTTCCAGATCTCCTCGATCCGCGACGTCACCTCGATCCCGCACAACGGCGTGCGGCCTTCCAAGCGTCGCCGCGTCTGATGCTTCCCATGGCCGGCTGACGAGTCGGCCATGCCTCTCTCCATGGCTGGAACCGTCCCCGTTCCGGCCCACAACTCAGGGGAACCACGTGTCTGTCAACGCAAAGAACTGGCAGGAACTGAAGAAGCCCAACGCGCTCGAGAAAAAGGGTGGCGATGGCAAGCGGAAGGCGACGTTCGTGGCCGAACCGCTGGAGCGTGGCTTCGGCCTGACGCTGGGCAACGCGCTTCGTCGCGTGCTCCTGTCGTCGCTCCAGGGCGCGGCGGTCACCTCGATCAAGATCGAGAACGTGCTGCACGAATTCTCGTCGCTGGCCGGTGTGCGTGAAGACGTCACCGACATCGTCCTGAACGTCAAGCAGCTCGCCATCCGCATGCAGGGCGAAGGCCCGAAGCGGCTTCAGCTCTCGGCAACCGGTCCTGCCACCGTCAAGGCCGGCGACATCGCCGTGTCGGGCGACATCGAGGTCATGAACAAGGACCTGGTGATCTGCCATCTCGACGAAGGCGCGACGTTCAACATGGAACTGACCGCGGACATCGGGAAGGGCTATGTCCCCGCCGCCGCGAACCGTCCGGCCGATGCGCCGATCGGTCTGATCCCCGTCGACGCGCTCTACTCGCCCGTTCGCCAGGTGTCGTACAAGGTCGACCCGACCCGCGTCGGTCAGGACCTGGACTATGACAAGCTGACGCTCTCGGTCGAGACCGATGGCACCGTCACCCCGGAAGACGCCGTGGCCTATGCCGCGCGCATCCTCCAGGACCAGCTGGCGCTGTTCGTGCACTTCGACGACTCGGCGCTCACCCGCGCGGCCCCTGTGGGCCAGGCGGCGATCCCCGCCGCCGGTGGCGAGCCGCAGAGCGACGCGCAGCAGATCAACCGTTACCTTCTCAAGAAGGTCGACGAGTTGGAACTGTCGGTGCGTTCGGCGAACTGCCTCAAGAACGACAACATCATCTATATCGGCGATCTGGTCGGCAAGACCGAAGCCGAGATGCTGCGCACTCCCAATTTCGGTCGCAAGTCGCTGAACGAGATCAAGGAAGTGCTGTCGTCCATGGGTCTGCGCCTGGGCATGGAAATCCCCGGCTGGCCGCCCGAGAATATCGAGGAAATGGCCAAGAAGCTGGAACAGGAGATCATGGGCTGAGCCGCACGCGGATAGCCACGCTATCCGCGAGACGGCGAAAGTCCGGCCTGCGGGTCGCCCACGGGCGACCCGTTCGACGTCAGGATCGCGGCTTTGCCGTGATCCGGTCCGGCCACTCCGGCAGCTTTGCTGACCCGCTCCCCGGTAAATGCCGGAGGGCAACAAGACAGGCGAAGGTGACGGCCTTGACGGTCACCGGCTCTGGGGTTCCGTGACACGGCCCCTTAACGAACGAAGGAATATCCCATGCGTCATCGCGTCGGCGGCCGTAAGCTGCAGCGTACCTCGGCTCATCGTACCGCGCTTTTCCGCAACATGTCGGCCGCGCTCATCAAGCACGAGCAGATTACCACCACCGTCGCCAAGGCGAAGGAACTGCGTCCCTACGTCGAAAAGCTGGTGACCCTGGCGAAGAAGGGCGGTCTCTCGAACCGTCGTCTGGCCCATGCCCGCCTGCTCGACGACGCGCAGCTGGTGAAGCTGTTCGACGTTCTGGCGTCGCGCTATGCCGATCGTAACGGCGGCTACACCCGCATCATCAAGGCCGGCATCCGCGCGTCGGACGCCTCGCCGATGGCGATCATCGAGTTCGTCGACCGCGACGTCTCGGCGAAGGGCCAGGATTCGGGTCCGGTCATGAACGAGGAAGATTTCGACGAAGCCGCGTAATTTACGCAGCCTCGAAGACCTTCGAGGAAGGGCCGCTCCAGCGATGGGGCGGCCCTTTTTTGTATGTGCCGCTCGCACCTGGCGCACCCCCTCCCGCAGGCGGGAGGGGGCTGGGGGGGGGAGGGCAGGGTGTCTCACCGAGCTCATTGCGTGCGGCTTGCCCTCCCCCATCCCAGTTTCAGGTAAACGATGCCCCGCATCGTTTAGGTCATGCCGGTGGCATGACCGACCTGAAACTCGCTTACGGGAGGGGCGTGCCCCAGTACGGCTGTTCAGCTTTCCGAAAGCCCGCGTGGCTTCTTTTCTACCGGACAGGGGGGAGAGAAACATGGGCAAAGCCTGCACTGCGTTGTGTCTCGCGACGATCGCGTCGCTGTCCGGCTGCTCCACGCCGGACAGGGACTGGAACAAGGGCATCGCCACACCCACCGCCACGCAGCTTCATTACCAACGCGAACACGCCAAAACGAGCGCGGCTGGCGTAGCGGCGGTCGTCGCTGCCGCCATCGGGTTCCAGGCCGCGGGCTACGACCCGAACCGTCCCAAACCCGCCGAGCCGCCCGCCGCCGATCCGCTTGCCCCGGTGCGCGGGGGCGAAACGCCAACGGTTGTTCGGGCCGATATCGATCAGGAGGCGGCGACCCGTGCCTGTACGCTGGCGACCGAGCAGGAAGCACGGCGACTTCACCCTCATGCGTTGGTCGAAGCCGTCGAGTCGGTCGATCCGCTTGGTGACGGACTGCTGGTCCGCGGGACGGTCCGAATTCGTGAGAAAAAGACCGATCCCGGCGAGCTGCGCGGCTTTCGCTGCCGGGTCGATGCGCAGGCGGTGCGGATGGTCGCGATCGACGCCATGGAAACGCGTCCGCCCCGGTAGCTTTTCACAAAAGACATCGCTATCGGACCGCCATGGAGCACCCCGACAGCATCCTCATCGTCGATTTCGGCAGCCAGGTCACCCAGCTCATCGCGCGCCGCGTGCGCGAAGCGGGGGTCTATAGCGAGATCGTGCCTTTCCAATCGGCCGAAGCGGCGTTCGCGCGGATCAATCCCGCCGCCGTCATCCTTTCGGGTGGCCCCGCCTCGGTGGTGGACGAAAACTCTCCGCGCATTCCGCAGGCGATCGTCGACAGCGGCCTGCCGATGCTGGGCATCTGCTATGGCCAGCAGGCGCTGACCCAGCAGCTGGGCGGCAAGGTCGAGAAGGGCGACAGCGGCGAGTTCGGAGAGGCCTTCATCACGGTCGAGGGCGACTGCACCCTGTTCGACGGCCTGTGGAAGACCGGCGAGCGGCACCAGGTCTGGATGAGCCATGGCGACAAGGTGACCGCGCTGGCACCGGGCTTTCAGGTCGTCGCGACCAGCCCCGGGGCGCCCTATGCGATCATCGCCAACGAGGAACGCCGCATCTACGCAATGCAGTTCCACCCTGAGGTGGTGCACACGCCCGACGGGGCCAAGCTGATCGCCAATTTCGTCCGCCATGTTGCCGGACTCTCGGGCGACTGGACCATGGCTGAGTTCCGCGCCGCCAAGATCGCCGAAATCCGCGAGCAGGTGGGCACGGGCAAGGTCATTTGCGGCCTGTCCGGCGGGGTCGACTCGTCGGTCGCCGCACTTCTGATCCATGAGGCGATCGGCGACCAGCTGACCTGCGTGTTTGTCGACGGCGGCATCCTGCGCCAGGGCGAGGCCGAGCAGGTCGTCAGCCTGTTCCGCGGTCATTACAACATCCCGCTCGTCCATGTGGATGCGCAGGACCTGTTCATGGACGGTCTGGCGGGCGTCACCGACCCCGAGGCCAAGCGCAAGTTCATCGGCAAGACCTTCATCGACGTCTTCGAGGCCGAGGCCAAGAAGATCGGCGGGGCCGAATTCCTGGCGCAAGGCACGCTCTACCCCGACGTGATCGAGAGCGTCAGCTTCACCGGCGGACCGTCGGTGACGATCAAGAGCCACCACAATGTCGGCGGCCTGCCCGAACGCATGAACATGAAGCTGGTCGAGCCGCTTCGCGAGCTGTTCAAGGACGAGGTTCGCGTGCTCGGCCGCGAACTGGGCCTGCCCGACATATTCGTCGGCCGTCACCCGTTCCCCGGACCCGGCCTCGCCATCCGTATCCCCGGCGAGGTGACGCGCGAGCGTTGCGACATCCTGCGCAAGGCGGATGCCATCTATCTGGAAGAGATTCGCAAGGCGGGGCTGTACGACGCCATCTGGCAGGCCTTCGCGGTACTGCTGCCGGTCCGTTCGGTCGGCGTGATGGGCGACGGCCGCACCTACGACTCGGTGCTGGCGCTGCGCGCGGTGACCTCGGTCGACGGCATGACCGCCCAGGCCTTCGATTTCCCCGGCGACTTCCTGCCGCGCGTGACGACCCGGATCATCAACGAGGTTAAGGGCATCAACCGCGTCGTCTACGACTATACCAGCAAGCCGCCCGGCACGATCGAGTGGGAATAACAAAGGCCTGAGATCCTGCGGGGCAGGATCTCAGCTTGGTTATGCGGTGACTCCAAGCCACCGCGGAAGCTCGACCTGTCAGTTGTTCCGTACGGGCTTGGGCGCTCCGCCATGACTGACAGCTCGCGACCTTAGCTGTCGGAGCGCACCAGCTTGATATCGCGGTCCGCCGCCCAGCCGTGCACGTCCTCGCGGCGGAATGCGGTCGCCATCAGTTCGGGGAACTGGTCGGGTGTGCAGGCGAAGACGGGGATGCCCAGCGACGCCACCTGTGCCGCGAGTTGCGGGTCGTAGGAGGGGCGACCGCTGTCGGTCAGCGCTAGCAGCACGACGATGTTGACCCCCGACACCGCCAGTCGCGCCAGCCGGTCGACCAGCGCCCGCTCGTCGCCGCCCTCGTACAGATCGGTGATGAGCACCAGATGCGCCTTGCCCGGCCGCTCGATCCGGTCCTCGCAATAGGCGACGGCCTGATCGATGTCGGTGCCGCCGCCCAGCTGGATGCCGAACAGCACCTCGACCGGGTCCGCCAGCTCTTCGGTCAGGTCGACGATCGCGGTGTCGAAACAGACCAGCCTGGTCGAAACGACGGGCAGCGAAGCCATGACGGCGGCGAAGATCGAGGCATAGACCACCGAGCTTGCCATCGATCCCGACTGGTCGACGCAAAGGATCACCTCGTCCAGATCGACGAGGCGGCGCTGCTGGCGCAGGAAGCCGATCAGCCGTTCGGGGACGATGGTACGGTGCGCGGGCTGATAATGCGCAAGGTTCGCCCGGATCGTGCGGGGCCAGTCGATATCGGCGAAGCGCGGGCGGCTGGTGCGTCGAGAGCGGTCGAGCGCCCCCCGGATCGCATCCGCCGTCCGCGCCTCCAGCCGCGCCATCAGCTCGGCGACGACCTTGGCGATCACGGCCCGCGCGGTGTCCTTGGTCTTCTCCGGCATCACCCCGCGCAGCGCGACCAGATCGGCGACCAGATTCACATCCGCCTCGACCGTCGCCAGGAATTCGGGTTCCAGCAGCATCTGGCGCAGCCCCTTGCGCTCGAAGGCGTCCTTCTGGATCACCTGCACCACGGGGGCGGGGAAGAAATCGCGAATATCGCCCAGCCATTTCGCGACGCGCGGCGCGGACTGGCCGAGCCCGCCCCGGCCCTTCTTCTCCGGCTCGCCATCGCCGTAAAGCGCGGACAGCGCCTTGCCCATGCGGCGGTCGCTCTCGGACAGCGGGGTCGTGCCTTCTCCGTCATCGACGCCCAGGGCGAGCGTCCAGCGGCGTTCGCGTTCGTCGTGGCTCATGGCGTGGCTCCCGTCATCAGCGCCAGCACGCGCGCTTCATGCGCTGGCCAGAGCGCGGCGTCGCCGGGCAGCGATACATAGCCGCGCGCACCCGTGTCGATGCGGCCCAGCGCGGCGTCCATCAACCGGCGACGCTCGCTGCGATCGAGGGCCGAGAAGACGCGTCGGAACAGCGGCAGGCTGGCGACAAAACTGTCTTCGTCCAGCGACGAAAGCCAGCCATCAACCGCATCGCGCAAGGGGTGGTCGTGGATCAGCCGCTCGCCGGCCCCTTCCAGAAATCCCTCGAAAAAGCCCGCCGCTTCCGCGATCGGCGTGCCGGGCGACAGCATCCGGGCGAGCAGCGTGGCGGCATCCTGGGCCGCGAGTTTCTCCGCCTCGTAGAGCAGGCGTGCGGCGGTGCCCGCCACCAGTCGCGTCACCTGATCATCCTCGAACAGCTTGCCCAGCGACTCGTGCCAGGTCGCGACGATCTCGGCGTCTAGCTGTGCCAACTGGATTGCGCCGTCCGCCGCCAGGATCGCCGCGCGCAAGTCGCCCGCCGCTTCGGCATCGAGATGACGCGCGGCATAGGGGAAGGTCAGCGCCGCCTGCACCACGATACGCGGCATCAGGTCGCCGAGATGCCGGGTGGTGCCGCTGCGTGCCTCGCCATAGCGCAGGATGTCGGCCATCGGCGGCAATGCGGTGAGAAGGGTCAGGCCATCGCTGGTCAGCGCCGCGCGCCGCTCCAGCAACGCGATGCCCGTTTCGGTCGCCTGGGGAAGATCGGCGATCATCGCGCTGCGCACCAGTCCTGCCAGCTCGCCCAGATCGGGCTCCGCCGCCATCGCCTCGCTCAACCGTCCGGCGGCGGCGTCGGCGATGGTCGAGCCGTGGACCAGATTTTCGACCAGCCGGACCGCATATTCCGGTTCCCAGAACAATATCCAGTTCTCGCGGAAGGTGCCGCGACTGCGCCCGGCATCGCTCAGCTCGCCCCAGGGCACGTCCAGCGCGTTCAGCCGGTGGAGCAGGGTCGAGCGCGCCAGGCCGCTTTCGCTGCGCAGGTCGAGCGTCAGGTTGCGCTCCAGCGCCTCGGGCTTCAGCCGCGTCGCCTTTTGCTGGCGTTGCAGATCCTCCAGCAGCGGCGCCAGTGGCGTGTCTGCGGGGATCACCCCGACCGCCGATCCGACCAACAGCTCGGCCGCGATATCGTCCCACCGCGCCCGCTCGCCATAGCACAGGCAGGCGATGGCCGCCTCGCGCAGTTCCTCGAAGCCGGGATGCGGGCGCTCGCGCAACGCGGCCAGCGCATGGCCCAGCCGCTGCGCCTCGATCACCGAGGCGGTGGAGACGGCATGGCCGCGCTCGCGCATCACCCAGGCGATCCGGGCGAGCCATACCGCATCGCGGTCCGGGTGATGGCGCGTGTCCCACAGATGCGCGCACCAGCCAGGTGCGACGACGCCCGCGCCGTAACCGCTCGCCCGCGCCAGGCGCGGCGCGGTCCAGGGGGCCCAGGTCGCCTTGATCTTCGCCTTGGGCCGCCCCTTCAGCAGCGCGCGGTCGGCGGTGAGGCTCGTGCTGGCGGCCAGCGCGGGCACATGCCACGCGCCGCACACCACCGCGACCGGCCCCTCGCTCTCCTTGACCGCACGGGCGATCTCGATCCGCATATGCGCTTCCCGCGCCGCCTCGCGCGTGGACGGCGGACCGGCTTCGGCGCGCAAGGCGGTCATCGCCTCGGCGACGGCCGCGAAGACGGAGGTGGAGGCGGGGTTCTCCTCGATGACGTCGGCCCACCAGCTTTCGCCATCGTCATAGCCCGCCGCCGTCGCGAGCACGCCGATCGGGTCGCGTGCGATCGGGTCTTCGTCGATAGGGAGGTCCGCCTTGTCCTCGCCCAGCCGGTCGCTGGCGGGCAGATCGATGAAGCGCAGCGCGGCTCCGTGCGCCACCGCCCAGCGCGCGGCCTGATATTCGGGCGAATAGTCGGCAAAGGGGAAGAAGCTGGCGCGCGCGGGATCGTCCTCGGCATAGGTCAGCAGCGCGACCGGCGTCGCCATCGCCGGATCGGCGAGCATCGGCAGCAGGTGCGACGCATCCGCCGGTCCCTCGATCAGCACCGTGGCGGGGCGGAGCGTATCGAGCGCCTCCACCAGCCGCCGTGCCGAGCCGGGGCCGTGATGGCGGATACCAAAGAACGAGACCTCTGCCGCCATCGCGTCAGATCAGCTCGCTCAGCGAGGCATAATAGCCTTCATAGCCGCGCCGCTTCTTCAGCACCGTCTCCAGATATTCGCCCAGCACGGCCTTGTCCTGCACCGGGTCCTTCACCACCGCGCCGATCATGTTGGCGGCCAGCATCGCAGGCGTCAGCTTTCCGTCGTTGAAGAAGGTCGCCTGGCTGATCCCGCCGACCATCACGCCGATCGCCTCGGCGGTGGACAGGCCGCCCGAGGGCGATTTGAGCGCCACCTTGCCGTCCTCGGTCGAACCCGATCGCAATTCGCGGAAGATGGCGACGACGCGCGCCACTTCGTCGGCGACATTCTTGGGGGCGGGCAGGTCAAGGGTATGGGCCATTTCGCCGACCCGCTTGACGATGATCGCCACCTCTTCGTCGGCGCTGTCGGGCAGGGGGAGGACGACGACGTTGAAGCGCCGCTTCAGCGCCGAGCTCAGTTCGTTGACGCCCTTGTCGCGGTTGTTGGCGGTGGCGATGACGTTGAACCCGCGCTGCGCATAGACCGCATCGTTCAGCTCGGGGATCGGCATCATCTTTTCGGACAGTACGGTGATCAACGTGTCCTGCACATCGGAGCCCATGCGGGTCAGCTCCTCCATGCGGCACAGCTTGCCCGTCTCCATCGCGCGCATCAGCGGGGTCGGGACCAGCGCCGCGCGGCTCGGCCCATGCGCCAGCAGCTGGGCATAGTTCCAGCCATAGCGGACCTGGTTCTCGTCGGTCCCGGCGGTGCACTGGATCACCATGGTCGAATCGCCGGTGATCGCGGCGGCGAGATGCTCCGACACCCAGGACTTGGCCGTCCCCGGCACGCCGAGCAGCAGCAGCGCGCGGTCGGTGGCCAGCGTCGCCACCGCCGTCTCGATCAGCCGCCGGTCGCCGACATATTTGGGGCTGATCGCGGTGCCGTCTGGGGCCGTCCCGCCCATCAGATAGGTCACGACCCGCCTGGGCGACAGCGCCCAGCCGGGTGGACGCCGATCGGCATCGTCCACCGCCAGCGCGGCCAACTCGGCGGCATGGGTCGCCTCGGCAGGAAGGCGCAGCGTCTCGCTCATGGGGTCTGTCTCCTGTTGTCGAGTGCGGCGTTCAGCCGCAGCATGTCGAGGCGCGGATCGGAGGCGATCAGCCCCACCGCCACCAATTGGTCCAAGGCTTGCCCCGCCGCCTCGCGCGAGGCGAGCAGGCCGAGCGCCAGCAATTCGTCGGCCTGATCGCCTCCGGCCTCCAGCGCGCCCAGCAGCGCGGTCCCTGCAGGCATCAGGATCGCATCGTCGATGCCGCCATCGCCGCCTGCAATGGCGCGTACCATGTCGAAGGTCGCGCCGTTCGCGCGGACCAGCCGTTCGGCGGCGACGTGGCGCTGGCCGATGGTCAGGCGTGGCACCAGCATCTCCAGCGCGTCGCTGTCGATCGTCTTCGCCAGCGTCAGCGCGTCGGTGGTCGCGGCAACGACCGGATCGGCGGCGGAGCGCGCCACCATCTGCGCAAACCCCTGGTCGAGCAGCGCATCGCCGCCCCATGGCCAGATTGCGACCAGTTCGGTGCCCTCCAGCCCCAGTGCCTGGGCGAAACCGTCGAACGATACCGTGTCGAACAGTTCGGTGCGGCGGTTGCGATAGACGATATTCTTGGGGGGCAGCGGTTCGATCACCCGAGTCCGCCGCAACAGCCCCTTGGTCTGGACCGCGAAGAACGCCGCCAGCTTCGCCGCATCCTCGTCGTCCTGATGGGAGGTCCGGCCATCCAGGCCCTCGATAAACGCGGCGGCCAGCGCTCGGACGCGCGGTGCCCGGTCACCAGAGGCCAATTGTTCGAGCAGAGGCCGATCATTCTCCGACAGGCCCAGCACCAGAGTCTGGAGCAGCCTGGCACGATGGTCGGCGGGCTCGCCCGCGATCTTCTGGAGCAGCAGCGCGCTGGCCGCCGCGGCATCATGCCCGCGCAAGTCCATGAGTGCGGCGAGGCGCGCGGCGGGACCGAATTCATCCCATGTCTCGGCCGTCAATTCCTCCGCCCCGGCCGAAGCGGCGGCGGTCGCCGCCCAATCCTGCCACGGCGCATAGACCGGGGGCACGTCGTCACCGGGGCGCGGCATCCAGTCGCCCGGATGCAGGGTCCAGCCGCGCCGGTCGAGAAAGTCGAGCAGGTCGCGCCGCGTCCCCCGCTCGCGGAGCGCCTGCAGCAGGCGGCGCGCGCCGGGGCGGAATATCTCGGGCAGGGGCGGATAGGCCAGCACCGGGATATCGCCCGGCGATTGCAGGTCGCCCGCCGATTCGTTGATCGCCAGCACGCCCAGATACTGGCCGGAAAGCGCGAGCAGTCGCAGCTCGGCCTCGCTCGGTTCGCCCCCCAGCGCCTCGCGCCAGACGGGCGGGGCCTGACGCACCGCGCTGCCGCCCATGGTCCAGCGGGTGAGCACCGGGCCGATCGCATCCAGGATCGCGTCAGCCATGGCCGATCCGACCCCATGGACTTTGCGCCGCGAGTATCTCCAGCCGGTGCCCCGACCAGAGCGCGGCGCTGCACGTCAGGTCGGTGCCGGTGAGCAGCCCTTCCGCCTCACCGGCCAGCGGCAAGGGCGTATTGCCCTCATGCGGGCGCCACCAGGGCGCGCCCGCCCGGTCGAAGCCGATGCGGCCCGGCGGCAGCAGGACCGGGCGCTCCGCCGCCCAGGGCTCGGCGAGGAAGGGGTCGGTCAATGCTTCCTCCAGCGGCGCGTCCGGCCGGGGCCAGTCGAGCGGCGGTCCGTCGATCACGCCCGCCTCACGCCCGATCAGCACGGCACGCAAGGGGTTGCGGGCAGGGTAGAAGAGGATGTCGCCGATGAACTGTTCGCCCGGCACGAAGGCCGATCCGCGCCGCCCTGCACTCGCCGGGAAGAAGTCGAGCAGCATCGCAAAGCGCGGGCCGTCCTTCAGGTTGAGCAGCCAGGTCGTCTGCGAGATCAGGCCGTCGCGCCGCGTCCGCACCTGCTCGGCCAGCACTTCCCAGGCGGCGGTGACCCGCATCGCCGCCGGATCGTCGAGCAAGGCTTCGCGCTTTTCGGCCGACGCCACCGCGCGGCGCAGTTCGGGATCGCGCGGGTCGGCACGAAAGGCGCGGGCCAGCATCACCAGCCGCGCCAGCTCCACCGTCGCGCCGCGCACCCGGTCGCCGGGCGGCAGCGCGAGCAGGCGGGCGGGGAGTTCGTCGACATGGCCCGCCAGCGCCGCCGCCTTGCCGTCGACCAGCCGCGCCCCGATCCGGCGGCACCGCGCGGTCGTATCCTCGACGAACCCGCCAAGCCCCAGCCGGAGCTGATCGCCGACCCATTGCTCCAGCGCCTCCAGCGCAGCCAGGATCGCGCGCTCGGTCTCCTCGGCGCGTTTCGCGTTCGCCGCGTCACGCCGCGCGGCCACCTGGGGATCGGGGGCGGCGTCCGGCTCGACGCTGCGGGCCGCGTTCAGGGTCTTGGGTACGCCGCTGGCCGCGGCGACCGGCTTGGGCGCGCTACCGGTCGAGCGTCTGCGCCCGAGCCAGTCGATCACCCATTCAGGCGTCTCGGCGGCAGGGAAGGGCAGGATCGCCTCCGCCTGCAACCACAGCAAGGCCAGCGCATGTTTGCACGGGAATTTGCGCGAGGGGCAGGTGCATTTGCTGCCCATGTCGCGCAAGTCGGCGGCGACCCGATAGGGATTGGCCCCGGACCCGGCGCACTCGCCCCAGATCAATGCGCCGTCATGGCTGGTCCCGAGGCCCGACCATTTACCAGGCTTCGCCAGCCCCGCCGCAGCCTTGAGCGAGGATTGATCGGTGGCGAGCTGTTCCACCGCCGTCAAATCGATCCCCACGCCGTCCTCGAACCGTTGCTTCCGTAGGGATGATAGGGACGGATTGTGAAATCTCAACTCGCTTTGGGGGCGGGGGGATTGGCAGTCATGGGCCACTCTCGGCCATAACCGCCACGATGAGACGGCGTCTGCCGGGCTCGCTTGTTGTGCGTCCGTTTGTGACGATGGTCCGAACTACGGCGTCGCAACTTTGTTTTTCTGTAAAGCAATAGGCTACCGATGGTGGGCTTGACGTTAAAGTCCCAGCCATTTTCGTCCCCCCACTATCCCGCCGCCGGTGTCACGTCACAGTCGCGATGTCACGGAGTATCGCCATAATCGGGACGCCCCTTGGCCGGCGTTACGGCTTTTCCGATCTGCCTTGTCCTATCGCATGTCGGAAGGTCGCGCGGGGCATCGTTCGTGATGGAGGGACGGCGCGCGCGAGGGGTATGGGGAGCGATGCGCATGACGCCGGGATTGCGATGGATGACGCTGGTGTCGGTGCTGGTCGGTACGGCGTCGTTGCACGCCAGTCCCGCCTTCGCCTCCGCGCTGGATGGCTGTCGGAGCCGCATGACGCTGGCGCCATGGGGGCGTTATCCGATGCGACGCTGGACGCCGATCCGGCCTGTCCGCCAGACCGCGACCATCGACGATGATGGTGGCGATCGCGAAGGGCTGGCGATCGGCGCGCCGTTTCGTGCCCGGCTGGTCCAGGCCTATGGCGTGGATGATGGGGACGCGCGGCAGATCGTCGAAATGGTGACGGCGGCCGGTTGCTACCGCGCCTTCCGGGCGGATTCCTTTGCGGCCGCCGATCGTGCCTTCGTCAGCGCGGAACAGGCGCGGCACCCCTACGCCGCCGACCCCAATCTATATGCGACCGTGCCTGATTCCGCGCAGGTCCAACCCGGCGACCGGGAGAGCGGCAGGATCGGCGCCTATGAGACACAGCATTTCGTCTTCTGGTACGGCACCAATCCCCAGGGCGAAAGCTATGCCTGGGTAAGGGCGAGCGGGCAGGACTGGCCCACATTTCTGAAGCGCGCCGGTGACTGGGCCGAATGGGTATGGCGGATGAGCCGTGACCTGACCGGCGCGCCCATGCCCTATGCCGACAGCCCTGCGGGCGAGCGGCGGCGCATCGCCATTTACCTCTATGGTACGGGCCGCCCGCATGTCGATGGCGGCGACCTGACCGTGCATGGCGCCAATGCCTCGCCCAGCGTCTGGATCAGCGCGCAGGACATGGCGTTCGGGTCGAAGACCTTCGCGCACGAATTCGGCCATGTGATCCAATTCTATTCGGGCGGCTTTCGCGGCGGCACGACCGCCGGGCCGGTCTGGGAAAGCGTCGCAAACTGGCTGGGTCATCTGCTGGTGCCGGGCAAGACGACCTGGATTTCGCATTACGGGAACCACCTGAACCTCGGCCCGGTCTGGCCGGTGGCGCGCTATGGCGCCTATCCGTTCATCGACATGCTGTTCGAGGACGCGCGGACGCGGCCTTTGGTCTGGGGGGCGTGGCGCCACGATCGGCGCTTGCCCACCGGCGACGGGGCGGAGGACTTCCTGCCGGCGGTCGTGCGGCTGGGGCAGTCTTCGGGTGCGTACCCCCAGGGGATGCGATCGTTCGCCGATGACATGGGCTGGTATGGCGCGCGCCTCGTGACGCTGGATTTCCTGAATCAGCGCGCCATGCTGGATGCCGCCGGGGTCATGCGGTTCCTGTTCGGCGGCACCCGCTGGGCCTCGCTGCTGCCGGGGGATCGACCTGGCCGCTACGTGCCCCAGCCCGGCCTGCTGCTGCATCAGTTCGGCAGCGACCTGATCCCGTTGACGGTGACCGGAGCGGACGGCCGCGTCTCGGTGCGGCTGACCGGCGGTACGACCGACAAGGACGCGACCTGGCGCTTCGCCCTTGTCGCGGTGCGTGGCGGGACCGAGCCGACCTATTCCACGCTCGGCGCGGTCGAGGGTCGAGGCAGCGCGGTGATTACCTATCGCGCGCCCCGCGATGCGCGCCTCTTTCTGGCGGTGACGGCAACGCCCGGCGTCTACGAACCCATCCCCGGCGGCGACCAGGTCAAGCCGACGGCGGGCGCGCGCTTTCCCTATGCCCTGGATATCACGGGTGCGACCCCGCGATTGAAGGGCGATGTCGACTGCGCGATGCCGCAGATGATCGTTCCGGGGCAGCCCCGCGACTGCTGACGGATGCTTCGTTCGCCGTCGGGTGGGCGGTGTCGCTATATGTCACGCTGTCGTCCGTCACGACGGCTTCGACGTCGCGTCGCTGTCCCGTCGCATCCTCGACCCGCGAGGTGACGCGGACATGGTTGGGCGTCTGCAACGGCGCCGTGAACAGCGAGAAGCTGGGGGCGAAGGTCGTCAGCGTCTGTTCCATGCGGCCGCTATCGGGGCCATCGTCGCTGATCGTGCGCTCGCTGGCTTGCGCGATCTGCGTGCCGTTTTTCACCCCATAGAGCGGCGGCTGGACGCCGATGTCGATGGCCAGTGTGTCGCGTTCGGCGATGCGGCGCCGCAATGGCGTCGCGCCGCGCGTCGTGACGGTCATCGTCTGGCGCGCCACATAGCGCTTGCTCGACACGCCGGTGTCGCGGGTGTTGGTCAGCCGCTGGTCGAGGTCATAGGCGACGCGGGTGACCACGCGACCGTGAGGGGTGTCGACATAGCCCTCGACACGGTCGGCGCGCGTGGCGATCGTCTGCACCGTGCCGATCGCGCCCGGCCCTCGTGGCGCGCGAAGCTGTCGTGTGACGATGCGCGCGGGGGCGAGCGTGTTGGCGGTCAGCGCGCCGGTCACCACCGGACGGGTGGGATCGACCGTTCCGATCAGCGTGCCCGACACGCGGAAGAACGTGCCGGCGGTCGGCATGGCCAGCGCGATCACATGCGGCTGGCCGTCGTTGAGCAGCGCGGCGAAGGGCGTGAGGTCGACCCGGGCGGACGGCAGGTTCAGCGCGCGCAAGGCGGGCACGCGTCGCCACAGGCCAGGATTGATGCCGCCGGTGAAGATGTCGGGCTGGACCGAGCGGACGCCCGCCAGCCGTCCGTCGATCCGTACCTCCACCTCGCGATACGGTGCGTCGCAGGGCGGCGGCCCGAAGATGTTGCGCTGGGCGAGATTGCCGGGCGCGCAATCGTACCAGAATTCCTCGCGCTCCTGCCCGATAGCGAACAGGTCGATGGCCAGGCTCGTCAGGTTGCGCGGGAAACGGATCGTGCGTGACACCATCGGCTTTTGCGAGTCGAGCCGCGCCAGTCCCGCTGTCACCGGCAGGACCACGCCGTCCGGCCGGGGCGCTTCCCCGGCGTAGAAGACCAGACGGGCGCCCCAATGGACATGCGCGTCATGGTCCTTGTCGAGATAGTTGACCAAGGTCGCCCGGCCGTCGGTCGCCGTGCGGAGCAGCGCGGCATAATCGGTCACGTCGCGGGCGACGTGCCAATGCGGGGCATAGGTATCGCCGGGCTCCATCGTCGTGCCGAGGAAGAGGGTGGCACCGCCCAGCGTCAGGTCGGCGGAGCGGTCGAATTGCGTACCCGTGGTGACGTCGAAGTCTGCCTCCAGCACCACCTTGCGCCACGGGCCGGGACAGTCGGCGGGCGGGCGGTAGGCCAGTGGCAAGGGTTCGTCGCCCTGGAACTCGCGCCGGTCGAACAGGGTGACCGTGCAGGATGGCCCGCTGGGGCGGGGCAGCGGCGGGCTCAGGTCGACGACGGCGTTGCCGATCGGTCGTGGCGCCGTCTGGCCAGCGGCGGGTGCGCCGATGCTGGCCGATAGCCCGGCGGCGAGCAGCGCCCGCCCCACGATGCCGCAAAGGCGAAACCGCGGCATATGATCGATGTCCATGGCCTGTCCCATGTCAAAAGAGGAGCGCGTCCGCGCCGATGGCCGCCCGGGGCGAGGCAGGATCGGCCTCGCCCCGGTGCGCCTCAATGCTTGGCCAGCACCTGGGCCGGGGTCACCACCTCGACCGGCAGGCCCAGTCCTTCCAGCTGCGGGCGGATCGTCTTGGCATCGCCCACGACGGTCCAGACCCATTTGGCAGGTTGCAGATACTGCCGCATCGCGGCGTTCGCGTCCCGCAGCGCCACCGCGCGGATGCGCGCGTCGAAGGTGCTGAAGAAGTCGTCCGGCCAGCCGTTGCGCTGGAGCATGGCGGCGGCGGCCATCACCTGCCCGCCGAAGCGGAACGAGGCGACGTTCTTGCGCAGCGTGTTGGCGACGGCCTCGTCGAACTCCTCTTGCGTGATCGGCCGGTCGGTGACGATCGCGTTCAGCTCCTTCTGCACTTCCTTGATCGCGGGGCCGACCTTGTCCGGCTGCAGCTGCACCTCGACCTGATAGCTCGACCCCAGGTCGTTGACGTCGAAATTGCCCGACGCGCCGTAGGTCCAGTGCTTGTCCTCGCGCAGGTTCATGTTGATGCGCGAGGTGAACTCGCCGCCCAGCGCGATATTGGCGAGACGCGGTGCGACGCCCTCATAGCTGCGCGGCATGTCGACCAGTTGCCCGCCCCCCAGGAACGCCTGGACCTGGCCGGGCATGTCGACCAGCACGATCTTGGGCGGTCCGGTGACGAGCGCCGGACGCGGGTCCAGCGCGACCGGGGCGGGGCCGCGCCCCTGCACGCTCCAATGGCCCAGCGTCGCATTCAGCTTCGGCAGGAGCGTCGCGAGCGGTTCGTTCGAGACAATGACCAGCTTGGCCTCTTCGGGGCGAATCCAGCGACGGAAGGCCGCCTCCAGATCGGGGCGGGTGATGGCGTCGACCTCGGCCACGCTGGGCACCTGCGATGCCTTGGCGAGCAGCGTCCCGGGCGCGAGCGCTTGCGTGAAGGCCGTGCCCAACAAAGTGCCGGGGCTGGTCGGCGCGGCCGTGACGCGCGACAATTCCTGCCGCCGATATTCCTCCAGCCGATCCTGCGGAAAGTCGGGGCGGGTCAGCATCAGCATCATCGTGTCGAGCGTCGTGTCCAGGCTGGCGCTGGGCGCCGCGAACGAGACGCCGGAATCGGTGTTCTGCGCGCTGCCGTAGATCGCCGCGCCGGTCCGTTCGCGCAGCTGCTTGAACCAATGGTCGTCATGGCCACCCGCGCCTTCGTCCAGCATCTGGAACATCGCGCGGATCGTGCCGGGCTTGCCGGCGGGATCGTCGACGCTGCCCACGTCGAACGACAGTTCGGCGGTGGTGAAGGGGACGGCGTCGTGCTGGACGTAGAGGACGGGAATACCGTTCGCCAGTTTGGCGTGCTGCACCGGCGGGAAGCGGGCGGCCTGGGGCTCGCCGACGCCGGGGATGGGGCCGCGCGTGCCGCTTTGCGGGGCGACGACGGCGGTCTTGGGCGCGTCGGGCACCTCGGCCCCTGCGACGCTTTCGTCGCCGGCCGCGGTCATGCGCGGTCCCGGGACGATCATGCCGCGATAGCCCGGACGGCCCAGCCACTTGCGCGCATCGGCCATGACCTTTGCCGGGGTCAGGGCGAGATACGCCATCAGGTCGTCCTTATATTTGGCGGGCGAGCCGAGTACCGAATTGGCCTGCATCAACAGGCCGCCGCGCGCCTCGATCGTCTCGTTGTTGCGGACCGCCGGAATGATCCGCGTCGCCTTGTAGCGCTCCAGCGCATCGGCGGACGGCGTGCTGCGCAGGAAGGCGGCGATCGCGTCGTCCAGCGCCTTTGCCGCGACGTTCGGATCGACACCCTTCCGGACCGAGCCGTAAATGGTGAATTCGCCGACGCCGCGATAGGTCGTGTTGTCGGCGCTGAGATTGTTGAACAGCTTGTCCTGACGCACCAGCTTGTCGAACAGCGGTGCGCCGTCGATTCCGGTCATCAGGCCCGATACCGCGTCGAGCGAAAAGTTCGCCGGGTCGCGCCCGCCGGGCACGGGCCAGGTCCGGGCGATCTGTGCCGTCGAGACGGGGCCGGTGAACGATTGGTTGATCGGCGCGGTCAGGACCGGCGGCTCGGCGGCGGGCGCGGTGATCGCGCGCCCGCGCGGGATGTCGCCGAAATAGCGCATCGCCTTCGCCTTGGCGGTCGCCAGGTCGATGTCACCCGCCAGCAGCAGCGTGGCGTTGTTGGGGCCGTAATAATCCTTGAACCACTGATGCACGTCGGCGAGCGACGCCGCGTTCAGATCCTTCATCGATCCGATGACGCTGTGGCCATAGGGGTGCGAGGCGGGATAGATCGCGCTGCGGCGGCTGTAGCCCAGGATGCTGGCGGGGTTGTTGTCGTTGTTGCGCTTTTCGTTCTGGACGACGCCGCGCTGCTCGTCGAGCACGCCCTGAGTGATCGCGCCGAGCAGATGCCCCATCCGGTCGCTTTCCACGAACAGCACGCGGTCCAGGCTGCCGGTCGGCACCGCCTCGTGATAGTTGGTGAAATCATAGCCGGTGCTGCCGTTGACGCCGATCGACCCGGCGTCGCGCAGATATTTGAAATAGTCGCCCGGCGCATTCTCGCTGCCGTTGAACATCAGATGCTCGAACAGATGGGCAAAGCCGCTGCGCCCCGCAGGCTCGAAGGTGGAGCCGACGGCATAATTGATGCTGGTATAGACGATCGGCACGCTGTGATCGGTGAGGACGATGACCGTCAGTCCGTTGGGCAGCGTGAACGTCTGATAGGGAATGGTGAAGTCGCGGACCAGCTTGACGAGTTCCGCCGGGGCGGTGTCCGGGCGGGATGCCGTGGTCGCTGCGGCGTTCGCGGGGCGTCCGGCCAAGGCCGGGACGGGGGCCAGGATCAGTGCCGTACCGGCCATCAATATCATACGCAGGCTCATCGACTTATCCTTGATCGGTTGGGGAGGCGCTGGTCGAGCGACGGTTCGGCAACGTGACACGGGTGCGGAACCGTCGCGGGACAGGACAATCGGGGGTGGGAAAACCGTAATGGCGAGGACCGTGTCTGGGGCGGCGTCCGGCCGCGCTGCGCCTGTCGACGGTCCGCCGCATCCCGTCGTTTCGACGGGATGCGGCGGCCGGGGTCAGAACGACTTGCTGACCCCCAGATAGAAGTTGCGCAGCCGCGGATCGCCGTACGCGCTGTAGTATAGCGGGAATTGCGACACATCGAGCGGCGGCATTTTGTTGAAGATGTTGTTGATGCCGAAGCGCACCGTCATCTTCTGCGGCAGGCGGTAGCTGATGTTCATATCGTGATACATCTGGCTGGCGACCTTCGCCGACCCCTGCGCGGCCACGAAGCTGCGATCCAGCGTCAGGTAATAGCTGCTGAGGTAGCGCGTCTGCCAGCCGAGGCTGAGCTCGTTCTTCGTCCATTGCAGCGACCCGCTGCCCCGGAAGCGCAGCGAACCGGATGCGCCAGCACCCGCCGCGAAACCGGCCGTGACGACGCCGGCATAATTCTGGGCGGGCGCGTCGGCAAACGGTTGGATCACCAATTGATCGACATAGGTCGCACGGCCGACGGCCGACAGCTGACCGCCGAACAGGTTCGTGTCGTAGTTGAGCGTGAAGTCATAGGCCGAGGTGACCAGCGACTTCAGGTTGATCAGCGATACGTCCAGCGCAGTGATCGGCCCGACCGCAAAGCCCCCCGAGGCCGGACCGCGCGTGACGCGGTCGGGGTTGGAGGCAATGAACTGGTTGAACTGCGACTGCGTGCCGCCGAAGAACGAGGCGAGCAGCAGCACCGGATCGAAATACATGTCCCGCTTGTGAATGCGCGTCCAATCGACCGAGAAGCGCAGGCCGTCGATGAAATGCGGCTTCAGGATCAGGCCGGCCGTCCACGTCTTCGACGATTCCGGCCGGACATCCGGGTTGCCGCCGGAGAAGCCCGAGATCACGCCAAGGCCGAACATCTGCATGCCGATCAACTCGTTGCCGCGCTGTGGATCGCGCATCTGGAGAGTGATCTGCGGGCGCGGAAGCTTGACGAGCTGGCTGAGCTGCGGCGGCAGATAGCCGGTCGTGTACGAGCCGCGCAGCGTGACGCCATTGATCGGCGACCAGAGCAGGCTGATGCTGGGATCGGTGTGCGCATTGGTGGTCGTCGACCGCGGGATGACGGTTCCCGCCGGCGGGCAGTTGCCGAAATAATCATACTGCCCCGCCACGAGCGGTTCCCGGCAGGAAACCGGGTCGGACGTATCGGTGCCGTCGCCCTTGTATGATTCATGCCGTGCCGACAGCCGCAATTCCAGCAGCCGGATCAGCGGCAGTTGATGCTGGTCGCCCAGGATCGGAAACACGATTTCGCCATAGACCGACTTGGTCGTCTGGTGCGCGGTAGGCGTGAAGGTGGTGACCGCGCCATCGTCGGTCAGCAGCGTGAGAAGGCGCGAATCCAGCCTCTGGGTGTTGATCTCGGCGTTGACGGTCAATTGCGGCTTGCCGCCCGGCAGCGAGAACGGCAGCGGCCCGGCGAGGCGTAGCGAGGGCGCGACGTTGCTCGATTTGCCGTCCTGCTGGCGCTGATAATAAGGCGTCTTGTCGTAGGTGAAGGGAAGCGGATAGGTCGAGGTATCGACCAGCGCGTTCAGAACCCCGGACTGGAGATCGCCGGAAGCGAAGACGCTGATCGACGGCGGGCTGTTCGCGACCGAATAATTGGATTTGGAATAGGCGACTTCGGCGACCGCCTGCCAGTCCGCCGGCAGCCGGATGATGGCACCGCCCAGCGTGCGCAGCGTCGACGACACCTGCTTGATCGGGGCATCATAGGCGGGATTGGCCGGAAACGCGATCGCGAGATCCTGCGTGAACGGATTGCCGATGGCCGACGCGTTCAGGAAGACCGAGTTGAGCGTGTTGGAAAAAGTGTTGGTCGCCGACGAATGCGACATGCCGATTTCGGCATAGGCGGTCAGCCAGTTGTTGAACGTGCGCCGTGCCGCGATCGAACCGCTATATTGGTTCACCGGATAGAGCAGCGGCGCGCGGGCACCGGTGCCGGCGGCGGTATTGGCCTGGTCGAGGTTGAAGGTACCGAGCGACGACAGCAGCGGAGCCAACCCGGCGTTCGTGATCCCCGCATAGCCCTTGGGAATGGTCCCCAGACTGCTCGACAGCGTCTGACCGCCATATTCGGGCTTCAGCTGGAGCGGCGTGCCGTCCTGTGTCTTGAAGTTGACCAGCGAACCCTGTGGCGGATTGGTGAAGCCGCCGTAAAACGAGCCGGGGTCGTTGGCGAGGATGTCGTTCAGCCCGCGGCGGCGCAGGTTGTCGCGGTCGCCGTAACGCAGCGCCAACTGCCTGGTCCAATTGCCGGTAAAGGTCAGGCGCGTGCGTCCTCCCTCCAACGGCAGGCCGCCGGTAAGATCGATCGAGCCGCGACCCTGTTTGAAATCGCTGGTGTTATCGTAATTCGCCGACAGTTCGGCGCCCTTGAAGTCGCGGCGCAGCACGATGTTGATGACGCCGCCCGACGCGCCGCTACCGTAGATGCCAGAGGCCGACGAGGCGAGAACCTCGATCCGCTCCACCGCAGCGATCGGGATGCCGGTGATCGACGGCTGGGAGATATCGCCATTGCCCAGGTTGATGCCGGGCTGGCGCCGACCGTCGACCAGGATCAGCGTGTCGCGCAGGCCGATGCCGCGCAGGTTGATCGCGCTGACGCCGATCGGGCGGCGGGGATCGGCTGCGGTGTTGCCGCCGATCGCCTGATCGCCGACGGTGGGCGAGGTGTTGACGTTCAACTGGTTGCGCAGGAACGCTTCGAGGTTGGGCGCGCCGCTGCGCTCGATCTCCTTGCGGCCGAGCACGATGAACGGCTGGCTGTCGTCCTGCGTGCGTTCGATGCCGGTGTTGAGCGACCAGTTGACCCTGCCCGTGACGAGGATGTCAGGCGTGGCGCTCGTGTCGACCTCGTCGCCGGCCAAAGGGCGGATGGCAACCGCACCATCCTCCGTCGTGACGATCTTCAGACCGGTGTCGATCAGCAGGCCTTGCAACGCCAGCAACGGGGCATAGTCGCCATGGATGCCGTTCGTCCGCTTGCGGCCGACATCGTCCATCCGATACACGATCTGGAGTTTGGTGACCTTGCTCCAGGCTTGCAGGGCCGCCGCCAAGCTCCCGGCCGGAATATCGAACCGCTGGGCGGCCCGTACGCCCTGCGTGGTCTGCGCCGCGACATGGCCTGGCACAAAGGCCGTCAGCATGCTCGCCCCCAACGCGATCGCCACACCCCTTCTTTTCATCTGATGCCCCCTTGCTGCGGTCGCTCCCATCACGCCGCTCGGCAAGATTGTCATTCGAGCGCCACGAACCCGTAACATCGGATTTCAAAAAAGTTTACGATCGTGGAACTTTTCGCCAAAAGCGGTCGAAGAGGGGCTTGTCGCGTTTTTCCGTTAGGGTTTTGACGCGGCCGATTGTCATGACGGCCGAACCCCTTTGACGAAGGAGTGTCTCGGGCGGACGATGGTAGACGACAGGCAGTTGGAGCGATGGTTTTGCGAGGAGGTGCTTCCCCTGGAAGCGTCGCTGACCCGCTATCTGCGTCGTAACTGGCGGACGGCCGAGCAGATCATGGATATCCGGCAGGACATATACGAGGCGGCGCTGACGGGCGGGCGGCAGGAATTGCCGACGAACACCCCAGGCTATGTCTTCACGATCGCGCGCAATATCCTGGTCAACCGGGCGAAGCGCGAAAGGATCGTGCAGTTCGAACATTATGCCGACATGGAAAGCGTCGATCAGGGCGTGGATCTCTCCGCAACCGACCGCCATCTGGATGCGCGCGACGCGCTGCGCCGGGCGCAGGAGGGGATCGAGCGACTGCCTCCGCGCTGCCGCGAGGTCGTGCGCCTGCGCAAGATCGAAGGCTTGTCGACCCGCGAGGCGGCGGCGCGCATGGGTGTCGGCATCGATACGATCGAACGCCAGCTGGTGCTCGGTATCCGCGCGATGGCCGATGCGATGCTGGGCGGCGCGGGCAAGATCCGTCGCGGCGGCGCGGCCGGCACCGGCAAGGCGCGCCGCCAATGAACCGCGCGACGATGATCGAAGAAACCGCCGCGCGCTGGATCGTCCGCCAGGAAAGCGGGGAATGGTCCGCCGAGGACGCCGCCGCGCTGACCGCGTGGCTAGACGAGCAGATGGCGCACAAGGCCGCGTTCTGGCGTCTGCGCCACGGATGGGCGGCGGCGGATCGCGTCGGGGCTTTGGGGTTCCAGACTGCCGCCCCGCGGTCGCGCGCGCGGCGAGGCTGGCAGGCGGTGCTCCGGGCCCGCCCCCGTGCGACCGGGGCGGTCGCCGCCGCGCTTGCGGTGACGATGGGGATCGGCACGATGGTGCTGCAATCGCCGACGGGCTTCGATGCCGGACGTTTTGTGCGCGGCAAGGCATCGCCTTCGGCGTCCACGCCGGTGCGGGTGCAGACGCCGGTCGGCATCCGCCACACGATCGCGCTGCGCGATGGCAGCCGGGTGGAACTGAACACCGCGACCATTGTGCGCACGGCGGCCAGCGATCTGGGGCGCGAGGTCTGGCTGGATAAAGGTGAGGCCTATTTCGACATCGTCCACCGCCCCGACCATCCGTTCGTTGTGCATGCGGGGCCACGGACGGTGACCGTTCTCGGCACGCGCTTCACCGTTCGCCGCGATGGGGAAAAAGTGACCGTGGCGGTGCTGTCGGGCCGTGTGCGGATCGAGGACTCGACGTCCGACGCGAGTACGCGCTCCGCCGTCATTGGCCAGGGTGACATCGCTTACGCCCAATCGCACGGCACGCTGGTCGCACTCGCCGCGCCGGCGCGGGTCGAAGCGATGACTGGGTGGCGCGATGGCCTGCTGGTGTTCGACAACCAGCGACTGGGGGACGCGGTGGCGGACTTCAATCGCTACACCAATCGCCCGATCCGTATCGCCGATCCGACCACCGCCGATATCCGGATCGGCGGGACGTTCCAAATCGACAACAGTGCGGGATTTCTCGCTCTTCTCCACTCCGCTTACGGGCTGAAGGTGCGATCGGAGGCGAACGGCATCGTTGTCGAGCCCTGACCGGGAGACCGGAGGGGACAGGTCGCCACCATCGAGCACCGCTTTGGACGCGTGAACCGCGTGGCCGGGTTGATCGAGTGGCTCACCGACAAGGAAATGGCGCGCCCGAGGTGAAAGCGATGGGCACTCGGATCATTGGGAAATTCTGGTGTCGAGGGCGACCCGGCGTGATGATCAAGGCATCCTGGTGCGGACATCCTGATCGCTGGCCACGGCCGTGCCACCCGCATTCAATCTTTAGGTCGAGTGGGCATTTAGCACTGCATTTTCTTCTCTCTCTCTCTCTCTCTTTCTCCTTGTGAAAGGGAAAGATCCCGCAGAATCGGGCTTCGCATAGCAAAGGCTTGGTCGGAGTTGGGTGAGGGGCGGGCGCGGATGCGGGCGTTGTTCTGCCCACCGCGTCGTTTCTCCTTTTTCTGTCGGGATGAGGCATCACCCAAATGGGATCTAATTTCATCTTTTAATGAGGAAAATGATTGTCTAGCCTTGCCCCTGGCAAGGGGGCTGCATGCAGAATTCTGACGCGGGCAATTTCGACCGATCGGGCATCGACCGGCCTCAGGAGAAGAGCCCTATACTCGTAGCGAACATCGCTGGAAGTTTCACCTATGCTTCCTACCAGAATGCGATACCTGTTGTTCGCGGGATAAGAATCGAAAACGCCGATGGCCGGCATCATGAAAACATCCGGCTTGAGCTCGCGTCGTCACCTGCTTTCCTCAGGGCGAAATCCTGGACCATCGATCGGCTCGCGCCGGGCGATAGCCTGTCCATCGGTGATCGGAAGATCGAACTCGATGCTGCGTATCTGGCGGGACTCAACGAAGCCGAGCGCGGCGAAATTACCCTCCGCTTAGCTGCGGGCGACCAATTGCTGGACGAACAGCGCGTCCCTGTCCGCCTGCTGGCGCGGGACGAATGGGGTGGCGTTGCCGATATGGCACAACTGCTGCCCGCGTTTGTAATGCCCAACGATCCTGCCGTCGGGCGCATCTTGCGCAGCGCAGCCGACCGTCTGGCGGAGCATGGCCATCCCAGCGGTCTTGATGGCTATCAGTCCGGCGATCCGCAGCGTGCCTATATGCTGACGGCCGCGATCTATTCCGCAATCGCGGCAATGGCGGTGCATTACGCCGAGCCGCCCGCCAGTTTCGAGGCGCGCGGGCAGAAGGTGCGCCGTCCCGCGACGATCGCCGACGAACGACTGGGTACGTGTCTCGATACCACCTTGCTGTTCGCCGCTGCGTTGGAAGGCGCAGGCCTGTATCCAGTCATCCTGCTGTTTGATGGCCATGCAGCCGCCGGCGTCTGGCTGACCAAGCGGACGTTCGGCAACACCGTCGAAACCGATCAGATGGATGTTCGCAAAGCGCTCGCTTCACGGGAGCTCATCGTGTTTGAAACCACGGGCGTCACCCATCGACCGGCCATGGCGATGGACGTGGCGCAACGTGCGCTCGATCACCGCATGAGTGAAGATGAAGCGGCGGCTTTCGTCGCCGCGATCGACGTGCGTCGCGCGCGCAGCGGCGGCATCACGCCGCTCGCCTCGCACGACGCCAAGCCAGCCATTGACCCCGGGCAAGACGGAGACGCAATCCCGGCTGCCGCTCTGTCGCTGCCGTCCGCGCCATCTTTCAATGACCTGCCCGACATGCAGGTAGATGAAAAGCCGACGACGGCGGCTGGACGGATTGATCGCTGGCAGAAGAAGCTCCTTGATCTCACTCTCCGCAACCGGCTGCTGAACTTCCCGGATTCAAAGAAGACGATCCCGTTCCTCTGCACCGATGTCGCCTATCTGGAAGACAGGCTATCGGATGGTGCGGCGATCCAGATCGTATCACTCCCGCAACAGAACCCGCTCGGCGAGCGCGATGCGGCGCTGTATCGCGAAGTGCATGGCCGGGACCTGCACCGCAGTTTTGCTGCGGAGGCGTTAGCGCGGGACGAGCTGCCTTCGCTGCTTGATGGCCGCCAACTCGAGTCACGGTTGATTGACCTGCACCGGCAGGTGCGCAACGATTTCGCGGAGGGTGGCGCGAACACGCTGTTCCTCGCGGTCGGGTTTCTACGCTGGAAGAAGAAGCTGGAGGATCAGCGCAGCTATCGCGCACCACTATTGCTGATCCCCGTCAAGCTGGAGCGGCGTAGCGCCACCGCACCGTTTCGCCTTCGATTTCATGAGGACGAGCCGCGCTTCAATGCGACGCTGCTGCAATTTCTGGAGCGTGACTTCGACCTGAAGCTGCCGCAGTTCGGCGGCGAACTGCCGCGGGACGATAGCGGCATCGATGTGCCGCGCGTGCTGGCCGCGATGCGACAGGCGGTCCGGGACGTGCCCGGCATGGAGGTCGTTGACGAGACGGCGCTGTCCACCTTCAGCTTTGCCAAATTCCTGATGTGGAAGGACCTTGTCGAGCGTACCGAAGCACTGCGCGAAAATCGGGTTGTCCGCCATCTGATCGATACACCGGACAAGCCGTTCGGCGACGGCCAGCCCGCCATCCGCGACGAGGGCGAGCTCGACCGCGCCTATGCCCCGGCGGATATCATCTGCCTGCTGCCATCCGACTCCTCCCAGACCGCCGCCAGCCTGGCGGCGGCGGAAGGTCGTGATTTCGTGATCGTCGGACCGCCCGGTACGGGCAAGAGTCAGACGATCGCCAACATGATCGCGAACTGCCTGGGCGTGGGAAAGACGGTGCTGTTCGTCGCGGAGAAGACGGCAGCGCTTGACGTGGTGTATCGCCGCCTGCGCGAGCATGGGCTGGGCGACCATTGTATCGAACTCCATTCGAACAAGTCCGATCGGCGGCATTTCCTGGCGCAGTTGAAGGCAGCGTGGGAGCATCGGGGACAGATCGATCCGGCCGAATGGATCACGGTCAACGACCGGCTGAAGCTGCGTCGCGATACGCTGAACGCGTATGTCGAGGCGCTTCACAAAAGCTATCCGAGTGGCTGGACGCCCTATCTAGCGCTCGGGCTGGCTCTGAGGGGAGCAGCGGAGCCCGCGCCGGACTTCGGTTGGCCGAAGGGGCAGGTTCATGACACCGTCACTCTGGCCGCACTCGAAGAGCTCGCGGGCGAGATAGGGCTGGTCTTTGCTTCGGTTGAGCGTCGTCCGGCGCTGGACCTGGTCGATATCGATGAGCCGGGCACGGCGCGGCAGGACGAACTGCTCGCCGCCGGGCAATCCCTGCGCAACGCCGCCGATCTGCTGAGCGGGGCGCTGGATGCCTATCGCGGCGTGCTTGGCCTGGCCGCTTCCGATCAGCCCGTGACATCGAGGGTCGCGACGCTGGGTGGTCTGGCTGCCGCGTTGGAAGCGGCGCGTGATCACGACCTGTCGATCGCGTTCCATCCCGATTTCGCGCGGACAAGCGATGACGTGGCCGCGCTGACGACCGCCATCGAGCTGTACCGGGATGCCGAACGGCAATTGAGCGCGCCCTTTGCGATCGCCAGCGTGCGGGCCATGGATTTGACCGCACTGGATCATCGGTGGCGTGAAGCGAGCGCCTCGATCTGGCCGCTTTCGGCTTTGGGGCGGCGCAAGGTCGCCAACATGCTGCAAGGTTATGCGGACGGTGGGACGGTGGAGCCGGACCAGGATCTGCCCCTGCTCCTGCGGATGAAGGAGCAACTGGCGGCGATCGACCAGACGCCGCTGAAGGACCGGCAACTTCCGGTCGCGGGCCTCGACACCGATCCGACGGCGTTGCGCGCGATCCTTGAGCGTGCGGATCAGTTACGGGCGGCGTTGCGGTGGGATGGCTGGGGTCCGGGCGAAGCGGAGATCATCGGCAGGCGTGTTGCCGCCGCCATGCGGGAGCGCGACGGCAGTTACGGTCTCTGGCAGAGCGGCTCCCGATTACTCGCCGCGCGGCAGGGTTTCGACGCGGCGCGCTCGCGCTTCGCCAAGGCCGCGGGACGGGACGTATCGTTGAATGATGGATCGGCGGCGCTGTCGGATCTGGCGGCAAACCTGACGGCCTTGGCCGATGCACGCCACTTGCTGCGGGATTGGTCGGCCTGGTGCCGCATCCGCAACCGAGCGGTGGCCTCCGGACTGGGCGCGTTGGTCGAGCAGATCGAGGGCGGCGTCGTTCCCGCCGGTCACGCACGCGCCGCTTTCCGCCTTGGCTATGCCCGATGGTGGCTGCCGACGGTGCTCGACAGCGAGCCGGTGCTGCGCGATTTCCGACGCTTCCAGCATGAAAATGCGATCAGCGAATTCCGTGAGATCGACGATCTGGTCCGCACTCACGCGACCGGCCGCGTCGTGGGGGCTCTGGCGCATGGCTTGCCGGCCGTGCAGAGTGTGCCGCGCAATTCCGAACTGGGTCTGCTGCGCTACCAGATGGAATTGCAGCGTCCGAGCCAGTCGATCCGCGACCTGATCGGCAAGATGCCGGAGAACTTCTCGAAGCTGGCGCCCTGCATGTTGATGTCGCCGTTGTCGATCGCTCAGTATCTGCCGCCCAACCAAGCGCTGTTCGACGTGGTCATCTTCGACGAGGCATCGCAGATCACGACATGGGACGCGGTCGGTGCGATCGCGCGCGGCCGTCAGACGATCATCGTCGGCGATCCCAAGCAGTTGCCGCCGACCAACTTCTTCGGCAGCAACGAGGAGGACGAAGAGGTCGCCGACCATGAAAAGGACATGGAAAGCATCCTGGACGAAGCCAAGGCGTCCGGCATCCCGGTGCGCGACCTCCGCTGGCACTATCGCAGCCGCAGCGAGTCGCTGATCGCCTTCTCCAACCACCATTATTACCAGAACCGCCTCGTCACCTTCCCGTCTCCTCAGGTGGATGACCGGGCGGTGCGGCTGCGCAAGGTGCCGAACGGCGTCTATGATCGCGGCAAGACGCGCACCAACCGGATCGAGGCGCAGGCGGTGGCGGACGAGGCGGTCGCACGGATGCGTGCTTGGCTTAATCTGCCGGAGAAGAGCCGCCCCACCTTGGGGATCATCACGTTCAATGCGCAGCAGCAGTCGTTGATCCTCGACCTGCTGGATCTCGCCCGCCGCGACGAACCCGCGCTCGAATGGTTCTTCGCGGATGACCGGGTCGAAGCGACGATCGTCAAGAATCTAGAGAATGTGCAAGGCGACGAACGCGACGTCATCCTCTTCTCGATCACCTTCTGGAAGGATGCGGCGGGCAAGCTGACCATGGATTTCGGCGCCCTCAACCGGGACGGTGGCGAGCGACGGCTGAACGTGGCGGTGACGCGCGCGCGGCAGGAACTGATCGTCTTCTCCGGCTTCACCGCCGATCAGATCGATCCCACGCGCACCAAGGCGCTGGCGGTTCACCACCTCAAGACCTTCCTGGATTATGCTGAGCGTGGTGCCATCGCCCTGCCGGCCGAGACGGCGGGTTCGGTCGGCGGGTTCGATTCTCCCTTCGAGGAAGCGGTAGCGACGCAACTCGAGCAACGCGGCTGGGTCGTCGTGCCGCAGGTCGGCATCTCCGGCTTCCGTATCGACCTGGGTATCCGCCATCCTGATCTGGCCGGCGCCTATCTGGCGGGGGTCGAATGCGACGGGGCCACCTATCACAGCGCGGCGACGGCGCGGGACCGCGACAAGGTTCGCGAACAGGTGCTGACCGGGCTCGGCTGGAACATGCTTCGCGTATGGTCGACCGACTGGTGGTATGACAGCACAGGATGCGCCGAGCGGCTGCACGCAGCGCTCGAGGCATTGCTCGAGCAGAGCCGCGTCAACCGCGCCGATCCCGTGGCCGAAGCGCATTGGAACATGGGCCACGAGGTCGAGGGGATCGAAGGCATCCGCGACGACGAAGCAGCCCTTCAAGTTGAAGCGGTGGCGTCTTCCCCCGGCCCCATCGAGGTCGAACTCGTCGCTACCGATGTTGCGCCTCCCGCCATCGAGGTACAGTTCGCCAGTGCTCATCCTGCTCCGGCGAGCACGCCGCCTTCGGTACAGCCGGACGATCGTTATCGTCTCGCGGATCTGAGCGGATTCAGCGTCGATCCTGCCCGGTTCTTCGACTTCGCCTATCGCGATACCCTGCGCGGCATGATCATCGCCGTCATGGATGTGGAGAGTCCGGTACGAACCGATATCTTGTACCAGCGCATTGCCAGGGCCCATGGCTGGTTGCGCACCGGTGGAAAGATCCGCGAGCGCATCGACATGCATCTTCATGATTTCGAGCGGACGCAGGAATCGAGCGGCGAGTTCATCTGGAAGCCCGGAGAGGTGACCGACTTCCGATCCTATCGCGCGCCAGGCGGGGACGACGCACGGCGGGCCATTCCGGACATTCCGCTCGCGGAATTGGCCGCGGTGGTACAGGCGCATCCCGCTCTGCTCGACGAACCCGATCCGGCGCGCGAGTTGGCCCGAATGCTGGGCGTCGAACGACTGGCCGCCGGATCACGGACGCGGCTGGATGAGGCCATTGCACGATGCCGCGACGGCGCAGCGTCCTGGACCATGACGTCCACGACGCCGGGAGCGGCATGACCATGACCCGCTTTCTGCATTCGAGCGACTTGCATCTCGGCAAGCGGTTCGGAAATTTCGCTGGCGACCTGCCAAGCCGCCTCCGGGAGGCGCGCCACACGGTTCTTGGCACCCTCGCACGGCACGCCCGCGAACAGGACGTCAGGACAATCCTGCTCGCGGGCGATACCTTCGACACTGAAACGCCCGCAGCCGATGTGCGGCGGCAGGCGCTGACCGAGATGGCGTATCATGCGCCGATCCGATGGGTAGTCCTGCCCGGTAATCACGATTCGCTCCAGGCAACCGAGCTTTGGGCGCAACTGGCGCACGAGGCGCCGGCCAATGTCCTTCTTGCCACTACGCCAAATCCGGTCTCGCTGGGGGACGGTGCGTTCCTTTTGCCCGCGCCCTGCACGACGCGCCGACCGGGGCGCGACCTGAGTGAATGGATGGACGGTGGGGGCACGCCGGACGGTGCCATTCGCATCGGGCTGGCGCACGGCGCCATCCAGAACTTCTCCGAAGAGGCCGTGAGCGATGACGTGATCGCGCCCGATCGGGCGCGCCGTGCCGGTCTCGACTATCTGGCGCTGGGGGACTGGCATGGTGCCATGGCCGTTGACCCTCGCACCCATTACAGCGGTGCGCCGGAACAGGATCGGTTCAAGCATGAGCGACCTGGCACCGCCTTGCTGGTCGACATCGCGGGCGCGGGTGCCGTTCCCACCGTGACTCCGCTTCCGACCGGCATGTTCACCTGGCGCACGTTCGACCTGCATCTATTGGCGGGGGACGATGCGGAGGCGGGCTTGGCGGCCTTGTTGCCCGATATGCGGGATCGGCGGCAGACACTGGCCCGGATCAGGGTGGAGGGACGGGCCAGGCTGGCCGCGCGGACGGCCCTGCTGTCCGCCTATGAGCAGGTCGCCCCCGATTTCGCGTGGCTCGATCTGGACGAAGCCGGTCTGGTGACCGAATGTGATGTGGAGGATCTGGACCAGATCGACCGCGCGGGTGCCCTCCGGGAAGCCGCCGACATGCTGCTCGCCGAGAGCACCGCTACCGCCCAGTCGGCCGAAGCCCGCGCGGTGGCCAGTGCCGCCCTGTCGCGTCTGTACGAGTATGCCCAGCGAGTGACATCATGAAGATCGACGCGCTCCGGTTTCACAACGTCAAGCGCTTCGGCGGGCGTGGCGTCGCGATCGAGGGGATCGGCGACGGCGTCAACGTGCTGTGCGCCGCCAATGAATTCGGCAAGTCGACCAGTTTCGAGGCGCTGCACGGCCTGTTCTTCCTGCCGCATTCCAGCACGGCGGGCGGTGTCAGGAACCTGCGTCCCTATAGCGGCGGCAATCCCTTGGTCGAAACGGATATCGCGGTCGGCGGGGCGCGGTATCGGCTGACCAAGAAGTTTTACAGCGGCGGCTTTGCCAAGGTTGTCGACCTCGCATCGGGGCAGTTGATCGCCCAGGCCGAAGAGGCGGAGAACTTCATCACCCGATTGATCCAGGGCGGCGCGGGCGGCCCGGCCGGGCTGCTCTGGGTGCGCCAGGGCGTGACGGGTATCGAAACGCGTAGCCGGACGGAGGAGGAAAGCGAACGTCAGGTCCGTACCAGCCTGCTCGAATCCGTGCAGGGCGAGGTTGAGGCGATGACCGGCGGCCGCCGCATGGCAGGAGTCATCGCCGCCGCGACGCAGGCTGCCGCCGAACTGGTCACGGCAACCGGCAGGCCCAAGGCAGGCGGCCGTTATGCGACCGCGATAGCGTTGCGTGACCGGTTGGCGGAAGAGGCGATCCAGCTGGAGAGGGAGGTCACGGCGCTACGGAGTGAGCTTGACCAGCGGAGCGTCGCCCAGCGCAGGCTGGCCGAGCTGGATCAGCCCGATGCGCGCGACAGCCGGAAGCAGGACATCGAGAAAGCCGAGGCGGCGTTCGAAGCCGCCAAATCCCAGGCCGATCGCCTCAAAACCCTGCACGCCGAGCTGGGCTTGGCGCGGGAGCGGCGGGACGTTGCTCTGCGGGACCTTCGTCAGTTCGATGGCGCATTGGCGGATGCCCGTGCCCTGGCCGAGGACAATCGCGACGCGCATCGCCGCCGGGATGAGGCCGTTGAACGGCGGCGCACGACCAGCGACACGGTCGCCAAGGCGCAAGCCGATGTCGACGCGGCCGAACAGGAAGAACTTGCCGCCCGCACCCTGCTCGAACGCCTCGAGGCGGCGAGCAAGGCGCGTGAGGCGTCGGAACGCCGCGCCGAATGGGAAGAGCGACTGCGGCACGGCGAGCAGCTGCGCGGTACGATCGAGGACTGCGAAGCGCAGCTTTCCAGCCTTCGCTTGCCGAAGGGCGCCGTCGACGAACTGGCCGAACTCGACATCGAGATCGTTCGTCTTAGCGCAATGCAGGATGCGGCGCGTCCATCGGTCCAAATGACGTATGAGCCCGTCGCGACCGCCCGTGTGACGATGGCCGGTGTTGCCTTGGGCGATGGTGAAGAGCGTGGCTATGACGTCCAGGCGCAACTGATCGCGCCCGGTCTGGGCACGATCACCCTACGCTCCAACGGTGCGGAGCGTGACGACACGCGCCTGACTCAGGCGGAGGAACGGCGCCAAACGCTGCTGGCATCCATGGGCGTCGCCGATCTGGCCGCCGCGCGCGCGCAGGAAGTGCGGGTGCAGGGCATTGAGGCGCAGGCCAACGAAGCCAGGGTGCGGCTGTCGATCGTGGCGCCCGATGGGGTCGATGCCTTGCGCCAAGCAGTGGCCGCATTAGCTGACATCGCCCCTGCGGGCGGCGATCTGGAAGGGGACCCGGCCGAGGTGCGCGCGCAGCGTGAGGTCGCCGACCAACGCCGCCGCGAAGCGATGCAGGTCATACGCACGACCGAACCTATGCGCGTCCACGCTGATGAGGCCTTTGTCGCCGCCGAAACGCGACTGGCTGGTCTGCGCACACGCGAGGAACAGGTCGTCGCGATCCTAGGCCCGGCTGAAGGGCGCGAGGCGCGTCAGCAGGAACTCGCCGAGCGTCTGGCGGATCGTGACGCCGTACTGACGAAAGCGCAGCAGGCGCATGACGAACATGCCGCCGTTGCGATCGACCTCGACGCGGCGGATGCTGCCCTTCGACGCGTTCGCTCGGTGGAACAGGCCGCGGCCATTGAGGCCCAGCAGCTTCGGGAAAATATCGCGGGATGGAGTGCACGCATTGCCACGAAATCCGAGGAGGCCGTCGAGGAACGCTGGCGCGAGACGCTGGAAGCGCGCGATGCCGCTCAGGTCCGTGTGACGGCTTTCGATCAGGAGGTCGCCGTCCTGTCACGGCTCACCCAGGCACTGGAAGCGGCGCGTGCCGATGCCAGCGAACTTTATCTGAAGCCGGTGATGAACGAACTGCGTCCGCTCCTCGGCCTGCTGTTCGATGACGTTGCCATCACCTTCGACGATCGCACATTACTGCCGCAAAAGATCACGCGGAGCGGTCAGGAAGAGGATGTCGATCGCCTCAGCGGGGGTATGCGCGAGCAATTGTCGGTTCTGACCCGTCTCGCTTTTGCCCGCCTGTTGGCGCGAGACGGGCGTCCGGCGCCCGTCATTCTGGACGATGCACTCGTCTACTCAGACGACGACCGCATCGAGCGCATGTTCGATGCGCTTCATAGGCAGGCTCGCGACCAGCAGATCATCGTCTTCTCCTGCCGTCAGCGCGCCTTCCAGAAATTGGGTGGAAACGTCCTGCAGATGATCGATTGGGAGCCCTGAGGCGAGCGGTCGACAGGTGGCTTGGAAAACACCTTTGAAACCGGATGGCTTGCCCACCGCCGGACGCAAGATCGAGCGACAGCTGGTCTCGGGCGGTAACCATCTGCTGCCGGATCGCCAGTTTTTCCGGGGCGGTGCGCCAGTCGGCACCGGGGCCGTCGGCATAAATGGTCGCCTCGTACCGGGCGCCCTTGTCCAGAAAGTCGAGCGGCACCGTCAGCGCACGCGCCGAGTTGTTGGTGATCGCGCCCAGATACCAGTCGGGGCTGTTGCGATCCCGCCGCGCGACGACGGCATATTCGCCGATCTTTCCCTGCAACGTGCGACTGTCCTCCCAGTCGGTCGGAACGTCGCGGATGAAGCGGAAGGCGTCGGCGTGCTCGTCATAATGTTCGGGCAGGTCGACGGCCATCTGAACCGGGCTGTACAGCACGACATACAGCGCCAACTGGTTGGCGATGGTCGAGGGCACGCGATTGTCCGGCCGCGTCGCGCGATAGTCGAAATGCACGACGCCGGGCGTATAGTCGAACGGCCCCGACAACAGCCGGGTGAAGGGCAGGATGGTCGTATGGTCGGGCGCGTTGCCGCTGTCCGGGCTGCCGCCATTATATTCCTGTCCCCGCGCACCTTCACGGCTCATCAGATTGGGCCATGTGCGACGTAGGCCGGTATCCTTGACCGGCTCGTGCGGGAAGATGGCGATGCGGTGCCGCGCCGATGCCTCGACCACCTTTTGCAGGCTCTGCACGGCATATTGGCTGTCGGGCCATTCCGTCTCGTCCAGCCGCGTGCCGACATAGCCGAGCTTGATCGAACGCACGCCGTAGCGGTCGTAATAGTCGAGCGCCGGTTCGAGCTGGCGCAGATAATCCCTCACCTGTCCGCCGGTTTCGTGATGACCGATCAGGTCCACGCCCTTCGCGCGAGCATAGGCCGACACCTCGGCCATGTCGAAGGCAGGCTGAGCACGGTCGAAGACAAAGTGCGAGTGGCCATTCTTCCACCATTCGGGGACGTCCCAGCCGATATTCCACCCCTCGACCAGCACGCCCGGAATACCGTGCTTCGCCGCCCATTCGATATAGGATTTGGCGCGCGCGGTTGTGGCGCCCAGCCTCGGCCCCGGCTCCCAGGTCAGCAGGCCGGTATGCATTGCCCAGAAGATGCCGATATACTTCTCTGGCTTCACCCAGGAGACGTCGCCCAAGCGATTGGGTTCGTTGAGGTTCAGGACAATGGTCGAGTCCGCCAGATGCGCGGCGTCGGGGGCGACCATCACGACGCGCCACGGCGTCACCGCGCCGCCATGCGTCCGCGCGCGGTCGCCATTGGACCAAGGCGACAGATCGGCTTTCAGCGTGCGGCTATTCTCCTCGGGCATGCGCAGGTTCATCGACGGGAAGTCGACCAAGGCCGCCTCGTGCACCGCCATCGCCACGCCGTCCCCCTCCAGCGTCAGCGGGGTCTGCGCGGTCTGGATCGCCGACAGCGCCGAGCGGCTATATTCATATTCACTGTATTTCTCGCGGTATGCCGGGATCGACCAGGCGCGGTAATTCTGCGCGAAATGGAACTCGGTTTCCTCGTCGGTCACGACCAGCGCCTGCTCCGCCGCGCCGGGCAGCGTGTAGCGAAAGCCGAAGCCGTCATCGAATACGCGGAACTCGATGCCCAGCTGGCGGCCATCAGCGGCGGCCAGCGTCGCGACCAGCCCGCGATAATGCTCGCGCATCTGCCGCCGCTCGCCCCAGGGCTGGGTCCAGGGGCGGTCGAGCGCGGTCGGGCGGCTTGCGATCAGGGTCAGCCCGGCGTCGAGCGGCGCGGCATCCTTGAACCGGAACCCCATCCGCGACCGATCGAGGATCGGCTTGCCGTCATAGCGGGCGCGGTACACCGCCTCGCCCTTGTCCACCGCCACATCGACCGAGATGCGGCCATCGGGTGAGGTGACGGTCTGCCACGCCTGCCCCAAGGCCGGGGTCGCCGCGATCATCGCCGCGAGCCCGACGATCATGCCCAGTCGCTTGCGCATCAGAAGCTGTAGGTCAGGCTGGCGCGGACACGGCGGCCGAAGATCGGGCGGCCCTGGAACGCGGTTTCCTGCACCCCGATGATCGAGCCCGCCCGCGGATTGCCCTCGGTCAGGCCGACCTCGTTGAACAGGTTGGTCGCCACCACCTGCGCCTGGAGCGCGTCGGTGACCTTCCAGTTCGCCCCCAGCCGCACCTCGGTGTAGCTCGGCAGGACGATGGTGTTGGCCACGTCAACATAGCGCTTGCCGGTATAGGCGGCCTCACCGAAGATGTTCACCCGGTCGCCCAGCAGATGCAGCGTCGGGCGGATCGACACCTGAACCTGCGGCTGGCGGACGATCTGGTTGCCGCTGAAGTCGAACGGCCCGCTCGCATCCTGCCCTGCGAAGCTGGTGTAGGTGATCTTCTGATAATTCCCGCTCGCCGCCAGCTCGAAGAAGTCGATCGGTCGCAAGGACAGTTCGACCTCCACGCCCTTGGACTCGGCCGCCGCCGTCTGGTTGATCGTCTGCGCTTGGCCATTCGGACCTGCGACGATCGTCTGGAAGGCGATGTTGGGAAATTTGTTATAGAACAAGGTGACGAAAGCCGAGAAGGGCCGGGTGGCATATTTCAGCCCGCCCTCGACCAGATCGATCCGGTTCTCGACCGGCACGCCGCCGAACCACTGCACGAACTCCGGCGTCACGCGGAAGCTTCGGCTGTAGCGGGCAAAAGCCGCAACCCGCTTGTCGAACTCGTAATTCGCCCCCGCCGAAAAGGCCCATTGGCCCGTCTTGAAGCGATAGGGTGTCGTCGCACCGTTAAAGACCAGCACATTGTCGTCGGCGATGGTCGTCGCATCGCCCAGATTGGCGCGTGTGGTCTGCGCGATCGTGCCCTGCTTCGATACATGGTGGTAGCGCGCGCCCAGATCGATGCGCAGCGCATCGGTGACCTGCCACGCATCGGTCATGTAGAAGGCGTTGATCGTCACTTGGTCACGAAAGCGCTGGAGGTTGCTGTGCAGGTTGAGCAGGCCGTTCTTGGTCAGCGCGACGGTCTGCTGCCCGGCCGCGTTCAGGCCGACGACGTCGAAATAGCGCGGGCGGTTGATCGCCTCGACCAATATGTCGTTCCAGTTCCAATTCTGCGTCTGTTTGAAATGGCTGTAATAATAGCCTGCGGTCAGGGTGTGGCGACCGATGCCGGTGTCAAGCTTCTTGGTGACGCTCAGGTCGTTGATCACATTCTCGACATTGACGACCGTGTTGAAGATGCTCTGGGTCAGCGCCAGCTGGTTGCCGAGCGCGGCGGCGGCGACGGTCTGGCCGTTGCTGGCGTCGCGATAGACGGCGGACACGGTGTCGGGTCGGGCGGCCTGCAACCGGGCCAGCGCGCTCGTCAGGAATCCCTGCGACGTCGTGATCCCTGAGCTGAACAGTCCGTTGAAGTCGACTGTCCCGGTCGTATAGCGGGCGCGGTCGTTGACCTCCCACCCATCACCCAGCGGCTTGTTGAAGATCGCGGTAAAGGTGTCGGTATCGGTGTGGATGCCCTGAGTCAGGTCCACTCGCTTGTCGAACGCGCCGCGGCCGTCAGGCACGGTCAGCCGGGCAAAGGCCGTGTTGACGAGCGTGCCGGTGCCCGCATCCAGACCCGGCAGGCCCTGGCTGGGGCTGGCCAGCGGGATTGCGGTGTAGAAGATGTTCTTGTCGTCCAGCTTACGATAGCTGACGAACAGCGAGCCGGTGTCGGCGAAATCATATTGCAGGCCGACCCGGAACTGCCCGCCCTGGTTGCCGGTGAAGCCGGGGTTCCGAAGGCCGTTATCCTCGCGATAGAAGCCGCCGATCGCGAAAGACAGCCGATCGGTCAGCGGGCCGGACACATTGGCGTCCATGCGGTAATGATCCCAGTCGCCGACCTCGCCCTTCACCATGCCCTGGAACGTACGGGTCGGGCGCTTGGTCAGGACGTTGACGACGCCGCCCGGTGCGTTGGACGCGGTGATCGAGGCCGAGCCGCCGCGCACGATCTGGAGCGAGTCGACCGTCGCATCGACGCGGAAGAACTCGTCTGCATTGGTGAAGGCGCCCGCGCCCTCTTCCCACACCGGCAGGCCGTCCTCCAGCAGCGGGAGATAGCGATAATTGTCCGCCGGAAGACCGCGCGAATAGACGTTGTTGCCGACCTCGCCACCCGAGCTTTCGACATAGATGCCCGGCGTCGAGGCGATCAGGTCGGCAATGCCCAACGGGGCCTTTTGCGCGATCGCCTGCGGGTCGATGGTGGTGATGGCGTAGGACGTCTCGAACTTGCGCGTGCCCGTGCGGGTGCCGGTGACGATGATCTCGTTCAGTCCCAGATCGCTGCCCTGCGCTGCGTCGGGCTCGGGTGTCGCGACGGGCTGAGCCGCAAGCTGGTTCGCAGCCTCGTTCGACTGGGCGAGTGCGGGGGCGAGCGGCGCCATCCAGGCAACCGAAGCCATCAACGCCAAACGACATGCACGCATGATAATCCCCTCCAAGACGCCTCTTACGGGCGATCCACCTGATAGGAGCGAGACTGAGCGAACCTGCAAATTTATGCAATGAATTTATACAAACGATTGCAATTTACATGCACTTGCTCAATATTTTCTTGGATAAGCCAGCTGTATCAGCTGCTTGGGGCTGGTGAGGACTATTATTTTGCACAATTGATCCGGCGTCAACGTCCGCACGAGTCGCGAATCACCAGATCGGTTGGCAGGCGTTCGGACTTGGCGCGGTGGCCATCGATGATGCGCAACAGCTTGGAAACCAGCAGGTTGCCGGCCTTGATGACATCCTGCCGGATGGTGGTCAGTCCCGGCGTCGACAGCGCGGCGGCGTCGATATCGTCATAGCCAATCACCGCCACATCCTCGGGGACGCGCAGACCACGCTGGCGCAGCGTCTGGATCGCGCCCAGTGCCACCAGGTCGGACGCCGCGACGATCGCGTCGAAAGCTATGCCCCGCTCCAGCAGATTGTCGATTGCTTCTGCCCCCTCGAACCGCCCGGCGGTCGGCGTCTGAACCATGGCCGGGTCGAACGCGACGTCATGCGCCGCCAGCGCCGCGCGATAGCCGTCCAGTCGGATCGCAATCTGCGAAAAGGACGTGCGGGCAGCGGCGATGGGCGGCATCGCGCCGATAAAGGCGATGCGCCGCCGCCCTTTCCGAAGCAGATGCGCGGTCGCCTGAAACCCGCCCTCGTGATTGTCGCTGCCGATCGAGCAATAGCTTTGCCCCGCCACCTCGACACCCCAGGCCACCAGGGGTTTGCCCAGATCGGCATAGTGGTTGAGTGTATCGTGGAACTGCGACTGGCCAAGGAAGATCGTGCCCGCATAGGCGCTTTGATCCAGGAACTGCGCCAGAGTCGCATCGTCATAGGGTGTCTGCCACACGATCGACACGTCGCGCCGCCGCTCGCGCAGGGCCGTGCCGATACCGCCGATCAGCGCCAGCTCGAACGGATTGGCTAGCTGACTGCCATGCGCCGTCGCGACCGGCACGACCAGGCAGATCTGCTCCGAGAGCGACGGGACGGTGCGGCGCATCTTTTGCGGCACATGGACATAACCCAGCCGGTCCGCGGTGCTCAGCACTCGCTCGCGCGTTTCCTCGCTGATGGCGCTATGCCCGGTCAGTACCCGCGATACGGTCGCAACCGAGACGCCGGTTTCCGCCGCAATCCCGCCCAGGGTCGGGCCGCCCCGTTTCACCCGCGCCATGATCGACTCGATGCTTGCATTAGCTTGCACTAAGCTGGGGCCGCGTCCTCGTCTATGGTCGACAGGCACAGGCTCAGCACCGCCCCCATCGCCATCAGCCCGCCCGCCAGGGGCAGGACGGGCCAGGCCACGCCGCCCAGCCCGTGCGCGATGACCCAGCCCATGCTCAGCCCCGCGACCAGCTGGGGCACCACGATGAAGATGTTCATGACGCCGATCAACATGCCTGCCGTCGCGCTGGAGACCGCCCGCCCGGCCAAAACGAAGGGGGCGCTCAGGATCGAGGCATAGGCGATGCCGATCAGCACGGCGCAGGCGACCAGTCCGGCGGGATGAGAGGCCAGTGCCACGCCCGCCAGCCCCAGTGCGCCCGCCACCAGCGCCGCCGCATGGACCCGCGTCACCCCGAACTGCCGGAACAGCCCCGGCAGCAGAAAGGCGAAAAGCCCGGCCACTCCGTTATAGGTTCCGAATAGGATCCCGACAAAGTCTGCCCCGCGGGCATAGGCTGCATCGAAGGGCGAGGTCGCGCCGTACAGCTGCGCCGCGACCACCGGCGTGGCATAGACCCATAGGAGATAAAGACCGAACCAGCTGAGAAACTGAATGGCCGCCACGGGGCCCAGCGCCCGCCAGAGCGCGGCAAAGCCGGTCCGGTGGCTAGGCCTCACTGACGCATCATGCTGTCGCGTAGGAGCCGCGACCGGCTCGCGCACCCGTGCCACCGTCCAGCCGACCGCCAACGCCACCGCCAGCGCCGCCGCGAGGAACGCCACCCGGATCGACGGCGCAGTCTGGCCCGGCCGGGCGATGCTCGACCAGCCGCCCCAGGCAAGCAGGATCGGCGCACAGGCCCCGGCCAGCGCGCCCAGCCCGATAAAGACGGTCTGCATGGCATAGCCGCTCGCCTGATCCTCGGGCGGCAATGTGTCGGCGACCAGCGCGCGATAGGGCGCATGAAGCGCATTCATCGCCGCCTCGAGACTCCAGACCACCACCACCGCCACCATGAGCGACGTCGCCATCGGTAAGGCGGCCAGCGCGGCGATCACCAGCAGGGCTGATATCAGGATATAGGGCCTCCGCCGCCCGAACCGGCCACCATGCCGATCGCTGATCGCGCCGACGACCGGCTGCACCAGCAACCCCGTCACCGGCCCCGCCAGCCAAAGGATCGCCAGCTGGTCGACGGAGGCCCCCAGTCCCTGGAACACACGGCTCAGGCTGGCGCTCTGGATACCAAATGCGATCTGCAACCCGAGATAGCCGACGCTGAGATCTAGTCCCTTGATGCGCTTCGATGATCCCATGGCTCAGGACATCTACAATTTCGTCCGCCCGCTCAAGTCGCTCTTTGGTCGCACGTTTTATGGATACATCGCCGAGCTTCGATCATCAGGGTTGGACCTGTTTATCGATCACCCGATCCATCGAATTTCGGAATTGAACATCCGGCGTCCGAGGCCTTCAAGATGTTGGGTGCCCATCGCTATCCGACGCGTCGCAACGAAAGGCACGCAAATCTGGCGATTCTGCAAAGTGCGGTATTATGGCGCAACGGCACCAAGCGTGCCGGAAGCCAAATACCTATCTGACGGGGCATGAGCGCCACGTCCAACCTCGTCCACAATCTCGAACATCGACTATCCCATTTGCGTGGTGAGCGCGAAGCGATAGCGTCCGAACTGCGATCGATCGAAGAGAGCGTCACTCGCCTCTCAGCCTTGCATGAAAAGCTCGCGAGTCTGGATAAAGCCATCCAAGCAGCGGAAACGCTGCTCGTCTACGATCGCCCGGATTGGCAATCATCACGCGTCAAAGCGGTTCGTCCCCGCGTCTGGAAAAGTCCGTTTCGCCCCGGCGAACTTGGACGGACTGCGCTGACCGTTCTTCGCGAAAATGGGGGCTGGATGCGACCTTTCGACGTGGCGAAGACCATGCTCGACCAAATCGGCCACGATCCTGATGATAGGCAGGCTCGGGAAAAGCTGACGAACTCCATCGGCGCCTACTTCAAGGCACACCAGAATGATCTGGTGGAGGTCCGTGGTGATTATGCGAAGGAGTGGCGAGTGATTCGCCACGACTGAAAAATCAAAATCTCGCAATGTGAGAAAACGTGGTTCATTAACCATCCAAACCATCGCCGATCTTCGACAAGCTAAGTGAGAATAAGGCTTGTTGACCATGGCCGAAAACCTGCATTTTTACTCCGCTGCAACTTCACGCAACGGAGGCAAAGTCGCAGCATTTCCTTCTCTCCCCGGCAGCAAGTGCCCTGAGTACAAAGCGCATTCAGCGCTTGTCTGACGAACAAGCATTTGCTGAGTTCGTCGCGATCCGCTTCGCCGAAAACGATGGCAAGCCATTCTGCCCTCGTTGCGGCCATCGCGAAGTCTACACGATCAGCACCCGTCAAAAGTGGAAATGCAAAGCGCGGAATTGCCAACGGCAGTTTTCGGCAACCTCTGGGACCAGTTTTGCAAGCCGGAAGTTGCCGTTCCGGGACCTGCTTCTCCTTGTCGCCCACTTCGCAAATGCCTTGAAGGGCATCACAGCGATCCGGCTCAAGCAGGAGTTGGAGGTGAGCTATAAGGCAGCCTTCGTTCGGTTGCACAAGCTCCGAGAGGTGTTGGCAGCGCACCAGCAAGCGAACAGTCTACGTGGTGCCGTCGAAATTGATGGTGCGTATTTCGGTGGTCATGTCCGGCCTAAGGTAAGCGTGGTCAGCAGGCCGCCTTGCGGTAGCGCTGGCGGTCAGGATGCTTGTCGCCTTTGACGAGGGCGCGGGCGGTGCGGGAAGTTTTCGGTTCTACGACTGGTCATACGAGCACTCGTATGAC
>CAJYRW010000064.1:0-17050 GCA_913777475.1 uncultured Sphingomonas sp. | reverse complement strand
CGGCGTCACCGCAACCGTGCTGCAGCTGCTCAAGCTGCCCGACGGCACCGTGCGCGTGCTGGTCGAAGGCAAGGCGCGCGGACGGCTGGTCGAGCTGTCCGAGGCGGACGGCTATCTCCAGTCGACGATCGAGATCCTGGAAGAGCGTGTGGCCGAGGGCATCGAGGTCGAGGCGCTGATGCGCTCGGCGGTCGAGCAGTTCGAAACTTACGCCAAGCTCAACAAGAAACTGCCGGCGGAAACCGCGCAGCAGCTGGGCGAGCTGGTCGAGGCGGCGAAGCTGTCCGACGCGCTGATGGCCAACGTTCAGGTGAAGGTCGCCGACAAGCAGGCGCTGCTGGTCGAGCTCGATCCGGTCAAGTGGCTCGAGATGGCGTATGCGCTGATGGAGGGCGAGCTCGGCGTCCTGCACGTCGAGAAGAAGATCAAGAGCCGCGTCAAGCGCCAGATGGAGAAGACGCAGCGCGAATATTATCTCAATGAACAGCTCAAGGCGATCCAGCGCGAGCTGGGCAATGAGAGCGAGGACGGCGACGGCGACGAGATCGCCGAGCTGACGCAGAAGATCGCGACGCTGAAGCTGTCGAAGGAAGCGCGCACCAAGGCGACTGCCGAGCTGAAGAAGCTGAAGACCATGGCGCCGATGAGCGCCGAGGCGACGGTCGTGCGCAATTACCTCGACGTGCTGCTGGGACTGCCCTGGGGCAAGAAGTCCAAGGTCAAGAAGGACATCGCGGCAGCACAGGCGATCCTCGACCAGGATCATTATGCGCTGGAAAAGGTGAAGGACCGTATCGTCGAGTATCTCGGCGTGCAGGCACGCACCAACAAGCTGAAGGGGCCGATCCTGTGCCTCGTCGGCCCGCCGGGCGTCGGCAAGACCTCACTGGGCCAGTCGATCGCCAAGGCGTGCGGGCGCGAGTTCATCCGCCAGTCGCTGGGCGGCGTGCGTGACGAGGCCGAAATTCGCGGCCACCGCCGCACCTATATCGGCTCGCTGCCGGGCAAGATCGTGACGAACCTGAAAAAGGCCGGCACGTCCAACCCGCTGTTCCTGCTCGATGAGATCGACAAGCTGGGCCAGGATTTCCGCGGTGACCCTGCCTCGGCGCTGCTCGAAGTGCTCGATCCGGAGCAGAACGCCAAGTTCAACGACCACTATCTGGAGATCGACATCGATCTGTCGGACGTGATGTTCGTCTGCACCGCGAACACGCTGAACCTCCCGCAGCCGTTGCTCGACCGCATGGAGATCATCCGTCTGGAGGGCTATACCGAGGACGAGAAGGTCGAGATCGCCGAGCGCCATCTGGTCGCCAAGCAGGTCGAGACGCACGGCCTGAAGGACGGTGAGTTCACGCTGACCCAGGAAGGGCTGCGCGCCCTGATCCAGCGCTACACTCGGGAGGCGGGCGTGCGTACGCTGGAGCGCGAGATCGCTCGTCTGGCCCGCAAGGCGCTGCGCCAAATCCTGGAGGGCAAGGCGACATCGGTGACGATCACGCCGGAGAACCTGCACGAGTTCGCCGGGGTCCAGAAGTATCGCCATGGCCTGTCCGAGCAGGAAGACCAGATCGGGGCCGTCACCGGCCTCGCCTGGACCGAGGTGGGCGGCGAGCTGCTGACCATCGAATCGGTGACGGTGCCGGGCAAGGGCCAGGTGAAGACCACCGGCAAGCTGGGCGATGTGATGAAGGAGTCGGTCCAAGCCGCCTTCAGCTTCGTCCAGGCGCGCAGCCCCAGCTTCGGGATCAAGCCGTCGCTGTTTCATCGCAAGGACATTCATATCCACCTGCCCGAGGGCGCGGTGCCCAAGGATGGTCCGTCCGCGGGCATCGGTCTGGTCACCTCGATCGTGTCGACGCTGACTGGCATAGCGGTGCGCAAGGATGTGGCGATGACCGGCGAAGTGACCCTGCGGGGACGCGTGCTGCCGATCGGCGGCCTGAAGGAAAAGCTGCTGGCGGCGCTGCGTGGCGGCATCACTACCGTGCTGATCCCGCAGGAGAATGAGAAGGATTTGGCGGACATCCCGGCCAACATCCTGAACGGCCTGAAGATCGTGCCGGTCGCGCATGTCGACGAGGTGCTGCGCCTGGCGCTGGTCGGGCCGCTTGAGGCGATCGACTGGACCGATGCGGACGAGCTGGCGGCCTTGCCGCCCGCTGCGATTCCGGCGGTCGGTGGAGAGCGCCACCACTGATGGTCGCAAGGGCGGGGCCATCGGTCGACGGATCGTTGGCTCCGCCGCCCGGATTGTCATGCGGATGACACACGCATCTGTTTGCGTGATCCTTCCATTTCAATCGATGTCGGGGTTTGACACGCTCAACCGCCTCGGCATTATCGGTCCTTTAATATTTGGACGGCACCGAGTCTCGTGCCGTTTATCGTCGAAATCATAGGGGGTTATGGAATGAACAAGCAGGAGCTGATCGCTACCGTCGCCGATTCTTCGGGCCTCGCACGCGGCGATGCGGTCAAGGCGGTCGACGCGGTGTTCGAGTCGATCACCGCCGCGCTCAAGAAGGGCGACGAGGTTCGCCTGGTCGGCTTCGGCACCTTCTCGGTGTCCAAGCGCAAGGCGTCGACCGGCCGCAATCCCCGCACCGGCGAGCCGATGACCATCAAGGCCTCGTCGCAGCCCAAGTTCAAGCCGGGCAAGCTGTTGAAGGACTCGGTCAACTAAAAGCTGAAAATGGGGCTGGACAGGCGGCAGATCGCCGCCTAAAGGCCCGTCCTCCGGTTACCGGGCGCGTAGCTCAGCGGTAGAGCACACCCTTCACACGGGTGGGGTCACAGGTTCAATCCCTGTCGCGCCCACCATTCCTTTCAAGGCTTTAGGCCGGATGGGAATGGTCAGGATAGCCGATAATTTCCCTCAGTGATCTTTCGGCAAATCCTTGCCGTATACCTGCCGCTTTAACGGCCCCTTAGCCGCTGCGTCTTATGATGGCTGGCGAAGGAGATCGTCATGCAGCACGGGTATCGCAGCTTTTGTCCCGAGCAACCGGCCTTTGCCATCGCCATGGCCTTTCAGCCGATCCTGGACGTCCAGACCGGCCGTGCCATCGCCTATGAAGCACTGGTCCGTGGACCCAAGGGCGAAGGATCGGCGGACATATTGGCGCGGGTGACCCCGGACAAGCGCTATGCGTTCGACCAGCAATGCCGCGTGACGGCGATTGAGGGGGCCGTGGCGGCGGGTATCCTCGACACCGATGCGCGGCTGTCGATCAATTTCTTCCCCGACACCGTCTATTCGCCGCTCGCCTGCCTGGAGCCGACGCTCGACACGGCCCGACGGCTGAACATGCCGCTCGAGCGGTTGATCTTCGAGTTTTCCGAACATGCCGCGCCTGACGCGCCCGAGCATCTGAAGGCCATCCTGGACACCTATCATGGCATGGGTTTCGGCACGGCGATCGATGATTTCGGGGCTGGCCATGCGGGGCTGACACTGCTGGCGCAGGTGAGGACCGATTATCTGAAGCTCGACATGGCGCTGATCCGAGGAATCGATACGGCGATGCCCCGGCGCATGATCGTCGAAGGGGTGATCCGCATCGCCGACAAGATGGGCATCTCCGTCATCGCCGAGGGGGTCGAGACGATCGGCGAATATGATACGCTGCGCGCGCTGGGCGTCCGCTATATGCAGGGTTATCTGCTGGCCCGGCCGGGCTTCCGTTGTTTGGCGCAGGGCCACCTGCCGGAGGAGCCCGCCTGGGCCAATATCGCTGGATAGCGGGGCACCACCCTATGGCTTGGTAGGCCGCTCCTCCGCCAGATAGCGGGCGATCGGCTCGATCATATCCTTCGGGATGCGGCGTGCGATGACGGGCATGGTCGCATGGCTCTTGCGCGCATCGACCACATTCTTGTCACCCTGCCACTGGCGCAGGCGCGCGGCGATGTAGCTCGCACGCTGTCCGGCAAGGACAGGGTAGGGCTTGCCGGGCGTGTGGCAGCTGACACAGGCAGGAAGCTGCCGCTCGGGCAGGCCGCGCTCGACGATCCGCGCGGCGGCGGGGTCGCCGGAGGGCGTCGCGCCCAGACCCGGCATCGCCGCGAAGCGACGCGCGGCGGCGTCCATCTCCGCAGGCTGCATCCGCATCGCCACCTGCTGCATGACCGCGCTCGACCGGGTGCCGCTCGCATAGCCCTTGAGCGCCGCGAGCAGATACTCAGGACTCTGGCCACCCAGGATCGGGATGTCGGGGCTCCCCCGGCCGCGCCCGTCGGTGCCGTGGCATCCGGTGCAATTGTCGGGATCGAGGGCGGGCGAAGCCTCTGCCACCAGCGCGCGATACTGGGCTGGGCTCATGCCGGGCAGACGACGGACGAAGGCGACCATGCGCCGCACCTCGTCGGGACGGTCCTGCACGGCCCAGGCGGGCATGCCGGTATATTTGACGCCGTGCTGGAGAATCCAGAACAGCTGCTTGTCGGTCCATTCGCGCGCGTTGACCGCGAGGTCCGGCGCGGGCGGCGTCGCGGCCTGCATCACGGGGGCGGGCTTCTGCGCCGGCGCGCCGTGACAGACGGCGCAAGCGTTGGCGAAATGCCCCGCCGCGCTGACCAAGCCGCTGGCATCGGCGGGGTCCTTGGGCGCGGTGAAGGCGGCATGAGTGCGCACCGAATTGCGCATCGTCCAGTGGAGGAACCAGTCGGTGATCGCCCAATGCCCGCTCGACGCCGCGAGGTTGATGACCCCCGACCAGGCGACCGCCATACCCAGCGCGGCGAGCCCGACCAGGGTCGCCAACACGCGTTTCCAGGTGATGCGGATCGTCATGCGTGCACCTCTTCATGGCCCTTCAGCAGCCGACCGAGCATGGCGAGCCCGCCGCACAGATAGGCGACGCCACCGACCAGCAGCATGATCACCCCCGCCAGTTGCTGATCCTCCAGCGCGCCCGCGCCGTGATGGCTGTAGAGCGGGCGCGGCGCGAGGCCGATCAGCGCGCCGAGCAGCGTCATGTGCATCGAGGTGATCAGCAGCGCCGCGATCCCCGCCGCACGGTGGCGCGGGGCCAGCACCGTCGACCAAAGCAGCAGTCCGGCCGCCAGGAAGCTGACCTGCTCGATCGTCAGCCAAAACGGCGTGTGATCCGCCAAGCGGCGCAGGGCGGGTACGTGCCAGCCCCAGACGATGACCGCCTCGATCAGCGCGGCGATCAGGGGCGTGGCAAGGCGCGGCCAGCGCTCGGCAGGGTCGAGGCGGGTGCCCTGCACGCCGATGGCGAGGAAGGGCGCGGCCACCGCCACCGCGATCATGTGCGCGACCATATGCCCCGTCATGCCCCAGCCACTGAACGCCCAGCCCAGCGGGAGCAGCGCCAGCCCGGCGACGAGCGATCCCCGCCTCACCGGCAATCGTTCAGCAGGAGGACGGGCATGGCGGTGAAGATCACCGCGACAAAGCTCAACGCCGCCAGCAGCAGGGTAGAATAGGCCAGGAAGCGCAGGCGATCGACATCGGTGCCCTCGTTATGCGGGGGCGGGTCGCCAGGCGTGCGCGATTGTTTCCAGGCGATCAGGCCCGAGGCGAGGATGACGATCAGCGCCACGGCAGTGCCGATTGCGAAGGCGGTGGGGAAGAGCGCCCACTCGCCGATCTTCTCGCAACTGATCGCCGCCCAGAGATAGGAGAACAGGAAGTGCACCGCCCAGGTCGTCGGCGGCACGATCAGCGTCCACAGGGTGACGCGCAGCCGGTGCGCGCCTTTCAGCCAGCGCTTCACAGCCCGCTCTCCGGGAACAGGCCGATGGTCAGATAGGTCACGATCGCGGTCAGCGCGAAGAAATGCGCATAGACGGTGATGTTGCGGATATCGGCGTCATGGGCCGGCGTCATCCGCCCGGCGATGCTGCGCGCCAGCGTATAGAGCTGCATGATCGCGGCGATGGCGGCATGGACGACGGTCCAGACCACCAGCACCCAGACGATGGCCGGATAGACATTGGCGGTCGGGTCGAGCCCGTCGAGACAGGCGATTCCGGCGAACAGGCTGGCGATGGCGGTGGCCGCGCCCGCAATCAGCAGCCCCCGTGCGGCGTTGACCGAGCCCCAGCTGTGCACCTCACGCGCCGCCAGCGTCGCCGCCCAGCTTGCCAGCGACAGGACCAAAGCGGTGATGGGCCCGCCGACGCCCGGCCCGTCGAACGCGGCACCGAAATCGGGATGCACCGTCCAATAGAAATAATAGCCGAACACCAGGCCGGAAAAGGCGGTCGCGTCCGCCATCATCGTGATGAACATCGCCCACCATCCCGGCGCCGCGGGGCCGGAAATATAGAGGGGCAGGTGCATGCCGTGACCGATCGGCTTTTCGGGCTTTTCGGGGATTTCTGCGGTATCCCACAACCACCAGAGGACACAGGCCAGCGTGACCACGCCGCCCAGCGCCGCGACCAGATAGAGGTGATAGGTGGTCAGGATGAACACGCTGCCCAGCGCGACGGCGGTCATCATCGGCTTGACGCTGGGCGTTCCCAGCCGGATCACCGAGACGGGTTTGGCGTCGAGGACCGAGGTGATGATCGTCTCGCGGCGCCCTTCCTCGGCATCGGGCAGGAAGAAGCGGCCTTCATCGACCTTGGCGACGAAATTCTTCTGGTCCCAGATCGGATAGCGGCTCTCGACCAGCGGCACCGAACGGATGCCCCAATCTTCGTCATCGGGGTGGGCCAGCCATTCGAGCGTACCCGCATTCCACGGATTGCGCGGCGACTTGGGACGCCTGGGCGACAAGGCGAGGTCGACGACCAGCACCAGCACCCCGGCCGCGAACAGATAGGAGCCCGCCGTCGAGGCCAGGTTCAGCCAGCCGATGCCCAGTTCCTGCGGATAGGTGAAGACGCGGCGCGGCATCCCCTCCAGCCCCGACAGGTGCATCGGAAAGAAGGTCAGGTTGATGCCGACGAACATGATCCAGAAGGCGATGCGCCCCAGCCGGTCGGACAGCTTCTTGCCCGTAATCAGCGGCCAGTAATAATAAAGCCCGCCGAACAGCGGCAGCAGCGTGCCGCCGATCAGCACGTAATGCAGATGCGCGACGACGAAATAGGTGTCGTGCGCCTGCCAGTCGAAGGGCGCGACCGCGACCATCACGCCGGTCAGGCCGCCGATGACGAAGACCGCCAGGCTGCCGGAGGCATAGAGCAGCGGCGTCGACCACTTCACCTTGCCCGCCCAGAGCGTGGCGATGAAGGCGAAGATCTGAACCCCGGTCGGGATGGCGACGGCCTCGGAGGCGGCAGAGAAGAAGGCCAGGCTGATCTTGGGCAGGCCGGTCGCGAACATGTGGTGGACCCACAGGCCGAATGACAGGAAGGCGGTGCCCACGGCGGCCAGCACGATCCACGGATAACCGAGCAGATGCCGCTGCGCGAAGGTCGGGATCATCATCGCGAACAGCGCAATCGAGGGCAGGAAGACGATATAGACTTCCGGGTGGCCGAAGATCCAGAACAGGTGCTGCCACAGCAGCGGATCGCCGCCCCGCGCCGCGTCGAAGAAGGGCCAGTTGAGCAGCCGCTCCATCTCGAACAACAGGTCGCCCGCGATCAGCGGTGGGAAGGCGAACAGGATCATCACCGCCACGACCAGGATATACCAGGCATAGAGCGGCATCAGGTTCAGCCGCATCCCCGGCGGGCGGCATTTCAGCACGCCGACGATCAGCTCGACGGCGGCGGCCACCGACGACACTTCGATGAAGGACAGGCCCAGCATCCAGATATCGGCCCCCAGCCCCGACAGGTCGGTGCGGGTGGTGAGCGGCGGATACATGAACCAGCCGCCATCGGGCGCGGCGTTGAAGAAGATCGAGCCGCCGACAAACACGCCGCCGAGCAGGAAGCTCCAGTAACCGAACGCCGACAGGCGCGGGAAGGGCAGGTCGCGCGCGCCCAGCAGCTGGGGCAGCAGGATGATCGACACCGCCTCGAACATCGGCACGGCGAACAGGAACATCATCATCGAGCCGTGCAGCGTGAACAGCTGGTTGAAGGTGTTCGCCGAGACGAGGTCGTTGTCCGGCACCGCCAACTGGGTGCGCATGATGAGCGCCAGCACGCCGGCGAACAGCATGAAGCCGAACGCGGTCAGCGTGTACCAGACGCCGACCCGGTTGTTGTTGGTGTCGGTCCAGCGCAGGAACAGGCCGCTGGGCGGCTTCCAGACTTCACGTAGCCGCTCTTCCTGTGCTGCGCGAAGGGCGGGATCGTCCTGGGCGTGGAGGCTCATTGCAGGCCCTGCAGATAGCGGGCGAGGGCGAGCGCCTCGTCATCCGACAATTGGGGGAAGGAAGGCATACGCACGCCCGGCTTGGTCTTTTCGGGGTGGCGGATGAAACCGGCGACATTGGCGGGCGTCACCGGCAGGATGCCCGCCGCCAGCGTCCGGCGCGCGCCGAAATGCGTGAGGTCGGGGCCGATTGCATTGGGCGCGGTGACGCCCGCCACGGTGTGGCACCCGCCACAGCCATTGGCGGCGAACAGGCGCGCGCCCGCCGCATCGCCCGGTCGGGCGGGGCGGGCTTCGTTGGCCAGCCAGGCGTCGAAGGCGGCGGGCGGCATCGCGATGACATCGAACGCCATCAGCGCGTGGCTCAGTCCGCAAAACTCGGCGCATTGCCCGCGATAGCGACCCGGCTTGTCTGCCCGCACGACCAGCGTGTTGGTGCGGCCGGGGATCATGTCCATCTTGCCCGCCAGCCCCGGTATCCAGAAGCTGTGCACGACATCGCCCGCCGTCAGCTTGAACGCCACGGTGCGCCCGACGGGCACGCGGATTTCATTCGCACTGACGATAGCGGGGCGGCCCGGCGGCTGATAGGCGACGCGCCACCAGAATTGCTCGCCATCGACCGCGATGGTCAGGTCGGCGGGCGAGACCGGGCGGGGGCGCATATAGGGCAGCGAATAGGCGAGCAGTCCGAGCAGGACGATCGTCGGGATCACGCCGCCCAGCCACAGGACGATCCGCATCCCCCGACGATGGTCGATGGCCCCTTCTGGCGCCCGCACCGCGTGGCGCATCAACAGGGCGACACCGGCCGCAATGACGACCGCACCGATCAGCATGACGAGGAAAAGATGCCGGATATCGGCGGCATCTGCGCCGAAAGGGGCCAATGTGGACTGATGCGTATTGCATCCTGCCAGCAGACTGGCCGTGACGGCAAAAATGACGATGCTGATCCCCCGCATCGCCCCCGAACGTTTCCTACGCGGAATAGTTCATGATGGCGTCATCTGAATTTCATGTTTCGAGTGGCCTCACCCCATTCGGTCGACAGGATGAGGCCGCCTGACGCCTTACTCCGCCCCGTTCCGCCGCCAGACCTCGCCCGCCAGCACCGTGGCAAAGCCCAGCCATGCGGCCAGCGGCAGGACGCTGACCGCCGCCGGACGGTCGATCTTCCACGCGGTTGCGGCCAGTGCCGTCGTGCCCAGTGCCATGGCCCCGGCGGCAGCGGTGCTCGCGCCGGTCCGCCGCTCGCGGAAGAACAGCTCGGTCCAGCCGCCGATCATCGCGCTATTGCCCAGCCAGAGCGCGACCGCCGCGTTACGGCGCGGCGAAGCGGGGCGGCGGAGCAGGCGATAACCGCCGACCGCCGCCAGCGTCTCCAGCACCGGCCACACCGCGCCGAACACCGCGTCCGGCGGGGTGAAGTCCGGCTTGTCGAGCCGCCGATACCAACGGCGGATGCGGGGGTGCGAGGGATCGGGCGCGTTACGCCGTCCGATCAGCGCACTCACGCCCAGGACCCCTGCGGCGATGCCGCCTGCGACCAGCGGCGAAAATTCCTTTTTCGTCATGACCATCATCCTTCCCGTTCGCGGGGGATAACGGTCCTGGCTCATCCGCGTTCAACCGCCAGGCGCCGTCCCCACAGGACCAGCCGGTCGAGCACGCCGATCACGATCAGCGAGACCCCGAACAGCGGCAAGGCGATCCCGGCGACCAGCAGCGGCGCGATCAGCCCGCCGACCCGCGCGCCGGAGAGGGGCGGCGGCGCGCCGATCCGGCCTGCCGGGCGACGCTTCCACCACATGGCGACCCCGCTGATCGTCAGGACCCAGATGGCGATGCAGGGGATCAGCATGACCAGCTGGTTGGCCCAGCCGAAGTAATTGCCCATGTGAAGCTGCACGCCGGACTCCACCGCGCGGCCGACCACGCCGTAATCGGCATAGCGGACCTCGTGGCCTATGGGGCGAAAGCTGTAGCGATCGATATAGAGCGTCTTCTGCCCGACCGGCCGGTCGGGATAGGTGAAGACGGTATAGACGCCCTCGGGGCCGTTGGGCAGGAACAGCCGATAACTGCCCAACCAGCCATGCGCCTGCAGCACGCTCATTACCCGGTCGGTGCCGCGAATGACGGCGGGGTCGCGGGTCGAGCCGGGGCTTTCGGGACCGTGTCCGGCATGATCGCCCGCCATGGTCGGCATGGTGGAATGCGGCATAGGCGCATCCTCCAGCGTCCAGGGCGCGTCGCCGAGCGCGGCCTTCATCGGCACGCTGTGCGGGATATTATATTGGCGAAAGGACGGCGGATACCCGACCCCCAGGGCGGCGCTCGCCTGGTGGAGGCGTGGCCCGCTGCTCCCGGCCCAGGGCAGGCCGGTGAGGATCAGGAACAGGATCAGCGCGCCGCTCCACAGGCCGACCGGGCCGTGCAGATCGCGCCAGAACCGCCGCCCGCGTCCCGAAAGCCGGGGCCAGAGCGTGCCCGCCGCGCGGAATCCGCCACGCGGCCACCACAGGATCAGCCCCGTGACCAGTAGGACCAGCGCCCAGGATACCGCCAGCTCGACCAGCCGCTCGCCGAACACCCCCATCAGGATCGATCGGTGCATGGCATCCGCCCAGCCGACCAGCGTGCGATCATAAACGACGCTGCCGAGCACGCGCCCCGTTCCGGGATCGACCGCGACGCGGCGGGGCGGACCAGCATCGGGCTGGACGAAGACGACCGCCGAACGGGTGTTCGTGGCGGGCATGTCGACCCGCGAGGCGCTGCCCGGATAGGCGGCAAGCGCCGCCTGGATCATGTGCGACATCGGCACCGTCTCCCGATGCGGCGCCACGAAGCGCAGCTGCGGATAGAGGGCGTCGTTCAGCTCGTCGTTGAACAGATAGATGGCGCCGGTCAGGCTGAGCATCAGCAGGATCGGCGCGACGAGCAGCCCGGCCCAGAAATGCCAGCGCCAGATGGTGCGGTGAAAGGCCGCACGATGGGACGCCCGCATCGGCGCAGGCGGAACGAAGAGGGGCATGGAGATCGGCTTTCGACCAGGATCAAGGGGGCGTCGCGACCGTGGCGACGCCGGATGAAATTCGGTCAGGAAAGCGCGGGCGGCCCTCTCAGTGGCGGTCGCAGATAGGGAGCGGCGTGAAGCCCGGGCAGGGCGAGCAGGACGCGGGCGACCGCCAAGACGAAGGCGATCAGCAGCGCCAGCTGGATCGGATCGGTCGCTGTCAATCCGGCCGCGGCCAGCCCGGCAAAGGCGCACGGCATCTCTCTCGCGTGCGAGCCACCGGAATGGCTTGCCGGATGCGCATTCCCCGCCTCCCGCATCATCTCGTGACCGGCCATCGCCATGCCGTCATGCATCGTCGGCGCAACCTGGGGCATGGGACCGCCGCTGGGGCATAGGATGATCGCCGCGTGACCCTGGACGGCCCCGATCATATAGCCCGTCGGCACGATCAGCTTGAGCAGCAGCGCCGCCGCGCAGAGCAGCACGGCGAGATGGCGTTGCGCGAGCAGGCATCGGATCGCCGTCACGCCTCTGGGGTTAGTCGCCCGTGTCAGGCTTGTCACCCGGATAGATCGGCCCACCCCGCTGTCTCGCCTTGGCGGATTCTTTAATAAGGGTGCTGCGATCATGTGGGACATTTCCTGTTTGTTCGTATGAGGCCGTCAGATAACGGCGGCTGGCGCCGGGCGGCGTGCTGTTGCAGGATGGAATCATGGCTCACTCCCCGGCTTTTGCATTTCTGGACGGCATTTCCGGCCAGGTGGTCGACGAGATCAGGACCCTCGACTGGACGGCAACGAGCCTGGGTTGTCCCCAGACCTGGCCTGCCGCGCTGCGCTGCCATCTGGCAACGATGCTCGCCTGTCCGGCACCCATGTATCTGGTCTGGGGGGAGGAACTGGTTTCCTTCTACAACGATGCCTATCGCCCGATGCTGGGCTATCGCGCGCCGCATGCGATGGGTACGCCGTTCCGCATCCTGTGGGGCAGTATCTGGGACGACATCTCGCCGCTGGTCGATACTGCGTTGTCGGGCCGCGTGGCGAAGGTGACGGACATGCGCCTCGACCTGTCGCGCGACGGCAGGCCGGAAGAAGCCTATTGGTCCTTTTCCTATTCGCCGGTCTATGACGACCAGGGACGGATCGCGGGCATGATTTGCGTCACCGGCGAGACGACCGACCGCGTGCTGGCCGAACGGCGGCAGCGCGAGGCGGACGAGCGGCTGGACCTGGCGCTCAACTCGGGCGCGCATGTCGGTCTTTGGGACTGGGACGTATTGACCGATTCGGTCCGTTCGGATCGGCGCTTCGCGGCGATGTACGGTGTCGACCCAGCCGCGGCGGAGGCGGGAATGCCGATCGCCCAGTTCTTCCAGGGTATTCATCCCGAAGACCGCGCGCGCGTCGAGGCCGAAATCGCCGAGGCGATGGCGGGAACGGGCGAGGGCGACCGAAACGGGCGCTTCGTGTCCGAATATCGGCTGGTTCAGGCCGATGGTTCGATCCACTGGGTCTCGGCACGCGGGCGTTGCATTACCGACGATAGCGGGCGCTGCGTGCGTTTCCCTGGCGTCAGCTTCGACATCAGCGACCGGATCGCGGTCGAACAGCAACTGCGCGAGAGCGAGGCGCGGGCGCAGCTGCATGCCGAGCGGGTGCAACTGGCGCTGGAGGCCGGGGCGATCATCGGCACCTGGTTCTGGGATTTGCGGACCGAGCGGTTTACGGTGGACGAGCCCTTCGCGCGCCATTTCGGTCTTGATCCGGTGCTCGGTCATGACGGTCTGGACGTGATGCAAGTGGTCGGAGTGGTCCATCCCGACGACCGCGCCGGGCTGTCCGAGGCGGTGTGGGAGGCTATCGCGCGGGGCGGGCCCTATGCGCACCAGTATCGCGTGCGCCGCCCCGACGGGCGCTATTATTGGGTGGAAGCTATCGGCCGGGTCGATCATGCGCCCGACGGCACCCCGGTGCAATTTCCCGGCGTGATGATCGATGTCGGCGTCCGCCGCGCGCTGGAGGTCGAGCGGGATACCGCCATCGCCGAGCTGCGCGCGCTGACCGACCAGCTGGAGCAGCGGGTCGCCGACCGCACCACCGAGCTGATGCGCGCCGAGGAGGCGTTGCGCCAGAGCCAGAAGATGGAGGCGGTGGGCCAGCTGACCGGCGGGCTGGCGCATGATTTCAACAACCTGCTCGCCGGGATCTCGGGCTCGCTGGAGCTGATGGCGCTGCGGCTGGCGCAAGGCCGGGTGGCCGATGTCGATCGCTACATGGATGCGGCGCAGGGGGCGACGCGGCGCGCGGCGGCGCTGACCCACCGGCTGCTCGCCTTTTCTCGGCGCCAGACCCTGGCCCCCCGGCCGACCGACATCGCCGCGCTGGTCAGCGGCATGACCGACCTGATCCAGCGTACGGTCGGCCCCGCCATCACGCTGGAGACGCAGGGGCATGACGGCCTATGGACCGTGCTGGTCGATGCGCCGCAGCTGGAGAATGCGCTGCTCAACCTGTGCATCAATGCGCGCGATGCGATGCCCGATGGCGGTCGGATCACCATCCAGATGGCGAATCGCACCCTGAACGGCGACGATGCGGGGTTCGGCGATATCCCGGACGGCGAGTATCTGGCGCTGTCGGTCACCGACACCGGCACGGGCATGACCCCCGACGTGATCGAAAAGGCGTTCGACCCCTTCTTCACCACCAAGCCGTTGGGGCAGGGGACGGGACTGGGCCTCAGCATGATCTATGGCTTTGCCAAACAGTCGGGCGGGCAGGTGCGTATCCAGTCCACGCCGGGCGAGGGGACGACGGTCTATCTCTATCTGCCGCGCCATCACGGCCCGGCCGAGCAGGACCGGATCGATCGGACCGCGCTGCCCGAAGAGCCGCTGGGTGCAGGCGAGACGGTGCTGGTCGTCGATGACGAGTCGACCGTGCGCCTGATGATCGCCGATGTGCTGCGCGACATGGGTTACCGCGTGATCGAGGCGGCGGACAGTCCGGCGGGGCTGGCCGTGCTGCGCTCGGACCAGCGGATCGACCTGCTGGTCACCGATGTCGGCCTGCCCGGCGGGATGAACGGCCGTCAGCTGGCCGAGGCGGGACGCGAATTGCGACATGAATTGAATGTCATGTTCATCACGGGCTATGCGGAAAGCGCGGTGCTGAACAGCGGGCATCTGTCGACGGGTATGCAGTTGCTGACCAAGCCCTTCACGGTGGATGCGCTGGTCATGGGAGTTCAGGCCGCGATGGGCGCAGGCGCGCGGCGGTACGAGCCGCACGCCTGATCCCGTCGCGGGCGGACCCCACCGGCACCGCGGTCATGCGTATCGCCGGGAGTAAGATCATGTCCATCATCCGCCGCCAAAGCCTTTGTGCCATGGCGCTTTTCCTGTCCGCCGCCAGCGGTCCGGCCCTGGCACAGGACGGCCCCGACATTCCCGAGCCGATGGTGTTCGACATGATCCGTCCGCTGACCGCGAAGTCGGGGGAGATCGAGGTCAATGCGTTGGCCCAGCGCGACCTGACCGGCCCGCGCGGCGAGCTGGAATGGGCGCCCGAGGTCGAGCTGGCGGTGGTGGACGGCCTGGCGGTCGAGCTGGAGCTGCCGCTGATCAACAACCGCGTCGTCCAGTATAAGATGGGGCTTCAGAAGCGGCTGGGCACCTTCCGCGGCGGTCGCAGCGTGCACGGCGTGCAGTATCTGGGGCTGCACGACCGCGAGGAAGGTGGCTGGACCTCCACCCTGCTCTGGTTGCTCGGCAATCGGTTCGGCGAGCGGTGGAGCACGATGACGATGCTGGGCGTCGGCGATGTGACCCTGCGCGAAGGCAATGAGACGGGCACGATCATCAACCACTCGACCTTTTACGACGTGAGCCCCGACACGGTGCTGGGCCTGGAGGTAAACCGCCAGAACGGCCAGGGCGCTTATTGGCTGTTGATGCCGCAGGTCCACCGCGCGATCGGCAAGCTGGGCGTGCAGGGTGGCGTCGGTGCCGAGCGGGCGCGGGGCGAGCGGTTCCGGCCGCGTCTGGGGTTGCGGATCATCCGCGAATTGTGATGTCGGGGAGCGCGACCCATGGGAGACACGGCATGACCATCGAACTGATCTGCCTGGATGCGGACGATACGCTCTGGCACAATATGCGCCACTTCGCGGCGACCGAGGAAGCCTTGGTCGGTCTGCTCGCCCCCTTTGCCGAGGCGCGGGTGGCGCGCGCCACGCTGGAGGCGTGCGAGGCGCGCAACCTGCGGCTCTATGGTTACGGCGCGAAGGGCTTCACCCTGTCGATGATCGAGACGGCGGTGGAACTGGCGGGCGAGACGCTGCCCACCGACCTGATCGCGCGGTTGCTGGAGGCGGGGCGGCAGTTGCTGGCGCATCCGGTCGACCTGCTCGACGGCATCGCCGAGACGATCGAGGCGCTGGAGACGCGCGGGCGGCTGGTCCTGGTGACCAAGGGCGACCTGCTCCACCAGGAGGCGAAGCTGGCCGCGTCGGGGCTGGGCTCGCATTTCGCCGATGTCGCGATCGTCAGCGACAAGACGCCCGACACCTTCCGCCAGATCTTCGCCCGCCATGGTGTCGCCCCCGAACAGGCGGTGATGGCGGGGGATTCGATGCGCTCCGACGTATTGCCCGCGCTCAAGGCGGGGGCGTGGGCGGCCTATATTCCGCAGCCACTGGCCTGGAGCCATGAGGCGGGTGAGACGCCGGTCGACCATCCGCGCTTCCGGCAGTTGGAGCGGCTGGGCGACCTGCCCGACTGGATCGACGCGATCGGGTGAGACCCGGCGGACGGTTTAGCCCGGATCGCGCTCTTCGCCGATGACCACGCCGCGGGCCATGTCCGGTCCGTCATGGCCGAAGCTGTTGCGATGCACGCGCACACCCGCCGTGGTGATGGGGGCAACCGAGGGCGCTGACGGGACGGCGGCGGCAGCTTCGGCGGCCTCGAGACGCTGTTCGCCGCGATGGATCGTCACGCCGTTCACCATCTCCGCCATCGGAGCGGCGTCGGGTGTCGGCATGGGGGCGGGCAGGGGGATGCTGGGTTCGATCCCCGCATAGTCCTGGCGGAAGGACAGGTCGCGCTCCAGCGCGCCTTTCCAGCGATAGAAGATATGGCTGCCCACCGCGCCGATGCGGTTCAGGCTGCTCGCCCACCAGGGCAGCACGTAGTTGGCGTGATAGAAGGTCGCGGCCCCCACCGGCGCATAGACCAGGCCCGCCAGCGCGGCCTGCGCTACGGCGGCGGCACGGCCCCAAGCGGCGGGATCGCGCGGGCGGAGCATCGATCCGTCGCAGGTGAAGCTGAACTGGCATCCCGTCTGGCGGCCGGAGCCCTGATAGACGACGCCGCAGATGCTCTTGGGAAAGGCGCGGTCACGCACCCGGTTGAGCACGACCTGCGCCACCGCGCGCTGGCCGTCGACCGGCTCGGAGCGGGCTTCGTAATAGATGGCGGCGGTCAGGCATTCGGCCGCACGCGCGGCATCAGTGGCGGTCCGCGCGACGCCGGTAAAGGCGGGAGCGGCGGCCATCTCGATCGGGGTGTTGCCGATAATCGTGTCGGGCAGGTCCGCGTCGGGCACGTCGAGCGCGAGTTGTCGCAGCAGCGTCCGTGCGGTCGGTGGCGGCACGTCCAGCGTCAGACGGGCGGGCGGGTGCCGGGTCGGCGTGCACGACGTCGCGACCGCGAGCGTCGCCACCAACATCAACCAGCGCAGCACGTTATCCGCTTCCCAACCCATGGA
>CAJYRW010000063.1:0-36705 GCA_913777475.1 uncultured Sphingomonas sp. | reverse complement strand
GCGAGCAGGCGGCGCAGTTCGGGGGCGAGCAGCCGGTAATCGTCCAGTCCGTCGGGCCCGGCGAACAGCGCGGTGCCGGGTTCGTAATCGCGCACCTCGGGCGAGAGCGGCTCGGCCGTTCCGATATAGGGCGGGTTGGTGACGATGCAGTCGAACGACCCCGCCAGCGCCGCCGCCCAGTCACCGCACACGAACCGCGCCCGGTCGGCCAGGCCACAGGCCGCGGCGTTGGCGACCGCGTATCGCAACGCTTGCGCGGAACGGTCGACGCCCAGCCCCTTCGTCTCCCGCCACTCGTCGAGGAGGGCGAGCAGCAACGTGCCCGGCCCGGTGCCCAGGTCGAGCAGGGTGGCGGGGGCACGACCCCTGAAGTGCCGGAGTGCGGCGTCGACCAGCGTCTCGCTATCGACGCGCGGCACCAGCGCGCCGGGGCCGACCATCAGGTCCAGCGTCCAGAAGCCGCGCATGCCGGTGATATAGGCGACCGGCTCCTGGGCGGCTCGACGCTCGACCAGCGGCCAGAAGCTGTCGGGGACAGGGCGGCTCAGGTCGAGCAACAGGGCGTTGCGCTCGATGCCCAGGGCATGGGCGAGCAGCAGTTCCGCGTCGAGCCGCGCCGTGGGGGAAAAGGTAAAGCGCTCGGCGGCCTGCGCGAGCGCGGTACGGGCGTCCACTATTCCCATCCTGCCACCCCGGCGAAGGCCGGGGTCCAGGTCCGGGCAGCTAGCGGGCAAAGGTCCCAGAGCGCCTCGACAGCAGCAACTGGACCCCGGCCTTCGCCGGGGTGGTCCGTATTGGAGGTTGGGGTCAGGCCCCCCTCACCCATCAAGCGCCGCGAGCCGTTCGGCTTCATCCTCCGCCAGCAGCGCGCCGATCAGTTCGTCCAGCTCGCCTTCCAGAATCTCCGGCAGGCGATGGAGAGTCAGGTTGATCCGGTGATCGGTCACGCGGCCCTGCGGGAAGTTGTACGTCCGAATCCGCTCCGACCGGTCGCCCGAGCCGACCATCGACCGCCGCGTGCCCGCGCGTTCCGCCGCCAGCCGCTCGCGCTCCGCTTCGTAGAGACGCGTCCGCAGCACCTTCATCGCCTTGGCGCGGTTCTTGTGCTGCGAGCGTTCGTCCTGCTGGATCACGACCAGCCCGGTCGGGATATGGGTGATGCGGATCGCCGAGTCGGTCGTGTTGACATGCTGCCCGCCCGCACCCGACGAGCGATAGATGTCGATGCGCAGGTCCTTGTCGTCGATCTGGAGATCGACCTCCTCCGCCTCGGGCAGCACCGCGACGGTCGCCGCCGAGGTGTGGATGCGACCGCCCGATTCGGTAACCGGCACGCGCTGGACGCGGTGGACGCCGGATTCAAACTTCAGCTTGGCGAACACGCCCGCCCCCGCGACCGAGGCGACGACTTCCTTGTAACCTCCGGTATCGGGCACCGAGGCGGAGATCACTTCGACCCGCCAGCCCTGCCGCTCGGCATAGCGCTGGTACATGCGGAACAGGTCGCCCGCGAACAGCGCCGCCTCATCGCCGCCGGTTCCGGCCCGGATTTCCAGCATCGCGGCGCGCTCGTCGGCGGCATCGCGGGGCAGCAGCGCCAGCGCCAGGTGGCGATCCGCCTCGGCCAGTGCATTGCGGTTGGCGTGGAGTTCCTCCGCCGCCAGCTCGCGCAGCTCGTCATCGCCATCCTGCGTCATGAACGCCAGGCTGTCGGCCTCCTGCCGCAACCGGCGCACCTCGGCGGCGGCGTTGGCGACCGGCTCCAGCTCGGCATATTCCTTCGACACCGCGACGAAGCGGTCCGAGGGAAGATCGCCCGTCGCCATCATTGCCTGGAGTTCATCGCGTCGCGCCTCGATCTGCGCGATGCGCTCCGCCGAGATGGTCTTCATGCCGTGGTCAAACGCTGCGCCAAGGAAGGAAGCTGTTCGCCATGATCCTCGGCGATCTCGTCCTCGAACAACAGGTCGAAGATGCCTTGCGGCACCCAGCTGAGCGGCATGGCGGCCTGATCGCCGGTCTTCAACGCTTTCACCTGCACCTTGTCATTGGCAAGTTCGTCGTCGCCCAGAATGAGCGCATAGCGCGCGCCCTGGTCGTTCGCCTTGGCCATGCGGCGCTTCATATTGCCGCGAAACGCCATGTCGGTGGCAACGCCCGCCCGGCGCAGTTCGGCAACGAGGCCGGTCGCACGCAACTCCGCCGCCGCGCCCATCGGCACCACAACCGCGTCGATCCCCGGCTTTGCGGGCTCGTCGAGCAGCATCGCCAGCCGCTCGACCCCCGCCGCCCAGCCGACGCCCGCCGTCGCGGGGCCGCCCAGCGACTCGATCAGCCCGTCATAGCGGCCACCCGCCAGCACCGTCCCCTGCGAGCCCAGCCGGTCGGTCACGAACTCGAACGCGGTGTGGCGGTAATAATCGAGACCCCGCACCAGCCGCGCATTGCGCGTCCAGGCGACCCCCGCTGCGTCCAGCCCGGCCGTCACCGCCTCGAAAAAGGCGCGCGCCTCAGGCGTCAGATAGGCGTCGATATCGGGCGCGGCATCGGCGATCGGCCGGTCGCGCGGGTCCTTGGAATCGAGGATGCGCAGCGGATTCTTCTCCAGCCGCACCAGGCTGTCCTCGGACAGCTGATCGCGGTGCGCCTCGAAATGCGCGACCAGCGCGTCGCGCCAGGCATCGCGCGTCGCGGCATCGCCCAACGTGTTGAGCTGCAGCGTCACGCCCTCGGCGATGCCCAGTTCGCGCAGCAACTGGTCGGCCATGACCAGCAGCTCGACATCCGCCGCCGGTTCGGCCGCGCCCAGGATTTCGGCGTCGATCTGGTGGAACTGGCGATAGCGGCCCTTTTGCGGCCGCTCGTACCGGAACACCGCGCCCGAGGTGACGAGCTTGAGCGGCGCATATTGCTGCCACCCCTCGGTCAGATAGGCGCGCGCGATCCCGGCGGTGAATTCGGGCCGCAGGGTCAGCAGGTCGCCGCCGCGATCGGGGAAGGTGTACATTTCCTTCGACACGACATCGGTCGTCTCGCCGATCGAGCGGGCAAAGACCTGCGTATCCTCGAACACCGGCAGGTCGAGCCGCTGAAAGGCGTAGAGGCCATGGACATGCTCGAAGGTGGCGAGCACCTGCGCAAAGCGGCGCTGTTCGTCGCCGAAGATGTCCTGCGTGCCGCGCACGCGCTTGGGGGTTTCGATCCGTGCCATAGAGGTGGCGCTATCTAAGGTAGCGAAGCCCCTCGCGCTAGAGTGCGATCACGGGTCGCGGGACAACCAGTCGGTCAGCGCCAGTTCGGTCGTGGGCCGGGTTTCGGCCGCCATGCTGTGCCGCATGATCGCGAGCGCCCAGCGGCGATGATCCTCGCTCTCGCTCGCCACCGTATCGCCCGGCACCCACAGATCGTACTCGCGCATATGCGCGTCAGCCGCAGTGAACAGCACGCAGATATCCGCCGCCACCCCGGTCAGGATGACGCGGCTGACGCCCAGTTGCGGCAGCAGCACCGGCAGGTTGGTCGCGTAGAAGCCCGAAAATTGCGGCTTCACGAGGAAATAGTCGCCGTCGCGCGGAGCCAGCGCGGCGATCAGCGCGCGGCCGGGGCTCCCCTGCCGCCCGCCATGCGCGACGATCGAGGAACGCTCGGCATGCCACTGGCCGAAATTGTCGTTGACATAGATCACCGGCACCCCGGCCGCGTCCGCCGCATCGCGAAGCCCCGCGATCCGGTCGGCGGCGGCTTCGGCGGGCGCACGCAGTTCGTCCCCACCCTCGAAGTCGAGATCGTTGATCATATCGATGATGATCAGCGCGGCATGGTGGAGGTGTGCCGGGTACATTGGCTCATCAACATGAGTCCGCATAAACCAATGCTAGAATATTCTTGGGAGCAATCCTAAATATGGATCGTGTCACTCACCCAAATCCTTGAGAAGACTATCCAAAACCTCATCAGCCCCTGTCGATTTACGGCGCGCACTCTCAAGCAACCCAGTCAACGTCATAAACCATGTATCATTTGTCACAGGCTGGACTTCCGAGGAATACAAGTCGTCATCAAGGAAGCTATCAGCCAACATACCGTTCGCAAAAATCTCTACTTTTACAGAATCAGTTCCCTCATTATGATGATTATTTAAGTATATCATCTTATCTGAAACTTCAGTATATACACAACCCGGCTCCTCATCATAAAGTTTCCAGGTTAACTTCCCATTCTGATTGGATTTTATTAACGCATTCACTATCTTGGCTTGCTTTTCCTCAACCGAGCTCATATTATTGCACCTTTCCAGTTTCTCTGCTCCGCCTCTTGCACCGCTGACAATTCCCCGCGAATAGCTTTATTCAAAGCCGATTTCAAAGGCGGTGGACCAGCGCCCTCAAGATACTTTTCTATAGAATTGCAAACCTTACCTATTCTTGATCTAGATTTCTTAATACTTTCAATAACATTTTCTTCTGTAACTGAAACTTGAAGAGCCACCCTACCAAGAGCTTCAGATGCAATCTCATAACTTGCGACAAATTGAGGCCATGCGTCGAGGTTAGCATAATGCCGCGCATTTTGTAACGACGCTTTCGCTTCTGCCAAATCAACGGCCGCATCATAGCGACTCACACGGACCTGCACGTCAGCAACCGCTTCCTTTGCCGAATCAGCGGACGTCTTGGCCCGCCGTATCTGCACGATTGATATGGCAAACCCAATTAGGGTCAGAAAAATCCCGACAATCCCCGTAATCAGACCCCAGGCTCCAACGGCGGCACTATTACTGGGATCAAACATCGCCTGTATCAATATCCCGCCCCTCGCAGCCCAGCATCTCGTATAAATTGCATTGGTGCACAAAAAAGCTCACGCATCCAAGCCCTTTACTCATCCAGATTGGACACCTTATTCTCATTCTTCACCTGCACGACATTCATTTTGAACGGTGTTATTGTGGCCCATGACCACCACCCGCTGGCAGCGCCTGCAAACCCGTATCGGTGACCGGATCGCGCCGCCGCGATTCCTGGCCTTTGCGGCAGTCCTGATCGTGGCGAGTGCCCTGCTGTCACCGCATGTCGGGATGACGCGGGGTATCCTGACCGGGTTCGACGCCGCCGCGCTGCTGTTCATCGGCTCGCTCATTCCCCTGCTGCGGCAGGGACAGGCCGCGAAGATGCGCCGCCGGGCTGCGCGCAACGACGCCAATCGCGCCGTCCTCCTGGTCTTTTGCGGGATCGTGCTGTTCGTCGTGCTGGTCGCGGTCGGCGGCGAACTTCGGGGGCGGAGCAGCGTGGTCACCATCGCGCTGGTCGTCACGACGCTGATCCTCGCCTGGCTGTTCTCCAACATCGTCTATGCGCTGCATTATGCGCACCTGTTCTACAGCGCTGGTGACAAGGACAAGGCGGGGGGCGATGCGGGCGGCCTGCAATTCCCAGACACGGCCGAGCCGGACTATTGGGATTTCCTGTATTTCTCGGTGACGCTGGGCATGACCTTCCAGACGTCGGACGTGTCGATCGCGTCGCGCCGGATGCGCCGCGTGGTGACGGGCCAGTGCCTGGCGGCGTTCATCTTCAACCTGGGCGTCATCGCCTTCACGGTGAACGTGCTGGGAGGCGGGTCCGGGTAGGGCATTCCCCCAAAAGGGTCTGGACGACTGGCCTATCGGGTGCCTAACCTGCCCGCATCTCCTTTAGCCGCAAAAGGCTCTCCATGATCCGTTCCGCGCTTCGTTCTGTCTTCGTCGCCTCGCTGCTCGCCTCCACCGCTGCGGCCGTGGCGCAGGTTCCGCCGGGCAATTCCGCCCCGGCCGCGCAAGAACCCTTCGTCAACACCATCCCCGATGCGGTCGACACCCCCTATCCGGGCACGATCAAGCTGGTCGTCGATGCCACCGACACGGAGCGCGGCATCTTTCGCGTGAAGGAAACCATCCCCGTCGCCAAGGCAGGGCCGATGGCACTGCTCTTCCCGAAATGGCTGCCCGGCGCCCATTCCCCGCGCGGCGAGATCGAGAAGCTGGCGGGCCTGGTCATCAAGGCGAACGGGCGCATCCTGCCCTGGACGCGCGATCCGGTCGACGTCTTCGCCTTCCATATCGACGTGCCGTCGGGCGCGCAGCAGCTGGACCTGGAGTTCCAGTTCCTGTCGGCGACCAAGCCCGACCAGGGCCGCATCGCCGTCACGCCAACGATGATCTCGCTGCAGCCCAATTCGGTCAGCCTCTATCCGGCGGGCTATTACACCCGTCAGATTCCGATCCAGATGACCGCGACCTTCCCCGCCGGCTGGACGGCGGCGGGCGCGGTTCCGGCCAAGGCGTCGGGGTCGACCTACACGTACGACACGACCAATTACGAAATCCTGGTCGACTCGCCGATCCTGGCGGGCAAGTACGGCAAGGTCTTCCCGCTGACCCCGCGCGTGAACCTGAACGTCTTTGCCGACAACGCCGCCGAGCTGAATGCCAAGCCCGAGCAGATCGCCGCGCACCAGCGGCTGGTCGACCAGGCGGTCAAGGCCTTTGGCGCGCAGCATTACGATCATTACGAGTTCCTGCTGTCGATCAGCGACCAGCTGGGCGGGATCGGGCTGGAGCATCACCGCTCGTCCGAAAACGGCGTGACCCCGGGTTACTTCACCGAATGGGACGCCGGGCCGGGCCGCCGCAACCTGCTGCCGCACGAGTTCACGCACAGCTGGGATGGCAAGTTCCGGCGCGGCGCGGACCTGTGGACCCCCGATTACCGCACGCCGATGCGCGACTCGCTGCTCTGGGTCTATGAGGGCCAGACGCAATTCTGGGGCTATGTGCTCCAGGCACGGTCGGGCATGGTGTCGAAGCAGGACACGCTGGACCAATATGCCTCGATCCTGGCGCTCTACGACACCGCGCCCGCGCGGCAGTGGCGCAATCTGGTCGACACCACCAACGACCCCATCATCTCGTCGCGCAAGCCCAAGGGCTGGACCAGCTGGCAGCGGTCGGAGGATTATTACAACGAGGGCCTGATGGTCTGGATGGAGGTCGATGCGATGCTCCGCCAGAAGTCGAACGGCGCCAAGTCGATCGACGATTTCGCCAAGGCCTTCTTCGGCATCCGCAACGGCGACTGGGGCGAGGTGACCTACACCTTCGACGACGTGGCCGAAACGCTGAACAAGATCGTGCCCTATGACTGGGCCGGGTTCCTGCGCCAGCGGATCACCGAGACGGGCAAGCCCGCGCCGATCAACGGCTTTGCCATGAACGGCTATAAGCTGGTCTATACCGACACGCCGACCGCCACCTTCAAGCAGGGCGAGAAGGGCAGCACCAATGTCAGCTATTCGCTGGGCATGACGGTGGCGAACAGCGGCGAAGTCACCAGTTCAATTTGGGACAGTGCGGCGTTCAAGGCGGGCATCGATGTCGGCACGCAAATCCAGGCGGTGAACGGCGAAAGCTATTCGGGTGATCGGCTGAAGGCCGCGATCCTCGCCGCCAAGGACCCGAAGACGCCGGTCAAGCTGGTGATAAAGAACCAGGATCGGTTCCGCGAAGTGACGCTCAACTATAGCGGCGGTCCGCGCTATCCGCGTCTGGAGAAGGTCGGCACCGGCGAGACGGGGCTGGATCGTCTGCTGACGGCACGCTGAACCCGCTCCAACCGACATCTATCGACAGGACATGGCGGGTTGCGCTATCGCGCCCGCCATTGTTTTTCCACCGGAACTCATCCGGCATCCAGGCAAGAAAGACCGTTTCGATGCGCATCGACCTTATCCCCGTCGGCAAGAGCCCGCCCGATGACATCAACGTCGTGATCGAAGTGCCGACCGGCGGCGAGCCCGTGAAGTATGAATTCGACAAGGCGTCGGGCGCCCTCTTCGTCGACCGCATCCTGCATACCCCGATGCGCTACCCGGCCAATTACGGCTTCGTGCCGCACACGCTGAGCCCCGATGGCGACCCCCTCGACGCGCTGGTCGTGTCGCGCACGCCGTTCATCCCGGGCTGCGTCGTCCGCGCGCGTCCGATCGCGGTGCTGAACCTGGAAGACGAAGCCGGCGGCGACGAGAAGCTGGTCTGCGTGCCGGTCGACTCGACCTTCCCCTATTACTCGAATGTCGGCGGTCGCGACGACCTGCCCGAAATCGTGTTCCAGCAGATCGAGCACTTCTTCACCCATTACAAGGACCTGGAGAAGAAGAAGTGGGTGCGTATCGGCACCTGGGGCGACCGTGACGAAGCCCGTCGCATCGTCGTCGAGGCGATCGAGCGCTACGAGGACGCCAAGGCCAAGGGCGAAGAGCCGCACGACCACGACGTGCCCGGCCGCGAATAAGCATTCCGCTTTCGGATTGAAAAACGCCTCGGTGCCTCCCGCACCGGGGCGTTTTTTGTTGCCTCCTTTCTCCCCTCCCGCAGGCGGGAGGGGTTGGGGAGGGCCATCCCGGAATTTGAGGAGAGGGTTTCCGGTGGCCCTCGAAGACGCTCAGGCTGAACGGAGCGGGGATGCCCGAGGTTAGAAAGAGATTGTTCGCGCGGAGGCGCGGAGAACGCGAAGGTGGCTCGCCTGCCGCTGACAGAATCCCTACTTCCTCAGCCAAAGATGAAGGTGCGAGGCACGCCGCAAGGGTCAACACCTCTGCGCCCTACGCGCCTCTGCGCGCCCCTCTTCTCTACTCTCACTACCGCCCGGCCAACCTCTCCAGAGCCTCACCCGAAACCCGCTGCACGGTCCATTCGTCCATCGCCTGCGCGCCCATCGCGCGGTAGAATTCCACCGCGGGCGTGTTCCAGTCGAGCACCGACCACTCGAACCGCGCCCAGCCACGATCCCGCGCGATGCCCGCCAGATGGACCAGCAACGCCTTGCCCACCCCGGCCCCGCGCGCGGCGGGCGTGACGTACAGGTCTTCCAGATACAGACCCTGCCGCCCGGTCCAGGTCGAGAAATTGGCGAAGAACAGGGCAAAGCCGACCGCCTGCCCGTCGCGCTCGGCGATGATGGCCTCGGCCGCCGGGCGCGGGCCGAACAGTGCTGCGGCCAGCATCGGCTCGGTGGCGACGACGGCATCGGGCTCGCGCTCGAACGCCGCCAGTTCGCGGACGAAGCCCAGGATGGTGGCGGTGTCGGCAGGCTCTGCCGCGCGGAGGGTGATGCTCATAATCCTGCCTCGCTTTGCGGCCCCGGCGCGGGTTGGCGCACCGCCACCACGCACCCGCCGATGATGAGCGCCGCCCCGACCAGCGTGAAGGGCGACACATGCTCGCCGAATACCGCATAGCCCAGGCACGCCGCCCAGACGAAGGCGGTATATTCGACCGGCGCCAATATCTGCGCCTCGGCCCGCGCATAGGCCCAGGCGAGCAGCAGCGCGGACAGGCTGCCCAGCGCCGCCGCGATGACGATGCTCGGCCATTGCTGCACGGCGGGCCAGCCCGAGACGAAGGGCGCGGCGGGCGTCATCAGCACCGCGATGACCAGCATGGTGAACAGCGCGACCTCGGCCGGGCCCGCAACCTGCGCCTGTCGCCGGAGCAGCACCAGGCTGATCGCATAGAGGATCGAGGCGACCAGAATGGCGAGCGACCCCAGCACGACTTGGGTCGAGGCCTGCGCCTGCACCTCGCCGCTCGCGATCACCAGCACGCCCGCCCCCGCGACCAGTGAACCATAGATCGCGGCGCGCCGGATCGTCTCGCCCAGCGCAAAGGCCGCCAGGAACAAGGCGATCAGCGGCGCCAGAAAGGTCAGCGCGATGCTCTGCGCCATCGGCACCCGCGCCAGCCCCCAGAAGAACAGCACCACCGACGCGCCGCCCGTCGCCCCGCGCGCGATATGCAGGGTCAGCGCCTCGCGCCCCGGCCAGCGCCCGCCCCGACCCAGGAACAGCGCGCCGGTCATCGCCACCCCGCCCCAGGACCGCCACAGCACCGCGCTATAGGCGCCGCTGTCGATCGACAGCCGCTTCATCAGCGTGTCCATCACCGAATAGATCGCAATACCCAGCGCGGCCGCGCCAAAGGCGATGACGGGGGACGTGCGTGCGGTCATGCCTTCGGCGTTACCGGGGGTGGAGGGGAAAGGCGAGCGTGCTGTTCCTCCCCGCTCGCGGGGAGGTGGCAGGCCGCAGGCCTGACGGAGGGGGGCTTCCTCACGGGATGTCTCCCAGGGGCACACCCCCTCCACCAAGCTGCGCATGGTCCCCCTCCCCGTGCCGGGGAGGATTTTCGGGGATGAAACCCACCCCCGCATCCGTTGCCCTCTCAGACACCGACGCCAAGGGACAAAGGGTATGAAGACGCTCCTCGCCGCCACGGGCCTGACCATGATGCTCGCCACCCCCACCGGGGCGCAGGTGACCGCCTCGGTCGGGGCGGACTATGCGTCGGGCCAATATGGCACGAACCAGACGGTCCGCAGTGCCAGTTCCACTGCCATGCTGCGCGCCAAGCGCAAGCGGGTGACGGTGTTCGCCGCCTTGCCCTATGTGCAGGTCGACGCGCCAGGCAACGTGATCGCGCCGGGCGGGCCGCTGGGCCTGCCGATCTTCGTCGACCCCACCAAACCCGCCACCCGCGTCAAGCGCAGCGGGCTGGGCGATGCGGTGATCGGCGCCTCGGTGCAGGTGGTGCCCCCGCGCCGCCATCACCTGGCCCTGTCCCTGACCGGCAGCGCGAAGCTGCCCACCGCCTCCGCCTCGCAAGGGCTGGGCACGGGCAAGGCGGATTATTCGGTTGTCGCGGAAGCGGCGGTGCCGGGCAAGGTCACCCCCTTCGCGGCGGTCGGCCACACCTTCGTCGGCCAGCCCGATAGCTATAGCTTGCGCGACGTGACCAGCGCACGCGGCGGTGTCGCGGTCGGGATCGGCAAGGCGAGCGAGGTCAGCGTCTCGTATAATTACGCCTCGCGGGTCAGCGATCAGGTCGCCGACCGGCAGGAGATCGGCGCCGGGCTCGACACCGCCCTGTCGCAGCGCCTGTCGCTGGGCGTCCAGGGCAGCGCCGGGGTCAGCAAGGGCGCGCCGGATGTCGGTGCGGGGCTGCGGCTGGGGTTGCGGCTATAATCAGGCGTCGGGCTTGGGCGGGTCAGCGTCTGGACCATAATATTCGTAGCGATACGCCTTCAGCGCGGCACTGACGCATTCCACGCTGGGGGCCGCCCGGACATCGCTTTCCTGCGCCGCGTCGCGGTAGAGGAAACGGACATGGGGCAGGCCGCCGCGCGCAGTCTTGAACTCGGTCGGCGTGACCCCGCATTGCCTGGCGATGCGGTGAAAGGCCCGCTTGGTCAGAAGGGGTTTGCCCGTCGGCACCGTCGCGCAGCCGGTGATGTCAGGGCCAGGCCTATTGCGATCACCGCTCTCACCGTCATATCCGCGCGCCCATATTATTCCGCCATGCGGGCAAGATATACGCGCGGGTCAGCGGCGCAAGCGGCATCCTGTCGACCTGCACCGGATCGACCCACAGGGCCTCGGCGATTTCGGCGGCGGGCATGGGTTGGCGGTCGGTGCGCAGATAAAAGACATGCGCGTCGACCCGGTGGTCCGGCTCATGGGCCGCAGGCGCCGAGAATCGGCCGATCGGATGCAGCTCCGATTCGGCGACCGACAGCCCGATTTCCTCGTCCAGTTCGCGGATCAGCGCCGCCACGGGGGTCTCACCGGGTTCGATCTTGCCGCCCGCCTGCATGAAGGCGTGCGTACCCGCCTTGCGGACGAGGAGGATACGCCCCATCCCATCTTCGATCAGGGCGGCGGCGATGCGGATGATGCGGGGGCCGGTCATGCCGTATCGGTGCCAGCGCCGTCATCCTGTTGGCAAGTGGAGCACGCCTTGCCGGCTTCGCCCCTCCTTCGCCGGGGTGGAGCAATGGACCTTAACGGTCCCCCGCCCCCCGCATCACTCCGCCGCGATCGCCGCCTTGGCGACATCCGCCGCTTCCAGTTCCGCCGCCTTCGCCTCCACGAGCTTAACGATATGCTCGACCATGTCGGCATCCTCGACCGTGTGGTCGGTCAGGCCCGACAGATAGACCATGTGCTTGCCATTGCCGCCGCCGGTCACGCCGATATCGGTCTCGCGCGCTTCGCCGGGGCCGTTGACGACGCAGCCCAGCACCGACAGCGACATGGGCGTACGGATATGCTGAAGCCGCTCCTCCAGCACCTGCACGGTGCGGATCACGTCGAAGCCCTGACGCGCGCAGGACGGGCAGGACACGACGCGCACGCCGCGATTGCGGATGCCCAGCGCCTTCAGGATTTCGAAGCCGACGCGCACCTCTTCCTCGGGCTCGGCCGAGAGCGAGACGCGGATCGTGTCGCCGATGCCGAACCACAGGAGCGAGCCGATGCCGATCGAGGACTTGACCGTCCCGCCGATCAGTCCGCCCGCCTCGGTAATGCCCAGGTGCAGCGGGCAGTCGGTCGCTTCGGCCAGCCCCTGATAGGCGGCGACCGCCAGGAAGACGTCGGACGCCTTCACCGCGACCTTATATTCGTGGAAATCATGGTCCTGGAGCAGCTTGATATGGTCGAGCGCCGATTCGACCAGCGCATCGGGGCACGGCTCGCCATATTTTTCGAGCAGGTCCTTCTCGAGGCTCCCGGCATTCACGCCGATGCGGATGGCGCAGCCATTGGCCTTGGCGGCGCGCACGACTTCGGCGACGCGCTCGGACGATCCGATATTGCCCGGGTTGATGCGCAGGCAGGCCGCGCCCGCGTCGGCGGCTTCCAGCGCGCGCTTATAGTGGAAATGGATGTCCGCGACGATGGGAACGCGCGCCGCCTTGGTGATCTTGGCCAGCGCCGCGGTCGAATCGGTGTCGGGGCAGGAGACGCGGATGATGTCCGCGCCCGCCTCTTCGCAGCGCCGGATCTGGTTGATCGTGGCGACCGGATCGCTGGTCGGCGTGTTGGTCATGGTCTGCACGGTGACGGGGGCGTCGCCGCCCACGGGCACGTTGCCCACCATGATCTGACGGCTTTGACGGCGGGCGATATCACGCCAGGGACGAATGGACATGGGCCCTATATACGCGCAAGCGCGTTGCGGTTCAAAGTCAGTGCTGTACCAGACGCCCCAGAATGATCGTTCCATGACCGCTGCCGCTCCCATCCCCCGTCATTACGGTCTCGACTGGCTGCGGATCGGCGCGTTCGGCATCCTGATCCTCTATCATATCGGCATGGTCTTCGTGCCCTGGGGCTTCCATGTGCAGCTCGCCAGCGAACCCTGGGTCGCGATCCCGATGCTGGCGAGCAATCCGTGGCGGCTGATGCTGCTGTTCGTCGTATCGGGCTATGCGACACGCGCGCTGGCGGTGCGCCATCCCTCGATCCTCAGCTTCGCACGCGGGCGCAGCATTCGGCTGCTGGTGCCGCTGGTCTTCGGCATCGCGGTGCTGGTGCCGCCGCAAATCTGGGCTGAGCTGGTCAGCAAATATGGTTACGCCGGGTCCTATCTCCATTTCTGGACGCACGACTGGCTGAGCTTTCGTGCGATCGGCGGCGTGGTGCCGACGCCCGCCTGGAACCATCTGTGGTTCGTCGGCTATCTGTGGGTCTATACCATGGCGATCGCGCTGATGCTGGCGGTCGGACATCGCTGGGCGGGCGCGGCGCAAGGACTGTTCGACTGGGTGCTGGGCGGCTGGGGCGGCGCGGTGATCCCGGTGGTCGCGCTATTGTTGATCGATATCCGATTCTTCCCCGGCCAGTCGGAGACGCATGCGCTACTCGGCGACTGGCTGGCCCATGCCATTTATTTCCCTGCGCTGCTGTTCGGCTTCGGCATGGCCGGGTCGGAGCGGGTGCTCGACAGCTTCCGGCGCGGCTGGGCGGTCGCGGGCGTCATCGCGCTCGCCAGCTATGCCGTGGCCGCCGGGTTGGAATGGCGCTGGCCGGGCCTGATGGGCGCCCCGGCCGGTTTCGGTATCCTGTTCGCGGGCGCGCGGGCGGTGCAGGGCTGGATGGCGGTCGTCGCGCTGATCGGCATCGCCGAGCGATTCTGGAACCGCGACCACCCCTGGCGGCGCACGCTGACCGAGGCGGTGTTCCCCTTCTACCTGATCCACCAGACCATCATCATCCTGATGGCGCTGGCGCTACGGCGTTCGGGCCTGGCGCTCTGGGTCGATGCGCTGATCCTGGTCGCGGCGACGGTGGCGGGGTGCTGGGCCTTTTATCGGGTGGGGCGCGAGGTGCGCTGGCTGCGGCCGCTGATCGGGCTGCGGCCGGGGGATGGCAGCAAGGCTTCGATCTGATAGGGGCGCGGGAGTTTCCCCTGCCCCTGTTGGAGTTTCGCGCATGTCCGTTTCCTGGTCGCTGGTTATCCATGGCGGCGCGGGCCGGATCACCCGCGAGGTGCTGACGCCCGAACAGGATGCGGGTGCGCGCTCCGGTCTGGGCGCCGCACTGAAGGCCGGGTCGGCGGTGTTGGCGGAGGGTGGCACCGCACTGGACGCGGTCGAGGCGGCGGTACGCGTGCTGGAGGACGATCCGCATTTCAACGCCGGGCGCGGGGCCTGCTTCACGCGCGAGGGGACGAACGAGCTCGACGCCGCGATCATGGATGGGCGCGACCGGCGCGCAGGGTCCGTGGCGGGGGTGACGCGCACCCGCAACCCGGTGTCGCTGGCGCGGCACGTGATGGAGGCGAGCCCGCACGTCCTGCTCGCCGGATCGGGGGCCGATCGTTTCTCGGCGGAACAGGGGCTGGAGCAGGTCGACCCCAGCTGGTTCCACACCGACGAGCGCCGCCGCCAACTGGACGAGCTTCTCTCGGCGGGCGCCGATGCGTTCGATAGCGATATGAAATACGGCACGGTCGGCGCGGTCGCCTGCGATGCCCAGGGCCATGTCGCCGCCGCCACCTCGACCGGGGGCGTGACGGGTAAGCGCTGGGGCCGGATCGGCGACTCACCGCTGATCGGCGCGGGCACCTATGCCGATGACCGGGCCTGCGCGGTGTCGTGCACCGGATCGGGCGAGGTCTTCATCCGCGTCGGCGTCGGGCATGAAATCGCCGCGCGCCGCCGCTTTGCCGGAGAGGATATCCAGACCGCCGCCGATACCGCGCTGGCCGAGGTCAAGGAACTGGGCGGCACCGGCGGCACCATCGTCGCCGCGCCTGACGGCACGATCGCCTGGGGTATGACCACCGCAGGCATGTATCGCGGCCGCGCGACAAGTGCGGGCGAACACCGGGTGGCGATCTATGCCGACGAAGGATAAAAGGCGGCCCATGAAGCACTTGCGCATTGTCCTAGGGATGCTGGCGGGCCTGATGGCCAGCCTGTTCATCGCCTCCCCCGCCGCCGCCTATTGGGAATATGGCCACGAGACCGTCGCGGCCATCGCCTGGGCCAACATCACCCCCCATGCCCGTGCCGAGATCCGCCATATCCTGAAGGCGCAAGCCCAGCTCGACACACCGACCTGCCCGGTGCGGACGATCGAGGAGGCCAGCGTCTGGCCCGATTGCGTCAAGCCGCTGAAGGACGAAAACGGCAAGTCGCGCTTCGGCTATGCCTATAGCTGGCACTATCAGAATATCGACATCTGCCAGCCCTTCCGCCTGCCCCCGGCCTGCGACTCGGGCGATTGCGTCTCGGCACAGATTCCGCGCCAGCTGGCCGTCCTGAAGGACAGGCGCGCCAGCCCGAAGGAACGGGTGATGGCGCTCGCCTTCCTGGTCCATTTCGTCGGCGACCTGCACCAGCCGCTGCACGCGGGCGACAAGAGCGACAAGGGCGGCAACGACACCCATGTCGATTACGGCGTCTACACGACGCCCCGGCTGAACCTGCACTCGATCTGGGACGGGCTGCTCGCCGAGCGCGCGATCTCCGCGCCGCCCCAGCTGGTCCGCACCTATCCGGCGGCGGAGCGGCGGCGGGAGTCGGCGGGCGACGTCCATGCCTGGAGCCAGGAGAACTGGGCCATCGCCAAGCGCGCCTATGCCGCCGCGATGGGCGGCGATCCGTGCCAGCCGACACCGGCACACATGGTGATGAACGAGGATGCGATCCGCGCCATGGCCCCGGTCGAACGCGAGCAGGTGAAGCGCGGCGGATTGCGGCTGGCCAAGCTGCTGGACAGCGCGTTCCGGGGATAAACTTCCCTTCCAATGGGGAAGAACAGAAAAAGGCCCGGCTCCCTCTTGGGAAGCCGGGCCTTTTCCGATCAGCTCAGGACGACGGTCACTGCGCGGCGGTTCTGCGCCCAGGCGGCTTCGTCGGAACCCAGCGCGATCGGGCGCTCCTTGCCATAGCTGATGACGTTCATGCGGTCGGCCGACACGCCACGCGCCGCCAGATAGTTCTTGGCGGCGTTCGCCCGGCGATCGCCCAGCGCGAGGTTGTATTCGCGGGTGCCGCGCTCGTCGCAATGCCCCTCGATGGTGATGCGGACATTGGGATAACGCTGCAGCCACTGCGCCTGGCTGTCCAGGATCGCGCGCGCCTCGGGATCGATGTCATATTGGTCGGTGCCGAAATGCACCGTGTTCGACGTCACCGAGCGGCGGAAATCGGCGTCCGAGCCCGGCACGATCGCGCCGTCCGGGTTGGTGTTCGCCCCGGCATTGGGATCGACCGGCGCGGTCTGGTCGACCGGCGCGGGCGGCAGGACGGCGGGCCGCTTCTTGGCGCAACCGGCCATGGCGATCGCCATGCTGGCGACGATGAGCGTGGTCTTGATCTTGGTCATCGGCTCTCAACTCCCTACAGGTTCGTTTCGCCCCCGAAACTTGCCCCCTGATCTCTTATGGACGCAGCTTACGGACGCAGGGGCCCCCATGCCGGGTCCGATCCGTCGAGCGGCGTCGGAATGCGGCGCTCGTTCACTCCGGTCAGGTCGACCATCCACACATCGGCCTTGCCCGACGACCCTTGCGTCGTCCGCTGGAAGGTGATGACGCGGCCATTGGGCGACCAGCTGGGTCCTTCGTCCTGCCAGCTGTTGGTCAACAGCTTCTCGCCGCCGCCCGACGGGCTCATGATGCCGATACGGAACGCCCCGCCCAGCTTGGTAAAGGCGATCAGGTCACCGCGCGGGCTCCAGACCGGCGTCGCATAGCGCCCGCCGCCAAAGCTGATCCGCTGCTGGTTCGAGCCATCGGCGTTCATGACATAGATCTGCTGCCCGCCCGAGCGGTCGCTCTCGAAGACGATCTTCGATCCGTCGGGCGAATAGCTGCCGCCGGTATCGATGCCCGGCGCGTTGGTCAGCCGCTGGGGCGTGCCCCCTTGCGACGACACGCGGTAGATGTCGGTATTGCCGCCCTGCGCCATCGAGAACAGAATCCAGCGGCCGTCCGGCGAGAAGCGCGGCGCGAAGGTCGTCGCGGCGTTCTGCACCACCAGCCGCTGGCGGCCCGAACCGATGTCATAGACATAGATGGCGGGCCGCTTGTCGACATAGGACATGTAGACGATCGACTGCTGGTTCGGCGCGAAGCGCGGGGTCAGCACGATCGACTGGCCGTTGGTCAGGAAACGGTGGTTCGCGCCGTCCTGGTCCATGATCGCCAGCCGCTTGATCCGCCGCGCCTTGGGCCCGGTTTCGGAGACATAGACGATCCGGCTGTCGAAATAGGGGCCCTCGCCGGTCAGCTTAGTATAGATGGTATCGGCGCACTTATGCGCCGCGCGCCGCCAGTCGCCCGGCGTCACGACAAAGCCCTGCCGCGCCAGCTCGCTCTTGGCGAGCACGTCGTACAGATAGCAGCCGACGGTCAGCGTCCCGTCGCCATTGGCCCGGACATAACCCTGGACCAGCGCCTGCGCGCCGGTGCCGTTCCAATAATCGAAGGCGGGCGCGGTCACTTCGGGAAAGGATACGGTGCGCAGCTGCGCCGGGGGGATCGGCGTGAAGAGACCCGAATTGCGCAGGTCGTTGGCGATGATCTGCGACAGCTGCTGCCCGACGACATCCGTGGTGCCCGCCGGAGTCTGCACCACCGCGCTGGTCGGCATGGCGGGGATGGCGATCGGCATCGGCGCGGAGATGCCGCCCTCGACATCGACGACCAGCCCCTCCTGGCCGTTGGCAGGCTGGGCGGCGGGCTGCTGCCCGGCGGGGGCCGCCGGTTGCGCCTGCGGGGCGGGGGCGGGGGCGGGCACGTCCTGCGCACCGACGGCACTGGCCGCCAGTGCCAGCGTGAGCGGCAGGGTCAGCAGGGAACGGGGCATAAACATGATCCTCAACCCGGAAGTCTGAAACGAAGCATAAAGTCGCTCCAGCCGCCCGGCGCTTCATAAAGTGCCGATGGCATGTCGCGTAATGGACAGTTTGTGAAAACCGTCGTCAGTTGGTCGTCGAGCCGCGAAACATAGGTCGCGTTGCCCGCGTCCACGCCGCTATGGTCCTTGATCTCCGGCGGCGCGGCCAGCGTGCCATCACGATTATAATGCAGACGCAGCGTCACGCGAATCCGTTCCGCCCCAGGGCCGGGATTGACGATCTGGCCCACACAGGGCCGGATCTGCCGCATCACCAGGGTCGCAATCTGCACCGCCCTCGCCTGCATCCCGTCGGGTGAGGGCGCCGCCGCCTGACCGACCAGCCAAAAGAGAAACCCCATCATCCTCAACCCGGCAGCTTGTAGCGGAGCGTGAAATTGCTCCAGCCGCCCGGCACATCGTACAGCTCCGCCGGAAGTCCACGCAGCGGCGAACACCCCTTGAAGGTGGCGATCGCCAGATCGTCGACGCGGTCGACATAGCGCTCATTCTCGCCATCGACGCCGCTATGCCCGACGACACGCGGCGCGGCGGCAAGGCTGCCATCCTTGTTGAGGTGAAGGTTGATCGCGACGCGGATTCGCTCCGCCCCCGGCCCCGGCGTGACCTGCCGATTGGCGCAGGGCTGCACCTGCCGCAGGATCGCCGAGGCGATGTTTGCCAGCTGCTGTGCACCGATCCTGGCGGCGGGCGCGGCCTGCGACTTGGACGGCGACGGATCGGCCGACAGCCCCTTCAGGAAGTCGGCACCCAGATGCGACCCGCGCGGCTTGCTGGTCTTGGCCGTCTCGCTCTTGCCGCTGCCGCGCGCGTCCGTGGCGGGCTTCGGGGTCGCGGCGGGCTTGGCTTCCGACCGGGTCGGGCGCGCAGGCGCGGGTTTCGCCTCACGAACCGGCTTGGCCGGAGCGGGCTTGGCAGGCGCAGGCTTGGGCTTTGGTTGAGGCTTGGGCTGAGGCCGTTCCACCGGTTTCGGTTGAGGCACGGGCTTGGGCACCGGACGCGGCTTGGGTGCCGGTTCGGGTTTCGGCTCCGGCTTGGGCTGGGGCTTGGGTTGCGGCTTTGGCTGAGGCGCGGGAGGCGGCGGCGCAGGCTGCGGTTCGGGCTCGGCCTCGACAGGCTCGGGCGGCGCGGCGTCCTCGGGCGCGCCCTCTTCGGGGGCCACCGACTGGGCGGCCTGCTGGTTCGGCGTCGGCGACGCGGCGTCCAGCGCGACATCCTTGACCAGCGAGATGTCGATCGGCGTGACCTTCAGCTTTTCCGGGTTCGGCGTCGCCAGAAAGCCGACCGACAACAGGCCGAACAGGACGAGATGCCCTGCGACCGCAATCGCCAATCCTGTCCGCTCGCCACGCTCCATCAGCGCTGGCCTGCTCCCTGGGCCGGGCCGCCCTCGACCGTGACCAGCGACACGCGATTGAGCCCGGCTCGGTTCAGCTCGCCCATCACGCGCATCACCCGGCCATAGTCCAGCGCCCGATCGGCGCGCAGATAGACCTGCGGCACCTGTCCGTCGGGACCTTTCCGCGCCGCGATGGCGTCCAGCCGGGCGGGCAGGTCGCCTTCGGTGATCTCGTCATCGTTCAGGAACATGCGCCCCTGCTCGTCGATGGCGATCTGTTCGGGCTTCTGTTCCTGGTCCAGCGCCTTGGCGCGGCTGTCGGGCAGGTTCACCGGCACGCCCGACGTCAGCAGCGGCGCGGTCACCATGAAGATGATCAGCAGCACCAGCATCACGTCGACTAGCGGCGTGACGTTGATATCCGCCATCGGCGCACGGCGGCCCCGGCCGGAGCGGGAGGGAAGGTTCATGGCCATCGCCGTTACCCCTTCAACGCGCCTGGTCGAGCTGGCGGCTGAGCGTGGTGTGGAAGCCGTCGGCGAAGCGGTTCAGCGACGCCTCCACCCGGTTCACGCCGTGGCTGAAGCGGTTGTACGCGATCACCGCCGGGATGGCGGCAAACAGGCCGATCGCGGTGGCGAACAGCGCCTCCGAAATGCCCGGCGCCACCACCGCCAGCGAGGTGTTCTGCGCCTGGGCGATGCCGGTGAAGCTGCGCATGATGCCCCAGACGGTGCCGAACAGCCCGACAAAGGGTGCTACCGAGCCGACCGTCGCCAGCACGTTCAGCCGGTCCGACAGCTTGTCGATCTCACCCGCCACGGCCGATCCCATCGCGGTGGCGAGGCGCTCGCGCGTGCCGTCGCGGTCGATATGGCCGCCTGCGGTCGAGCGCCGCCATTCCTGCACACCCGCCGAAAACACGCGCGCGGAGGGCAGTTCATTGTCCTGCTCCATCCGGTGGAAAGCGTCGATGTCCTCGGCCTTCCAGAAATCGCGCTCGAACCGGGTCATGCCCTTCTTCGTGCGCGCCAGCTTGCGCGAAAAGGCGACGATGATCGTCCAGGTCCAGATGCTGGCGAGCAGCAGCCCGATCATCACGATCTTCACCACCCAGTCGGCGTGGATGAACAGGGCGACGGGCGACAAGGAAGCGGCATCCATGTTGAAGACGGGATTCATGGGTGTTGGGTGTCCCCTTGCCAGACAAGGCGTTGGTAGATGGCGATCCAGTCGGCGGGTTGCCGTCGCGGGCGGCCGTTCGGACCGACCCAGGCAACGGTAACCCTAGCGTCGGTCAGCATGACCGCGCCGCACCTGACTGTCTGATGAATGACGACGCGCACCGCACTGACCTGGATCAGTTTCGACACGACGACCAGATCGTCGTCGAGCCGCGCGGAGGCGGCATAGCGGATGGCGATGTCGGTGACGGCATAGGCGCCCTGCCCCGCCTCATGCGCGGCACGCTGGTCGATCCCGGCGATCCGCAGCATGTCGGAGCGCGCACGCTCCATATAGCGCAGGTAATTGGCGTGATAGACCACGCCGGACAGGTCGGTATCCTCGAAATAGACACGCACCGCAAAGCGATGCTCATGCCCCTCGAAGCGGCCGCCCCTGGGCTGGTCTTCTCCCGTCACCGTCATGGTGACTGCCCGTTAACCTATCCGTCCGGGGGAAGGAAGGCACTTGCGCGCCTGTTACCTACAGGTTACATGACACCTATGGGTTACAGGAGGTCGCGATGAATCTTGTCGAGAAGGCCGAAGCCAGGAGCCGTGACCGTGCGATCGTCGCTTATCTCTCCGCTCTGATGTTGCTGCTCGTGGCCATCGCGCGGATCCGCGTTTCCGATGGCTCCTGGTTTGTCATCGCCGGTGCGGCGGCGCTCAGCCTGACCAGCCTGCCCGTTCGGCTTTTCGAAAGGAAAAGGCTGACCCCGCTACTCAACGACGAAACGACCCGCGATCATCGCCGGTCGAGTTTCGCAGCCGGGTTCTGGGTGATGCTCGCCACCGCCGCGCTGATCGACGGGCTACCGGGCTTACACATGGTCGACGCCTTGGTGACGGCTCGAATCGTCGTCACCACCGGCCTGATGGCCGCCCTCATCACCTTCGCTTCGCTGGAACTGCGAGCCGGCCGCTGAACCAACAAGACGGATATGGGAGGACGCATGGGTCTTGTCGAGAAAGCCGAGCGCAAGAGCAAGGCACGGGCGATCATCGGCTATTTGCAGACGATCACGCTGCTGGCATCCGCCGCTCTTGCCATCTGGGGCCATAGCGATGGGGCGGAACGACTGGCGCCATGGTTCGTCATGATCGGGCTGACGGCCTTCGGCCTCACCGCGCTGCCCTTCCGCTGGAGTCGATGCAAGCCGGTCGCCCATTTGATGAATGACGAAACGACGCGCGACCATCGACGGTCAAGTCTCGCGGCAGGATTCTGGGCGATGTTCGCGGCAACGACGGTGACGATCATGGCCGGATCGCTCTACCCGCTCGATACCATATCGGCGGGGCGGATCGTCATCACCGCCGGACTGATGGCCGCGCTGGTCACCTTCTCGACGCTGGAGCTGCGCGCCGGTCGATGAACGAGACGCTCGCCAACGACCTGAAGGCCGCACGCGAATCGGCCGGGCTGACCCAAGGTGGTCTCGCCGAGGCGATCGGGGTCAGCCGCAAGACGATTAACACGGTGGAGAACGGCGTCTTCCAGCCCTCGACCCTGCTCGCCCTCAAGCTGGCGCGAGCGCTGGGTCGTTCGGTCGAATCGCTGTTCTGGATCGAGGACTGACCGACCCTTACTGAATCGCGCCCTTACTGGATCGCAGTCGAATCGACCTTCAGCGACGGCGGGTTGATGACCGGCGGGGCATAGGGCTTGGCGGCGGGCACCGGCTGGCTGGACAGGACGGGCTGGGCCGCGGGGCGCGGGGCGACCTGCGGATTGGCCTGTGCCGCGATGGTCAGCGGCGCGGTCGACTGTTCGATCGGCACCATCGTGCCGTTGCGCCACGCGTCATAGGCGCGGAAGAAGGCGATGAAGGGCGCGTTCAGCTGGTCCAGTCGCGGCGCCGCACCGATCTCGAACCCGGTGGGGGGCGTGCTGCTGATATCGGCAAGCACCTGGTCGGCGGCGGCACAGAAGGTCTTGCGTACCGGGGTGATCGAGAAGAAGTTATAGAGCCGGGTCATCGCGTCGTCATAGCGATCACGCCAGTCGCCACCCTGCGACTGATATTCCGCCGAATAGCGCTTTTCCGCCGCCGCCAGCGTGATCCGCTGCACGGTCAGCATCGTGTTGTAGCGGTTGACGATCTGCCCCTCGTCCGGCCCGCGACAGGCGAGCGCGGCGACGTTCAGTGCCGAGCGGAGGTGCCAGATGGTCGCCGCACTGGTCAGCGAGCGATTGGGGGTGTCGTAGTTGCCGTCGGGCAGCAGGACCGGAATCCGCATCCCCGGTGTCGCGCCCGGTGGCAGCGGCGCCTTGGCATATTGCGGCTGCGGCGCCGGGATCATCACCGGCGGCGGCGCGACCTTGGCGGTTTCGCGCGCGGCACATCCCGCCAGCGACAGGCCGATCGCCATACCCGATACAATACGCAAACTCGCCATGAACCCTGATCCTCTACGCCCGCCCCCCGGCTGTTGGCATCCCTCATGCCGAATCACGGTTAACACGTCGTAAGCCCTGCGACGAAACGAGCATTTCGTCAGAGAGTTCGAGGTCGCCTTCAAAATTCCTCCCCAACAACGGGGAGGAATGGATCAGGCCGCGCGCGCGACCAGGGCGGCGGCGGCTTCGGCCATCAGCTGCGCCAGGATGTCGGCGATCGGCTCTTCCTTCGTGACCATGCCGACCGACTGGCCCGCCATCACCGAGCCATGCTCGACGTCACCCTCGATCACCGCGCGGCGCAGCGCACCCGCCCAATAATGCTCGATCTGGAGTTGCGCCTCCATCATCGCGACCTTGCCCTCGTCCAGCGCCTGGGCGACTTCGCGCTGCTTGGCGGTGAAGAGCTCGCCGCCCGCATTCTTCAGCGCGCGGACCGGGATGACCGGCAGGCGCGGGTCGATCTGCACGCTCGCCACCGCGTCGCGGGCCGAGGCGCGGATGAACGCCTTCTTGAAATTGGCGTGGGCGATCGATTCGGTCGCACAGACGAACCGCGTGCCGAGCTGGACGCCCGCTGCGCCCATGTCGAGATAACCCGCGATCGCCTCACCCCGGCCGATGCCGCCCGCCACGAAGACGGGGACCTGCTCGGCGATCTCCGGCAGCATTTCCTGCGCCAGCACGCTGGTCGACACCGGCCCGATATGACCGCCCGCTTCCATACCCTCGATCACCAGCGCATCGACGCCCGAGCGGATCAGCTTCTTGGCGAGGCTGAGCGCGGGCGCGAAGCAGATAACCTTGGCGCCCGTCTCCTTGATCGCCTCCAGCGCGCCCTTGGGCGGCAGGCCACCGGCGAGCACGACATGGCCGACCTGGTGACGGCCGCACACCGCGATCAGGTCGAACAGTTGCGGGTGCATGGTGATCAAGTTCACGCCGAATGGACGGCTGGTCATCGCCTTGGTCGCGGCAATCTCGGTATCGAGCAGCTCGGGGGTCATCGCGCCGCACGCGATCACGCCGAAGCCGCCCGCGTTCGACATGGCGGAGACGAGGTTGCGCTCCGAGACCCAGGACATGGCCCCCGCCATGATCGCCATCTCGGCGCCCAGAAATTCCGCGCCGCGCGCCATGCGGGTGGCGAGACGCTGTTCGCCGGTGGTGGTGGTGAGGGTGTCGGTCATCGACGCTCCATGCCGTGGGTAGCGGCGGACGGCAAGATTTGGTTCACGCGAAGCCGCGATGGCGCGAAGAGTTTGTTCGCGCGGAGACGCGGAGGCGCGGAGATGACCTGCGCGCGGCAGCGCCATCACTTCATCAATGATGGTTGATAAAGGAGCGGCGGCACGGCGGGATACACCACCTCCGCGTCTCCGCGCCTCCGCGCGAACCATTCTTCTTGAAAACGCTTCGCGTCTTCGCGGCTTCGCGCGAACGAAAGCCCCCTCCCCGAGCCGGAACCCAGAGAGGGGGAGGCAATTAAGCCGCCTCGGCGTCCAGGCCGTAAGCGGTGTGCAGGACGCGCACCGCCAGTTCGGTATAGTCCTCTTCGATCAGCACGCTGACCTTGATCTCCGAGGTGGTGATCGCGAGGATGTTGATCCCGCGCGCGCCCAGCGTCTGGAACATGGTCGAGGCCACGCCCGCATGGCTGCGCATGCCGACGCCGACGACCGAGATCTTGGCGACGCGGGTGTCGTGGACCAAACTGGCATAGCCGATGTCGCCGCTCGCCTTTTCCAGCACGTCCAGGCTGCGCGCCAGATCGGCCGAGGGAACCGTGAAGGTCACGTCCGTCGAGCCGGTCGAATGGGCGATGTTCTGGACGATCATGTCCACATTGATCCCCGCATCGGCCAGCGGCGCGAAGATCGCGCCGACCGCGCCAGGCCGATCGGGCACGGCGGTCAGGGTGATCTTGGCTTCGTTCTTGTCATGCGCGATGCCGGTGATGAGCTGGCGTTCCATATCGTCGATTTCCTCTTCGCCCACGATCAACGTGCCGCGATGTCCGTCTTCGTCCCGTGCGTCGTCGAACGAGCTCAAGACCCGCACGCGCACCTGTTCCTTCATCGCCAGACCCACCGAGCGGGTCTGGAGCACCTTGGCGCCGACGCTGGCGAGTTCCAGCATCTCTTCATAGGTGACCTTCGACAGCTTGCGCGCACGCGGCACGATGCGCGGGTCGGTCGTGTAGACGCCATCGACATCGGTATAGATGTCGCACCGTTCCGCCTTCATGGCGGCGGCCACCGCGACCGCGCTGGTGTCCGATCCGCCGCGTCCCAACGTCGTGACCCGGTTGCCCTCGGCCACGCCCTGGAAGCCGGGGATCACCGCGACCACGCCGCTGGCCAGGCTCTGGTCGAGTGCGGTCGTGTCGATCTCGCCGATCCGCGCTTTCGCGAACGCCGTGTCGGTATGGATCGGCAGCTGCCAGCCCAGCCACGACCGGGCGGGGACGCCCATCGCCTGGAGCGTGATCGCCAGCAGCCCGCTGGTGATCTGTTCGCCCGCCGAGACGACGACGTCATATTCCTGGGGATCGTAAAGCGACGAGGCCTCGCGGCAGAAACCGACCAGCCGGTCGGTCTCCCCCGCCATTGCAGAGACGACGACCGCGACCTCATGGCCCGCCTCCACCTCGCGTTTGACCCGCGCCGCCACGTTGCGGATGCGCTCGATTCCGGCCATCGAGGTGCCGCCGAACTTCATCACGATACGGGCCATGCGGTTTTTGCCAATCTCCTTGGGGTAAAACGGCGGTCCTGATAGGTAGCCCCCATGACGAACGCAAGCCATTTGAACGATTCTACCATTATTGGGGCCGAAGTCGCACATTTCGGAAAGATGGCGGCCGATTGGTGGGACCCCAAGGGGTCGAGTGCGATGCTGCACCGGCTCAATCCGCCCCGGCTGCGTTATATTCGCGAGCAGATCGACCTGCACTGGGATGCGGACGGACAGGGCTTCACGCCGCTATCGGGCAAGCGGGCGCTGGATGTCGGGTGCGGCGCGGGATTGTTGTGCGAGCCGCTGGCGCGACTCGGGGCCGAGGTGACGGGGCTGGACGCCGCACCGGAGAATGTCGCGGTCGCCGCCGCCCATGCCGCGCAATCGGGGCTGGAGATCCATTATCGCGCGGGCAGCGTCGAGGGGCTCGAGGGCGAGACGTTCGACCTTGTCACCTCGCTGGAGGTGATCGAGCATGTCGCCGATCCGGCGCGATTCGTGCGCGGGCTGGCCGATGCGCTGGCGCCCGGCGGGCTGATGATCCTGTCGACGCCCAACCGCACGCCGCTGTCGAAACTGGCGCTGATTACGCTGGCCGAGGGGACGGGCGCGATCCCCAAGGGCACGCATGACTGGTCGAAATTCCTGACCCCCGACGAACTGTCGGTATTGCTGACAGAGGCGGGGCTGACGGTGCGCGACGTGCGGGGGCTGAGTTATTCGCCGACCAAGGGGTTCATGGTCAGCGACTCGACCGCGCTCGACTATTTCGTGACGGCGACGCGATAGATTCGTTCCACCCCTCCCCTTCAGGGGAGGGGTCGGGGGTGGGGCGCTTCCGCAAACGCAAGGCCAGTGGCTACACCCCACCCCAACCCGTCCCCTGAAGGGGAGGGGCTTGCTCGGATACCCCCATGCCTTCTCTTGACCGCCCTACGACCTCGACCGCCTACCGCCTCCTCATCCTGCTCGCCGTCGCGGTCCTCTCCCGAGCGCTGACCTTCGGCAATCCGGTGGTGCATGTGGATGAGGAGTTCTACTTCTTCACCGGCCATTCGATGTGGCAGGGCGCTTGGCCCTTCGTCGATGTGTGGGATCGCAAGCCGGTTGGGCTGTTCCTGCTCTACGCCATACCCGCTGCCTTCGGCTTTCCGGCGGGCATCTGGGCCTATCAGGCGATGGCGTTGCTCAGCGTCGTCGCGACCGCATGGCTGATCGCGCAGATGGCGGAGCGACTCGGCTGGGGCGCGGGCGCGACGGCGGCGGGGATCGCCTATATCCTGTGGCTGGACCTGCTGGGCGGTCAGGGCGGACAGGCGCCGGTCTTCTACAATCTGCTGATGATGGCGGCGGCCTGGGCGATTCTCGAATCGGATCGGCGCGCCTCCCGCCCGTTGGGCCTTGCCGCGATGGCGCTGGTCGGGATCGTGCTCCAGATCAAATATTCGGCGGTGTTCGAGGGGATGGTGTTCGGCCTGTGGCTGCTCGCCAGCGAATGGCGGCGGAGCCGGTCGCCGGTCGCGCTGGTCCTGTACGGCGCGGCGCCGGTCGCGGTATCGCTCGCGCCGACCGCGCTGGCGGCGGGCACCTATGCCGCGATCGGCCAGTGGGACGCGTTCCTCTACGCCAATTTCCTGTCGATCTTTCACCGCAATCCCGATCCGCTGAGCGAGCTGGCGGGCAATCTGGGCCAGATGGTGTTGATCCTGTCGCCCGTGGTCACACTGGCGGTCCTCGGACTGAAGAGAGCGGAGCGCGACCGGGAGCGGACCTTCCTCGCCGTCTGGCTGGGCGCCGCGATCATCGGGGTGCTGATATTCCGGCCGTGGTTCGACCATTATGGCCTGCCGATCCTGCTCCCCGCCTGTACGGCGGCGGCCGCCATGCTGGGGCGGGAGGACTGGCGGCGGCGCCAGACCCCTGCCCTGCTGCTGACCGTGGCACTGGCCGGGCAGATCGTGCTGCTGTCCTTGCGCCATGAACGTGGCGACACGGCCGAGTTCGCGGCCCTGTCCCAGGCGGTCGGCAAGGGGCCGGGCTGCCTCTATGTCTATTCGGGCAGCACCATGCTCTATGTCGCGACCCAGCGCTGCGCCCTGTCGCGCTGGGTCGTGCCCGCGCATCTGAGCCGTGCGCGCGAGGCCGGGGCGACCGGCGTCGATCAGGATGCCGAGATCGCCCGCATCCTGTCGCAACACCCCGCCGTCGTCGTGATGCGCCCGCCCTATAATGGCGAGCGGCCCAAGGCCCATGCCCGCGTGCTCGCGGCGATGGCGGATGGCTATCGGCTGGCGGCGAAACTGCCGATGGGCAATGAGACGATCAGCGTCTATAAATCCACGCGATGAAACGCCTTCTCGCCTCGATCCATGACGTGTCCCCCCGGTTCGAGGGGGCGGTCGATGCGCTGTTCGACCGGCTGTCTGGGCATCTGGGCGGCCCGCGCCTGGCCATGCTGGTCATTCCCGACCATTGGAACAGCGCGCCGATCGCGCCCGGCACGCCCTTCGCCACGCGCCTGCGCGACTGGGCGGATATGGGGATCGAGATGTTCGTCCATGGCTGGTCGCACAAGGACGACATGGTCCATACCGACTCGAAGACTGCTCTGAAGGCTAAGCACATGACCGCAGGCGAAGGTGAGTTCGTCGGCTTGGACCGCGCCGAGGCGCTCCGCCGGATGCAGCGCGGCACTGCCCTGATCGAGGATATCATCGGCCGCCGCGCGACCGGCTTCATCGCGCCCGCCTGGCTCTATTCGGACGAGGCGCGCCTGGCCTTGGGCGATGCGGGTTTCGGCCTCGCCGAGGATCACTTCCGCGTCTGGACGCCCGCCGACGGCAAGATCATCGCGCGCGGCCCCGTCGTCACCTGGGCCAGCCGGTCGCGCGGGCGCCAGCTGAGCTCGCTCGCCGCCGCCGCCGTGCTGCGTCACGGCCTGCGCCCGACTCGGATCGCGCGCGTGGCGGTGCATCCGGGCGACAATGGCGTGCCCGCTCTGCTCGCCAGCATCGACAAGACCTATGCACGGCTGGCGAAGACCCACACGCCGTCACGCTATGCGGATCTGCTCGCCACCTGAATCAGCGAGCGGCCAGCGTATAGAGATAGCGATGCCGCGCCTCCGAACCGCGCGGGTAGCTGGCAAGCGTCTTCATCTCGCTGCGCGAGAGCCGGAAGCGGGAATAGCCCTTGTCCGCCAGGCAACGCTCGACATCGCCGAGCTGGATCGCATGAAGTCGGCGCTTTTGTCGGTCGGGCTGGGTCCGCAGGATCGAATTGATCCAATCGCTGGCATTGCCGCCGCTGTTCAGGTTGTTGTCGGCCGCCGTGAAGCCCGTGATGAAACGCTTGGCCGGTTCGTCCTGTGATACGTCACGGAAATAGCCGATCTTGGCACATTCGACCGAATCGGCGCGATATTGGTCGAAGGCGATGCCCGGCTTGCCCCAGCTTTCGATCGGGGGACGGTCGGCCGCCTGTGCGACGCCCGAGGACGCCAGCATGATGCCCATCACGACTGCGAAGCCACGACTCATCGACCGTCTCCCATGACATTTTCGTCATGATGACAGACCCGCGAGCAGTGCGAAAGCTCCGTTGCGGCTTAGGCGACGGCCTGCAACGGCTCGCTCTGGTCGAGCAATAGCTGATAGCGTGCGATCAGCGCCTCGGCATGGTCGCGGTCGCTGAACACCTTGCCCGCCGCGACCCGCGCGGCGTTGCGCAGGACGCGCTGGTCGCGCGCCAGCAGCCGCTCGATCGCCTCGGCACAGGCCGCGCCGTCGCGGGCGCGGAAGGTTTCGGCGAACAGCGGGCTCGCCACCTCGGCGCACCCGCCATAATCGGGCACCACCAGCGGCAGGCCCGAGGCCAGCGCCTCGGAGGCCACCAGCCCGAACGTCTCGGTCTCGCAGCCATGCACCAGCGCGTCGCAGCTCGCCATGATCCGGGCGAGGCGCGGGCGGTCATAGACCGGGCGGAACAGGCGGATATGGGGACTCCCTGCGATCCGCTTTTCCAGCGTCCGGCTGGCGACGCCGCCGCCGATCAGGATCAGGCCGACCGGGCGGGTGGAGGCCACGCGCTCGACCGCATCGATAACCATCGGCCAGCGCTTTTCAGGGTGATGCCGCCCCAGCCCGAGCAGCAGATGCGCATCCTCGGGCAGCGCGCACTGCGCCAGCAACGCCGCGCGCAGGCGCTCATCACGGTGGTCGGGCGAGAAGAAATGCCGCTCGATGCCCAGCGGAATGCCCTCGTCCACCCGCACGCCGCGCTTGCCCAGGCGCTTGACCAGCGCCGGGCCGTTGGACAGCACGAGGTCGTAATGGTCGAGGAAGCGGTTCATGTAGCGGCTGTACCAGCTGAACCAGTCCTCAACCCGCTCCTGCGCGACCAGCCCGTCCAGCCAGCGGACCGGATAGGTGCCGACATTGTCGTTGTGCATGAAGAAGACCTTCTTCGCGCGCCCCTGCCAGCTGGCGACGAACCAGGCGGGCTTGGCGGGCGAGGAGACCTCCACGATATCGGGGTCCAGCTCGTCGAGCAGGCGACAGACGGGCGCGCCGTCCCAGAACATGCCGTAATTGGTGTCCAGGATCAGGCGCGGCGCCTTGATATAGATGATCTTGCCGCCGCCGGGGCGCTCTTCGACCACGTCCTCGGTGCCGGGGGCGAGCACGATCAGCTCATGCCCCATCTCGGCCAGAATCGACATCTTGCGGTCGATATAGGTCCGCACGCCCCCGCCGGTGGGGGAGTAGAACTCGTTGACGTCGACGATGCGCATCGTCCGTTCCTTACTCTACCGGGCCGAAGCCGCCCAGCCCCCGCAGATATTGGGCCCGGATCGTCGTCGTCGCCACGCCGTTGGGCACGTCGATCAGTGCGGAGGCGAGCGGCGGCTTGCGACGGCCCAGCTTCGTGTTGGCCGGGAAGCCCGCACCGTCGCTCCAGAAATTGAACTTGTTCTTGCCGTCGCGGTCATGGGTGAAGAGCAGCGCATAGCGGCCGGGACGCGGCACGCGGATGCACATCTCGACCCGCGCACCGCTGGCCGGGGTCGGCACCTGGACGCGGCGGAAGGTCTTGCCCGCGCGGACCAGCACGCCGTCGTCCTGGAGGAAATCCTCCTCGTTCGCCGGATAGAGTTCCAGCTTGAGGTTGCCCTTGCGGTCCTTCAGCCCCTCGATCCGCGCCAGGATCGCGGGGCCGCCGCCACTGGCGCAGGCCGCCGCGTCGCTGCCCAGTATCTGTGCCGAGGCCGCCTGCGGCATCGCCGCCAGTCCGATCCCCGCCGCCACCATCATCTTCATCACGCGAATCATGCGCGTACCTTCCGAACCAATGCCGTCACGCCGAACCCGGCGATCAGCACGACATGGACCAGCAGGGTCAGCGCCGCGGTGAACGCGATGAGTTCGCTCAGTTCCTGATCCTGCCCGATCAACAGGATCGCGAAATTGGCGAAAAGAAGGTCCTTATTGGGCACCAACGGCAGACGCGAGACGAGCAGCCGCGCCGCCGACAGGAACAACCACATGCCCAACGAGACGCTCGGCATCCCGTAATGCCAGGCGAGCGCCACCAGCAGCGAGTTGGCAATCAGGCGGACGCAGTGGACCATGAAGATCCACCACAGCGTCTTGCGGTCGAGCGAGAAGACCCGCCGCGAAAAGATCAGGAACGGCAGCGAGGTCGCCATGACGATCGCGATCGATCCCCAGACGAGGTGCAGCTGCTCGGCCGTCAACAGCTCGCGTCCGACCGGCAACGCCAAGCCGATCATCAGCAGGGTGATGGCATTGCCCGCGATGGCGGACAGAATGCCGACGTCCTTCACCGCGCCGAAGGGTGCCGCGACCATCTTCGCGTTGGCGCGGGCCCAGGCGTAGAAATAGGCCTCGCCCGAATAGCTGAACGCCACTTCGTTCGCGATCCGCTTGCGGATCAGCGCGGCCATGCCGCTGAACGGAATGCCCCACAAACGGCGAAAGATGATGTAGTCGCCGATCGGCAGCGCCATGTAGAGGCCGAAAAAGACCACATAGAAGAGCGGATTGGTCGGCACCGAATGGCTGAGCCCGACCAGACCGCGCCCGAGCAGTTCGTGCCCCAGCCCGACGACCATGGCGAGCGTCAGCACGCCGCCGATAATGGCGGGCCAGCGGCTCTTGACCGTCTTCAACGGCTCCAGCGCGGCCATGTCACGGGCCACCGGACCGCCGGACCCGGCGGGCAGGACCTGTTGCGGGGTCATGGGATCATCTCGTTCATTCTGCACGTTAGGGAGATTCCTCGGCGGCGTACGCCGGTGGCGCCCGCTAACCTCAACACTGCTTTCTCGCACCTGAATAAGAATTCATCCTCTGTCGTGCGATTGTGTCCACCTTAGGGCTGAAACTGACATAATTGCGCGACAAGCGGCGATTAGCGCTTCGGGCATATCCCCTGTGAGCCTTTCGGAGCCCATGCCCGCCGATCACATCCTGACCTATGCCCTGGCGATGCGTGGCGGCGTGGAGGCGGCGCTGGGGCGGATGCTGCCGGGCTGGCTGAACCGGGGACGGCGGGTCACGTTGATCCTGGGGGACGAGGATGGCCAGTTCCAGGACAGCGTGCCGCGCGGGGTCGAGACGGTGGTGCTGGGCCATCAGCGCTATGGCGGGCTGTGCACCGTCCTGCCCGGACTGGTCGATCGGGTGCGGCCCGACATCCTCTTCTGCCCTGGCAATCACTATACCGCCATGGCCGCCTGGACGCGCGCGCGCCTGGGCGGGGCCTGTCCGCCGATCGTCGCCAAAATGTCCAACGCGGTCCGGCGCGGCGACCAGGCGGCGCTGATCGCCTGGGGCCAGCGGCAATGGCTGGCGGGGCATCGCCATTTCCTCGACGCGCTGGTCGCGATGACCCCGGCCACCGCGCGCGAGGCGGGGAGTGCGACAGGCCTGTCGGTCGCGGTCATCCCCAACCCGCCGACCTTACTGCCCGGCACGCCCGCGACCCGGCCGGTGTCGGCCGACCGCCGCATCCTGGGCGTCGGGCGACTGGAGCCGCAGAAGCGCTGGGACCGGTTGATCACCGCGATGACCCATCTGCCCGAGGATGTCGGGCTGACCATATTGGGCGAGGGCAGCCTGCGCCCCGCGCTGACCGCGCAGATCGAAATCCTCGGGCTGTCGCACCGCGTCTCGCTGCCCGGGCATAGCGCCAGTGCGCCCGCCGCCATGGCCGCCGCGCCGGTGGTGGCGCTGTCCTCCGACTATGAGGGCGTGCCGGGCGTATTGCGCGAGGCGCTGGCGGTCGGCACGCCGGTCGTGACCACCGATTCGAGCCCGGCGGTGCATGAGATCGTATCCGACCCCTCGCTGGGCAGCATCGTGCCGCGCGAGGATGTGCGGGCGCTGGCGGCGGCGCTGAACCATTGGCTGGCCCCGGTCACGGTCCGCCCCGATCCCGTGCCGCAGCCGGGGCAGGATTCGCCCGAGCGCTATCTGGCGCTGTTCGATTCGATCGTCGCCGCGCGGAGCCGCCGCGGCGTGGTGGAGGCGGGTTCGCCGGAACCCGCGCTCCTGCGCTCAGCCGATATCGGCTTCGGCCCGCGCGCTGTCGCCATCGCGCGCCGCCTCGCGCTCCGACCGGCGCTGTAGCGCGGTCTTCGCCATCGCGGTCATCGGATCGGCCAGCGCCAGACCTAGTATGCCGAACAGCGCGCTCGCCATGATCTGGGTCGAGAGGGTCAGCGCGGGCGGCAGGTCGACGGTGCGCTTGGCGACCATCGGCACCACGACATAGCCGTCGAAGGTCTGCACGATCAGATAGGTGCCGATCGCCCAGAAGCCCGCATCCTGCCCCGCCGAAAAGCCGACCGCGATCATCAGCGTGCCGGTGACGATCGCCCCGATATTGGGAATGAAGGCCAGGATGCCGGCGATGATACCCAGCAGCAGCGCCATCGGCACGCCGCCGATCATCAGCGCGATGCCGGTCAGCACTCCCTCCACCGCCATGCCCAGCAGACGCCCGGCGAGCAGGCGGCGCAGCGTGAACATGACGCGCCCTTGTGTGATCGCGAACTCCGCGCGCGCGGCACGCGGCACGAACCATTGCAGGCCGCGCGCATAACCTTCGGGGTCCATCGCCAGGAACAGGCCGATGATCAGGATCATGAACATCGTCGTCACCGCGCCTACCGCCGTGCCGACCCAGGAGGTCAGCTTGCCGATCGACCCCACCGACTGCTTCAACAGGCCGTTGATGTCCGACGTACCGGGCATCAGCCCCTGCGACGACAGCCAACCGGTGACCTTGCCCGCCTGCGTCTCCAGCGTGGAGCGGAGCTGGGTCACCTGCTGCGTCATCTCGACGCCGGTCAGGTAGAAGGTGCCGAGCAGGAACGCCGTCACCGCCAGCACCACGATCAGCAGTCGCCAGCCGCGCCCGATCGGCAAGACCCGGCCAAGCAGCCGGACGCCGCCGTCGAGCAGCGTGGCAAAGACCAGCCCGGCAAAGATCACCAGCAGCGGCTGGACCAGCAGCACCGCCACCGCCATCGCCGCGATCAGCCCCAGCCAGATCGCCGCGCGTGTCAGCTCCCGCCGGACAAAGCCTTCCCGGAACTCGATCGGCGCCGGGCGGTCGGTCAGCGGGGCCGGATCGCTCATGGCGTGGCGCCGTTGCCGGCCTTGACCGTGGTCGGATGCAGCGACAGCCCCGCCCGGCCCGACCGCAGCGACGTCCACCAGGTGACCGGGTTGAGCGTCGTGTCGCCGTCCAGGCTGAAGGTCACGAACTCGGCACGACCGCCGATATTCTCATAGGGCACCGGCCCGCCCAGCCCGAGCTCGGCCAGCGAGAAGCGGCTGTCGGCCGAACGGTCGCGATTGTCGCCCATCAGGAAGACGTGATCGGCCGGGATGGTGATCGCCGGATAATTGTCGCCCGGGCTCCATCCCATTTCGACGGTGTCGTAACGGCGGCCATTGGGCAGCGTCTCGGTCACGATCGGCAGGTGGCAGACCCACTGGCCGGTCGCCGTGCGGACGCGCGCATCATCGCCATAGTCGGTGCACGGGCTGTTCGTGTCGATGGGGATGTCGATATAATGGAGCGGCCCGCGCTGCACCGGCTTGCCGTTCAGGATCACCGTGCCGTCGCGCACCGCCAGCGTATCGCCGGGCAGGCCGATCACCCGCTTGATATAGTCGTTATGCGTGCCCGGCGGCGTCACGATCACGACGTCGCCGCGTGTCGGCAGCGAACCGAACAACCGGCCATGGATGAAGGGCAGCTGATAGCTCCAGCTGTCCTCGCGCTGGCGCAGGACCAGCGACTTGAAGATCGCGACCGGGTTGGGAATGGTCGGCGAGACATAGGACCAGCCATAGGCGAATTTCGACACCACCAGCCGGTCGCCGACGCGCAGGCCCGGCAGCATCGATTCGGACGGGATGTAGAAGGGCTTGGCGATGAAGCTGTGGAAGCCCAGCACGATCAGGAGCAGCCAGAACAGCCCCTTGATCTCCGACCACCAGTCGGTGCCCTTCTTCTTGGCCGCTGGCGTCGGGGGCGGCGGCGCGGCGTTGACCGGCTGATCGCTCCCCGGTTGAGCGGGGGCCGAGCCCTGGTTCGTGTCCAACACCGCGTCCTTCATGCGGAAACTTCCGGTCGTGCCTCGATCACGACAAAGGCCTGGGCCCAGGGGTGATCGTCGGTCATGGTCAAGTGAATATGCGCGACGTGGCCCGCCGGGGTCATCGCGTCAAGCCGTTCGCGCGCGCCGCCCGTCAAAGAGAGCGTGGGCGCGCCGCCGGGAAGGTTCACGACTCCGATATCGCGCATGAACACGCCCTGCGCAAAACCGGTGCCGACCGCCTTGGAAAACGCCTCCTTGGCGGCGAAGCGCTTGGCGTAGGTGCCCGCGCGGGTGAAAGGGCGTTTGGCGGCCTTGGCCTGCTCGATGTCCGTGAAGCAGCGCGCCTCGAACCGGCCGCCATGCCGGTCGAGCGCAGCCTGGATGCGCTCGATGTTGCAGAGGTCGGAGCCCAGACCGATGATCACACTCTTTCCTCCCCTTGCAGGGGAGGTGTCAGTCCGCAGGACTGACGGAGGGGTGTCACGGCCAGCGGGGACACCCCTCCACCACGGCTTCGCCGTGGTCCCCCTCCCCTTGCAGGGGAGGAATAAGGGACACCCATCACCGCGCCATATCCATCGCGGCGCGCATCTTGCGCACGACTTCCGGCAGGCCGACGAACACCGCATCCGCAATCAGGAAATGCCCGATGTTCAATTCCCGCACCTGTGGGATCGCGGCGATGGGCGCGACATTGTCATAGGTCAGGCCATGCCCGGCATGAACCTCGATCCCGTTCTTGGCCGCCAGCGCCGCCGCATCCCACAGGCGGCGCAGCTCTTGCGCGCGCGCCTCGCCGTCCAGCTCGGCATAACGGCCGGTGTGCAGTTCGACCACCGGCACGCCCAGATGCAGCGCCGCCTCGATCTGGCGCGGATCGGGTTCGATGAACAGCGAGACGCGAATACCCGCCTCGCCCAGCTTCGCGACCATGGGCCCCAGCCATTCGCGCTGCCCGGCGGCGTCGAGGCCGCCCTCGGTCGTGCGCTCCTCGCGCTTTTCGGGGACGATGCAGGCGGCGTGCGGGCGATGCTTCAGCGCGATGGCGAGCATCTCCTCGGTCGCCGCCATTTCCAGGTTCAGCGGAACGGTCAGTTCCGCCGACAGCCGGGCGATATCGG
>CAJYRW010000062.1:0-43332 GCA_913777475.1 uncultured Sphingomonas sp. | reverse complement strand
CTGCTGCTGGACGAGCCGACCAACCACCTCGACGCCGAAAGCGTCGCGTGGCTGGAGAACTTCCTGAAGGAATATACCGGCAACGTCATCCTCGTCACCCACGACCGCTACTTCCTCGACAATGTCGTGAACTGGGTGCTCGAGCTGGATCGCGGCCGTTATTACACCTACGAGTCGAATTACTCCGGCTATCTGGAAAAGAAGGCCAAGCGGCTGGAGCAGGAGGAGCGCGAGGAGGCGGGCAAGCAGAAGGCGATCGCCGACGAGCTCGCCTGGATGCGCCAGACCCCCAAGGCGCGCCAGACCAAGAGCAAGGCTCGCATCCGCGCGTTCGACGAGCTGATGGCGAAGCAGGAGAACCGCGTCGCGGGCAAGGCGCAGATCCTCATCCAGCTGCCCGAGCGGCTCGGCGGCAAGGTGATCGAGGCCAAGGGGCTGACCAAGTCCTACGGCGACAAGCTGCTGTTCGAGAATCTCGACTTCATGCTGCCGCCGGGCGGGATCGTCGGGGTGATCGGGCCGAACGGCGCCGGCAAGTCGACGCTGTTCAAGCTCATCACCGGACAGGAAACGCCGGACGGCGGTACGATCGAGATCGGTTCGACCGTGAAGCTCGGCTATGTCGACCAGAGCCGCGACGACCTCGATCCCAACAAGAACGTCTGGCAGGAAATCTCCGACGAGCTGGAGGTCTTCCGCTTCGGCAAGCAGGAGCTGGGCACGCGCGCCTATGTCGGCGCGTTCAACTTCCGCGGCCCGGACCAGCAGAAGAAGGTCGGCCAGCTCTCCGGCGGTGAGCGCAACCGGGTTCACATGGCCAAGATGCTCAAGGAGGGCGGCAACGTCCTGCTGCTCGACGAGCCGACCAACGACCTCGACGTCGAGACGCTGCGCGCGCTTGAGGAGGCGCTGGAGACGTTCGCGGGCTGTGCGGTGGTGATCAGCCACGATCGCTTCTTCCTCGATCGCCTCTGCACCCACATCCTCGCGTTCGAGGGCGACAGCCATGTCGAATGGTTCGAGGGTAATTACGAATCGTATGAAGAGGACAAGCGTCGCCGCATGGGCGATGCCGCCGATCGTCCGACCCGCTTGGCCTATAAGAAGCTGACCCGCTGATCCCGATGATCGCGGGTTAAGGCAACGCCCTTTCCGAGCGATCGGGAAGGGCGTTTTGCTATACTGGGTTTAAAAGGATGCGGCGAAATCCCAGTTCATTCGTTATCGCAGCAAGAGAAATAAGGGGTTCGAGCGGGAATGGCGGTGGTGGAACAGGCGCAGGGTGACGATCAAGAGGTCACCGGCGCAGGGCAGTTGCATTACCGGCTCCGCCAGCAATCGGTCCTTGCCGCCTTTGGGATCGAAGCGCTGCGGGCCCGCGATCTCGACCCCATGTTGCAGCGGGCCACCGAGCTATGCGCAGAAGGAATGCGATCTTCTTTCTGCAAGTTCCTGGAATATAAGCCGGAACGCGAAACGTTGCTGGTCCGTACTGGCGTCGGCTGGGGACCGGGCGTGGTCGGTTCGACCGAGATGCGCACCGATCTGGGCTCACCGGCCGGGTTCGCGCTCCAGACCGGTCAGGGAGTGATCTCCAACCATCTCGACCAGGAAGAGCGGTTTCGCACGCCGCAGTTCATGGCCGATCACAAAATCCGCCGCGCGATCAACGTGCTCGTCGAGGCGTCCGGCCAGCGTTACGGCGTGCTGGAAGTCGACAGCCCCGACGAAGGGCGGTTCGAGGAGGCCGACCTGGCCTTCATGCAGGGTTTCGCGAACCTGATCGGCGTCGCCATCGAGCGTCAAGAGGCGGAGCGTCGTCTGGCCGAGGCGGTCGAGCATCAGCAATTGCTCACCCGCGAAGCGAGCCATCGGGTCAAAAACAGTCTGGCGCTGGTGTCGGCCATGCTTAATCTCCAGAAGCAGGAGGATGACGACCCCCGCGTTCTACGCATGCTGAACGATGCGCAGGCGCGGATCGCGGCCATCGCGCAGACACACGACCGGCTGTGGCGCAGCGAGCGGGTCGGCATGGTGTCGCTGGACGATCTGGCTTGCGGTATCGCCGAGCAGTTGGCCGAACAGTCGCAACAGCATCAGGTGCATTGCGATATCGAGGCGATCGAGATGAGCGCCGATACCGCCATTCCGATCGGCCTTATGCTGACCGAGCTGCTGACCAACGCGATCAAATATGCCTATGGCGAAGAGGGCGGGACGATCCATGTGTCGCTGAACGCCCGCGACGGCCATATCATCCTGTCGGTGCGCGACGAGGGCAAGGGAATGCCCGCCGATTTCGACATGAAGGCGGCCTCGCGCCACAGCCTGGGCATGCGGATGATCGCCAGCCTTGCGCGGCAGCTTCGCGGCGAGGTGCGATTCGAGAATGCGGAGCCCGGGACCTGTGCGACGCTGACCATGCCGGACCCGAGGGATTAACGTTGCCCCGCGGGGGCACCGTTACCGCACCCGCTTCACGAAGGTCCGGCCATCCTCGCGCCGTTCGGTCTGGAAGTTCGGCACCGCCTCGATCAGGTCGGACAGCCTCTTGAAACCATAGTTGCGCGTGTCGAAGCTGGAACGATTGCCCGCCAGTTGGCCCATTGCCGACAGGCTGGCAAAGCCGCGTTCGTCGCGCTTGACCGAATTATAGGCATCCACCAACAGCTTGAGCAGTTCGTCGTCGATCGGGCGCGGCGTGCCCGCCGTCCGCTTGGACTGTTCGATCGAGGGCGGCAGCGAATCGGCCAGCGGTACGTCGGCCGGGGTGGGCTTGCCGCTGGCGCGCTCGGGGCGGGGTGTTTCGTTGATCAGCGCGCCGACATCGATGAAGCGGCTGCACGCCTGCTTGAAGGCCTCCGGCGTGCGGGAATTGCCGAAGCCATAGACGGGGAAGCCGTCCTGCCGGATGCGGGTCGCCAGCGGCATGAAGTCGCTGTCCGACGACATGATGCCGAACCCGTCGATCCGCCCCCGGAACAGAAGGTCCATCGCGTCGATGGTCATCTTCATGTCCGTGGCGTTCTTGCCCTTCGTCAGGTCGAACTGCTGCTGCGGCTCGATCCCGTGCTTGACCATGACGTCACGCCAGCCCTTCAGGCCGGGCTTGGACCAGTTGCCATAGGCCCGGCGGACATTGACCGTGCCCAGCTCCGCCAGGACGGTCAGCACGGGGTCGATGGCGGCCGACTGGGCATTGTCGGCATCGATGAGCAGCGCGATGTTGCGGGTCAGGGCGTTCATGACGCCCTGCCTATCAGAGCGCAGGGTCAGCTGCCACGGCGCAATGCATCGACGCCGATCGATCCGCCACCGGCGGCCGCCAGATAGAGGAAGGCGAAGCAGTAGAGGATCGCCGCCTCGCCCCCATTGGCGAGCGGCAGGAATCCCTGCGGCGCATGGGCCATGAAATAGGCGACCGCCATCTGGCCCGACAGGAGGAAGGCGACCGGCCGGGTGAACAGGCCGATGAGCAACAAGCCGCCACCGACCAGCTCCAGCGCACCCGCAACCGTCAGCAACGGATTGAGCGGCATGGGAAAGGGCGGGATGGCGAAGAATTTTGACACGCCATGCGCCAGGAACATCAGACCGAACACAGCCCGGAACAGGGACAGAAGCGGGGCGGAGAAGCGGGCGGGAATGGGCATGGCGGATACTCGGTGACGAAGGGCCGCGACGATCGCGATCCCTTGGTCCGCATCTTGCCACCGGCCCGAACGACGGCAAGAACCGGATGCGAAACGATCCGTTGCAGATGCGCTTACGGATCGGGATAGGTAATCGCCATCACCTCATATTCCCGCTCCCCCGCAGGCAAGGTCACGCGCCGCAGGTCGCCGACCGCAGCACCCCGCAGCGCCCGGACCAGCGGTGCGTTCCAGCCCACCCGGCCTTGGCCCGCATCGGCTTCGTCAACACCGACCAGCGTCAGCACGCGTTCGTGGTCGTCCTCGTCGGCGATGGTGACGGTCGCGCCGAACCATACCTTGCTGCGATCCTCCTGCCGGGCGGGATCGATGACCTTGGCGGCCTTCATCCGCTTGGACAGCCAGCCCAGCCGCCGGTCGATTTCGCGAAGGCGCTTGCGACCATAGATATAGTCGCCATTTTCCGATCGGTCGCCATTGCCCGCCGCCCAGGCGATGGTGTCGACCAGCTTGGGCCGCTCGACTGCGAATAGCGCCTCATATTCCTGGCGAAGCGCGGCGTAACCCGCTGGCGTGATATAGTTGGGACGGTCCATCCCGCCGCTCTATCGCGCCCGCGCCCGCGATCAACCCGGTCGCGACTTGCCGAGATACCAGCTGAGCGGCGTCGGCCCCCGGCTGGTGGCGCGGGCCGGGTTCATCAGGTCGTAGACGACCGCATTCTCCAGTACCCGCTGCACGTAGTTGCGCGTTTCGGAATAGGGAATGGCCTCGATCCAGTCGACGATATCGACCGTGCCGGTGCGCGGATCGCCATTGGCGCGCAGCCATTTGTTCACATTGCCGCCGCCCGCATTATAGGCCGCGATGGCAAGCGGATAGCTGCCGAAATTGTTACGGATTCTCTCGAAATAGCTGGCGCCGAGCTGGATAGACAGGCTCGGATCGGTGGTCAGCGACGCGGGCGAATAGGCCAGTCCGATCTTGCCCGACTGTTCGGCAGCGGTGGCGGGCATCAGCTGCATCAGGCCGCGTGCGCCCGCGTGGCTGACGGCGGCGCGGTCGAACTGGCTCTCCTGCCGCGCGATGGCGTGGATGATCGTCCAGCTTTGCTCATAACCCGCAGGGACAGGCACCGTCGGGAAACCGGCGGCCGAATAGTCGGTCAGCCCGTTCTGCATGGCGCTGCGCCCGACCATCACCGCCAGATCGGGGCGGTTGATCGTGCGCGACAGGTCAGCGGCAAGCAGATGGTCGGTCTCGCTCTCCGCATCCGCCGCGATCTGGCGGACGAAGGCGGTCTGGTCCTGCCACTGGCCGATCTGGCCCAGGAACTTGGCGGCGCGCACCGTCTCGCGCGTGTCGAAGGCGGCGCGGGCGGTGGGCGCGACATTGGTCGCGGCGATGGCGGGCGGGGCGACCAACGGACGGCCGGTCCGCTCCAGAGCCAGCTGGCCATAGAATTGGTCGCGATATTGCGCGGCGCGGTTGTAATAGCCCGCCGCCTCCAGCGACCGCCCGGCCGCTTCCGCCGCGCGACCCGCCCAGTAAAAGCCCTTGGCGCGCGTCTGCGGCGACTGGCTGCCCCGGCCGTAACGGTCGAACAGCGTCATTGCATCGGCGGGCCGGGCGAGCTTCATCGCGGTCTGCCCGGCCAGCCACACCAGGCTGGTATAGTCGTCGCGCTCGCCATAGGGCTTGGTCGAGACGTCGGTCCCCGCCGGATAGGCATCGTCGACCTGCCGCGCGATGTCATAGGCGGTCTGGAGCTGTCCGTCGGCCGAGGCCGCACGGGCATTGATCAGCAGCGCTTCGTAGAATTTCTCGACATTGCCCGGTCGCACCGACAGCTGACGACTGCGCGCCAGCCAGGAGCGCGCGGTCAGGCTGTCGCCCGTATCACGCAGCCACAGGGCCCGGTCGGCGACATAGCCTGCATCATTGGCGTAAAGCTCGGCGGTCGAGGCCGAGAGGCTGGCGGCATCGGCCGACTTGGTACGGAAGGCGAGCCGGGCGGCGAAGACCGGCCGCCGCGCCGCGCTGGTATAACCGAGCTGGCGCGCGGCTGCACTGGTCTGGCCCGACCAGAGCAGCGCATCCATGCGCGCATCATGATCCTCCGGCGTCAGTGCTGAGGCGAAGCTGGTCATCACCAGCGCCTCGTCGGTCGGCGACAGCGTGCCGCGCCGCCATGCGGTCCGCGCGGCCTGTGCCGCTTCGCCCGGCGCGCCGGTCGCCAGCAGTGCCCGGGCATAGGCGACGCCGCCCGTCGCCGATTGGGGCGGGAAGCGGCGGAAATAGGACACGATGCTGGACGGCGCGGCGGTGAAGTTCGCCGCCTGCCGCTCGGCGGCGCGACGAATGCCCGCTTCGCCCGGCCAGCCGGGGTGCGCCATCAGGAACCCGGCATAGCTGTCGAAGGGCAGCGCATCGGTCTGTTGCAGCGCGCGCCACTGGGCCAGCGCGGCCGCGATCGCGCCGTCGGCCGCAGACGGCATGACGGCCGTGCTCTGGTTCGGGCTCATATTCGCCATCTGGGTGCGATACCGGTCGAGCTGGTCCTGCCCGCCCGGTGCAACCATCGATCCCGCCAATGTCGCGAGGAGCGCCCCCGCCTTCGTTAATGCCATCATGGTGGACAGAATAGGGACTCTACCCGTACATGTCCTGAACAAAGTGTCCCATTCGGCGCAGCAGGAGCGCATTTCCTCTCATGTTTTCAGGGTCCATACCGGCGCTCGTGACGCCGTTCGACGATCAGGGCGGTCATGTCGGCGGAGCCTTCGACGAAGCGAAATTCCGCGATTTCGTCGAATGGCAGATCGCCGAGGGCTCGACCGCGCTGGTCGCGTGCGGGACGACGGGCGAGGCGGCGACCATGCCCAAGGACGAGCATTTCCATGTCGTCCGCGTCTGCGTCGACCAGGCGCGCGGCCGGGTGCCGGTGATCGCGGGCGCAGGCTCGAACGACACGATCGTCGCGATCGAGAATCTGAAGGCCGCACAGGAAGCGGGTGCCGACGCCGCGCTGATGGTGCCGCCCTATTACAACCGGCCAAGCCAGGAGGGCATCGCCTTGCACTTCGCCGAACTGGCGAAGAACGCGCCGCTGCCCATCGTGCTCTACAACGTACCGGGCCGGACCGTGACCGATATCCAGCCTTCTACGCTGATCCGGGTGGTGCAGGCCGCGCCCAAGGTCTTTGTCGGCGTGAAGGATGCCAGCGGTGCGCTGGCGCGTGTGTCGCATCATCGCGGCGCGCTGGGCCCGGATTTCTGTCAGCTGTCGGGCAATGACGATCTGGCGCTCGCCTTCAACGCGATGGGCGGGGTGGGGTGCATCTCGGTCACGGCCAATGTCGCGCCGCGCCTGTGTGCCGAGTTTCAGGCGGCGTGTGTGGCGGGCGAGATGGTGCGTGCGCTGGAGCTGCACGACCGTCTGTTCCCGCTGCACGAGGCCATGTTCGCCGATGCGTCGCCGGGCCCGGTCAAGTATGCGCTCAGCCGCATCCTCCCGCATTTCCCGCAAGGCGTGCGCCTGCCCATGACTTGGCCGTCCGAGGCTGCGCGGGCCCAGGTTGACGCTGCCCTGGCCCATGCCGGACTGATCTGACCCGGCCGCGTTTCCGCCGCATTCCTGCGCCAGCATCGCTTCGTCGATGGCGCGAGGGAGCGGCGGCCGATGTGGACGGTGGTGTTGATGGCCTTGCAAGCCGGTGCGGTGGCCGGCCCCGTGCTTCCCGCCCCCCGCCGCGCGCCTACCATTCGCCGCTGCCCGCCCAGCGATAGTGGTGACGATGTGGTGGTGTGCGGACGATCATCCGACGCCGATCGTATCGGCACCATTCCGGACTATTCGCGCCCCTTCACGCTGCCCAAGGCCCGCACCGACATTCCCGGTGTCGGCACGCTATCCGCCGAGACCGAGCAGGCCGGGGTCGGCGGTTTTCCCAGCAACCGGGCGATGATCCGCCTCAAGATCCCGCTCGGTGGTCCGCGCAGGCATTAATCGCAGGCGAAGCGATAGCTGTCGTCCAGCGCCAGCGGCAGGACCAGCGTGCGAACACCCTGCTGGCGAGAGGCGGCGCACATCGCGTCGCGTGCGCCATTACTGTTGGTGCGATAGCGGTCGGCATATTCGGCGACGAACACCGGCTTGCCCGCGTCGAGAAAAACTGCATAGCCGCCGCATTCGTCATATTCGTGGCATTGCTCGTTGATCGCGAAGTCGAACGCGGGCTGGAGCAGCGCGAGCTGGTCGGTGTCATTCTTCAGTCCGACGCCCAGCCCCCGAGCATGAGCCTCGCTCGCCAGGAAACGGTTATAGTCGAGTTGCATCGCAGCGGTCAGGCCCAGGCCGTTGTCATTGGCATAGCCATCGACATTGTCGGGTTCGACCGCATCGCAGCCCTTGGTCCGCGCGAGATCGAGCCGGGCGGTCATGGCCTTTCGCACGGCCGTCGAATCGGTCTTCAGCCAGCGTTCGTCGGGCCAACCGCTCAGCACCTTGCCGCGATCCGAGCTGGGGATCAGCGCATCGTCGGGCCGTCCCTTTTCCGAGCTGCCTGCCGAGAAATAGCAGATGACCCGGCGACCCTGCCCATGCAGCGCCGCGATGGTAGCGGCATCGGTGGTGAACAGGTCAATGTCATAGGCCGCGACGTCATAGCGTGTGTTGAGTGCCCCGGTGAGCTGCCATTGCCAGCTGGTCGCGCGAGCCGGTCGCCACCAGCTGTTGGTGCTAACCGTGGGGCTCGACGATGCCGAGGGCTGGGGCGAGGGGGACGTCGATACGATCGGGGCCGGATCTTCCCCATCGCCGCCACAGGCGCTGGCCGCGGTGATGCAGAGTCCGGCGGCCAGACAGCCGATCCATCGTGTGAAGACGCGGTGATTGCGTGGGTTGCCCATGGTTCGGCCATGCGACAGCGCGGCGCGCTTGACTACCGCCACGTCGCTCCCTGCGCCCGGAAACGAGACAGTGCGTCGCGACCGGCTTTTCATGGGCTCTCCAAGCGCCTACATCGGCCCGTCCATGCGCCCGAAACCCCAAACATTCGACAAGAAGAAGATCGTCGCCGAGAATCGGCGCGCCCGCTTCGATTATGCCATCGAGACGACCTATGAGGCCGGTATCGCCCTGACCGGGACCGAAGTGAAATCGCTTCGCTTCGGTGAGGGATCGATCGCGGAATCCTATGCCGAGGTGCGCGGCGAGGAGGTGTGGCTGGTCAATTCCAACGTGCCGGAATTCAGCCACGGCAACCGTTTCAATCACGAGGCGAAGCGCCCGCGTAAATTGCTCCTTCATGAGCGCGAAATAAACAAGCTCCACGGTGCGGTGGCGCGTGAGGGCATGACCCTGGTGCCACTGATGATCTATTTCAACTCGCGCGGTCGCGCGAAGGTGGAGTTGGCATTGGCGAAGGGCAAGAAGGCGCACGACAAGCGCGATTCGATCAAGGAACGCGACTGGAAGCGCGAGCAGGGCCGCATCCTGCGCGACCGCGGCTGATGGCTTCGGCCGTGCCCACCATGTGGGGCCGTTCCATGGCCTGGGTCCGCCGCAACATGCCGACCCGCGAATCGATGGAGAATAACCGGCTGCTCCGGCCGGTGGCGCACCGCGTCCTTGCGCCCGAGCTGTGGCGCTTCACCCGTCGCTCAGTGCCGCGCGGCGTTGCGCTGGGTGTCGTGGCGGGGTTCCTGTTTCCAGTGGCGCAGATCGCCATCGCGGCGGTCTTTGCCCTGCCGTTTCGCGCCAATGTGCCGGTCGCGGCGCTTACGACCTTCATCACCAATCCGCTGACCACGCCGCTTTTGTGGCTGATCGCCTATCGCATCGGCACTTTCCTGTTGCGCAGCGAAACGCCGATCAACACCCAGCCGGTGGCGGAGGCCGCGACGGGATGGCTGCAATGGGCATTGAGCGCCTTTCACTGGTTGTGGGAGCAGGGGCCGGCCTTCGGCCTGGGCCTGTGTGTCCTGACCGCCGGATGCGCGGTGGTGGGCTATCTGGCATCGGCCCTGGGCTGGCGGGTATGGATTGCCCGCAAATGGCGCAACCGTCGGAGATCGCCCGCAATTTGATAGCGGTATCTCGGTTTGACGTGTCTTTCTAACGGTTTGACTAGGCGTATCGTCTCGCTACAACAGCGCTATCGCAATCCTTTTTGGGAATTCAGATGCGCTCTCTGCTGATCGCCGCCCTCCTCACGACCGCCATTTCCCCTGTCACCGCCATTTCCCCTGTCGTTGCCCAGACCAAGGACCCCGTCGACAAGGCCGCCGTCGGCCCGGTGAAGGCCAACGCCAAGAATGGTCCCGAAATCGGCGATTTCGGTTTCGACATGGCGGGCCGCGACACGGCGGTGAAGCCGGGCGACGACTTCTTCGATTATGCGAACGGCACCTGGTACAAGGCGACGACGATCCCCGCCGATCGTTCGTCCTATGGCATGTTCCACGTCTTGCAGGACCGCTCGCTGGAGCAGACCCGCACGATCCTGGACGAAGCCACGAAGCAGCCGGGCAACAAGGCCGGTGACTTCTACGCCAGCTTCATGGACGAGGCCGCCGTCAACGCAAAGGGCGTGACTCCGGTCAAGCCCTGGCTGGAGCAGCTGCGCATGACCAAGGACCGCGAAGCGCTGGCGGTCGAAATGGCCAAGCTCCAGCGTCAGGGCGTCGGCTCGCCCTTCGGCGTCTATATCGGCCAGGACGACAAGGCCCCGGATACCTATATCCCCAGCTTCGGCCAGAGCGGCCTGGGCCTGCCCGACCGCGATTATTATCTGAAGGACGATGCCAAGCTGGCGGGCGTGCGGACTGCCTATCAGGCCTATCTCGCCAAGATGCTGACGCTGGCGGGCGAGCAGAATGCCGAGGCGCGCGCCGCTGCCGTCTTCAACTTCGAAAAGGCGCTGGCCGGTGTCCACTGGACCCGGATCGAGAGCCGCGACGCCGACAAGACCTATAACAAGTGGACGGCCGCGGACTTCACCGCCAAGGCGCCGGGCTTTCCCTGGGCTCAGTATATGCAGACGATGGGCGTGTCGGGGCGTCCCGCCTATCTGGTCGCACAGCCTAGCGCGCTCACCGGCGAGGCCAAGCTTTACAGCGAAGCGCCGCTGAACGTCCTTCAGGACTATGCGATGCTGAAGGTCCTGCGCAGCTATGCCGGTTACCTGTCGAGCGATTTCGACAAGACCAACTTCGCCTTTTACGGCACCACCCTGTCGGGCACGCCCGAGCAGCAGGCGCGGTGGAAGCGGGGCGTCGGTCTGGTCTCCAACGGCCTGGGCGAAGAAGTCGGCAAGCAATATGTCGCGAAGTACTTCCCGCCGGAATCGAAGGCCGCCGCCGACGCGCTGGTCAAGAACCTGATCTCGGCGATGGGCGACCGCCTGCGCAATCTGGAATGGATGGCGCCTGCGACCAAGCAGAAGGCGCTGGCCAAGCTCGCCGCCTTCACGCCCAAGATCGGCTATCCCGACAAATGGAAGGATTATTCGGCGCTGCAGATCCAGCGCGGTGACCTGGTCGGCAATGTCGCGCGCGCCAATGCCTTCGAGTATCAGCGGGACCTCGACAAGCTGGGCAAGCCGATCGATCGCGGCGAGTGGTTCATGACGCCGATGACGATCAACGCCTATGCCAACCCGCCCATGAACGAGATCGTGTTCCCGGCGGCGATCCTGCAGCCACCCTTCTTCGACCCGAAGGCCGATCCGGCGGTCAATTACGGCGGCATCGGCGCGGTCATCGGTCACGAGATCAGCCACCATTTCGACGATCAGGGTCGCAAGTATGACGCGACCGGCAAGCTGACCGACTGGTGGACGCCGCAGGACGTGGCCCGCTTCAAGACCTTCACCGACGCACTGGTGAAGCAATATGACGGTTACGAACCGCTTCCCGGCCAGCATGTCCAGGGCGAACTGACGCTGGGCGAGAATATCGCCGATCTGGCGGGTCTGACTGTGGCGCTCGACGCCTATCACAAGTCGCTGGGCGGCAAGCCCGCGCCGATCATCGACGGCACGACGGGCGATCAGCGCTTCTATTATGGTTGGGCGCAGGTGTGGCGGACCAAGTGGCGCGAACCGGCGCTGCGCCAGGCGCTGCTGTCCGATCCGCACTCGCCGGGGCATGAGCGCGTGCTGACCGTGCGCAATCTCGACCCTTGGTACGCGGCGTTCGGCGTCAAGCCGACCGACAAGATGGCGCTGACGCCGCAGCAGCGCGTCCGCATCTGGTGATCGCTTGAACAAGGCTCCCCGGCGACGACCGGGGAGCCGCTTTTTTGTTTCGGAGAGAATGATGAAGAGCTTGGCCATCGCCGCGCTATTGGGCGCGTCCGCGATCACGGGGGCCGTGGCGCTGAACGCGCAGACCGCCCCCGCCGCCTCGAATGGCCCGACCTATGGGCGGTTCGGTTTCGATGAAAAGGGCATGGACAAGTCGGTCAGCCCCGGCGACGATTTCTATGCCTTTGCCAATGGCGAATGGGCAAAGACGACTGCGATCCCGGCCGACAAGTCCAGCTATGGCGCGTTCGACAAGCTCGCCGACCTTTCGCGGGAGCGGACTCACACGATCCTGGAACAGGCCAAGGGCCAGCGGAACCAGATCGGCACCGCCTATGCCACCTATCTCGACACCGCCGCGATCGAGGCCAAGGAACTAGCGCCCATTCAGCCCTGGCTGAACCGGATCAAGGGGCTGACCGACAAGTCGGGCTATGCCGCCTTGCTGGCCGAGGCGGATCGCAATGGGGTCGGTATCCCCTTCGGTTCGGGTGTCGGGCAGGATGCCCGCCAGCCCAATCTGTACACCGTTGGTTTGCGTCAGAGCGGTCTGGGGATGCCGGACCGCGATTATTACCTCAGCAACGATCCGAAGATCGCCGCCCAGCGCGCGGCCTATCAGGCCCATTTGGCCAAGATGCTGACCATGGCGGGCGAACCGGATGCCGAGGCGCGGGCGCAGGCGGTCGTCGCCTTCGAGACGGAGATCGCCAAGGTCCACTGGACCCGGATCGACAGCCGCGACCGGACCAAGACCTATAACAAGATGACCGTGGCCGATCTGGCGAAGAGCGCGCCCGGCTTCGACTTCGCGACCTATTTGAAGGGCGTCGGAACGCCGGTCGATACGCTGGTCGTCGCGCAGCCGACGGCGGTGACGGGCATTGCCGCGCTGATCCAGTCGACGCCGATCGCGGTGCTGAAGGACCAGCTGCTCGTCCGCTCGCTCGACGAGTTCGCTGATGTCCTGCCCGCCCAGTTCGACCGCGAGCAGTTCGCCTTTTACGGCACCGTCCTGTCGGGCACACCGCAGCAGCAGGAACGGTGGAAGCGCGCCGTCGACTTCACCAGCAGCGCGCTGTCGGATGAGGTGAGCAAGGTTTACGTCGCGCGCTATTTCCCGCCCGCGACGAAGCTGGCCGCCGATGCGCTGGTGAAGAACGTCCTGGCCGCGATGGGCAAGCGGATCGACCAGCTCGACTGGATGGCCCCCGAGACCAAGGCGAAGGCCCATGCCAAGCTGGCCGCCTTCACGCCCAAGATCGGCTATCCCGATCGCTGGAAGGATTATTCGGGACTGAAGATCGTCTCCGGCGACGCGTTCGGCAACGCGTTGCGCGCCGCGCAGTGGCGGCATGAGGAAAATATCGGGCATCTCGGCAAGCCGATTCAGCGCTGGGAATGGGGCATGACCCCGATGACGGTCAACGCCTATGCCAATTTCGGCATGGTCGAGATCGTCTTCCCGGCGGCGATCCTGCAACCGCCCTTCTTCGATCCGAAAGCCGATCCGGCGATCAACTATGGCGGCATCGGCGCGGTGATCGGGCATGAACTCAGCCATCATTTCGATGACCAGGGATCGAAGTTCGACGCGCACGGCCAGTTGACCGACTGGTGGACCCCCGCCGATGTCACGGCGTTCAAGGCGCGGACGGGCGCGCTGGTGAAGCAGTATGACGCCTATGAGCCGCTGCCCGGTCTGCATGTGAAGGGGGCTCTGACGCTGGGCGAGAATGTCGCCGATCTGGCGGGGCTGTCGGTGGCGTATGACGCCTATCACGCCTCGCTCGGCGGCAAGACGGCACCGGTGATCGACGGCTTCACCGGCGACCAGCGCTTTTATCTGGGCTGGGCGCAAGTGTGGCGGCGCAATTATCGCGAAGCCAATCTGCGCAACCGCCTGCTGACCGATCCGCATTCCCCGTCGCAGCAGCGAGCCTGGGTCGTCCGCAATCTCGACCCGTGGTACGGTGCCTACAGCCCCAAGCCCAGCGACAAGCTGTATCTGACGCCCGAGCAGCGCGTCCGTATCTGGTAAAACTCCGTAACCCCGCCACGGGGCCGGGCGCAGGATCGCGCTTGACCCGTGGCGGGTCGCCGGATGAAGAGTTTCGTCATGGCGATCGCGTCCTCCGAAAGGTTTAACCCCGTCCGCGTCGCGGGCCTCGTCTCGATCGCCAGCGGGGCGGGGGCGGCGGCGTTGCTGTTCGTCGCCATCCGCAGCTGGATCGTCGCCGCGGGGTTTCTCGCCGCGGCGCTTCTCGTTTTCGGGGTGATCCTGACTTGGCGGTTGCTGACGCCGCGGGTCGAGCAGACACGCCGCAGCGTCGACTGGGATTTCGCGCGTGTCGTGGCGGATGCCAGCCATGATGCGATCGCCGTCACCGACCGGGCGGGGCGACTGGTCTGCGCCAATGACGCCTATGCCTCGCTGTTCCCGATGATGCCGACTCCCCCGGGCGTGCCGCTGGATGTGCCCAGCGTCGAGGCTTTGGCCCAGGCGGGGCGGACCGCCTGGCGCGATGGGCTGGGTCGGGCCGACCGGATCGCGGTGATGGGGACCGAGCTGTCGGTCCTCGTGACGCGCGCGGGCGATGAAGCCGATCTGCTCGTCTGGCGCTTCGCGGTGGCCGACGAACAGGATTTGGCCGAGACGGTCGAGCGGCTGATCGGCGGCATTCATGGCGACCGGCTGGGGACCGCCGGGATCATGGCTGCGCTGATCGCACCCGATGGCCGGGTGCGCGCGGCCAATCGCGTGCTCTGTGCTCGCGCGATGGGCGGGGAAATGCTGTCGATCGTCGGCCGCGATTTCGCGACGTTCTTGGCGCACGATACGGGCGGGCAGGTACGTTTCGCCGCCGAACTGGGCAAGGCCGAGGGGCGTCCCCTTCGCGTGCTGCAAATCCCCTTTGTCGAGGGGGAGGGCGCGCCGATGCTGGTCGTCCTGCTCGACGAAGACGAGCCGCTGGTCGCGCCCGCAGGCGCCAATGCGGGCAGCCATGTGCGGGGCCTGGTCTCGCTGATGCCGTTCGGCATCGCACTGGTCGATCGGGACGGACGGTTCATCCAGATGAACTCGGCCTTCATGCGCGCGGCGGGCGTGGCGGGCGGTACGCCGCCGCTCTATCCGGGTGATCTGGTGGTACGCGAGGACAAGGCGGCGGTGGCGGATGCGATTCGCCGCTTCGCTGGGGGCGCGACGCATTCGGCCGATATGGCGGTTCGCCTGAAGGATCACCCGGAGGAGCCCGTCGCGCTGACCATCGCGGGGGCGCGGGGGCTGGGCGAGGCGGCGGTGCTGCTCAGCTTGAAGGATAATTCCGAGGAAAGCCGCCTGAAGCGCGAAGTGGCGCAGGCGACCAAGATGCAGGCGGTCGGCCAGCTGGCGGGCGGCGTCGCGCATGACTTCAACAATATCCTGACCGCGATCATAGGGCATTGCGACCTGATGCTGATGCGCCATTCGCCGGGCGACAGCGACTATGACGACATCCAGCAGATCCGCACCAACTCCAACCGCGCCGCCAGCCTGACGCGCCAGCTGCTCGCCTTTTCGCGCCAGCAGACGCTGCGCCCGCAAATCCTGCAACTGCCCGACGTCGTCTCGGAGGTGTCGAACCTGCTCAAGCGGTTGCTGGGCGAACGGGTAAGGCTGGACGTCAGCCATGGCCGCAATCTGGGGCCGATCCGCGCCGATCCGGGACAGTTGGAGCAGGTGGTCGTCAACCTCGCGGTCAATGCGCGCGACGCGATCCTGGACAATGAACCGGTGGGCGGCGGCATCCTGACCATCCAGACGCGTGCCGTTTCGATGGCCGACGTCCGCGCAATGGGCAACGATATCCTGCCCGCCGCCGATTATACGGCGCTCACCATCAGCGACAACGGCACCGGCATTCCGGCAGAAATCCTGCCCAAGATTTTCGAGCCCTTCTTCACGACCAAGGAATTGGGCAAGGGCACCGGCCTGGGCCTGTCGACCGTCTATGGCATCATCAAGCAGTCGGGCGGCTATATCTTCGCCGATTCGCCGCCAAGCGGGGGCGCGAAATTCTCCATCTATCTGCCGGTCCACGCGGCCCCCGCGCTGCCCGCCGCTAGGACGAGCCCGGAAAAGCCCGCCGCGCGTGCCGCCACCCATTGGGGGACGGGCACCATCCTGCTGGTCGAGGATGAGGATATGGTGCGCGCGGTGGCCGAGCGCGCCTTGTCGCGGCAGGGCTATACCGTGCTGGCCGCCGAGAATGGCGAGGCCGCGCTGGAAATGCTCGACAAGCATGGCAAGCCAGACCTGCTGATTTCCGATGTGGTGATGCCGACCATGGATGGCCCGACGATGGTCGGCCATGTTCGCAAACGTTATCCCGACCTCGCGGTCCTGTTCATGTCGGGCTATGCCGAGGAGCAACTGCGCAAGTCGATCACGCTGCCCAATGTCGGTTTCCTGCCCAAGCCCTTCTCGGTCCAGCAACTGGCGGAAGCGACCCAGGCCGCGCTGACGCAAGGCTCCGGCGCCGATACATCATCGTAACAAGCTGCTGGCGGATGGCGTAAAGCATGATATGGCGGTGGCGATGACAGAGCCCGTGCAGATCCTCATCGTCGAGGACGAACCCCTGATCGCCATGATGCTCGAGGATTTCCTGGATGTCCTCGACAAACAGGTCGCAGGGACCGTGGACAGCGTAGACGATGCTTTGGCGCGTGTGGCCGAAGGCGGCATCGACGCGGCGATCCTGGACGTCAACCTGCGCGGCGGCCAGAAGAGCACACCCGTCGCCGAGGCGCTGGCCGAACGCGGTGTCCCCTTCGTCTTCGCCACTGGTGGCTCGGACGATGCGGTGGACGAGCGTTTCCGCGACCGCCCGCGCCTGCAAAAGCCGTTCACCATGGACGGCGTGGCCAAGGCGCTGAGCGCCCTCTGACACCGGTGATCGGGCGGTCGAACGATCGTGGATTCTGCAATTTGCGAAATTTGCTTGCGTCAAAGGCCCGTGTCGCGACATAGGCCTGCGCCATGACACGCCAATTCGACAAGTCCCGCCTGCCGTCCCGCCACGTCTCCGTCGGACCGGAGCGCGCGCCGCACCGCAGCTATTATTACGCCATGGGTATCCAGGAAGAGGATATCGCCAAGCCGTTCGTGGCGCTGGCGAGCGCCGGCAACAACTCGGCCCCCTGCAATACCACGCTCGACGCGCAGGCCGATGCCGCGCAGGGCGGCGTGATCCGTGGCGGCGGCATGCCCCGCCGGTTCAACACCATCACCGTGACCGACGGCATTGCCATGGGGCACCAGGGCATGAAGTCCTCGCTCGTCAGTCGCGAGGTCATCGCCGATTCGGTCGAACTGTCGGTGCGTGGCCACTGCTATGATGCGCTGGTCGGCTTTGCGGGCTGTGACAAATCATTGCCGGGCATGATGATGGCGATGCTGCGCCTGAACGTGCCGTCGATCTTCGTCTATGGCGGATCGATCCTGCCCGGCCGTCACCAGGACCGCGACGTGACCGTGGTCGACGTGTTCGAGGCGGTGGGCCAGCACGCGGCGGGCAACTGCCCGCTCCACGACCTGATTGCGCTGGAAAAGGTTGCCTGTCCCGGCCACGGCGCCTGCGGGGGCCAGTTCACCGCCAACACTATGGCGTGCGTCGGCGAGGCGATCGGCCTGTCGCTGCCCAACAGCAACATGATGCCAGCGCCCTTCCTCGATCGCCACGGCATCGCCGAAGCGGCGGGCGAACAGGTGATGGAGCTGGTCGCGCGCAACCTGCGGCCGCGCGACATCTGCACCCGCGAGGCGTTCGAGAATGCCGCCCGCGTGGTGGCTGCCACCGGCGGCTCGACCAATGCCGGTCTCCACCTGCCCGCGATGGCCAATGAGGCGGGGATCGACTTCGACCTGTTCGACGTGGCCGAAATCTTCAAGACCACGCCCTATATCGCCGACCTGAAGCCGGGCGGTCGTTATGTCGCCAAGGACATGTACGAGGCGGGCGGCGTCTATATGCTGATGAAGACGCTGTTGGCGGGCGGGTTCCTGCACGGCGACTGCATGACGGTGACGGGCAAGACGCTGGCCGAGAATATCGACGAGGTGACGTGGAACCCCGACCAGAAGGTCATCTACGACGTCAAGACGCCGATCACGCCGACCGGCGGCGTCGTGGGCTTGCGCGGCAGCCTGGCGCCCGAGGGAGCCATCGTGAAGGTCGCGGGCATGAAGCGCCTGCAGTTCGAGGGCACGGCGCGGGTCTTCGATTGCGAGGAAGAGGCCTTTGCCGCCGTCGAGGCGCGCGAGATTACCGACGGCACCGTGGTCGTCATCCGCTATGAGGGACCGAAGGGCGGCCCCGGCATGCGCGAGATGCTGTCGACCACGGCGGCGCTCTACGGTCAGGGGCTGGGCGAGAAGGTCGCGCTGATCACCGATGGCCGCTTCTCGGGCGGTACGCGCGGCTTCTGTATCGGTCATGTCGGACCCGAGGCGGCGGATGGCGGTCCGATCGCACTGGTCGAGAATGGCGATGCCATTCGCATCGATGCCGAGGCGGGCACGATCGACCTGCTGGTCGAACCTTCCGTGCTGGACGAGCGCCGTGCGCGCTGGACCCCGCGCGTGAACGATTACCAGTCCGGCGTGTTGTGGCGCTATGCCCAGAATGTCGGCCCCGCGCATCAGGGCGCGGTCACCCATCCCGGCGCCAAGTCCGAGCGCCATGTCTATGCGGACATCTGATGTCCGCTGGCTGGCCGGTGCCCTGGCACTGGCCGGCTGTTCGAGCGGGCAGGGAGATGAGCAGACGGCGGCCGCTAACACGCCGTCCGCGCCGCAAAACCCCGGCCTCGCCATCGAATGCGCGCTGTCTGGCGCGGCGGGCTTCACGCGCGACTGCACCGTCGAACAGTCCGCCTCTGCGGACGGAGCGATCCTGACGGTACGGCATTCCGATGGCGGGTTTCGGCGACTTCGAGTGACGCAGGACGGACGCGGGGTCGCCGCCGCCGATGGCTCGGCTCCGGCGCAGGTTCGGATCGCCGGTGACCGTCAGATCGAAGTACAGCTAGGCGACGACCGCTACCGCTTGCCAGCGACGGTCGGGACGCCATGATTGCGATCCATGGCCAGCCCGTCCTGACCGCTGCGGCGATGCGGGCGGCCGAGCAGGCGGTGATGACGCAGGGCGCGTCCGAAGCGACGCTGATGGACCGGGCGGGCCGCGCCATCGCCCAGGCCGTGGCCCGTCTGGCCGCCGGTCGTGAGATATTGATCCTGTGTGGGCCGGGAAATAATGGCGGCGACGGCTATATCGCCGCCGCCCGATTACGCGAGCAGGGCCATATGGTGCGAGTCGCGATGCTCGCCGAACCGCGTAGCGAGGGATGTCGGCGTGCGGCCAAGCTATGGGGCGGGGCGGTTGCTTCGCTCGACGAAGTGGAACCAGCGCCCGTCTTGGTCGACGCGCTGTTCGGCATCGGCCTGTCACGCGGATTGGAGCCAATGGCTCAGCAAGGGTTCGCCCGGCTCGCGGAGGCGGCTTGGCTACGCATCGCCGTCGATCTGCCCAGTGGTATCGCCACGGACACCGGTCGAATGCTGGGCGAGGTGTCGCGCTTCGACGTCACCCTGGCGCTGGGCGCGGTGAAGCCATCGCATCTCCTCCAACCCGCCGCAGGTCGCATGGGCGAAGTCCGTCTTCTCGACATCGAAGTGCCGAGCAGCGGCGCGGTTCGGGTCATGGCGGCACCCGTTTTGCCCAGCCCGGAGGCCCACTCGCACAAATATAGCCGGGGCATGGTCGCGGTCGTCGCGGGCAGCATGTCGGGTGCGTCCGAACTGGCGGCGATGGCGGCGGCACGGGCAGGCGCGGGGTATGTGCTGTTGCTCGCCTCCGATGTCACGAGTGGACCGGTACGGCCCCACGCGATCGTGCGACGCGACTTTAGCCCGGATGCGCTCGCGGATGACCGGATCGGTGCGGTTGCGATCGGCCCCGGCTTAGGCCGGGACGACGATGCACGGCGACGGCTGGGTGCGGCGCTGGGTAGCGGGCGGCCGCTGGTGATCGACGGCGATGCGCTGCGTCTGGTCGAGACGGAGGCGCTGGCCGCGCATATCGGTCCCAAGATCCTGACCCCGCATGGCGGCGAGTTCACCCATCTTTTCGGCGCCATGACGACCGACAAGCTGACCGCGACGCTCGACGCCGCCCGGCGATCGAACGCCATCGTGGTCCATAAGGGTGCGGATACGGTGATCGCCGCGCCCGATGGTCGCGCGATCCTCTCTCCGGAGGCGAGCCCTTGGCTTTCCACCGCTGGCACTGGCGACGTGCTTGCGGGCGCGGTGGCTGCGATGCTGGCGGCGGGCCTCGAACCGTTGGCGGCGGCGGAGGCGGGCGTATGGCTTCATGCCCAGGCCGCGCGGGCCTGCGGCAAGGCTTTCATCGCGGACGACTTGGCAGACGCGCTTTCCGCCGTCAGAGGCTGACGCCATGAGCGATATCATCATCCGCGTTGCCGCCCGAGGCGACGGCGTGACCGCGAACGGCCGCCATGCCGCCTTTGCCGCCCCCGGCGACACGCTGTCCGAGGACGGCCGCGTCACGCCCGGCCCGCATCACCAGACACCGCCATGCAGCCATTTTCCGCGCTGTGGCGGGTGCCAACTCCAGCATCTGGACGATGAGAGCTATGCCGGATTCGTGACCGATCGGGTTGCCTCCGCGCTTGACGCGCAAGGGCTGACCGCGCCGCTGCGCCCGACCCATGTCTCGCCGCCGCACAGCCGCCGCCGCTCGACGCTCCATGCCGAGTTCAAGGGCGGCCGTGTCTTGATCGGCTTTTCGGAGGAAAAGAGCCACGCCATCGTCGACATGGCGGAATGCCATATCCTCGACCCGCAGCTTTTCGCGCTGGTCGCGCCGTTGCGCGCGCTGCTCCAGCGATTGGGGTTTAAGCGGCGCGGCGATGTGCACCTGACGCTGGCCGATCAGGGCGCGGACGTGCTGGTCACCGGCTTTTCCCCCGACGGGCTGGAAGCCGCCGAGGCGATCATCGGCTTTTGTCAGCGGCACGGCGTCGCGCGCTTGGCGGTCGATGACGGGCTCGGCCCGGAAACCCGCTGGGAGCCGGAGCCGGTGACGGTCACGCTGGGCGGGGTGGGCGTACCCTTGCCGCCGGGCTCCTTCCTACAAGCGACGCGCGATGGTGAGGCGGCGCTGGTCGCCGCCGTACGCGAAGCCGTGGGCCAGCCGCGCACGACCGCCGACCTGTTCGCCGGGCTCGGCACCTTCACGTTGGCGCTGCCCGGCAAGGTCTATGCCGCCGAGGGTGCGCGCGATGCGATCCTGTCGTTGAAGGGCGCGGCGAACGCGACCGGGCGCATGGTCTTTGCCGAGCATCGCGACCTGTATCGCCGTCCGCTGACCAAGGCGGAGCTCGACCGCTTCGACGCGATCGTCCTCGACCCGCCGCGCGCGGGGGCCCGCGACCAGGCCGAGGCGCTGGCCGAGGCGGAGGTCGGCACAGTCGCCTATGTCTCGTGTAATCCGGCGAGCTTCGCGCGCGATGCCAAGGCGATGGTCGAACATGGCTGGCAACTCGACTGGGTGCAGCCGGTGGGGCAGTTCCGCTGGTCGACTCATGTCGAACTGGCGGCGCGTTTCTCGCGTCAGCCTTCGTCCGGGTAATTGGCCGCGACGAAGAACAGCCCGTCCGACGGCGCGTTCAGCCCCAGCTGCGCGCGGTCGCGGGCGTTGAGCGCCGCTTCCACATCGTCGGGCGACCAGCGACCCATGCCGACCAAGGCCAGACAGCCGACCATCGAACGCACCTGATGGTGGAGGAACGAGCGGGCGGCGGCGCGGATATACAGTCGCGCGCCCTCCCGCTCGACCGATAGCCGGTCCAGCGTCCGTAGCGGACTGTCCGCCTGGCAATGGACCGAGCGGAATGTGGTGAAGTCGTGGCGCCCGACCAGCCGCGCGGCGGCATCGGCCATGGCGGCTTCGTCCAGCGGCTGCGGCACCTGCCAGGCCAGCCCCGCCTCATGGGTCAGCGGCGCGCGGCGGTTGACGATCCGATATTCGTAGGACCGACGGATGCAGGAAAAGCGGGCGTGCCAATCGTCCGGCACCGTCACGCAGTCGAGCACCGCCACCGGGTTCGGCCTGATCCGCGCGTTGATCGCCTCCATCAGGCGAAAGGGCGCGATGTCCTTTGCAATGTCGACATGGGCGCGCATCGCCAGCCCGTGCACCCCCGCGTCGGTGCGACCCGCCGCATGGACGGCGGTGCGCTCCGCCGTCACGGCATGGACGGCATCCTCCAGCGCTTGCTGGACGCTCGGCCCATGCGACTGGCGCTGCCAGCCCATGAAGGGCCGCCCGTCAAACTCGACCGTCAGCGCAAATCGCGTCAAAGCCGCGTTCCCGCCGGAATGGGGAAGCCGCGGAGCAGGTCCTGCGCGCTGGATACGCCGCGCCCGGCGCGCTGAACCGTCAGCGGGCGCAGCGCGCCTTCGCCACAGGCGATGGCGAGATGTTCGTCCAGCACTTCACCCGCCGCGCCCTTCGCGTCGATCGGTTCGGCGGACAGGATCTTGATCCGTTCGCCCTGAACATCGAACCACGCACCCGGCGTCGGTTGAAAGGCGCGGACCTGGCGTTCCAGCTGGGCGGCGGATTGCATAAAGTCCAGCCGCGTCTCGGCCTTGTCGATCTTGGCGGCATAGGTGACGCCATCCTGGGGCTGGGGGCGGGGCGGATAGCGATCCGGGTCGGCCAGGACCTGGACCATCAGCCTGGCCCCCATGGCGGCCAGTTCCTCGGTGAGCTCGCCTGTGGTCTTGCGCCCGACCGGCGTAGAGCCCTCCAGCCGCACCGGTCCGGTATCGAGGCCCGCTTCCATCTGCATGATGCCGACGCCGGTCACGACATCGCCCGCCAATATGGCCCGATGGATCGGCGCGGCCCCCCGCCACCGGGGCAGCAGCGAGCCATGGACGTTCAGGCAACCCAGGCGTGGCGCGTCCAGGATCGGTTGCGGCAGGATCAGGCCATAGGCCGCGACGACCGCGACATCGGCCCCGAAGTCCGCAAACCGCGCCTGCTCCTCGCCGATACGCAGCGACACCGGCGTCAGGACCGGGATGCCCAGGCTCTCCGCCGCCTGCTGCACGGGCGAGGGCACCAATTGCCGTCCGCGACGGCCGCCGGGGCGAGGCGGCTGGCTATAGCTGGCGACGACATCATGCCCGGCCTCGACCAGTGCGTGCAGGACCGGGACGGCAAAGCCCGGCGTACCCATGAAGATGATCCGCATGAGCCGTCCTCTCCCCGCTGGCGGGACGGCGCGCAACCCCCTATCTGTTCGTCATGGCATCCCCCGAGATCGAGGCGCTGACCCAGGCGCTGGCGCGTATTCCTGGCCTTGGCCCCCGATCGGCACGTCGCGCGGTCCTGCATCTGCTCAAGAAGCGTGAGGCGGCGCTGAGCCCATTGCTGGCCGCGCTGAGCGCGGTCGAGGAGCGGCTGGAGACCTGTTCGATCTGCGGCAATATCGACACGGCAAACCCGTGCGCGATCTGCGCCGACCCTAGGCGGGATGCGGGGGCGCTATGCGTCGTGGAAGAGGTCGCCGACCTCTGGGCGCTGGAGCGGTCGCGGCTGTTTCCGGGGCGTTTCCATGTTCTGGGCGGCCGTCTCTCGGCGCTGGAGGGGGTGCGGCCCGAGGATCTCAGCATCGACGCGCTGGTCCGCCGCATCGAGGGCGGCGGGGTGGACGAAGTGGTTCTCGCGATGAACGCGACGCTGGAGGGCCAGACCACGGCGCATTATATCGCCGAGCGGATCGAGCGCTTCCCGGTGCGGGTCACGCAGTTAGCCCACGGTCTGCCGGTCGGCGGCGAACTCGATTATCTCGACGAAGGCACGCTGGCCCAGGCGCTACGCGCGCGGCGGCCGGTCGTCTGATCCGCTGGCTTGACGGTTTGGGCCACTGACCGTAGCGAAACCGTCATGGCCATTCTTCCCATCGTCGAAGTTCCCGACCCCCGCCTGCGTCTCGTCTCCAAGCCCGTCGAGACGGTGGACGACAGCGTCCGCCAGCTCGTCTCCGACATGATCGAGACGATGTATGACGCGCACGGCATCGGCCTGGCCGCGATCCAGGTCGGCGTCGACCAGCGTATCCTCGTCATCGACCTGCAGGAGGAAGAGGATGAGGAAGGCAAGCCGGTCAAGAACCCCAAGGCCTATATCAACCCCGAAATCCTGTCGGTCAGCGAAGAGCTGTCGACCTATAACGAAGGCTGCCTGTCGATCCCCGAGCAATATGCCGAGGTGAAGCGGCCCGCCATCTGCCAGGTCAAGTGGCTGGACGAAAAGGGCGACGCGCATGAGGCCGAGCTCGACGGGCTGCTCGCCACCTGCATGCAGCATGAGATCGACCACCTGAACGGCGTGCTGTTCATCGATCATGTCAGCCGGTTGAAGCGCGACATGCTGATGCGCAAGTTGACCAAGCTCCGCAAGGGCTGAGCCCAGCCAACCCTCTGCGTTTTGCGAAGGCGGTCGAATAGCCTTGTTCGACCGGCTTCGTTCGTTCTATGTTCCGACCTGTTTCCCGTATCTGACAGGTTGTTGAAATGCCCGAATTGATCGCCGTCGCGCTGCTCGCTTTATTGCTGGGGGGCGTGGTCGGTTGGCTGGCCGCGCGGCGCAAGGCCGATGGGCTGGCGGCCGAACTGGCCACCGCGACGACACGCGCCGCCGAGGTCGAGCCGTTGCGCATGGCTCGCGAGGCGGCCGAGCGGGAACGCACCGATGCGCTTCAGGCGCTGGCCGAGCTGCGGGGCCGGGCGGCCGATCTCGACGTGATCCGGGCAGCGCGCGATGCCGTCGAGGCGGAGCGTAACGCGGCGCTACGCGAGATCGCCGAGCTGCGCGCGCGGGCGCAGGAGCGCGAGACCGCTTATGCCCAGACGCTGGACGCGCTGGGGCAGGCACGCGAACAGATCAACGCCCAGTTCGGTGAGGCCGCCGCCCGCGCGCTGGAAGTCGCGCAGCGCCAGTTTCTGGAGCGGGCCGAGGCGCGGTTCCGTCAGTCGGAGGAAGCCTCGGGCCAGACGCTCAAGGCGCTGCTCGACCCGGTGCATCAGAGGCTCCAGCGCTATGAAGAAGGGGTGCGCAAGGTCGAGGACGAACGCCGAGATGCGTTCGGCGAGTTGAAGGGCCAGATCGAGGCGATGCGGATCGGCCAGGAACGTGTCTCGGGCGAGGCCGCCAAGCTGGTCAACGCGCTGCGCAACGCCCCCAAGGCGCGTGGTCGCTGGGGCGAGCAGCAGCTTCGCAACGTGCTGGAAACCTGCGGCCTGTCCGAGCATGCCGATTTCCAGACGGAGGTCAGCGTCGCGGACGGCGAGGGCGGACGTCTTCGTCCCGATGCGATCGTGCGCGTGCCGGGCGGCAAGGCGCTGGTGATCGATGCCAAGGTCTCGCTGAACGACTATCAGGATGCGTTCGGCGCGGTTGATGAGGCCGACCGGCAGCTGGGGCTGTCGCGCCATGCCGCGGCGATGCGCGCGCACGTCAACGGGCTGGGTAACAAGAGCTATTGGAACCAGTTCGAGGACGCGCCCGACTATGTGATCATGTTCGTACCGGGCGAGCATTTTCTGTCGGCGGCGTTGGAGCATGATCCGACGCTGTGGGACTTCGCGTTCGACAAGAAGGTACTGCTGGCGACGCCGACGAACCTCATCGCCATCGCTCGGACCGTCGCCGCCGTTTGGCGCCAGGAAAAGCTGGCGCAGCAGGCGCACGAGATTGGCGTGCTCGGCAAGGAGTTGTTCGGCCGCCTCTCGGTCATGGGCGGGCATGTCGCAAAGCTGGGCAAGAATCTCGATACGGCGATGACGGCGTATAATGCCTTTGTCGGCAGCCTGGAGAGCAATGTCCTGACCAGCGCCAAGCGCTTCGAGGCGCTGAACATCGATACGGGTGGCAAGACGATCGAGTCGCCGCCGCTCATCGAGCAGTCGGTGCGGCCGCTGACCAAGCTGATGCCGGTGGCGGAACTCGCCGACGCGGCCGAGGTGGCGGAGTAACGCCCTACGTCCTGACGGAGTGGCGGGTCGCCATCTCCGTCAGGAGCGAGTGATATCGTTCAGCCCGCCTTCGCGTCACCTTGTTGGGCCAGAACTTCATAGGCCATGACCGCCGTCGCGACCGCCGCGTTCAGGCTGTCCGCCTTGCCCAGCATCGGGATCTTCACCAGCGTGTCGCAGGCGGCCGCATAGTCGTCGGGCATCCCCTGGGCCTCGTTACCGGTCAGCAGGAAGGTCGGCGCGGTATAATGCGCCGCGCGATAGTCCGAGTCGGTGTCCAGGCTGAGCCCCACGAGCTGGCCCGGCCCCTGCCTCAGCCAGTCGAGAAAAGGCTGCCACTCGGTCCGCACGATCGGCACGGTAAACAAAGCGCCCATGCTGGCGCGCACCGCCTCGACGGAGAAGGGATCGACGCACTCACCGATCAGGATCAGGCCGCCCGCGCCGACCGCATCGCCGGTGCGCAGGATCGTGCCCAGATTGCCCGGATCGCGCAGGCGTTCGGCGACCAGCCAGATACCGGCCTTGCTGCGATCGAGATCGTCCAGCGCGACCGCGAATTCCTCGAACACGCCGACGACCGCCTGCGGGTTATCCTTGCCTGATAGCTTGGACAGGATATCGGGCGTCGTCTCGATCGCCTCACCCTCGGCGGCCTCGACCGCCTTGACCAGATCGCGGACGAGCGGGTGATTGGCAGAGGGCTTGGCGTAGAACAGAAGGTGCGGCAGCCGCCCCGTCTCGCGCGCCTCGGTCAGGATGCGCAGGCCCTCGGCCAGGAACTGGCGCGCCTGCTTGCGGTGGCGCTTGTCGCGCAGGTCGCGAGCCCACTTGATCAGCGGGTTGGAATAAGCGGTAATCTCACGAGGCATCAGTCTTCGCCGAACTTCGCTTCCACCAGCGCGGCCAGCGCTTCGACCGTCGTGTCCGCGCCGTCACCGGCTGCGCTAATCGTGATCGTGTCGCCCATCGCTGCGCCCAGCATCATCAGGCCCATGATCGACGTGCCGGTCACCGTGCTGCCATCCTTGGCCACGCGCACCTCGCAGGGCTGGGTGGAGGCGAGCGTGACGAACTTGGCGCTGGCGCGGGCATGGAGGCCACGGCGGTTGGTGATGAGGACGGTGCGGCTCTGCTCCGTCATGCGGCGGCCTCGCCCAGCACTTCGGAGGCGACCGAGATATATTTGCGACCCGCCTCGCGCGCAGCGGCGACGGCATCGACGACCTGCATCGACTTGCGCGCCGATCCCAGGCGGATGAGCATGGGCAGGTTCATACCAGCGATTACCTCGACCCGGCCCCGCTCCATGAGCGAGATGGCAAGGTTGGAAGGCGTGCCGCCGAACAGGTCGGTCAGCACGATCACGCCGCGCCCGGCATCGACGGTGGCGATGGCGGCAGCGATGTCGGCGCGCCGCTCCTCCATGTCGTCCTCCGGCCCGATCGCGATGGTGGCGATCCGCTCCTGCGGACCGACCACATGTATCATCGCGGTCACGAACTCATCGGCGAGCCGCCCGTGCGTCACCAGAACCAGACCGATCATGTCAGACACGCATATCCATCATTGCTTGGCCGGCCCGGCTTCCAGAGAGTCTTTCGGCACGGCACTCAAATCACGATGTACCACCGTGGGCGAAAATCCGCCTTTGCGCAACCGTCCCGCGATCCGTTCGGCGACATGGACCGAACGATGTCTCCCGCCGGTACAGCCGATGGCGATGGTGATGTAGGATTTTCCGCTGGCGATATAGCGCGGGACCAGAGTGTCGAGCAGCGTCTCGATCTGGCCCACGGCGGTTTCATAAACGGGATCGCGGCGGATATAGTCGATCACGCCCTGATCCAGCCCCGTGCCGGGGCGGAGCTCGGCCGACCAGTGCGGATTGCGCAGGAACCGCATGTCGAACACCAGATCGGCGTTGCGCGGCAGCCCCTTGGAGAAACCGAAGGACATGACGGTCAGCACCGGCTCACTGAGCCCCTCGACCGCGTAATTGGCGCGCAGCCACTGGCCCAGGTCGTTGCTGGTCATGTTGGTCGTGTCGAGCAGCCGGTCGGCCATGTCGCGGACCGGGGCGAGAAGCGCCCGCTCATGCGCGATGCCGTCATCCGCCGATCGGTCCATCGCGAGGGGATGGCGGTGGCGCGTCTCGGCATAGCGCCGCTTCAGCTCCGCGCCGCCGCAATTCAGGAACAGCGTCTCGATCGCCAGATTGGGGCTTTCGTTGAGACGTCGGATGCTCTGCGTGATCTGGTTGGGGGCGAAGTCGCGGGTGCGCACGCCGATGCTGATCGCCAGCGGCCGGTTCTTGCCCTCCATGCCACGGGGCGGTGCGGCCTCCAGCAGGCCATCGAGCAGGAATAGCGGCAGGTTGTCGACCACCTCCCAGCCGAGATCCTCCAGCGTCTTCAACGTCGTCGACGTGCCCGCACCGGACATGCCGGTGACCAGCAGGATACGTTTTCGGTCCATTATGGGCGTTCCTTGAGGCACGATACCAGAAGTTCGACCTTGATCGGGGCCGAAGCGGGGAAGGGGACAAGGCTATAGACGGGGATCGTGACGCCCGCGATCACGGTTTCGCATGGCTCGGGCAGCCGCTCTTCCCCTTCGGTCTCGCTGACCAGACGGATGGCGAGCCCGATCGTCGCGGTCGGGCGATGGGGCAGGGGCATGATGCCCACTCCGCGCACTTCGATCCGTCCCGCGATCCGGTCCGGCACGACGACTTGGAGGCCGCCATCGACCTGTCGAGCGTGGAGATAATCGTCGCCGATCAGCGTCGCGCCGCGATCGATCAGCCGCAACGCCAGATCGGATTTGCCCGCGCCCGACGAACCGACCAAAAGCACGCCGGTCTCACCGATCGCGACGGCGGTCGCGTGGATCAACTCAGGCTCTTGCGGCCCCGTCATGCGCCGACCGCCAAGGGAAGCCGCACGACGAAGCGGGCACCGCTCAACCGGTCTTCGCGCGACTCGACATGGATGCGGCCCTGATGCGCCTCGACAATGGTCCGCGCGATGGCGAGGCCCAGGCCGGAATGCTGGCCGAAATCCTCGCTGCTGGGACGGATCGAATGGAAGCGCCGGAAGATCGCCTCGCGTGCTTCCTCCGGCACGCCGGGGCCTTCATCCTCCACCCGGACGACGACCTCATCCTGCTCCCGCGCCAGGCTGATCGCCACGACGGCGTCGTCGGGGGAGAAGGAGAGGGCGTTGACGATCAGGTTCTCGAACACGCGCTCCAACCGTGCGCCCTCGCCCGCGATGATGGCGGGGCCGGGTTCGGTCGAGTCGAAACGCAGGCGGATGCCCCGTTCGACCCCGCGTGCCTCGCGCTGAGAGATCAGGCCGGCCAGCAAGGCGTGAAGATCGACAGGATCGAACTTGGCGCGGCTGAGCTGCGCGTCCAGTCGCGAGGCATCCGAAATATCGGTGATCAACCGGTCCAGCCGCCGCACATCGTCGCGCACGATCGCCAGCAATTGGGCCTGGAGATCGGGGTCGTGGACCGTCTCCAGCGTGTCGACCGCCGAACGCAGCGACGCCAGCGGGTTCTTCAGCTCGTGCGTGACATCGGCGGCGAATGCCTCGGTCGCGTCGATCCGGGCACGCAGGGCCAGGCTCATATCGGACAGGGCGCGCGCCAGCATCCCCAGCTCGTCGCGCCGATCGGGCAGGCGCGGCACCACGACCTCGCGAGCCCGCCCCAGCCGGACCCGCACCGCCGCGCGGGCTAGGCGGCGGAGTGGCCGGACGATCGTCCTGGCGAGAAACAGCGAGAGCAGGACCGAGATGAGCGCGACGAGCGCCAGCAACACGCTCAGGCGAAACCGCTCGATCCGCACCGTCTCGGTGATGAAGCGGGCATTTTCGGTCGCCATGATCGTGCCGCCGCCGGGCAGGGGGGCGGCCGCGGTGATGACGGGGGTCCGGTCGGGCGCACGCCAGACCGAGGCGGACACGCGCCCCTCACGCGCGAGCCGGACATCGGGCCATTCCGCGCCGCCGCGTCGCTCGCGATAGAGCGGGGGCCGTGCCGCGCCGACCACCGTGTCGATCCCGGCGTCGAGGAATCGGGCGATCACCTGCCCCCAATCCTGCTTGTCGGGATCGCGCAGCACGACATTGCGGATGCCGAGTGCGCGGCTGTCCGCGACTAGGCTGCCCCCGGCATCGAACAGCCGGATGCGCCCGCCGGTGTCGCGGGCCAGCCGCATCACCAGCACATCGCGCTCTTCGCTCCGCACCGAGGTTAGCGCCTCGCCCATCAGCCGAACTTCGCGCAGCGACTGCGCGACCCGGTTATCGAGCAGCCGGGTACGATAGCTGTCGAGATAGAAGAAGCCGCCCGCCAGCAGCAGCAGCGCAAAGATGTTGATCGCCAGAATCCGCTGCGTCAGCGAAATCTGGCCCGACCAGCGCAACGCCAGGTCGGGGGCTTCACTCCTCGGAGAATCGGTAGCCGGCGCCATAGAGCGTCTCGATGGCGTCGAATTCGGCGTCTACCTGCCGGAACTTGCGGCGCAGGCGCTTGATGTGGCTGTCGATGGTGCGATCGTCGACATAGATGTCGTCCTGATAGGCGGCATCCATCAACTGGTTGCGAGTGCGCACGATGCCGGGGCGCTGGGCCAGCGTTTCCAGGATCAGGAATTCGGTGACGGTCAGCGTCACCGGCTCCCCCTTCCACGTCACGCGATGCCGCGCCGGGTCCATCGCCAGCGCGCCGCGCGTGAGCGGCCCCTGCGCATCGGCAGCGGGCGTCCCCTGCGGCGTGCCGACATATTCCGACCGGCGCAGGATGGCACGGATGCGCGCGATCAGCAGGCGCTGGGAGAAGGGCTTGGCGATATAGTCGTCCGCGCCCATCGCCAGGCCGAGCGCCTCGTCCAGCTCGTCGTCTTTGCTGGTCAGGAAAATGACCGGAATCTGGCTTTTCTCGCGCAAGCGGCGAAGCAGCTCCAGCCCGTCCATGCGCGGCATCTTGATGTCGAAGATCGCCAGGTCGGGCGGATTGTCGGTCAGCGCCTTCAACGCGGCCTCGCCATCGGCATAGACGCGGGTCACGAAGCCCTCCGCCTGCAGCGCGATCGACACCGAGGTCAGGATGTTCCGGTCATCATCGACCAGCGCGATGGTTGCGGTCATGCGATCAACCCCAGAGCCCTGTCATGCGAAGGAACCGCCATAAGCGTCGGTTAGGCCAAAGTGAGACACGGCTCAACCATCTTCGCGTTCGGTGTTGTTTGACGTGTTAAACAAATCGGCTATGGAACCGGTCAACGCATACGTATTCGCATGCGCTGGATAGGGCCGGGCGACCATGACCCGGGCGGCTTGGGGAATGAGGAAACTCTTATGAACGAACGGATTCCTGAGATCGGTTTGCAGGCGCAAGGCATCGAGACCCGCGCGACGCTGCACTGGAACCTGGTCACCGCACGACTGATCGAAACCGCCGTCGCGCGCGGCGAGGGCAAGCTGTCGGCGGACGGTCCGCTGGTCGTCGAGACGGGCGAGCATACCGGCCGGTCGGCGCAGGATAAGTTCATGGTTCGTGACGACGAGACCCGCGACACCGTATGGTGGGGCAAGACCAACAAGCCGATGAGCCCGGACGATTTCGCCGCGTTGAAGGCCGATTTCTTCGCGGCGTTGGGCCAGAAGGAAGACCTGTTCGTCCAGGACCTCTATGGCGGTTCTCAGCCGGAGCACCGCGTCCGCGTCCGCGTCGTGACCGAGCTGGCCTGGCATAATCTGTTCATCCGCACGATGCTGGTCCGCCCGGAAGAGCATGAGCTGCGCAAGTTCGTCGCGGACTATACCATCATCGACCTACCCAGCTTCCGTGCTGACCCGGCGCGTCATGGCTGCCGGTCCTCGACCGTCATTGCGGTCAACATGACCGAGAAGCTGATCCTGATCGGCGGTACGCGCTATGCGGGTGAGATGAAGAAGTCGGTCTTCGGCCTGCTCAACTATCTGCTGCCGACCACCGGCGTCATGCCGATGCACTGCTCGGCCAATATGGGCGCAGACGGATCGACGGCCGTATTCTTCGGTCTGTCGGGCACGGGTAAGACGACCCTGTCGGCCGATGCCAGCCGTACGTTGATCGGCGACGACGAGCATGGCTGGTCGGACACGGCGGTCTTCAATTTCGAGGGCGGCTGCTATGCCAAGATGATCCGCCTGTCGCCCGAGGCGGAACCGGAAATCTTCGCGACGACCAAGCGGTTCGGCACCGTGCTGGAGAATGTCGTGATGGACCCGGTGACGCGCCAACTCGACCTGAACGACAACAGCCTGGCCGAAAATAGCCGCGGCGCCTATCCGATCGACTTCATCCCCAATGCGTCGAAGGACAATATGGGGGGCGTGCCGCGCAACATCGTGATGCTGACGGCGGACGCGTACGGCATCCTGCCGCCGATCGCCAAGCTGACGCCCGAACAGGCGATGTATCACTTCCTGTCGGGCTATACCGCGCGCGTGGCCGGCACCGAGATCGGGGTGACCGAGCCGGATGCGACCTTCTCGACCTGCTTCGGTGCGCCGTTCATGCCGCGTCATCCGTCGGTCTACGGCAACCTGCTGAAGGAGCGGATCGCCAAGGGGGGCGTCGATTGCTGGCTGGTCAACACCGGCTGGACCGGCGGCAAGTACGGTGTCGGCCATCGTATGCCGATCAAGGCGACCCGCGCCTTGCTCAACGCCGCGCTCGACGGCAGCCTGAACCAGGCCGAGTTCCGCACCGATCCGAATTTCGGCTTCCAGGTGCCGGTCGCGGTTCCGGGCGTCGATCCCGCGATCCTGAACCCACGCGACACCTGGGCGGACAAGGTCGCCTATGACGCGACGGCGGCCAAGCTGGTCGATCTGTTCAACGAAAATTTCCAGCAGTTCGCCGAGCATGTCGACGAAGGCGTCCGCGCTGCGGCGCCCAAGGTGGCGGTCACGGCCTAAAGCTGGTCAGGGGAAAGCGTTCTGGGGAGGGCGCTTTCCCTTGGCCTTCGGCATCAGTCTCCATTCCCGATCGGCTCGACCAGCAAAATCCCGCTGTCGACATGTGCGACCCGCAACCGGGTGCCGATGTCCGCGTCCGGCCCGCGTACCGGCCATTCGCCATCGCCAAGCCGTGCCCGACCCTCGCCGTCGATGATCGGCGTGGTGACGGTGACAATCTGCCCGCGCAGCCGAAGGGTGGGGGCGTTCAGCACCGGCGCATCGCTTTCGACCGGGAAATCCCGATACCAGCGCCGCCCGATCATCACACAAGCGACGCTCCAGACCGCGAACTCGGCCAGTTGCAGCCCGATTGGTAATTCCGGGATGGCCCAGGCGGTCAGGGCGGTCACCCCTGCGGCAATCGCCAGGAAAATCAGAAAGACGCCCGGCACCAGCAGCTCCGCGATGCCCAGCGCCAGCCCTGCCGCGAACCATAGCGCGGCGGGATCGATATTCGCGATCGTCACGATCCGGACTGGTCGAACGGCCCCGGCTTGGTCGTGACGCGCGGGGCAGGGGCGTCGGCCTTGGTGGTGCCCAGCGCTTCCTTGGCCAACTCACCGATACCGCCCAGCGTGCCGATCAGCTGGGTCGCCTCGACCGGGAACAGGATCGTCTTGGCATTGGGGCTGGTCGCGAACTTGCCGACCGCTTCGACATATTTCTGCGCGATGAAATAGTTGATTGCCTGGGTGCCGCCCGACTCGATCGCTTCGGACACGACCCGCGTCGCCTTGGCCTCGGCCTCGGCCGCGCGTTCGCGGGCCTCGGAGTCGCGATAGGCCGACTCGCGGCGACCTTCGGCTTCCAGGATACGCGCCTGCTTCTGCCCCTCCGCGCGAAGGATTTCGGAGGCGCGCGAACCTTCGGCTTCCAGGATGTTGGCGCGCTTCTCGCGCTCGGCCTTCATCTGGCGGGCCATGGCGTTGACGATGTCGACCGGCGGACGGATGTCCTTGATCTCGACGCGGGTGATCTTCACGCCCCAGGGCGTCGTCGCATGGTCGACGACATTTAGCAGACGCGCATTGATCTCGTCGCGCTTGGACAGGGTTTCGTCCAGATCCATCGAACCCATGACGGTCCGCAAATTGGTCGTCACCAGGTTGAGCAACGCGACATAGAGGTCCGACACTTCATAGGCTGCCTTGGGCGCGTCCAGCACCTGAAAGAAGACGACACCATCGGTGGAGATCATCGCATTGTCCTTGGTGATGATCTCCTGCCCCGGAATATCGATCACCTGCTCCATCATGTTCACCTTCCGGCCGACACGATAGAAAAAGGCGGGGTAGAAATTAAAACCGGGGATAGCCGTGCCGGTATAGCGGCCGAAATGCTCGATCGTATATTGATAGCCCTGGCGGACGATCTTGATCGACATCATCAGATACATCAGCACCAGCAGGACGGCGAGTGCGGCGATGATCAGGCCCATGGACGGCTCCCCCTTTTATCGGTCTGATGCGGGTTCTAGCATGGCGGTGCAGCAAGGGCCTAGCGGGAACGGCTTGCTTTGGTTACATGGCCCGCCACTTGTTCCCTCCGCAGGATTTGGCAGCCCCATGGATATCCGCCTCGGCCTCACCTTCGACGACGTGCTCCTCGTGCCCCAGGAGTCCGACGTTCTGCCGAGCACCGCAGACACGCGCACGCAACTGACCCGCTCGATCGCGCTGAACATCCCCGTCCTGTCGGCGGCGATGGACACCGTGACCGAAGCCGACATGGCGATCGTCATGGCGCAGCTGGGCGGCATGGGCGTGCTTCATCGCAACCTGACCGTTGAGCAGCAGGTGGCCGCCGTCCGCCAGGTCAAGCGGTTCGAGAGCGGCATGGTCGTCAACCCGATCACCATCTCGCCGACCGCGACCCTGGCCGAGGCACAGGCGCTGATGGCGCGCCACCGGATCAGCGGCATTCCCGTCGTCGAGTTCGATGGCCGCCTAGTCGGCATCCTGACCAACCGCGACGTCCGCTTTGCCGAGAACCCGCAGCAGCCCGTCTCCGAGCTGATGACGCATGAAAATCTCGCGACCGTGAAGGTCGGCGTCGGCCAGGACGAGGCGCGCCGCCTGCTTCATGCCCGCCGGATCGAAAAGCTGCTGGTCGTAGACGAAAGCTATCGTTGCGTCGGCCTGATCACGGTCAAGGACATCGAAAAGGCCGTGACCTATCCCTCGGCCACCAAGGATGCCGCCGGTCGCCTGCGCGTCGCCGCCGCGTCGACGGTGGGCGAGAAGGGGTTCGAGCGGACCCGCGCGCTGATCGAGGCCGAGGTCGATTGCGTCATCATCGACACCGCGCACGGCCATAACCGCGACGTCGCGCGCGCCGTGGAGGCCGCGAAGAAGCTGTCCGACACGGTGCAGGTCATCGCAGGCAACGTCGCGACCGCCGCTGCCACCCGTGCGCTGATCGAAGCCGGCGCGGACGCGGTGAAGGTCGGCATCGGGCCGGGCTCGATCTGCACCACCCGCGTCGTCGCGGGTGTCGGCGTGCCGCAGCTGACGGCCGTCATGGACTGCGCCGAGGAAGGCTGGAAGTCGGGCGTGCCGGTGATCGCCGATGGCGGTCTGCGCACCTCGGGCGATCTGGCCAAGGCGCTGGCGGCGGGCGCGGGCGCCTGCATGGTCGGCTCGCTGCTGGCGGGCACCGAAGAGGCACCGGGCGAAACCTTCCTGTACCAGGGCCGCGCCTATAAATCCTATCGCGGCATGGGATCGGTCGGGGCCATGGGTCGCGGTTCGGCGGACCGTTACTTCCAGGGCGATATCAAGGATCAGATGAAGCTGGTCCCCGAAGGCATCGAGGGTCAGGTTGCCTATAAGGGCCCGGCACGCGACGTCATCCACCAGCTGGTCGGCGGTATCAAGGCGGCGATGGGCTATACTGGCTCGGCGACGCTGGAGGCGCTGCGCGAGCGGGCACAGTTCGTCCAGATCACTGGCGCGGGCCTGAAGGAAAGCCACGTCCATGACGTGACGATCACGCGGGAAGCTCCCAATTACCCGACCCGCTAAGTCCACGGACGCCCACGCATGACTCCCGGAGCCCGCACCCAGGCGGCGATTGAGTTGCTGGACGAGATCGTCGCTGCGGCCGCCAGTGGCGGTGCGGCGGCGGACACGCTGATCGCGCGTTACTTCGCCACGCGCCGTTACGCCGGATCGAAGGACCGGCGCGCGGTGCGCGAGCTGGTCTATGCTGCCATCCGCCAGGCTGGGCCTGTGCCGATATCGGGCCGCGCCGCCATGGTGGCGGTGGCCGATCATGATCCGGCGGTGGCGGCGACCTTTGATGGCTTGGGCCATGGGCCTGCGCCGATCGAAGCCGACGAACCTCGCGCCGAGAGCGGTGTCGCACCCGCCTGGCTGGTAGAGGCGCTGACCGCTTCCGGGCTGGACGAAGGGCAGCGGGCCGCGTTGGTGGACCGGGCTCCGCTCGATCTTCGGGTCAACAGCCTGGCCACCACGCGCGACGCGGTGCTGGTCGAATGGCCCGAAGGGGCTGCCACGCCGCTGGCCCCGCTCGGCATCCGCTTGCCCAATGGCACGGCGGTCGAACAATCGGACATTTACCGCGCCGGGCTGGTCGAGGTACAGGACGAGGGCAGCCAGCTTGTCGGGGCCGCGCTGAACGCGAAGCCCGGCGAATGGATCGTCGACCTGTGCGCGGGGGCGGGTGGCAAGACGCTCCAGCTGGCCGCCGCCATGGCCAATCAGGGCGCGCTGCTCGCCTGCGACATCGACCGGGCGCGTCTCCAGAAACTGCCGCCACGGGCCGAGCGGGCCCGCGCGAGCATCATCGAAAGCCGACTGCTCAATCCCGGCCATGAGGCCGAGATGCTGGCCGACTGGGTTGGCAAGGCGGACGGCGTGCTGATCGATGCCCCCTGTTCGGGCACCGGCACATGGCGGCGTAATCCGGAAGCGCGCTGGCGGCTGACCCCAGAGCGGCTGGCGCGGTTGGGTGGCATGCAGGCGCAGGTGCTGAAAATCGGCGCAGGGCTCGTCAAGCCGGGTGGTCGCATGATCTATATCGTCTGTTCGCTACTCGATGCCGAGGGTACGGATCAGGTCGCGGCTTTCCTGGCCGGGCATGGCGGCTGGTCGGTCGAGGCGATCCAGCCCGCCATCGGGGCGCCGCACGGTCTTGGCCATCGGCTCGATCCGGCTGCCCACGGCACCGACGGCTTTTTTGTCGCCTGCCTCCGGGCGCCATGCTAGCATCCGGCCCAGTGCCACGTCCGGAGTTCTTCATGCGTTTGTCGTCCCTGGCCGCCGCCGCCGCATTGGCGGTGGTTTCGCTTTCCACCTCGCTCAGCGGCCAGCGCCCGGACAGCCAGATCGACGCCCGTTCGATGCAGTTGCTGGAACAGGGCCGAAGCCTGAAGGCGGCGGGCAATCTGGAAGGGGCGACGGACATCCTGGAGACGGCGGTGACCGTCGATCCGCGCAACCGGGCCGCGTTCGTGCTCCTCGCCGAGGTCGCCGATGCCCGCGGCCTGCCGGGCAAGGCCATCCGGTTGTACCGTGAGGCCTTGCTGCTCGACCCGAACGACACGCGCGCGCTGCGCGGGCAGGGCGAGGCGCTGGTTCAGCGTGGTGCGGTGGCGCGCGCGAAGGATAACCTCGCGAAGATCAAGACGCTCTGCAAGGCCGACTGCGCCGATGCGACCGCACTCGCCGCGCAGATCGCCAAGGGCCCGCCCGCGACCGTGACGACCGCCCAGGTCGACAGCAAGACCCCGCCGACACCGTAAGGGCTTTAATCCTCCCCGGTACGGGGAGGGGGATATTGTCAAAGGGCGTCCTTGGCGGAAAGCCCCCTCCGTCAGGCCTCCGGGGCCTGCCACCTCCCCGAAACGGGGAGGATTGTTCACCTTAAGGCGCGCGCGAGGGCGACGAACTCCGCCACCGACAGCGTTTCGGCCCGGCGCGCAGGGTCGATACCGATCGACTCCATCGCTTCGTTCGCGCCCGCGACCGGCTTCAAACTCTGGCGCAGCATCTTGCGGCGTTGTCCAAAGGCTGCGGCCGTCAGGCGCTCCAGCGTGCGGAAGCTGACCCCTTCGGGCGCTTCCTTCGGCGTGATATGGACGACCGCCGACATGACCTTGGGCGGCGGGGTGAAGGCCGAGCGGTGGACCGGCATCGCGATCCGCGAATCGCTGCGCCACTGGGTCAGCACGGCCAGCCGACCATAGGCCGACTGGTCCGGGGCGGCGACGATCCGCTCCGCCACTTCCTTCTGAAACATCAGCGTGCACGACTGCCACCAGGGCAGCCACGCGCCCGACAGCCAGCCGACGAGCAGCGGCGTGCCGACATTATAGGGCAGGTTGGAGACGATATGCGGCTTGCTGTCGAACAGCTCGGGCGCGTTGATGCGCAGGGCATCACCCTCGATGACCTTCAGCCGATCCGGGAAAGCCTCGGACAGTTCGGCCAGCGCCGGGATACAGCGGCGGTCGCGCTCGATCGCCGTGACCTTTGCGCCCGCCATCAGTAAGGCGCGGGTCAGGCCACCGGGGCCGGGGCCGATCTCGAGTACCGGCTGATCGGTCAGGTCGCCGGGAATGGCGGCGATCCGGGCGAGCAACTGGCCGTCGAACAGGAAATTCTGGCCGAGTGACTTGGCGGCGGACAGACCATGGCGCGCGATGACCTCGCGCAACGGCGGCAGGGGCGTAACGGGGTCCATGTCAGGCGGCGGCTTCGGCCCGGCGACGCGCGGCGTCGCCCGCCATCGCGATGGCGGCGATCATCGCTCCCGGATGCGCGACGTCCTGGCCCGCAATGCCGAAGGCGGTGCCGTGATCGGGCGAGGTCCGCACGATCGGCAGGCCCAGCGTGATGTTGACGCCCTCGTCGAAATGCAGCGTCTTGATCGGCACCAGCGCCTGGTCGTGATAGCAGCACAGGGCCGCATCATAGGCCGCCCGGGCACGCGGGTGGAACAGCGTGTCGGCCGCGAACGGCCCGGTCGCGTCGATCCCCTCGGCACGCAACTGCGCAATGGCGGGTTCGATCAGGTCTATTTCCTCGCGCCCGATGGCACCGCTTTCGCCCGCATGGGGATTGAGCCCGGCAAAGGCGAGGCGCGGCGCGATGATGCCGAAATTCTTGCAAAGTCCCCGTGCGGTCGCACGCCCCTTCGCCACAATCAGGTCGACCGACAGCAGGCCGGAGACGTCCGCCAACGGCACATGGGTGGTGATCGGCACGACGCGCAAGCTCGGGCCCGCCAGCATCATGACCGCATTGGCCCCGGCCACACCGCAGCGTTCGGCGACGAACTCGGTCTGGCCCGGATGGTTGAAGCCGATATCGTACAGCTGGGCCTTGCTGACCGGCCCGGTGACGAGCGCGCTGGCGGCCTCCGACCGGACCAACCCGACCGCGAGTTCCAGCGAATGCAGGGCGCAGCGCGCACCCTCGACATCTGGCTGGCCGGGACGGATTTCGCCCGCGTCGTCGACCGACAGGATGGGCAGCGCCTCGTCAAAGGCCGCGACGGCCGCCGCCATGTCCGACACCCGGACGATCGGGCCGTTCCAGACCCGCTCGACCGCCCGCGCGTCGCCGACCGCCACAAAGGGGAGCAGATCGGCATCGCGCCGCGCGGCCCATGCTTTGGCAATGATCTCCGGCCCGATTCCGGCCGGGTCGCCCATCGAAATCGCCAGCGGCCGGATCATGGCTTTACCCTCATCAGCGATATTCGATCACCGCGTCGCGGCGAAGATCGCGCATCTTCTGGTTCGCGCGCAGATTGACCCGCTGTTGCTCGAGCTGATTCTGGAGCTGGTCGTTGGTCGGCAACTGGCCCGAGCGCGGTTCCTCGCGGTCGCACAGCACGAGCGAGCGGACACCCTGTTCGGGCGAGCCGAAGGGTGGCGTCGCCTGGCCGATCTGCAGCTTCAGCAGGATTTCCTGCAATGGCGCAGGCAGCTGGCGGATGGTGACCTGGTCATTGTCGACCACTTCGGCGTTCAGCGTGGTGGCAACGCGCTGCACGTCGCCGCAGCCGCGGATCGCCTGGGTCGCCTTGGCGAATTCGGCGGCGCGCGCGCTGGCCTGAGCCTGGGTGGTGCCCGCCGGGAACTTCACCGTCAGCTGCTTGAGCGACAGGCGCGAATCGCGCGGATCGGCGGTCAGCACCTGCCGCTTGTCGGTCAGATACAGGATAGAGAAGCCGCCGGGGATCTGGATCGGGCCGGCGACCTGGCCGACCTGCATCTGCTGCACCGCCGACTGAAGCTCCGGCGGCAACTGCGCCGAGCGGACCCAGCCCAGATCGCCGTTGACCGCGCGGGTCGACGCCTCGGAGAAGCTGCGCGCGAAATATTCGAAGGGCTGCTGGCCCTTCTGGATCTCGCCGATGATCTGGCGAGCGTTGGCGAACACCTGCTGCTGCGTCGCTTCGTTGGCCGAGAGGAAGATTTCCTTGAGGTTATATTCCTCGGTTCCCTTGGCGGCTTCCAGGCGGGCGCGGATCGCGTTCACTTCGTCGTCGCCGACATTGACAGTCGGCTCGACCTTGCGGCGCAGATAGCGGCTCCAGGCCAGTTCGCCTTCGATCTGGCGGCGCATCGACTTGTCGGACGAACCGACCTGTCGCAGGAAGGCGCTCATCTCGCTGGGCGACTTGCCGAACTGCTTGGAAAAGCGGGCAAAGGCCTGGTTGATCTCATCGGCGCTGACGGTGATGTCGGCGGTCTTCGCCTCTTGGATCTGCAGCGTTTCGTCGATCAGCTGACGCAGGATCTGCATGCGCAGCCGGTCGCGGTCCTCGGGCGACAGGTTGGTCGCGTTGTTCAGCGCCATGGCCAACGCCATACGCTGGTCGATATCGGTCTGGGTCAGCACCGTGTCGTTCACGATCGCGGTCGGCTTGCGGACATTGGGGTCCAGCTTGCCGAACAGCTGCATGTTGGACGGGATGTTCAGGCCGCCCGTATCGGGCACGGTCTGGTCGGGCACGGTCTGCGCCAGCGCGCCCGTCGCCACCGCGACCAGCATCAACGTTGCGCCCGCGCGGAAGCGGCGGCCCTTGGTACGAATGTCGTGCTTCACCGTGTCTGTGATCCCCATCGCGCCTGACGAAGGCGCGTAACCGTCGCGATATGGTTCGCCCATGCTGAATATCGGCTTAGCGGCCGAGATTGGTGAATGCCAGTGTCAACAGGAAGCTGTTGCCCGCCCGCGCGTCGCCGGTGTTCACATAATCGCGCCGCCAGGTGAAGCCGAGCCGAAGGCAGTCGTCCTCATATTGCACACCCAATCGGTGGCGAATCGGATCGAAGCCGTTGGACAGCGACAGCGCATCCTCCGACCGGTCGGTCAGGTCGATGACGGTCGAACCGAACGCCGACCAGAAGCGCGCAAACTGCACGCGTCCCGCCAGCCGCACTTCCTCGCGGTCCTGCAAATCCTCGATCGAGGTAAAGATGTTCCGCTTCAGGCGAAGATAGCCGACCTGCGCATAGGTGGTGCGCGAGCCCACCGTCGCATCGATCTCGTTCCTGCGGACCGCAAAGCTATCCTTGTCGAGGCGGAAACGGTGGGTCAGCGAGACGAAATCACGGAACCGGATGTCGGTACGCCCGACAATATCCGACCAGCGATCAGACAGGCCGGTGCCCGGATAGAGGATCGTCGGCCGGTCGTTCAGGCGAAAGCTCTGCCCAACGATGGTGTCGAAGGTGAAGCCGGGCAAGGTCAACGCCCATTGCGCGCCATAGGTGATGCGCGTCGAATCCTCGAACCGGTCGTAACCGGGGAAGCGGTTCAGCGCGAAGAGGTTGGAATCCTCAAGATCGACCGACCGCGCATCCTCGTTGGGGATTTCGATATTGCGGATCTTGGGACTGGCGACGATCTGCACGCGCGGGGTGAAGCGCTGGCTACCGCCCCACAGCTCGCCGACGAACGGCCATTTCACATCGACCGCCAGCGCGCCGATGCCGCGCGCCTGGAAACCCTCCAGCCCCTGATAGACCAGCGGGGTGGTCGCGATGTTATTGGCGTTATAGACGTCGGCGCGGCCATAGGCGGTGAAGGTCACCTCCTGCCCCCAGTCAGTCAGCCGGCGCAGGTCCCAGCGCATGCTGGCAAAGGCGCGCTGCGTATCCTGTCCGGCGGTCCGGCTGATCGCCAGCGTATTGAGCTGCATCTCGAACTTGCCGCCCAGCCAGGGGTCGTTGAAGCGGCGACGATAGTCGAGTTCGGGCAGCGCGATCGGCTGCTGCCCCTGCGGATCGTTGACGCGCAGCGTTTCCACATACCAGCCGGTCAGCGCGAAATAGCTGTTGGCGTCGATATGCTCGAGGCTGGCGGTGGTGCGCAGCCGGTCGTCGCGCGAAATGTCATAGCGGCGCAGGAAGGTGCGGTCGGTGGTGATCCGCATCGAGCCCGACAGGCTCCATTCCGGCGAGAATTGGTAGCGGCCGACGGCATCCAAATAACCACGGAAGGCCTGGCGGGTGTCGGTCGGATTGAGCGTGTTCAGGTCGTCGCTGCGACGGCTGGCGGTGCCAAAGCCGGTGATGCGGAACGCCCCCTTGGTGGTCAGCGCCTCATATTGCGCCTCCAGCATCGGCAGCACCGCGGTGAAGATGTGCGGCGTGACGGTCAGCCCCTTATTGGGGGCGAGCTTCCAATAATAGGGCGCGGCAAGCTCGACGCCGTTCACGCGGTCCAGCCGAATGTCGGGGGTTAGGAAACCGCTGTCGCCGCCGGAGCCGACCGGCGCGGACAGCCGGGGAAGCGGGATGGTCGGCAGGCCGAACAGGTTGAGCTTGGCACCGTTAAAATAGACTCGCTCGCGGTCGGGGCGATAGGTGACGCGGACTGCGGTGATCTTCCACGAGGGCTCCTTGGGACAGCCTTCGGAGGTTTCCACTGCGCAAGGGGTGTAGGCGGCACGTTCCAGGTTGACCGTACCGTCCTGTTGGCGGGTGCCGCGTACGGCCGCCAGGCGACCGCCCTGTTCCAATACGACCAGCATGTTGTCGACCACGCCGTCCTTCAGCGAATCGGTCAGCTCGATCTGGTCGCCATAGGCAATATCGCCCTGGGGGTTGGTGACGGCGATATTACCTGTCGCCAGGACCTTGCCCGTCTTGCGGTTCCAGGTGACCTTGTCGGCGCGCAGCCGTTCGCCCTGGCGGAGCATCCGCACTTCGCCGGTTGCCGTGACGATATCGGCGTTGATGTCGTATTCAAGCT
>CAJYRW010000061.1:0-25431 GCA_913777475.1 uncultured Sphingomonas sp. | reverse complement strand
TAGGTCCCATCCACCCCGATGGAGGGTCCGTAGCTCAGTTGGTAGAGCAAGCGACTTTTAATCGAGAGGTCCCGGGTTCGAGTCCCGGCGGACCCACCATCGAGGTGTTTCAGGGCGTCGCAGTGTGTCTCACGCCCTTGCTGATCCACAGAAAGTCAGGTGCTCAGGTGTCGCGAGGTGTCTCACCTCGTGCCCCGTATGTCATGCCCCGTGGCGGCACAGCTGGGGCACTGAAATTCAAAGTGGGGGCATCGTGCCGCTGACCGATACGCAGTGGCCCCGCCATGCTTGCCCGCCCCCACCGGAACGGGCATCGCCTCTAACGCTTGTCACAGGGCGAGGACTTCGCCTGCGCCGTTGAGGATCGTTCATGCCCGTCACCGACATCGCCACCCGTGTCTATAATCATGGCTGGCGGCTGGACCCGGTGGTGCGCAGCCTGCTCGATACCGATTTCTACAAGTTGCTGATGCTGCAGATGATCCGGCAGTTGCACCCGGAGGTGCACGCGACCTTCTCGCTGATCAATCGCAGCCATACGGTCCGCCTGGCCGAGGTGATCGACGAGGCCGAGTTGCGCGAACAGCTGGATCATGCGCGGTCGCTGCGCTTCACCAAGAAGGAACTGATCTGGCTGTCGGGCAACAGCTTTTACGGCAAGCAGCGGATGTTCTCGCCCGACTTCATCGAATGGCTCGGCCGATTCCAGTTGCCGGACTATGAGTTGCGCACCGTCGACGGACAGTTCGAGTTGCATTTTGAGGGCCCCTGGGCCGAGACGACGATGTGGGAAATCCCCGCACTCGCCATCGTCAACGAGCTGCGGTCGCGCGCCGCGCTGAAGGGCAAGGGGCGGTTCGAGCTGGACGTGCTCTATGCCCGCGCCAAGGCCAAGCTGTGGGACAAGGTGGAGCGGCTGCGCGGCCTGCCCGACCTGGTCCTCTCCGACTTCGGCACGCGGCGGCGGCATGGTTTCCTGTGGCAGCGCTGGTGTGTCGAGGCGTTGAAGGAAGGGCTGGGGAGCCGCTTCATTGGTTCGTCCAACGTGCTGCTGGCGATGGACAACGATCTGGAGGCGATCGGCACCAACGCGCATGAGCTGCCGATGGTGATGGCCGCGCTGGCGCCCGACGATGCGGGCGTGGCGGCGGCACCCTATCGGGTGCTGGAAGAGTGGCAGGCGCTGTATGATGGCAACCTGCTGATCGCGCTGCCCGATGCGTTCGGGACCAGCGCTTTTCTCGCCCACGCGCCCGACTGGCTGGCCGACTGGACCGGTTTCCGCCCGGACTCGATGCCGCCGATCGAGGGCGGCGAGCAGATCATCGCCTGGTGGCAGGCGCATGGTCGCGATCCGAAGACCAAGCTGCTGATCTTTTCCGACGGCATGGACGTCGACAGCATCGAGGCGGTCTATCGCCATTTCCATGGCCGGGTGCGCATGAGCTTTGGCTGGGGCACCAACCTGACCAATGATTTCCGGGGCTGCGATCCGGCGGGCGAGGCGGGGCTGGAGCCGATCTCGCTGGTCGCCAAGGTGATCAGCGCGGATGGCCGTCCGGCGGTGAAACTCTCCGACAATCCGGCCAAGGCGACCGGCGAACCGGCCGAGATCGAACGCTATCTGCGCATCTTCGGGCAGGAGGGGCGACAGGCCAAGCCGGTCATGGTCTAACGGGCACCGCCCCAACCGAAAAGGGGGCGGGACGGGAGAGGATCATGCGCGGAATGGGAATCGGCCTGGGGCTGCTCGGGGTTTTGACCGCGTTTCCGACATTGGCGGCGGCCCCGGCTCCAACCAGTTGGGGCAAGCCCGGTGCCTCGCGCGAGGCGTTCGAGGGTGGTGCGCGTGATTGTATGGCGAAGGCCGCGCGGCGCGACGTGGCCGGGGATGACCAGGCCAAGGCCTATCAGCGCGGCTTCGAGATGCTGGAGCGCGAGAACAACATGCCGCCCATGCCGACGACGCTGCCCGCCGACGACGTCACCTTTTTGCGCAGTGAGCGGCAAGTGCTGCTGCGGCGCATGTATCGGCCGGACCAGCATGTCGATGCGCTCCAGGCCCGGCTGCAATCCGAAGTGGATGCCTGTCTGGTCCAGGCCGGTTATGTCCGCTTCGTCCTGACGCGCGAGCAGGCGCGGCAACTCCGGCGGCTGCGTCCCGGATCGGAGCAGCGCAAATATTATCTCTACACGCTGGGCAGCGACCGCCGCATCGTGGAGACGCAGAGGATCGTCGTCGATTAAAGCGTCGCTCCGTCGACATCGCCCCCTTGCCAGTGCCCGGCGCGGCTCATAGCGTTGGCCGATCTCGGGGGAGGTAGCATGACCGTGACGACGATGAAGACGGCGCGACGCCGGGGGCTGGGGTTTGCGTTGCTGGCGGGGGTGGCAATCACCTCGCTATGCGCCGGAACGGCGGCGGTTGCGGTAGCCAGCGAGACGAAGGCGACGATGCCGACCGTTGCGGTCGAGGCCGTGCCCGACTGGATTCGCGACCGCCCGGTGCCCGAGGCGACCAAGGCGTTGGTCGAGGGCGCGCAGGACGGCATCGCCTATCTGCTCAACGACCAGCAATATCGCGCCCGCGCGGATGGCCATGACGACTGGTTCCGGCTGGCGAGCAAGGTGGTCGACCGCAGCGGGCTGGAATCGACCGGCCAGATCACGCTGACCTATAATCCGGCGTTCGAGGGCGTCGGCATCGCCTTTGTCCGCATCGTCCGCGACGGCCAGGTCATCGACCGGACGAAGGATACGCAATTCCGCGTCGTCGAGCGTGAAAGCGACCTGAAGGACGGGATCGTCAGCGGTAGCCTGAAGGTGATGGCCAATGTCCGCGACGTGCGGGTCGGCGACGTGGTCGATTACGCCACCATCGTCCACACCCGCTCGGCGCTGTGGCCGGGCCATGCCTTCCACCAATTCTCGCAGCGTTTCTCCGACCCCTTGGGAATGCGCAGCATCCGGCTGGTCTGGCCGAGCGGCATGACGCCCGCCTTCAAGGCGCTGAACAGCGATATCGCGTTCCAGACGCGGGCGATCGACGGCGGCACCGAATGGGAATGGGTGTCCCGCAACCCCGCCCCGACCAAGGGCGAGAACAACGTGCCCGCCGGTGCCTTTCAGTGGGGTCGGGTCGATATCTCGACGATGAAAAGCTGGGGCGAGGTCGCCACCTGGGCCGAGGGGCTGTACAAGGGCGACGAGGCGCTGACCCCCGACTTCGCCGCGCGGCTGGACGCCATTGCCAAGGCATCGCCGGGCGCGGCCGACCGGCTGACCGAGGCGTCGCGGCTGGTACAGGACAATATCCGCTATGTCGGCGAGGAGATGGGCGAGGGCTCGTTCGTGCCCCGGCGGCCCGCGACCGTGCTGGCGCGCGGTTATGGCGACTGCAAGGACAAGAGCCTGTTGCTGGCGGTCGCGCTGCGCCGGTTGGGGATCGATGCGGTTCCGGCGCTGGTCTCGACCAGCGCGGGCGACCGGCTGATCGACCGACTGCCCTCGCCCTTGCAGTTCGACCATGTGATCGTGCGCGCCGTGGTGGATGGCCGGGTGATGTGGATCGACCCGACCGGCACCCACCGGGGCGGGCGCGGAACGGCCATCGTCGCCTCCGACCTGGGTTACGCACTGCCCATCCGGGCGGGTCAGGCGGAGCTGGAGAAGATGGAGGGCTTTGGCGATCACGCCGGGCGAATGGACGTGCTCGAACAGTTCGCGGTCGACGAAAAGGGCGCGGTGCCGCTGACCCTGCATGTCGAGACGCGCTATACCGAGGCGCGGGCGGACGGGATGCGGGCCAGCTGGGCCACCTCGTCGGCGCGTCGCATCGCGGACAATAATCTGGACTTTTATCGCAAGCGTTTCCCCGGCCTGGCCGAGGCCCGCCCGCTGGTCCTGAAGGACGACCGCGACGCCAACACGCTGACCATGGTCGAGGACTATACGCTGTCGCGCGAGGCGTTCGACAAGGCGAAGCTGTCGTCCAAGCTGATCACCCGCGCCTATGCGGTGCAGGACGTGCTGCCCGACCGTCAGGCCAATCCGCGCCGCAACCCGCTGGCATTGCCCGACCATGTCGTCACCGACCAGGTGATCGAGCTGCGCGCCAAGGGCCGTCCGCTCGATCCGCTGGACGATGTCGAGGCCAAGGGCGGGGCGGTGGTGTTCACCCGGCGCAGCACCAAGCTGCCCGACGGGTTGCGCATGGCCTATCATCTGGAAACCGGTCCGCGCGATCAGGTTCCGGCGAGCGAGGCCGAGGGGGTCTATGCCGTCTCCGACACGCTGAAGGACGAGGCGGGGATCGAGTTCTACCTCGAAAAGGCAGTGCCGCCCGCCGAGATGCCCGATGGCCTGGACCGCGATCTGCTCGTCAAGATTCAGCCGGACATGGAAAAGGTCCAGGCGCTGATGCAAAAGCCCGACCAGGCATCGAAGATCGAGGCGCTGACGCTGGTCACGAGCATCTTGGAACGGTTGCCGCGTCCCTCGCCCACGGCGGGACTGATCGAGGGGATGAAGGGCGCGCTGCTCGCCGATCTGCGCCGCCCGCAGGCCGCGCTCGCCGCCTTCCAGTCCGCCGCCGCGCAATATGCCGGCAATCCCGAGATGTTCCGGCTGTGGATCGGTTACGAGATCGATCTCGGCACCGGTGACAGCGTGGCCAAGGCGTTTCAGCGGACCCAGGCGGTGCAGCCTGCCATCGTCGCCGGCCTGGAGGACCTGTGGGTTCAAGGCGCATTCCAGAAGGTACAGGCGCTGGCGCCCGAGAAGCGCCGGGCGGCGCGCGAGGATATCTGCCTGGCGCTGGCCGGCGCAGGGTGGCAACAGGCGCCGCGCACCGCGTTCGGCGACTCCATGCTGGGCTGTGCGATCGTCGCCCATGCCCGTCGCGGCCATGTGGCGGAGGCGCGTGCCCTGCTCGCCAAGGAGCCGTCGACCAGAACCCTGGTCTCGCTGGCGGCCGAGCGGCGCTATCAGGCCTTCTGGCCGGAGATGGACCGGGTGATGGCCGATCATTTCCGCAGCGCGCTGGAGGCCGATGCCAAGCGGGCGGCGGCCGCCGCCAAGGCTGCGCCGACCAACTACAAGGTCGTGTCGCAGCAGATACAGGCCCTGCGCGCGCTGGGGCGTTTCGACGAGGCGATCGCGGCGGGCAAGCCGCTCGCCACCGACCGCGCCCGGATCGAGACGGTCGGCTCGGACGGCTTCTGGCTGGTCAACGAATATGCCGCCGCACTGAAGATGGCGGGACGGCCCGACGAGGCGGTCGCGGCACTGGACCTGGTGATCGGGCTGGGCATGGAGCAATATCCCGAACTGGCCTCGATCGCCATCAACCGCGCGGAGATCCTGGGCGCGACGGGCAAGGATAAGGCGGCGCTCGACAGCTTCAACGACCTGGCGACCCAGCATCTCGGTCGGTTGAGTGGCTATGGCCAGGGCTGGGTGTGGGCGGGGCGCGCCTGTCTGCTGCGCCGGATGGGGCGGTTGGACGAAGCCAAGGCGGACGAGGCCAAGCTGACCGCCAAGCCCGCCGACAATTGGGGTGCGGCGACGCAGGTCCTGGCCTGTCGCGGCGATGTGAAGGCCACGGCCGATATGCTGCTGACCCGGTTGCGTGACGACGAGGCACGGGACGATGTGTTCGACCAGTTCCTGACCTTCGAGACGGCGGAGGCGCAGACGCCGACGGAGCAGGCGATCCTCCAGACATTGGCCAAGGCCCGCGCCACGCCCGAGGTCCAGGCGGAATTCGCCAAATATGCTCGGCCGCTGCGCTATGCGGGAACGAGCCAGGGCTGGACCACCTATTGATCCATGCGGGTGGTGATGAACGGTCTGTCATGATAACCTCCTGATCCGGCAGGCGAATGACGCTGGCCGGATCACGGGAGAGGATCATGCGCGACGCCGACCGTCGGACGATCATCGCAGGGCTGGGCGCAGGCCTGGCCGTGGCCGCCAGCACCGCTTGCGCCGCGCCACGCGGTCGCAAGATCGGCTATGCCGTGGTCGGGCTGGGCCGTTATGCCGAGCTGATCATGTCGAAATTCGCCGAGTGCGACCAGTCGCGGCTGGTCGCGCTGGTCAGCGGCACACCGGAGAAGCTGACCCGCTTCGGCGAGAAATATCGCATCCCCGCCAGCCATCGCTACTCTTATGCCGATTTCGACCGTATCCGCGACAACCCGGATGTGGATGTCGTCTATGTGATCCTGCCCAATGCGCTGCACGCCGAATATACGGTGCGTGCGGCCAAGGCGGGTAAGCATGTGATGTGCGAAAAGCCGATGGCGGTCTCGGTCGCGGAATGCCGCACGATGATCGCGGCGTGCCGGGCGGCGGGGCGCAAGCTGATGATCGGATATCGCTCGCGCTTCGAGCCGTACAACCGGCTGGCGATCGACTTGGCGAAGAAGGGTTTCGTCGGGCCGACCCGGATCATCACCGCCGACCATGGCTTCAACGCGCAACCGAACCAGTGGCGGCTCGACCGCAAATTGTCGGGCGGCGGCTCGTTGATGGATATCGGCATCTACAGCCTGAACGCGACCCGCTACCTGACCGGCGAGGAACCGGTCGAGGTCAGCGCGATCGAGTCGACCGACCGCAGCGACCCGCGCTTTGCTACCGTCGAGGACCGGATCAGCTTCCTGCTGCGCTTTCCCTCGGGCATCGAGGCGACCTGCGTGTCGAGCTACAGCTCGAACCACAATATGTACCGCGTCACCGGGACGCAGGGCTGGATCGAACTGGAACCCGCCACCTCCTATGAGGGGCAGAAGATGTGGATTCGCCGCGACGGCCGGACCGAGGCGCGGTCGGTCCCGGTGCCCAAGGGCCAGCATGCGGGGCAGCTCGACCATTTCGCCGTGTGCATCCTGAACGGCACCGACCCGCTGGTGCCGGGCGAGGAGGGGCTGGCCGATATGCGGGTGATCGAGGCGATCTACCGCTCCGCGCGCGAAGGGCGACGGATCACGCTGGGGTAAGGAAGCATAACCCGTTCCTCCCCTGTAAGGGAAGGAAACGTCTTCATGCGCAGATTTCGCGAATGTAAGGCCGCCGTCATCTTCGCCGGTTCCCGCTGCTGATAGGCTCGTGTCCGCAAGCTGGCATGGGGATGGTGGCGCGAATGATCGGGATGTGGGGCAAGGCGGCGTTCTGGGCTGGCCTGATGACCGGGGTGGCGACACCCGTCTGGGCGGAGACGTCGTGCAAGGTCGGCCAGATGGCGGCAATCCCCGTCACGATGCAGGGCATGCGCGCGGTCGTCGACACGCGGATCAACGGCAGGCCGGCGCCCTTCATCCTCGATAGTGGTGCCTTTTTCAGCAATATCTGGCCCGCCGTCGCGCATGAGTTCGATCTGCCGCAACAGCCTTTGCCGAACGGCATGAGGCTGGGGGGGATCGGCGGCGGCACCGATGCGACGGTGGCCACGGTCCGGCATTTCTCCCTGGCCGGGCTCGACATACCCAATGTCCAGTTCACGGTCGCGGGCAGCGACATCGGCCAGAGCGGGTTGATCGGCCAGAATGTCCTGGGCCTGGCCGATGTCGAATATGACCTGCCCGGCGGCATGGTCCGCCTGTTCAAGCCGATGGGCTGCGGCCGCGCGGCCATGGCCTATTGGACCAAGGGTCAGCCCTTTTTCGAAATTCCCATCGAGACGAAGGAGGCGGCGCACAACCATACGGTGGGCACGGTCGAGCTGGACGGGGCGAAGCTGAACGCGACCTTCGATACTGGCGCGCCGCAAACGGTGCTCAGCCTTCGCGGCGCGGCGCGGGCTGGCGTGCATCCGGGCGATCCCGGGGTCGAGGCGGCGGGATGGGAAAGCGGCATGGGCCGCCGCGTCGTCCAGGGCTGGACCGCGAAGTTCAAGCTGCTGAAGATCGGCAATGAGGAACTGCACAATGTGCGGCTCCACTTCGCCGATCTGGGCACGCTCGACACCGACATGCTGCTGGGTGCGGACTTTTTCGTGTCGCATCGCCTCTATGTCTCCAACCTCCAGCACCGCATCTATTTCACCTATAATGGCGGGCGGCTGTTCAATGCGGTCGCCCATGCCGACGCCACCGCCGCCGTCGTCGCGCAGAACGGCACGGATGCCGCCCCGACCGATGCGGAAGGGTATAGCCGTCGCGGCGCGATGTACGTGACCCAGCATGACCTGCCGCATGCGATCGACGACTTTACCAAGGCGATCCAGATGGCGCCCCAAGAGCCGCGCTATCCCCGCGAGCGTGCGCTCGCCTATCTGCAGCAGCGGCGGCCGGTGCTGGCGATCGACGATCTCAACACCACGCTAACCCTCGATTCCGCCGACACGCGCGCGCGGTTGATCCGTGCCGAGCTGCGGCTGCGGGCGGGCAATCCGGCGGGGACGATCGCCGATCTCGACCTGCTGAACGGCCAGTTGCCGCATGAGGACGCCGCGCGGCTCCAGATGGCGCAGCTTTATTCGGGGGCGGACGCATTCGATCAGGCGATCGGGCAATATGACAGGTGGATCGCCGCCCACCGCGACGACGCGGCGCGCAGTACCGCGCAGAACGGGCGATGCTGGTCCCGGATGCTGGCGGGCAAGGATTTGGACAAGGCGATGGGCGACTGCAACGCCGCCGTCCATGCGGTGCCGACCAACCCCAGCTTCCTCGACAGCCGCGCCTTCCTCCATCTACGCCAGAAGGACGACCGCGCCGCGCTCGCCGACTTCAACGCCGCGCTGGCGATCGATCCCAGGCGGCCTTGGGCGCTTTATGGCCGCTCGCTGGCGGAGGAGCATCTGGGCCAGACGAACGAAGCCGCGCATGACCGCGCGCTGGCGACCGCGCTCGACAAGCGGTTGCCGGACAAGATCAGGAAATACGGGATCGGGTGAGAAAAATCCTCCCAGCTCGCGGGGAGGTGGCAGCGCACAGCGCTGACGGAGGGGGGCTTCCCCACAGGTCTGCCCTTGGGGAAGCCCCCCTCCACCATCCTGCGGATGGTCCCCCCTCCCCGTGCCGGGGAGGAGTGGATTCGTCAGAACGCCTTGGACACGCCGACGAAGAACCCGCGACGCGGTCCATATTGCGGTGCGCCGACGCCCACGCCGGTTCCGTCACGGATTTCATATTTGTGGTCGAGCACGTTGATGACATCGAAGCGGATGTCGAGGTTCGGCCCCGCCAGATGGTGGCTCGCGGTCAGGTTGAATTGCGCATAGGGCGACAGCTTGGCGCCGTTGGGGATGGAATTGACGTCGTCGTCGCGGCGCAGGCCGGAACCATAGATCATGCTACCGCCCAGCTTCGTTCCTTCGGCCACCGCATAGGAGATACCCGCCGATCCGGTGAAGGTCTGGTCGTGGTCCAGATAGATGTAGCGGTTGGCGATATAGGCCAGGTCGTCGGGCGAGAAACTGAACTGGCTGGAGACGATGTTGCGCCCCTTGGCCTTGGCGGCGGCGAAGTTGGCATAGGCGAGCAGGGGCCCACGCTGATAGCTGACATTGGCCTCGATGCCGCCGATCCGACCTTGTTTGTAGTTGAACGGGGTCAGGATGATCGGCGCGCCGAACTGCCCCTCGTCGATCAGGTTCTTCGAGATGCGGTAATAGGCGTCGATGCCATAGGTGAAGTAACGGCTGAGCTTGGCCTGGAACCCGGCGTCGAAATAATCCTGCCGCTCGGCAAAGGGCACGTCGTTCAGCGGGTTGGCGGGATAGGCGCTGGTGCCGACGAACTTGGCGATGCTGGTATTGCCGACCAGCTCGAAGGGCGGCGGCACGAAATAGCGGGAATAGCCCGCATGCAGCGTATAGGTGTCACCCGGCTGCCAGACCAGGTTGACGCGCGGCGACAGCTGCCCCTCGCGCCGATAACCGTTATACAGGTCATAGCGCGCGCCGTAGTTCAGCGTCAGCTTGGGGGCGAGCTTCCACTCGTCCTGCAGGTACGCGCTGAAGCTGGTCGCGGTCTTGCCGCCATTGTCGACGATCACGACGGGCTCGCCGGTCTGGGCGCCGTTGCCGTCGACCGGAAAGACGCTGGTGCTGGTATCGCTGGTCGAGCGGTCCCGCGTCACCAGCAAACCGCCGCGCAGCGTGTGGGCGGTGCCGACATGATAGACCGCATCGACCTGTCCGCCGATCGCGAAGTCCTGCTTATAGGCCTGCTGCGCCTGTCCGTTATAGAGCAGCTCGCCCAGCACATCGGGGCGATAGCGCAGCGACGAATAGCGCGCGAAGAGCGAGGCCTGGACCGTCAGCGGCTCGGCATCGTGGAGCAGGGCGATCTGGCCGAAGCCGGTCTTTTCCAGCTGCGTCTCGTTCAGCTTTTCGCTGGGGAAGGCGGTCTGGCCGCCGACGCTCCACCCGGCGCTCGGCTGCTGGCCGACGGGGTTGGGGATCTGGAACCACTGGTTGGAATAGCCGCCGACGAAGGAGATGCGGTTCTGGTCGTCCAGGATATGGTCGACATACGCAAAGCCCTGATACTGGTCGGTATCGTCGTGCACCGGGTTCGACCGGCCATCGACGCTCTCGATCCCCAGGCCGCTGTGCCGGTAATCGCCCGATACGAAGTAGTTGGTGCTACCGGAAGAGCCGCCATAGGTCAGGCTGGGCTGGATGGTGTTGTGGCTGCCGCCATAGATCGACGCCGTGCCGCCATTGTCGAACAGGCCGCTCTTGGTGGTGATGTCGATCACGCCCGCCGTGCGCATGCCGTACTGCGCGGGCAGCGCGCCGGTCAGGATGTTCACCTTGTCGACCAGGCGCGGCGACAGCGTCTGGCCGAACACCGCCAGCCCCTCGGGCAGGATGGTGCCGTTGATGCGATATTGCAGGCCGTTATGATCATCGCGGACATGGAACTGGCCGAAGCCGTCCTGCACGATGCCCGGCGCCTGGAGCAGGATCTGGTTGAACTGCTGGTTCTCGCCGCCGGGCAGTGCCTTGATCGTCGCGCTGGAGATTTCATAATTGGAGGCGCCCAGGCTGGGCTGGATATGCTCGCGCGCTTCATCCAGCCGCTTGGCGGTCACCACGATATCGCTGCTCTGCCCGGTCGAGGGCTGGTCCGAGTCGGCGGCGGGAATCCCTCGCGTCTGGGCCAGGGCAGGGACGGCCAGCGCCGACGTGGCGACACAGCAGAGAAGGGCATAAAAACGCATGGACAACCCCAAATGATATAACGTCTCCCGAAGGGGCTATCTTGCTGCACTGCGATGCCATGGCAAGCGACCTCAGGCTTCATGGCGCATTTGTAATCCGGGCATCATCGACGCACGGCCATGGTCAGCGGGGCGGGACGGGCCTATATAGGGCCATGGCCGAACGCTTTGAACGACATCGCCAGCCCTGGCGCCAGGACGAGATCCAGAAGCTCCACACCCTTGCCAAGAAGGGCATGGCGCTGAAGGCCATCGCCAAGGCACTGACCCGCAGCGAGGAGTCGGTGAAGGCGCGGGCGAAGGAAGACGGGCTGTCCATCGCCAAGCTGCATTGAGGGCGTCGTCATAGCGAATGGCTGGAGAGGGTGGAAAGCGGACGTTCAGCGACGTTGATACGCAACTGTTTTACTCACCGCGAACGGCGGATGGACGACTTCCGCATACCAGTCAGCTCGGAAGCCCGGCAGGCCCGCAAGGTGCGCGATAAGGTCCTTCCAACCTGCCTCCTCCTCGTGGAAGGTCCAAACACGACCTGCCACCTCGACCTCGCAGCAGATTAGGTCGGTCGTGATCTCGTCCCGCTTGTAGAACGCCACAGCGTCGATGTCGGGAAGCGCCAGTTGGGCGAGAATGTCAGACGTGATGTTCACCGCCGCATCATCACCGCCGACGGCAAGGTCTGCAACTGGTGGTTAGCTGCCGTTGCCTCAGCGGAAATTGTCTCGCTTCTGCTTTGGTCTCAAGCGACCCACCTTCCTCGCCAAGGCGTGCCACAACCGTGTTTCGAAGTAGCGGCGCTCCTGACCTGCTTCCCTGTCTCCTGCTTTAACCCCTTGCGCTAACCAGTGGCGGTAACCGGCCATGTCATTCCAGTTAAAGGAGCGCATAGCCATATGCTGTGCAGCCCGTGCGTCGCCCTTTCGATACGCACGGCGATATAGCCCGGCCGCGCTGAACGCATCGGCAGGAGTGCCAAACAGATCGGCGCTACCTTCGTTAGAAAACCAATCGGCGAGTTCGATCATTGCACCGGTATGTCCACGCAGAGCGAGATGCCAGAAAATAGGTAGCCACTTGCCTGGATGCCGCTCGTAACGGATTGCAAGACCGCGAAGGTAAAGCCGATTAGCGGCTGTCTCGTCGGCGATATGTTCCATAGCTGCGTTCTTCGCACACGGTGAGAATGTCCGCTACTGGGCGAATCCAGACGATAGCGTTATGATGACGTCTACCCCAAGACCCGCCCGATCCGCACCAGCACGCCGGTCGGATCGCTGATCGCGAATTCATAGGTGCCCCAGGGTTTGGGATGCGGCGTGCCGGGTTCGATGATCCGGTCGCGCACGCGGTCGGCCACCGCATCGACATCCTCGACATAGAGGTACAGGCCGAAGGGATTGTCCTCCACGCGGGGCGGCCAGCCGGGCATGTGGTTCAGATGCAGGTGCCAGCCGCGCCCGTCCTCCAAGATGCGATACTGGCCGAAATCCGCCGCGACCTCGAACCCCAGCAGCCGATAAAAGGCGGTGCTTTCGTCCATGTCGTTGGCGGGGACGATGGCGACGACATGGTGGTTCATCGGACGGTGCCTTTCGGAGTGCGGGCCGATCGTGCCGCAAGCCATGGCGTCTGCCTAGTCCCGTCCGGTCTGTTGCGGTGAAGCGTCGGCGTATGACCTTCGTGTGGCCCATTGGGACCTGATCCGATGCTTTTTTGACGGAATTCTCCGGCTTTAGCGGTGGCTTTCGGCAAGCGATCCGTCGACAAGGGCCGCTCGCCCAACGTCCTGAACCAGGATGGAAAGGGCGGGCAAGAGACGCAGGAGAGAGCATGAACGCGCTGGAACAGGCGACCGTCCGCCGGATCATGTGGCGACTGATGCCGCTGCTCGGCCTGCTCTATCTGGTCGCCTATATCGACCGGCAAAACATCTCCTATGCCAAGTTGCAGATGGTCGGCGCGCTGGGGTTGAGCGAGGCGGCGTTCGGGCTGGGCGCGTCACTGTTCTTCATCGGTTATTTCCTGTTCGAGGTGCCCAGCAACGTTCTGCTCCACCGGGTCGGGGCGCATCGCTGGTTCGCGCGGATCATCGCCAGCTGGGGGGCGGTCACGGTGGCGCTGGCCTTCACCCCCAACGCCACGGTCTTCTACGTCCTGCGCTTCCTGCTCGGCGCGGCGGAGGCGGGGTTCTTTCCCGGCGTGCTCTATGTCCTGACGCTGTGGTTCCCGGTGCGTTACCGCGCGCGGGCGGTGGGGCTGTTCATGCTGGCGAGCGCGGTCGCCAATGCGGTGGGCGGCGCGGTCGGCGGGTGGCTGCTCGACCAGGACGGGACGCTGGGGCTGGCGGGTTGGCAATGGGTGTTCCTGGCGACCGGCGTGCCGGCCATCGCGCTGGCCCCGGTCGTGCTGTTCGCCCTGCCGCGCGAGCCCGGCCGCGCGCGGTGGCTGACGCAGGAACAGAAGGACTGGCTGGCGGCCGAACTGGCGGCGGGGGAGCCAGACGGCGGGCATGGCAGCATCCTGTCGGTGCTGCGCGACCCTCGCGTGCTGCTGCTGTGTCTGGTCTATATCGGCTTTCCGCTGGCGGCTTATGGGCTCAGCTATTGGTTGCCGACGATCATTCGCGGGTTCGGGGTGTCGAATACGGTCAACGGGCTGCTCGGCATCATCCCCTGGACGCTGGTCGCGCTGGCGCTATGGGCGGTGCCCCGCCATGCCGCGCGTTTTCACAACCCGGTCTGGCATGCGGCGGGACCGGCGCTGGCGGGGGCGGTGCTGCTGATCCTGAGCGTCGTGGTCGAGCCGGTGCCGCTACGCTTCGCCTGCCTCAGCCTGGGTGCGGCGGCGATCTTTTCGGGGCAGCCCGCCTTCTGGACCTTGCCGCCGCGCTTTCTGTCGGGGGCGCGGGCGGCGGCGGGGTTCGCCGCGATCAACTCGGTCGGCAATCTGGGCGGCTTCATCGCGCAGGCGATCGTCCCCGCCATCCGCGACCGCACCGCCAGCGACACCGCGCCGATGCTGTTCCTGGCGGCCTGTCTGGCGCTGGCCGCGCTCGGCGTCGTGCTGGTCGAGCGTATGCTGCCTCGCCCAGGCTGACGAAGTTTCGCCCGGGGATCATGACGTTCTTGACATGAAGTGACCGAAGGATTGCGGTTGGTTGCCCAAGTTTTGCCGTAACATCAATCGTTTGCGTCATCCGGCGCAAATCCCTCTAATATAAATCAGCCATGTCTCGGATATTTCAAAGTGTTTCCGGGTTGGGCCCCCGCACAGCGCGGAGACCCCTTATGGCCACGGCAGCATTATCCGACCGATCACAGCAACCGGCCGCCGCCGCGGATCGCCGCCGCGCGACACGCTGGTTACAGGCGCTCAATTTCTTCATGGCGGACATGCAGGCGGGCATCGGCCCGTTCCTGGGCGTCTTCCTGCAACAGCGCGGGTGGCAGACCGGGCCGATCGGCTCGGTGATGACGCTGGGCGGCGTCGCGGGCATGGTGATGACGGTGCCTGCGGGCGCGTTCATCGATCATACCGACAAGAAGCGCTGGGTGGTGGTCATCACCGGCATCTGTACGGTGCTCGCCTCCTTCCTGATCCTCTGGTCGCAGGCCGGCGTGGTCGTCGGGTTCAGCCAGGTCGCGACCGCGATTGCGGGTGCCGCGATCGGTCCGGCGGTAACCGGCATGACGCTGGGTGTCGTGCGGCAGAAGGGCTTCAACGCGCAGAATGGCCGCAACCAGGCGTGGAACCATGCGGGCAACATGGTCGGCGCGGGCCTGTCGGGTTATCTGGGCTGGAAGTTCGGGATGCCCGCCATCTTCTTCCTGGCCGCCGCGTTCGGCGTGCTGGCGATCATCTCGGTCCTGTCGATCCCGGAGCGCGCCATCGACCACCGCGCCGCGCGCGGGCTGGAGGATGAAGACGGCGACGATCAGGAAGGCGGACAGGCCGAGGGTTTCAAAGCGCTGCTCGCGAACAAGCCGATGCTGATCCTGGCGGGCGCGCTGGCCTGCTTCCACCTGGGCAATGGTGCGATGCTGCCGCTCTATGGCATGGCGGTCGTGGGCGCGGGCAAGGGCGATGCGGCGATGTTCACCGCGACCACCGTCATGGTGGCGCAGGCGGTGATGATCGTCGCCAGCCTGCTGGCGATGAAGGTCGCCGCCGGGCGCGGTTACTGGCTGGTCCTGTTGATCTCGTTCGCGGCCCTTCCCTTGCGTGGCTTTCTGGCGGGCACCTTTATCGAGCATTGGGGCGTGTGGCCGGTCCAGGCGCTCGACGGCATTGGTGCGGGGCTTCAGAGCGTGGCGGTGCCCGGCCTCGTGGCTTGTCTGCTCAGCGGCACGGGCCGGGTCAATGTCGGGCAGGGCGCGGTGATGACCATCCAGGGTGTCGGCGCCTCGCTGTCGCCCGCCATCGGCGGCTGGCTGGCGCAGGAGCTGGGCTATCACATCGCCTTCTACATTCTCGGCGGTTTCGCGGTGGCGAGCCTGGGGCTTTGGATCGGCTTTGCGGGTACGCTCCGTCCCGCCTGCGCCGGCGGCACCAAGCCCGAGGAGGCCAAGGCATGAGCGGTATCGCTTGGGTCCATATCGGCGACCTGCATCTGGACGAAGCCGATGACTGGCAGGGGCTCGACCGGCTGAACACCATCGTCGCGCAGGTGAACCGCCACATGGGCGAGGCGGACTTCGTCTTCGTGCCCGGTGACAACGCCAACCACGGCACGCCCGAGCAATATGCCCGGATGATCGACGCACTCGCGCCGCTGTCGCTGCCGTGGCGGATCATCCCCGGCGATCATGATTTCGAGCCGGGCGACTTGGTGAACTACGAGGCTGCGATCCCCAAGGCCAATCGCCCCGAGACGGAAGTGATCGCCGGGCATCGCTGCCTGTTTTTCGACGTGGTGTCGGCGGGGGCGGGCGGTCCCGACTTCCGGTTGACCATGCACCACCGCAATAAGCTGGCCGAGGAGTTGGCGCGAGCCAAGGCGTCGGGCGAAGTGCCGCTGGTCTTCATGCACGCCTATCCCGGCGATCTGGCGGCGGACGGAGACCTCATCGCGCGCCAGTTCATCGACGGTGAGGTCGCCTTCGTCGATACCGGCCATACCCATTATAACGAACTGCTGAACGACGGCCGCGTGATCTATGGCGCGACCCGCTCGACCGCGCAGATCGAGGAGGATGGCGGCGCGCCGGGCTTCACCATCGTCTGTGTCCAGGACCGGGTGGTCAGCTGGCGCTTCCGGCGGCTGGATGCAGCGTGGCCGCATGTCCAGATCGTGTCGCCGGGCGATGTCCGGCTCATCATCCGCCCGACCGATCCGCATCAGGTGCCCCGACCCGGTGCGGTCGAGGTGGTGGCGCGACTGTTCGGGGCGGACACGCCGCCGGTCGCGCGGGTGGGCGATACGGAGACGCCGATGACGTGGGGCGAGGATGGCCTGTGGCGCGCGACCGTGACGCTGGCCGAGGGATTGGGCGCGATCGAGGTCCGCTGCGGCGAAGGCTATGACCGGATAGACTGTCTCGTCCGCGACGGACATTCGATCCCGAAGCGTCGCCTGCCCGTTGCCCCCGGCGAGGATTGCCACGCGATCGGCGCCTGGCCTATCGCCGGGATCGACGGGGCCCGGCTCGGGCCGAACAAGAATGGGTGCGGATGGTGACGCTGGCTTATGGAGCCACCTGGGCGATTGCGGGGCTGTCGACGGCGGGCGTGATCGCGCGGCCGATGCGCTGGCCCGAATGGATCTGGGCGGTGGCGGGCGCGGTGCTGCTGATCGTGCTCGGCCTGATGCCGCTGGGCGAAGCGGGGCAGGCGGTGGCGAAGGGCACCGACGTCTATCTGTTCCTGATTGGCATGATGCTGCTCAGCGAGACGGCGCGCGAGCATGGCGCGTTCGACTGGATCGCCGCGACCGCCGTCAACATGGCGGGCCGGTCGCGCGCGAAGCTGTTCGCGCTGGTCTATGCGACGGGCGTGATCGTGACGACATTCATGTCCAACGATGCGACCGCCGTCGTGCTGACGCCCGCCGTGTTCGTCGCGGCGAAGAAGGCGAAGGCCGATCCGCTGCCTTTGCTGTTCGCCTGTGCGTTGATCGCCAATGCGGCCAGCTTCGTGTTGCCCATTTCCAACCCGGCGAACCTCGTCCTCTATGGCGGGCACATGCCGCCGCTGGGCGCTTGGATGGCGGCGTTCGCGCTGCCCTCGCTGGCGTCGATCCTCGTCACCTTCGCGGTACTGCGCTTCACCCAGCGGGCACGGATCGCGGGGGACTGCGAAAGTGATGTGACGCGCGACCCGCTGTCGACCGGCGGCAAGCTGGCGATGCTGGGGATCGGGCTGACGGCGCTGCTGCTGCTCATCGTATCGGCGCTGGACATCGAACTGGGCCTGCCCACCGCGCTGGCGGGGATCGCGACCGCGGTGATCGTATCGCTGCTGGCGGGGCGCTCGCCGCTGACGCTGGCCAGGTCGGTTAGCTGGGGCGTGTTGCCGCTGGTCGCGGGGCTGTTCGTGCTGGTCGAAGCGCTCGACCACACGGGCGTGATCGCCTGGGTGGCGCGGGGGCTTCGCGGCATGTTGGCCGATCCGACGCGGGCGGCGGCGGTGTCGGGCACGACGCTGGCGTTCGTCAGCAACGCGATGAACAATCTGCCCGCTGGCCTCGTTGCCAGCAGCGCCATCGCGCAGGCGCATCCGCCGCAGATCGTCACCGATGCGCTGCTGATCGGTGTCGATCTCGGCCCGAACCTGTCGGTGACGGGTTCGCTGGCGACGATCCTGTGGCTCCAGGCGATCCGGCGCGAGGGGGAGGATGTCAGTTTCCTCGCCTTCCTGAAGGTGGGCGCGGTGGCGATGCCGCTTGCCTTGCTGGCGGCGTTGGGGATTCGGTTGGCGATTGGGTAGTCCTCCAACACCCTCACCCTTCCGGCGCTAAAGCGCCTCCCTCCCTCTCCCGATGGGATAGGGAAGGGGCCCGCCCGCTGCAAGCGGGTGGGAAGGGTGAGGGTCGGATTACAGTGCCCCCAGATCGATCGCCCCGTTCTTGTCCAGCCACTGCCCCGCCTCGGGCATCGGATATTTCAGCCCGGTGGCGCAGTTGAACAGGACCACGCGCTCATCCTCATCGACGAGATTGTCGCGCACCGCCTGATTATACGCCGCCAGCGTCGCCCCGCCTTCAGGGCAGAGCAGCAACCCGTCCTTCTTGGCGCAGTCCTCCACCGCCTTCAGGATCGCCGGGTCGCCGACCGCCAGCGCGGCACCGCCGGACTCCCGCACCGCACGCAGGATCAGGAAGTCGCCGACCGCCTTCGGCACGCGGATACCCGCCGCCACCGTCGCGGCATCCTCCCAGCGTTCGGCATGCTCCTCGCCCGCCTCGAACGCGCGGACGATGGGCGCGCAGCCGCTGGCCTGCACCGCATACATGCGCGGACGTTTGCTGCCGATCCAGCCCAGCCGTTCCATCTCGTCGAACGCCTTCCACATGCCGATCAGGCCGGTGCCACCGCCGGTCGGGTAGAAGATCGCATCGGGCAACTCCCAGCCCAGCTGCGCGGCGAGTTCCAGCCCCATCGTCTTCTTGCCCTCGATCCGGTACGGCTCCTTCAGCGTCGAGAAGTCGAACCAGCGCCCCTCGGCCGCGCCGCGCCCGACGATCGCGCCGCACTCGTCGATCTGGCCGTTGACCCGCCAGACGCGGGCACCCTGTGCGGCGATCTCGCGAACGTTCACTTCGGGTGTTTCCTCCGGGCAGAGGATGACGGTCTCGATCCCGCAGCGCGCGGCATAGGCGGCCAGCGCCGCGCCCGCATTGCCGTTGGTCGGCATCGCGATCCGGGTGACGCCCAGTTCGCGCGCCATCGCCACCGCCATGACCAGCCCGCGTGCCTTGAACGAGCCGGTCGGCAGCCGCCCCTCGTCCTTGACCAGCACATTGCCGCCGCCCGAGCGCGGAATGGGGATCTGCGGCGTCTCGATCTCGCCCAGCGACACGATGCTCTGAGTGTGCCGCACAGGCAGCAGTTCGCGCCAGCGCCACAGATCCGTCTCGCGCGCGGCGATGGTGTCGCGCGACACCGCCCGGCCCAGCGCCTCCAGATCGTAGCGCACCAGCAGCGGGCGGCCAGCGCGCGACAGGCCGTGAAGCTGGTCGGCCTCATAGCGCTCGCCGGTCAGCGAGCATTCCAGATGGGTGACGAAGGTCGGGCGGTCTTCGGTGAGGTTGCGGTTCATAGCCCCAGCCTATCGACCGAAACCGCCCGACACCATAGGCTTAGCCCGGGCTGGCCGCCGACCCGGCCAGCAGCCCGCCGTCGATGGTGAACTCCGATCCGGTGATATAGGTCGCCTCGTCCGAGGCCAGCATGACCGCGATGGCCGCCACTTCGTCCGGCTCGCCGAAGCGTTTCAGCGGCGTGTCGGCGACCAGCGCCGTCATCTTCGCCTCCCGGTCAGGACCGTCGCCCAGCATCGGCTCCCAGATCGGCGTCAGGATCGCGGCGGGGTGGATGGAGTTGCAGCGGATTTTCCATCCCGCTTGCGCGCAATAGAGTGCGACCGTCTTGCTGTGGTTGCGGATCGCCGCCTTGGACGAGGCATAGGCCGCGGCGCCCGGTATCCCGACCAGCCCCGAGCGCGACGAGATGTTGATGATCGAGCCGGTGCCCGCCGCCTTCATCGCGCCGATGGCGTAGCGACAGCCCAGGAAGGTGCCGTCCAGATTGACCCGGTGCACCGCGCGCCAGTCCGCCAGCGAGGCATGTTCGGGGTCGTGCGGGACATAGCCGTCCTCGAACCCGGTGATCCCGGCATTGTTGACGACGACATCGGCGGCGGGGACGATATCGGCGAGGCGCGCCCAGTCGGCTTCGTCCGAAACGTCGAGCGGCTCGAAACGACAGCCGATGCTCTCCGCCGCCGCAATGCCGGTGTCAGCGTTGCGGTCGGTCAGGATGACGGTCGCGCCTTCCTCGTGAAAGCGACGGGCGATGGCATGGCCGATCCCGCGCGCGGCGCCGGTGACGACGCACGTCTTGTTCTGCAAGCGTGGCATAAAATTCTCGAAATGATAGGGCAGGGAGGCGGAGCGTGCCGCCGTGCAAAGCTGTGCCGCGTCAGCGGTGCCGCTGGACCATGTCGAGAACTCCCGGTGTTGGCTTGGCTTTACCACGAAGCGGCGTCCGCTTCATCTTTTTTGTTCGCGCGGAGGCGCGGAGGTGACTGGATCTGCCGCGCTGTCGCATACCCTATCGATCGGAAGACGAAGCCGATTTGTTGTGAATGGAGGCAGCCTGCGGCTGGGCGGGGCACCTCCGCGTCTCCGCGCGAACAAAATTACCGCTCCGCCATTCCCGCCATCTGCCGATCATGCACCCGCGAAAGCGTTCCCACCGCCACGACCGCGCCGATGAGGCACATCAGCATGTCCCATTGCGTGTCCCACGGATCGCCCTGTGTCCCCAGAAACTCGTCCGCGCCCTGGCCCAGCGCCATCGCCGCGCCGAACTCGATCAGCTCGTAGGTCGCGCTGACCGCCAGGCAGCACGCGATCACGAGGAAGGTCAGCATCCCGCCGCGCACCAGCCCGCCCCGCCGGACCAGCCATTCGCGAAACACGATGGCGGGCACGAAGCCCTGCGCGAAATGGCCCAGCCGGTCATAGGGGTTGCGCGCCAGGTGCAGCCAGTCCTGAACCCAGAAACCAGCGGGCACCCGCGCATAGCTATACGCCCCGCCGAGCATCAAGATCAGGCCGTGAAGACCGATCAGGACCAGCGCCAACCCGGTCAACGGAAAGCGCCGTCGCAGTGCCCATAGCAAAGGCAGCGCGACCAGCACCGGCGCGACCTCCATCCACCAGGTCGCCCGGTCGAACGGATGCAGCCCCGAGGCGATCAGCCCCATCACCCAGACCACGCTCAACAGCGCCAGTCGCATCCTGCTTCCCGACATGACCCGACGATAGCGAGGGCTATGGTCCGCGCAACCCGATTGCCCTGCCTCGAACGGGATGCGATGGGCGAGGCCATCAATCAGGACAGGCCCGCCATGATCATACGCAGCGACGAGACCCAGGATGTCGAGGTGCCCGGCAACGGCACGATGCGGATGCACCTGTTCCGCCCCGCGATCGAGGGACGCTTTCCCGGCATCCTGTTGTTCTCCGAAATCTATCAGGTGACGGCGCCGATCCGGCGGCTGGCGGCCATGCTGGCGGGGCAGGGCTATGTCGTCGCGGTGCCCGAGGTCTATCATGAATATGAGCCCGCCGGCACGGTGCTGGCCTATGACAAGCCGGGCACCGACCGGGGCAACGACCTGAAGTTCACCAAGCCGGTTGCCGCCTATGATGCGGATGCGACGGCGGCGCTGACCGCGCTGGCTGCGCATCCGGCATGCAACGGGCATCTCGGCACGTTCGGCGTGTGCCTGGGCGGGCATCTGGCTTACCGCGCCGCGCTTGACCCGCGCGTGGGCGCGGCGGCGTGCTTCTATGCCACCGACATCCATTCGGGCACACTGGGCGAGGGGCGCCGCGACGACAGCTTGGCGCGGATGGACGAACTGAAGGCCGAGGCGATGTTCGTCTGGGGACGGCAGGACCCGCATGTTCCCTACGCGGGGCGCGAGGCGATCCGGGCGCGGCTGGAAGCGGTCGGGGCCTCCTATGAATGGCATGAGGTCGCGGGTCAGCACGCCTTTCTGCGCGACGAGGGGCCGCGCTACGACCCTGCGCTGTTTCTGCAGGCGATGAACTGGACGCTGGCCCTGTACGCGCGGGCCTTGCGGTAGACGCGTCGATTCGCCCTTGCACCGATTGAAATTCGTTACGCTGGCGTCGGTATTTGCCGAAGTTTAACGAATTCTGACCATTATGGGCGGGAAAAGAGATGCTCCCGCCCATGTTGTCCTTCCGTCTTTCGCGTCGCCGTCCGGGCACGAAGCGTCCGATCCTGGCCGATCGGCGAGGAGCGGCGATCGTCGAGTTCGCGCTGGTGGCAACGCCCTTCGTCGCGCTGATGCTGGCGATCCTCCAGACCAGCCTGGCCTATTTCGCGCAGGAAGCGCTGGAAAGCGCGGTCGAGGTGTCGGCGCGCAGTATCGTCACCGGTCAGGCCCAGGCGGCCGATATCGCATCGAGCGGTCAGGGCTTGACCCAGGCCCAACTGGCCGAGCGATTCCGCAAGGCGGCCTGTGCGGGCCTGCCGGGCTTCATGTCCTGCGCGCGGCTCTATGTCGATGTGCGCAGCGCGGCGAACAGCGCGGGGCTGGGCAGTAACAGCCTGCCGCTGACCTTCGATAGCAGCGGCAAGCCGACCAACGCCTTCTCCTATAATCTGGGCGGGCAAGGGGCGCTGGTCATGGTGCGATTCATCTATCTTTGGCCGATGCAGGTCGCGCCGACCGCCGACCTGAAGGCGGCGGGCACCGGGCAGACGGTGCTGATGGCGACCTCCGTCTCCAAGTCGGAGGCCTTTACATGATGCGGCCACGCGCCTGGGCGGCGATGCGCGACGTCCGGGGCGTCGCGATGGTCGAATTCGCATTGGTGTTGCCGGTGATGCTGGTCCTTTATCTGGGCGGGGTCCAGTTGCAGGATGGCATTGCGTGCGATCGCAAGGTGACCAGCACCGCGCGGGCCGCCGCCGACCTGATCTCACAGAACACGACCGGCTCGATCTCGGCGGCCGAGGTCGACGACAATCTGAACGCCGCTTCCCAGGTATTGCTGCCCTTTTCATCGGTCCCGGCTACGATCCGGGTGACCGAGATCGCGATCGACGGGAACAAGAAGGCGACGGTGAAGTGGAGCCGTGGGTTCAAGACCACGCGCTATACGCCCGGCACCGCGATGGCCGTACCGACCGCGATGCAGCAGCCCAACACCTATTATCTGCTGGCCGAGGTCTCTTATGCCTATACCCCGCCCTCGTCCTTTGGGGCGATCGGGCCGATGACCCTGGGGGACTCGATCTACATGGTCCCGCGCAATACCGATCAGATCAACTGCCCGGATTGTTCGTGACGATGGCGAGGATGCAATTCCCCTTGATCCGCAACCTGGCCGGTCATCGGCGCGGCAACGTCCTGATGATGTTTGCGCTGGGGCTGCCCGCGCTGACCGCGTCGATCGGTATGGGCGTGGACTATGCCCGTGCCATGCAGGCGCAGACCAAGCTGAATGCGATCGCCGATGCGGCGGCGCTGTCGGCGGTCAGCAAGACCGCGATGGGCACCTCGGACAGTACGGCCAAGACCAATGCCGAGGCGCTGTTCCGCGCCATGGCGGCCAATGTGATCGGCACGGGCAGCGTGACGCTGACCAGCCTGACCATCCAGACGCCCACCGATGCCAGCGGCCGCCGCAATGCGACCGTCTCCTATGCGGCGGTGTCGAACAACATGTTCGCCAGCCTGCTCGGCGTGCAGAATCTGACCATTACGGGCAATTCGGCGACGACCAACGCGGTGGCGCCCAGTATTGATTTCTACATGTTGCTCGACGTGTCCGGATCGATGGCGCTGCCGACGACCAGCGCGGGCCTGGCCAAGGTGGGGGCCAGCAATGCGAGCAACTGCCAGTTCGCCTGCCACTCGACGAATGATTTGACCGGCAAGGATGCGAAGGGAAAGGTTACCGACTTGTACGGCGTCGCCAAATCCTATGGCCTGACGTTGCGCATCGATGACGAGGGCACGGCGGTGTCCAAGCTGACGACCAATGCCACCAATACGTCGAGCAAGAACGGTGCGAGCTATCAGATCGCGATCGCCACCTTCCGCGGCAAGGGCGGCTTTTCGATCCTGCAGACCAAGACGTCGGATATGCCGAAGGCGGCGACCACGACGAAAAATCTGACGCCATCGCTATTCTACCAGAACAGTTGCCCGACCTCTGCCTGCAAATCGACCGAGATCGGCTATAACGATGCCGATACCGGCACCAGCGATGCGATGGACCAGATCAACAGCCAGTTGATCACCGATCCGGGCAGCGGAATCGGTACGGATAAGCCGCAGGCGGTCATGTTCCTGATTACCGATGGGCTGCGGGACGAGCTTCGCGCCAACGGCAAGCCTGAATTCGCGGTCGATACGGCGAAATGCGATATGATCAAGGCGCGGGGCGTCCGCATCGCGGTGCTCTACACCGAATATCTGCCGTCCGCGCTGACCGGCGACGACTGGTCGCAGCGCAATGCCGCACCCTATCTCTACAAGATCGAGCCCGCGCTCCAGCGTTGCGCGTCGCCCGGCCTGTATACGAAGGTCTCGACCGACCAGGATATCTATGGCGCGCTGGACGTGATGTTCCAGACCGCCGTGGCGACCGCGCGCATCACCAAATAAGGCGCACCGCAGGCTGGTGAGTGGCGGGGGTCAGCCCGCCAGTGCCTCGACCTGCTCGGCGAGCTCCAGCCAGCGCATCTCGGCCTCGTCCTTTTCCTCGCGCGCCTTTTCGATCGCCTTCATCAGCCGGTCGAACTGCGCGGGGTCGTTGGCATAAAGATCGGGATCGGCCAGCTTCGCCTCGTCGCGCGCGATACCCGCCTCCAGCTCTTCGATTCGCTTGGGCAGCAGTTCATAGTCGCGCTGGTCCTTGTAGCTCAGCTTGGTCTTCGCCTGTGCGGGCGCGGCGGGGGAGGGCGCGGCCTTGGCCGGAGCCTTCTTCGCCTCGGGCGCCGCCTTGCGCTTGGCGACCCAGTCGGCATAGCCGCCCGCGACCACGTCGACCGTCCCCGACCCGTCGAGGCCCAGCGTCACCGTCACCGTGCGGTCGAGGAAGTCGCGGTCGTGGCTGACGATCAGCACGGTGCCGCCATAATCGGCGATCACCTCCTGCAACAGGTCGAGCGTTTCGAGATCGAGGTCGTTGGTCGGCTCGTCGAGGATCAACAGGTTCGACTCGCGCGCAAATTCGCGCGCGAGCAACAGTCGCGAGCGCTCGCCGCCCGACAGCGTGCCGACCTTGGCCTCGGCGAGCGAGGGATCGAACAGGAACTCCTTGAGATAGCCGTGGAGGTGCTTGCGCGTGCCGAGCACGTCGATCCACTCGCCGCCGTCGGCGACGACGTCGCGCACGGTCTTCTCGGGCGCCATCAGGCTGCGCTGCTGGTCGATCACGATGCCGTCGAGCGTCTTGGCGCGGCGGATCGTGCCGATGTCGGGCTCGATCTCGCCGGTGAGCAGCCGCAGCAGCGTGGTCTTGCCCGCGCCGTTGCGCCCGAC
>CAJYRW010000060.1:0-30271 GCA_913777475.1 uncultured Sphingomonas sp. | reverse complement strand
CCGAAGTCATTTTCCCCGGCCCCGAAGGCCGCCTCGAAGGCCGTTTCGCTCCCGCTCCGCGTCCGCGCGCGCCCGTCGCCATGATCCTGCACCCGCATCCCAATGCGGGCGGCACGATGAACAACCGGATCGTGCAGGAACTCTACAAGACCTTCCAGCGGCGCGGCTTCGCCACGCTGCGCTTCAACTTTCGCGGCGTCGGCAAGAGCCAGGGCACGTTCGACAACGGCATCGGCGAACTGTCCGACGCTGCCTCGGCGCTCGACTGGGTGCAGAGCTTCCACCCCGAAGCCTCGACCACCTGGATCGCGGGCGTCAGCTTCGGCGCGTGGATCGGCATGCAGTTGCTAATGCGCCGCCCCGAAATCCGCGGCTTCATCTCGGTCGCGCCGCCCGCCAACATGTACGACTTCACCTTCCTGGCGCCGTGCCCCTCCTCGGGCATCATCATCCAGGGCGAGGCCGATGAGGTCGCGACCCCGGCGGCGACCCAGAAGCTTGTCGACAAGCTGCGCACGCAGAAGCACATCACCATCCATCACGACACCATTCCGAAGGCCAACCACTTCTTCGAGCATGAAATGCCCGAGCTGATGGGTTCGGTGGACCGGTATCTGGACATGCGGCTGGACCCGAACTCGCCGATCCGGTGAGCGCGCCAAGCGGATGAGAAAATGGGCCTCGGTGAAAACCGGGGCCTTTTTTGTATGGAAAGAAGCGATCAGTCTGCCAGAGCCAGGTCAACGGCGGCCAATGCGTGCAACTCCGTCGTATCGAATACCGGCACCGGGCTGTCGTCCGGGCCAATGAGGAGCATGATCTCGGTACACCCCAAGATGACCGCTTCCGCCCCGTTTTCGACCATCCGCTGGATGATCGCACGGTAAATGTCGCGCGACGGGGCCAAGACCTGCCCCGTGACAAGTTCCTCATAGATGATGCGGTGGACCGCAGCGCGGTCGGCGGCATCGGGAGTGATGACGTCCAGTCCGTTACGATCAGTCAGCCTTCCCTTGTAGAAATCCTGTTCCATTGTGAACGCCGTGCCCAGCAGTCCGACGGAGCGAAAGCCGGCGGCCTTGATCCGTTCCGCTGTCGGATCGGCAATGTGCAGCAGGGGAATGCTGACCGAGGCTTCGACCGCAGGCGCTGTCCGGTGCATCGTGTTGGTGCAGATGACGAGGAAGTTCGCACCGGCGGCCTCCAGTTTTTGCGCTGCCTCGGTCATAAGGGCGGTCAGTCCGGTCCAGTCGCCTTTGTGCTGAAGATCTTCGATTTCCGCGAAGTTGAAGGACCAGAGCAGGCAGGAGGCCGATGTCGTAGGTCCCCGCTGTTCACGGACACCCTGATTGATCAATCGATAATATTCGGACGAGCTTTCCCAGCTCATGCCGCCGATCAATCCTATCGTCCGCATTCAACCCCCGCCTCTATAATCTTGCGGAAGGATAGCGGCGGCCGTGGAACTCACAAGCCGGGATCAGCGGTCTCATCCACGATCGCCCGTGCAGCCGCAACACCGGTCTCATAAGCCCCATGCGCCGTGGAAAAATTATTGCGCGAACACGCTTCGCCCGCAAAGAACAAGCGGCCGTCGACCGGCTCGGCCAATGTCCGGCGCGCTCCGGCATGGCCGATCCTGGCATGGCTGTAGCTGCCGCCGATCAGCGGAACATGCCGCCAGCGCGTTACGTCGAGCGGCGTGAAGCGTCGCCGCCAGTCGCTACCCAGCAGCGCCACCAATTCGTCGATCGCAAAGGCCGCCGCTTCGCCGTCTTCCTCGAGCATCTCGGCGCAGGGGCCGCCGAAGAAACTCTCGACGATCGGCCAGCCGAAGGGGGAGAGGCGGTGGCTGGCGGTGCAGGCGCCATGGGGATTACCAGTGAGATGCGCGTGGGCGGACCAAGGCAGGGGGCCTTCGACCGACAGAAAGACCTTGTCGGCGATGCCGAGCGGCAGAGCTGCTGCGGCGTCCTGCTTGGCGGGCAGGGGCGGGTCGAAGGTCAGCTTGCCCTCGGCCAGGACCGTGGTGGGGACTGCGACGATCACCTGATTGGCTTCGATCGTCCCCGCCGAGGTTTCGATGCGGATCGTCTTGCCACAATGGTCGATCCGCGTCGCCGTGACGCCAATATGGACGGTCCGTCCGGCGGCATGATGGGCGACGACGGTGCCGTAACCCTCGACCACCGCCCAATTGTCGTCGGTCGCGGCATTCTCATAGGCCGCCCAGTCGTGCAGCGAGACTTCGGCCAGCGACGCGCCATTGGCGTAGCCCGAAATCGCATCGATCATCGGTCGCCAGGGATCGTCATCGCCCACGAAATCGGACAGCGGGCAGTCCGGCCCGTCTAGCGCAGCCATCGCAGCGTCCTCGAACCGGGCATAGGCCTCACCCGAGGCGCGTTTCTCGTCGGGGGGAAAACCCAGGTCGTTCCACTGGACCTGCCAGTTGGGCGAGCGGTGGTCGATGGTGAAGCCCGCCCGCTCGGCGATGGCCGTCCAGGGGTTGCGCTTGGCGGAATGGAGCCAGCCGCAGCCATGATCCACCACATGCCCGGTCGGCAGGCGAACGCTCCTGGCCCGTCCGCCAAGCCGGTCCGCGGCCTCGACCAGCAGAACGTCACATCCCGTATCGTGCAGCGTCCGCGCCGCTGCGATCCCGGCCGCGCCGCCGCCGATGACGACGGTGCGACCGGTCATGCTCAGGCGGCCGCCAGCAGCCGCTTTTCACCGGCGATACGCATCATCGCCTTTTGCAGCTTCTCGAATGCGCGCACCTCGATCTGGCGGACGCGCTCGCGGCTGACGCCGTAGACCTGGCTCAGCTCTTCGAGCGTCTTGGGATCGTCGGTCAGGCGGCGCTCGGTCAGGATATGCTTTTCGCGGTCGTTCAGGTCGTCCATCGCGCTGACCAGCATGTCGTGGCGGACATCCGCCTCCTGCTGCTCGGCGACGACCGAGTCCTGCAAGGGCGCGTCATCGGCCAGCCAGTCCTGCCACTGGCCCTCGCCATCCTCGCGCATCGAGACGTTGAGCGAGGTGTCGCCCCCCATCGCCATGCGGCGGTTCATGCTGATGACCTCGTCCTCGTTGACGCCCAGATCGGTGGCGATCTTGGTCACGTCCTCGGGGCGCAAATCGCCGTCCTCGAACGCGTCGAGCTTCGACTTCATCCGGCGCAGATTGAAGAACAGCTTCTTCTGGGCCGCCGTGGTGCCCATCTTCACCAGGCTCCACGAGCGCAGGATATATTCCTGGATCGAGGCCCTGATCCACCACATCGCATAGGTGGCCAGGCGGAAGCCGCGATCGGGCTCGAACTTCTTCACGCCCTGCATCAGGCCGATATTGCCCTCCGAGATCAGCTCGGAGGTGGGCAGGCCATAGCCGCGATAACCCATCGCGATCTTCGCCACGAGACGCAGGTGCGAGGTGACGAGCTGCGCCGCCGCCTCGGGGTCGCCATGCTCCTGGAAGCGCTTGGCGAGCATATATTCCTGCTCCGGGGCAAGGATCGGGAATTTCTTGATCTCGGCCAGGTAGCGGTTGAGCGACTGCTCCCCGCCCAGTGCAGGAATCGTCGCCGGGACGTTGCTGCCTTTTGCCATGATCCTTATCTCCCTTTCTGGAGCGTCAATCCGTTTCGCCCCGTCGTCGGGCGCGAGGCGGTCTTCTGCTATACGTGAAGCCGACTGAACAGTTCCTGCATATCGGCGGGCATCGGGCTCTCAAACGCCAAAGCGTTGCCGCTTATGGGATGAATAAAGCCCAGATGCGCCGCGTGCAGGGCTTGGCGCCGGAATTCGAGTTCGTCGAGCAGGGCTTTTTGAGCACCCTTTGTTCTACCATAAACCGGGTCGCCCAGCAAGGCGTGACCCAGCGATTGCATGTGCACCCGCACCTGATGCGTCCGCCCCGTCTCCAGTCGGCATTCGACCAGCGCGGCGTTGTTCAGCTTCTCGATGGTGCGGTAATGCGTCACGGCGCGCTTGCCGCCCTGCACGATCGCGACCTTCTTGCGATTCTGCGGACTGCGCGCGAGGGGCGCGTCGACCGTGCCGTCGGCGGGGCGGGGTATGCCGCCCGTGATCGCGCGGTAGCGGCGGTCGATCGAGTGGGCCGCGAACTGCTTGGCCAGCCCCTCATGCGTACGGTCGGTCTTGGCCGCGACCATCAGGCCGGAGGTGTCCTTGTCGATCCGGTGGACGATCCCCGGCCGCGCGACGCCGCCGATGCCCGACAGCGATCCGCCGCAATGATGCAGCAGCGCGTTCACGAGCGTGCCGTCGAAATTCCCGGCCGCAGGATGCACGACCAGCCCGGCGGGCTTGTCGAGCACGATCAGATGTTCGTCCTCATAGGCGATGACGAGCGGAATATCCTGCGCTTCGTTATGCGCGGGCAGCGGGGCGGGCACGGCGACCTGGAACAGGTCGCCGCCGGTCGCCCGCTTGGCGGGGTCGCGGGCCATCACACCGTCGCGGGTCACCGCGCCGCTGTTGATGAGGACCTTCAGCCGCTCGCGCGACAGGGTCGGCACCGCATCGGCCAGCGCGCGGTCCAACCGCCAGCCGTCCGCTGTGGGCGCGATCCGCGCATCGATGATGGAAACCCCCCGGTCCATAGGCTACCCCATTTGGGCATGACCGTAACGATTTCAAGCGATACGCTGGACTTCATTTGCGCCGCCGCCGCCGCGTCGCCGGATTGGGAGGTGTGCGGGCTGCTGCTGGGCGAGGGGGATCGCATCGACGGCGCGCAACCTTGCGCCAATGTCGCGGCCGAGCCCTGGCACCGCTTCGAGATCGATCCGGCCGCGCTGATCGCCGCGCACCGGGCGGCGCGGGCCGGGGGGGCGGGGGTGATTGGCCATTATCATTCGCATCCGACCGGTCTGGCCGAACCCTCGCCCCGCGATGCGGCGGACGCCGCGCCCGACGGCAGTATCTGGCTGATCGCGGGGGGCGGCCGGGTCACCGCCTGGCGCGCGGTGGCGGCGGGTCGGCGACATGGCCGCTTCGATCCGCTTACACTTGCTTGCGCATGATGAAGGCCCACGTCACAAAGGGCCAGTTTGTCGAGGGATTTTTCATGACCGTCAGCCCGGTGGATTTCGCGAGCCTGTTGTGTTCGCGACTGTGCCACGATCTTTTGTCGCCGGTGGGGGCGCTCAACAACGGGCTGGAGCTGCTGGCCGACGAGACCGATCCGGCGATGCGCGAACGCTGCATGGAGCTGCTGGCGGACAGCGCGCGCGCTTCGGCCAACAAGCTGAAATTCTTCCGCCTGGCCTTCGGCGCGGGTGGCGGCTTTTCCGACCGGGTCGACATGGGCGAGGCGAAGACCGCCATTGAGGGGCTGCTGATCGACAATCGCCGCACGACGCTGGGCTGGCTGGTCGATCAGCCCAGCCTGCCCAAGCCTGCGGTCCGCATCCTGATGAATCTGGCGCTGATCGCGACCGAGGCACTCGCGCGCGGCGGCACCATCGACATCGGGGCCGAGGCGGGGCGCGAGGCGATCGAGATCGCGATCCGTATCGAGGGACCACGCATCCTGCTCGACCCCGAAATCCGCCGGACGCTGATGGAGGGGCAGGGGACCGAACCGCTGGCGTCGCGTACCGCGCCCGCCTTCCTGGTCCATACGCTGACCACCGAACATGGCGGTATGACCCTGGTCACCGAACCCGCGCCCAATACGATGATCCTGGGTGCGGCGATCCGCGCGGGGTAAACACCCTTTTAATCTTGTGGCGGCAAGAGGGTGCGCGAAGGGAGCGCGCCCTCGGGGACTTATGGACGACCTGCTGCAGGAATTCATTGCCGAGACCCGCGAAACGCTGGACGCGCTGTCCGGCGAGATCGTCGCGTGGGAAGCGGCCCCGGCCGACCGGGCGCGCCTAGATGCGATCTTCCGCTTCGTTCATACGGTAAAGGGCAGCTGCGGCTTTCTGGACCTGCCGCGCCTCGCTCGCCTCAGCCATGCCGCCGAGGATGCGCTAGCCGCCGTGCGCGACGGGCATCGCACCCCCGATACCGGGCTGGTCGATGCCGTGCTCGCGATCGTCGACCGGATCGGTGCCATTGTCGAGGCGATCGCCGCCGGCACGCCGGAGGATGATTCCGACGACGACATCCTGATCGCCGCCGTTGCGCATATCGAGGAAAAAGCCGTTGCCGCCGCCCCCCGCGCGGCTCCGACCCTACGCGTCGCGCCGCGCAGTATCCGCCTGAACGTCGATCTGCTCGATCGGATGATGAGCGGCATGTCGGACATGGTGCTGGCCCGCAACGAACTGGCCCGGCGACTGCGCGACGAGGGGCTCGACCCGCATGTAGAGGCGGCGCTCGACCGGCTGTCGCTGACCGTGGCGGACATGCGCGACACGGTGACCCGCGCCCGGATGCAGAAGGTGGACGGGCTGTTCTCCGCACTTCCCCGTATGGTACGCGACACCGCCGCCGAGCTGGGCAAGGCGGTGTCGCTGAAGATAGAAGGGTCGGACGTCGAACTCGACCGCGAGATGATTGAGATGATGCGCGATCCGCTGGTCCACATCATCCGCAATGCCATCGACCATGGTCTCGAAAGCCCCGCCGAGCGTCGCCGCGCGGGCAAGTCGCCGACCGGCCATATCCAGGTCACTGCGCGCCAGTCGGGGAACCAGATCCTGATCGAGGTCACGGATGACGGTGCCGGGATCGAGGTCGCGCGTGTCGCGGCCAAGGCGATCGCGACCGACCTGCGCTCCGCCGCCGAAGTCGCGGTAATGACCCCGGCGGAAAAGCTGAAACTGGTGTTCGAGCCCGGCCTGTCGAGCCGCGATACCGTGTCGACCCTGTCGGGGCGCGGCGTCGGCATGGATGTGGTCCGCGCCAATATCGAGCATGTCGGCGGTCGCGTCGCGCTCGACAATCGGCCCGGCAAGGGGCTGACGATCGCCATCCATGTCCCCCTGACCCTGTCGATCATGTCGACCATCGTGATTGCGGTCGGCACGCAGCGTTTCGCCATCGCCCGCCAGGCGATCGAGGAGATCGTGAAGGTGCGCGGCGAACAGGTGCGCATCGATCCGGTCGGCGACATCCGCATCGCCACAGTGCGCGGACGCCGCCTGCCCATGCTGCCGCTCGCGCCGTTCCTGGGGATAGGGGAGGGCGATCCCGCCAATCTGGTCATCGTCTCGACCCGCGACGGCGATTATGCGCTGGGCGTCGACGATGTGCTCGACACCGAGGAAGTGGTGGTCAAGCCCGCCGCGCCCGCCGTGATGGCGACGGGGCTCTATGCCGGACAGACCCTGCCCGACAGCGGCCTGCCCATGCTCCTTCTCGACGGGGCTGGCCTCGCGACGGTGGCGGGCCTGCGTTTCCAGCGCGAGGTGATCGCCGCGACCGAGGAAGAGGCGGAGGAGGCCACCCATCCCGCCCTACTGTTCGAGGATCTGGACGGGGTGCGCCGGACCATGCCGCTGGCCGCGATCGACCGGGTGGAAAAGGTCGCCACCTCGGCCGTGCATCGCTCGGGCGGCCGCGTCCGGCTGGTCATCGGCGAGACGACGGTGCCGCTCCACCATGTCGATCCGGTCGCGCTCGATGACGCGCTGACCGGCCGCGAGATCGAGGTGATCCGCCTGACCGATGGCGAGGCGGAATGCGCCTATGCCATGACGACCGCGTTGGAGATCATCCAGCTGCCCGCCGAGATCGCCGCGTCCTCCGGCGGCATCGTGCTGGGCGTCACCGTCTGGGACGGCCAAGCGATCGAAATCCTCGATCCGCTGACGCTGTTCCTCGACATGGAGGGCAGCAGCGAGAGCGGGGACGGTGCGCCGCTTTGCCTGCTCGACGGGGCGGGGGCGGCCTGGATGGACCGGTTCCTGCGGCCCGTTCTGGAAGCGCATGGCTATCGTTGTGCCACTCGCTCGAGCGCCGACGGGGCCCCGGCCGTTCGCTTGGTCATGGAGGGCGAGGTGGAGGCCTGCGACCCGTCCGACACGCCGGTCGTGCGCCTGCGCCGCGATCGGGAAGGGCCTACGGGCTCCGACAGCATCTATCGTTACGACCGTTCCGCGCTGATCGCCGCGCTGGCGGGCCATGCGCGTCGGGGAGGTCGCTGATGCCCTTGTTCCTGATCGCCAGCATCGCCGGGCAGGGCGTGGTCTTCGACGCCGACCAGGTCGATTCGGTGGTGGATATCGGCGAGGTGGTGGCCGTGCCGCGCGCCGAAGCGTCGGTCCGGGGGCTCACCGCCTTGCGCAGCCGGGTCATCACCGTGGTCGACACCCGGCTGGCCCTGGGGCTGGAGCCGATGCCGCCGCATGTCCGCCGGGCGGTGATCACTCAGCAGGACGGGCATTATTACGCGATGCTGGTCGACGCGCTCGACGATATCGAGATGTTCGAGACCAGCCCGATGCCGCACGTTCCCCCGGCCGAGGGGCGCTGGTCGCGCGCCGCCGACGGCATGGTGGTGCGCGACGGCGAGCCCCTGCTGGTCCTCGACCTCAAGCGGCTGGTGCCGCAGGCCGCATCGCTGGCGGCCTGACCGATTAACCAGGCCGTTACTTTCCCGCCTTATCGTGCAGGACGGGCCCTCACGGGCCCACGGTAGAATAGGGCGTACCGCATGAAAACCTGTCTCGTCGTCGATGACTCCAAGGTGATCCGTAAGGTCGCTCGCCACATCCTCGAAACGCTCGACCTCCAAGTGCGCGAGGCGGGGGACGGTCGTGAGGCGTTGGAGGCATGCCTCGAATCGGTGCCCGATGTGATCCTGCTCGACTGGAACATGCCGGTCATGAGCGGCATGGATTTCCTGCGCGCGTTGCGTGAGGCCGATATCGCGCCGCGTCCGCGCATCGTCTTTTGCACCACCGAGAACGGCATGGCGCATATCCGCGCCGCGATCGATGCCGGTGCGGACGAGTACATCATGAAGCCGTTCGATCGCGACACGCTGGAAAGCAAGCTCCAGCTCGTCGGCATGATCTGAACCACTCGAGTCTGGTGCGTTCCCGGCGCTCCGTCGACATGGCATCGCTCACCCACCCCGACCCCGTCTCGACGGTGCAGCCCTCACGGGCCTTTGCGCCGACGCGTGTTCTGATCGTCGACGATTCGGCGGTCGCGCGGGCGCTGATCGCACGCCAGATCGAACCGCACGAGCGGTTCGTGATCGCGGGGGCCGTCACCCATGTCGATGCCGCGCTGGAGTTCCTGAGCCGCCAGGCGGTCGACGTCATCCTGCTCGACGTTGCAATGCCGGGCATGGACGGCATCACCGCGCTGCCCCGTATCCAGGCGGTGGGGCAGGGCGCGCGGATCGTCATCGTGTCCAGCTCGACCCCGACCGGTGGTGCCGCGGCGGTGCAGGCAATGGCGCATGGCGCGGCCGACACGCTGGTCAAGCCGCGACCGCAGGGGCTGGCGGAATTTGGCGAATCCCTCATTCAGAAACTGGACGCGCTGGCCCCGCGCGACGACCGTCCGGCGCCGGTGCCTGCCCCCGTTCCCAACTCTGTCCGCCAGCCGGTCGGTATCGTCCTGCCCGACATCATCGGGATCGGTGCCTCTACCGGCGGCATTCATGCGCTCGCCAAGCTGCTCGGCCGTATTCCAGGCAGCGTTGCGGTGCCGGTCGTCGTCACGCAGCACCTGCCGGTCGACTTCGTGCCCTTTTTCGCGGCCCAGCTCGCCACCGTCGCCCGCCGCCCGTGCGAGGTCGCGCAGGACCGGATGCGCGTGCGGCCCGGCCGGATCATCATTGCACCGGGCGATGCGCATATGACCTTTGTCCGCTTGACCGATGGCGGGGCCGCGATCCGGTTGAAGCATGAACGCGCGCGCAGCGGCTGCCTGCCCTCGGTGGACCCGATGTTCGCCTCGCTGGCTGAGCTTTGGGGCGACCGCGCCTGGGGCATCGTGCTGACCGGCATGGGCCGCGACGGGCTGGACGGCGCGCGGGCGCTGAAAGCCTCGGGCGGGCGCGTCGTCGCACAGAGCCGGGAAAGCTCGGTGGTCTGGGGCATGCCGGGCGCGGTCGTATCGCACCAGCTGGCCGATACGATCCTGTCGCCGGAGGAGATCGGAGCCATGATCGCCACGGGACGTATGGCATGATGGGGGCGTCGGTCCCATGGCCCGCCCCCGGCAGTCCGCGAGGGCCGGCCATGGCCGCGATGCCGGGCGGGGTGGTGACGGCTCAGGCGCTGACCGTCCTCGCCGCGCTGCTCGAAGCCCGGACCGGGCAGCAGATCGCCAGCCATCGTTCGACCCGCGTCGATACCGTGCTGCTCCCGTTGATGCGCGAGCGGCGGTTCGACACGCTGGACCAGCTGGTCAACGCGGTGCTGGATGGGCGCGACCCCCATCTGGCGAGCCGGGTGATCGATGCGCTGGTCAACGGTGAGTCTTCGTTCTTCCGCGATCCGCACGTGTTCGATCATATTGTCGAGCGCGTCGCCGAGGTGGAGCGCAGCGGCCGCCGCGCGCGTATCTGGAGCGCCGGCTGCTCGACCGGGCAGGAGCCTTTGTCGCTGGCGATCGTCTTTGCCGAGCGCCAGCAGCAGATCGGCGCGCCGATCCCCGAGATCGTGGCGACCGATGTCTCCGAAACCGCCATCGCCCGAGCCCGCACCGGTTCTTACACCCAGTTCGAGGTTCAGCGCGGCATGCCCATTCGCCGACTGGTCCGCTGGTTCGAGGGGCGGCCGGGCGACGAATGGACAGCCAAGCCCGAATTGATCCGCCATATCCAATATCGCCAACTCAACCTGATCGCCGACCCGGCCCCAAGCGGCCTGTTCGACCTGGTCCTGTGCCGCAACGTGATGCTGTACCTGGCGCCCGAGCCCAAGAAGCGTGCCTTTCAGGTGATTGCAGAGGCGCTGCGCCCCTCGGGCGGGCTGATCCTGGGCGCGGGCGAGACGGTGATCGGCCAGACCGACCTGTTCCAGATCGCCGAGACCGGACGCGCGGTCTATGAGAAATGCGCGACCGATGGCCCATTTCGCTACGCCTGACCGGGGCGTGGCATGAAGCCATATCCTTGAACGCCCGATGCCGCTAACAGGGGTGGTGAACCGGGGTCGTTCAGGAGGTTGCATGACGATCGTCGAAACGCCGTCGCCCAATTTCGACGCGCGTAGTCTGCCCATCACGATGATCGTATTGCACTATACGGGGATGCAGGACGCGGAGTCGGCCATCGCCCGCCTGCGCGACCCGGACGCCAAGGTGTCCTGCCACTATCTGGTGGCCGAGGACGGCACGATTCTGCGGATGGTCGATGAAGAGAACCGCGCCTGGCATGCGGGCCGCTCGCACTGGCGGTCGATCGAGGACGTCAACTCGGCTAGCATCGGTATCGAGATCGTCAATCCCGGCCATGACTGGGGCTATCGTCCGTTCCCCGACGAACAGATCGCCGCGCTGATGGAGTTGATGGCGGACATCCAGAAGCGCCACGGCATCACGCGTGGCAATATCGTCGGTCATTCGGACATCGCGCCTGCGCGCAAGCGCGATCCGGGCGAGCTGTTTCCCTGGGGCACGCTGGCCCGGCGCCGCCTGGCGCTGCCGCGCCCGACCAAGAAGCTGATGGACCCGATGTGGACCGAGGCGGGCTTCTGCCTGGCCTTGGAGCGGTTTGGCTATGACGTGACTGACCGCATGGCGGCGATCATGGCGTTCCAGCGGCGCTTCCGCCCCGAACTGGTGGATGGCGAGATCGATGCGGAGTGCCGAATGATCCTGCTGGCGCTGTTGCTGCCTCGTCCGCAGGGGGACGACTGAGGCGCGCAGGGCCGCCCCGTCACAAACCCCTTGCCCTAATCCCCAATCCGTCTACATCCGCCCGCAGTCAGAGGGCCGGGCGGCCGCGGCCTCGGGAAACCGGGGGCGAGGAAAGTCCGGGCTCCACGGAATAACGGTGCCGGGTAACGCCCGGCGGGGGCGACCCCAGGGACAGTGCCACAGAGAGCAGACGGCCACGGCTTCGGCCAGGTCAGGGTGAAAGGGTGCGGTAAAAGCGCACCGCGGGTCCGGTAACGGAAACGGCATGGCAAACCCCACCGGGAGCAAGACCGAATAGGGATGGCATGGCGCGAAAGCGTCGGGGCGCGTTCCCGCCCGCTATCCGGGTTGGTTGCTTGAGGCGATGTGCAAGCATCGTCCTAGAAGAATGGTCGCCCATCCGGCTTTGGCCGGTGGACAGAACCCGGCTTACAGGCCCTCTGACTGAATTTTCCGACCGGGCTATTGCCCGATCACGGCTTGCCCAGCGCGCTCGCGTTGATCGAGACATTATTGCCTTGCGACTTGGCCGAGGGTGTTCCCTTGGTGATAAGGTCCCATACCTGTTCGGGGCGGGGCAGGCCGTTGAACGAGGGATAGCTGTCCGCGCTGTCATCAACATGATGCAGCACCACCGAATAAGACATGGTCTTGCGCTTTTCGATCTGGCTCATGATGCCCGGAAAGACGCTGATCGTGCGTCCGGCATCGTAAAGCGCCATCGTATAGCCGTTGATGTCGGACCCATCCCAACGATAGACGCCGTAGGTCGTATGGCCGGCCCCATCGCGGCAGATCGGCCCGGCGGGCTTTACGGCTTCGGTCGTGGGGTCGGGCTTGTGATTGGCTATGACCGCGCCCAGCAGCAGATCACTCATGACGTCGGCCCCACCCGGCTTTTCCACCTTGGCCTTGGGCAGATGCGCGAAGTCGGTCTGGCTGGCGCAGGGCTGGATCGGCACCGCAGGACCCGGATAGGCGGGCGTGGTCGCGATGGCGGGCTTCAGCGCGGCGATGATCTCGTCCATCTTGCCGTCGAGCGTCGTCGCGGTGAGCTTCTCGGCGGTCAGGCGCACGACCAGCAACCATTCGCCCATCGGCATCACCGCCAGCGAGGTGCTGCGATACGGACTGCTCAGCAGCGACCAGCTTTGGCGCAAGCCCACCGCCGGGCCCGTGCCCAAGGGGGCGAAGGCGACCGGATCGGCGCTGGCGGGCGCGCCCTTGTCGAAATTCTTGCGCTCCTCGATCGCGGTGCGCGAGCGGTCGAACCAGAGCGGTACGCTGGGCACCGCCGGGTGAAACAGGAACAGCGTGGCGAAGACCGCCTTGTCGGGGCTTTCCAGCTTAACGGCGATGTCATGTTCCGAGGTCGTCGCGTCGGTGATCGCGATGCGGTTCAGCCCGGCGATGCTCGACCGGACGATCAGCTTCGTCTCGGCGTGCATCCAGCCCTTGTTCGCCGGAACCTCCAGATCGCGTGCCGAAACACCGCTCGTCGCCAACAACGCGACCATCGCCGCCATACCCCAATGCCGCATGTCATCCTCCCCCATGGACGGGAAGAGGCTAGGCGGTCACCGGGGCGCGATCAAGCGGCCGCGATCAGACGAGTACCTTGTCGGGGCGCACCATGCCGTCGAGGTCGGTGTTCGCGTCGATCTCGAGCAAGGTTTTGATGTGCCCGTCGCGAATGTCATAGACCCAGCCGTGCAGCCACAGCTCGCGCTTCTCGGCAAAGGCCTTCTGAATCGTGTCGAGCCGGGCGAGGTGGCGCAGCTGCTCCATCACGTTCACCTCGACCAGCCGGTTGACCTTCGCGGCCTGGTCCGGCTGGGCATCGATCTCGTCCTGGTGGCGATGCAGCACGTCGCGGGCATTGCCCAGCCACTGGTCGACCGGCCCCTGCGTGCCACCCTCCAGTGTCGCCAGCACGCCGCCGCAGCCATGATGGCCGCACAGGATGACGTGACGGACCTTCAGCACATCGACCGCGTACTGCACCACCGACAACAGGTTCAGGTCGTCGTCATGGACCAAATTGGCGATGTTCCGATGCAGGAACATGCCGCCCGGCGGGGTCATCGTCATCTGCTCGGGCGTCACCCGGCTGTCGGAACAGCCGATCCACAGGAAATCGGGCTTCTGGCCCGCCGTCTGCCGCTGGAAGAAGTCGGCCTTTTCCTCGAGGAGTTCGGTCGCCCAGGCCTTATTGGCGAGCAGCAGCTGCTTATATTCCCTCATGCGTAGCGCACTCCGGTCGATGGGGCATTGATGAGCGGCGTGGTCCGCTCGGCGATGTCGCCGCGCACGATCACGCTGATCCCACGGAAGTCGGCGCCCTTGATGAAGGCGTTGATGATGTCGACATTGTCCAGGTCGACATAGGAGGTCGAGGACAGGTCGATCAGCAGGTTGGCACCGTCCGGCACCTTGGCGAGCGACTTCTGCAATTCGTATTTGTGGATGAAGTACAGGTTGCGCCGCGCCCGGATCAGGCAATCCTCGCCATCGGACGCGAAGGTCAGCGCCGGGCGGAAATTGCGCGCCACGACGAACACGAAGCCGACGACCAGACCGACCAGGATGCCGATCAGCAGGTCGGTGCGCAGGATCGCCAGGATGGTGACGATGAAGGGGATGAACTGGCTCCATCCCTGCTTGTACCGCTCGGTGAACAGCTTGGGCTTGCACAGCTTGTAGCCGGTGGCGATCAGCACGGCGGCGAGCGCGGCCAGCGGAATCTGGTTCAGCACGACCGGGATCAGCGCGACCGAGAGCAGCAGCCAGGTGGCGTGCAACATCGTCGACAGCTTGCTCTCCGCCCCCGCATCGACATTGGCCGAGGAGCGCACGATCACCGAGGTGACGGGCAGGCCGCCGAGCAGGCCGGAGACGATATTGCCGCCGCCCTGCGCCATCAGCTCCCAATTCTTGTCGGTGGTGCGACGGCGCGGATCGAGCTCGTCGACCGCCTTGACGCTCAGCAGCGATTCCAGGCTGGCGACGATCGCCAGCGTGATCGCGGTGGTCCACACCGCGCCCATGCCGATCGCCGAGAAGTCGGGAAGCTGGAACTGGCCGAGGAACTGCGAGGCGCTGCCCGCGACCGGCACCCGCACCAGATGCGCGCCCGCCAGCTGCCAGTCGGGACGCATCGCGCCCAGGATCATGTTGCCGACCACGCCGATGACGACGACGACCAGCGGCCCGGGCAGAAGGCGCAGCGGGCCTTGCTTGGGCTTGGCGTGATCCCACCAGAACAGGAAGGCCAGCGACACCGCGCCGATCAGCACCGCGCCCGGTGCGATGTCGTTGCTGACGCTGGTCCACAGGTCGGTAAAGGTATTGCCGCCCGCCCGGCTGGCATATTCAAAGCTGCCCTCGAAATCGCCGTCATAGCCGATAGCGTGGGGGATCTGCTTCAGGATCAGGATCAGGCCGATCGCCGCCAGCATCCCCGTGATGACCGAGGACGGCACGAACTCGGCCAGCACGCCCGCGCGGGTGAAGGAGAAGGCCAGCTGGAGGACACCCGCGAGCATCACCGCCAGCAGGAAGACCTGGAAACTGGGCAGTCGCTCGATCGCCTCGAACACGATCACGGTCAGACCGGCGGCGGGACCGGCCACCGACAGGGGCGATTTGGACAGGAAGCCGACGACCAGGCCGCCTGCGATCCCGGCGATCATGCCTGCAAAGGGCGGCGCACCCGATGCGACCGCGACGCCGAGACAGAGGGGCAGGGCGACAAGCGCCACCACGATGGAGGCCGGTATGTCCGCTCTTGCGGTGGCCAGGAAGGAACGACTTTGGGCCACACTGGCTCCTGTCAAAACTGGGCGTCCGCATATGTCCGATACGGACATGAATATATGATGACGTATATTTCATGAACGAGGGAACCATTGCCGGTCAAGCGATTCAGCGGGCATTTGGAGGCTCTGTCCCGCAAAGCACGGCGTCGATGCTTGCACCGGCGCGCAAGTCGCCTAAATCGGCCAGCGTGGCGCGTTCTTCTACCCGATCCAATGACTGGGGCTTTCCCCGCTGGCGCAGCTATGGCGCATCGCGGGAGGCCAAGCCGGTGCGTATTTGCGACCGGCACGGTTGCGACCAGCCGGGCAACTGCCCGGCCCCCAAATCCCCCAACAGCCCCGACCGCTGGTATTTCTGCGAGACGCACGCCGCCGAGTATAATCGCGGCTGGGACTATTTTCAGGGCCTCAGCGCCGAGGAAGCCGCCGCGCGCGAAGCCTCGGAGCGGCAGACGAGTGCGGGTTATGCCCAGTCTAAGCACCAGGCCTGGGCGGGGCCTGGTGACGGTAGCCGCTCGCGTGACGAGATGCGCGCGCTCGATGCGCTGGGGCTGGAGCCGGACGCCGAGTTCGACCTGATCCGCGCAACGTGGCGCGGCCTCGCCAAGGCGAACCATCCCGATATCCGTCCCAACGATCCGGAAGCCGCGACCAAATTCCAGCAGGTACAGGCGGCTTACGAGGTTCTTCGCGCCGCCGAGGAACGCCGGAGCTGGAAACCGGAATGATCCGTCGCGCCAAGGCGGAGTGGGAAGCGACGGTCCTGGTCTGCGGCAAATGTTCCAAAAAGGTTGGCGGTGGATTCGGGCCGAACGGCAAGACGCCGCTGGCCAAGGCGCTCAAGCGGATTTTCGGCAAGGGGCGGAAGGCGCCGGTCGGGGTGGTCGAGACGAAGTGCCTGGGGCTGTGTCCGAAGAATGCGGTGACGTTGGTCGATGGGCGGCGACCGGGGGAATGGCTGGTGGTGACGCCGGGCGAGGATGTCGAAGCGGTTGCGGCGCGGTTGGGGCGGGGGGCTTGAGGTTTTAGCGGGGGCTCGGTGAGACACCAGGCCCTCCCCCATCCCCTCCCGCCTGCGGGAGGGGCGTGCTTCTTGGCGGCTTTTGGCCCGCTTCAAGGACGCTTGGCCCCGACCAAGCCAATCAGGGGAGGAACCTGCACGCTCCTCTAGAGCGGTTTTCAGCCGAATTGAATCATCGGGGATTCACATGGCGGCCGTTTTCTGATTCACGATCCGTGCTGGCAAAGGAGGCTGGCGCGAATGGGTCGAGCTTTATCACGTGATCTGCGGGACCGCGTCGTTGCGGCTGTTGAAGGTGGACTATCATGTCGACAGGCGGCCGACCGGTTCGGCGTCAGCGCAGCAAGCGCGATCCGCTGGCGGCAACTGGTGCTTGTTCACGGCACGCCAGCAGGCAAGGTCCGAGGCGGCGACCGCCGTACGGCGAAGATCGAGGACCATGCAGCCTTTATCCTGGATGCGATCGAGCAGCAGCCTGATCCGACCCTGGCGGAATTGCGGGAGATGCTGGCTGCGCGCGGCGTGACCACGAGCATTGCCACGCTATGGCGCTTCTTTGCCCGGCATGGGATTACGCGCAAAAAAAGACCGGCCACGCGAGCGAGCAGGACCGCCCCGACGTCCTGAAGCGCCGCGAGGAATGGTTTGAGGGCCAGCTCGACCTCGATCCCGACAGGCTGGTCTTCATCGACGAGACATGGGCGTCCACCAACATGGCCCGCCGTCATGGACGATGTCGACGCGGCCAGCGATTGCGTGCCGGCATTCCCTTTGGCCACTGGAAGACCACCACCTTCACGGCCGGTCTGCGCCGCACCGGCATGGTTGCACCCTGGGTGCTCGACGGGCCGATGAACACCGATGCGTTCCTCACCTATGTAACGCGTGTCCTCGTACCCGAACTGGACTACGGCGACGTCGTCATCATGGACAACCTGTCGAGCCACAAGACACCTGCCGTGCGCGCCGCCATCGAGAGTGTCGGCGCAACGCTCCTGTTCCTCCCGCCGTACAGCCCGGACTTCAACCCAATCGAGCAGGCATTTTCCAAGCTGAAGGTGCACCTGCGCAAAGCCGCAGAACGGACCATCCATGGCCTATGGAACGCCATCGGGCGCATCCTCGACCTCTACTCACCACAGGAATGCGCCAACTACTTTGCAGCCTGCGGATATGATGCAGACTGATCGAAAACCGCTCTAGCCGCTCCCCTCCCGCAAGCGGGAGGGGATGGGGGAGGGCCGGGTGTCTCACCGAGCCCGCCGCTGCCCGATCAATATCGCCCGGCGGTCTCCCGGATCAGCGCGATCATGTTCGGAATCCCCTGGGTCCGGTTGGAACTCAACTGGTTCTTCAGGTCGAACGGTGCGAGTTCGCCCTCGATATCGGTCGCCAGGATGTCCGCAGGCGTCCGGTCCTGCACCGTCTTCAGGACAAGCGCGATGATCCCCTTGGTGATCGCCGCGTTCGAGTCCGCCAGGAAATGCAGCCCGTCGCCATCCCCCTTGGTCGGATAGACCCAGACCGAGGCCGAGCAGCCGCGCACTAGTGTCGCATCGGTCTTCAACGCCTCGGGCATGGGCTCCAACGCGCGGCCAAGATCGATCAGCAGGCGATAGCGATCGTCGGCGTCGAGAAATTCATATTCGTCGCGGATTTCGGCAAGGTCGGACATGGCATTGTCCGCTACCCGGTGCATGATCCCACGACAAGCCGGGTCGCCGTCGATCGTGGGCAGGATCAAGGGGGAGGGCCATTCCCACCTGTCCCATGCGATGGTCAGAGGTCGACGCCGGCGGCGATGGCTTCGAGCTTGCGGATACGTTCCTTCAGGTCCGCCATCTCGATCCGCGACGCCGCCGAGCTGGCGGGCGGATAGGGCATGTCGTTCGTCCGGTCGAACTCGCGGCTTTTCAGCTGCAACCAGCCGCGCCATCCGGCGAGACCGGCGGTGACGATCATCGCCAGGCCGGCAAGCCCGGCGGTGGCAAGGACGATGTAGAGATTGGTGTCGGTCATGATCCGGGCTCCCTGTCCGTATCAATGGTTGGCTTAACGGTCGCGCAGCCGCTCGATCTCGCGGTCGAGGTCGATGCTCTTGCGCTCGTCGGTGATGACGCGCTCCAGCACCTGGATGCGCTCCTTGAGTTGCTGGATTTCGCCGCGCAGCGCCTGGGTGTCGCGGGCGCTGTCGCCGCGCAGATGCTCGACCATGTCGAGACCGGGCGAACGGCGATGCTTGGCCTTGAAGATACTGGCGATCATCACGATCGCGACGATCAGAACGGTCATGAACTGTCCGCCGGACATAGCGGTAACTCCCCTTTATTCTATTGTCAGTGGTCGATGCGGGCGGGCGCCTCGCCGGGGACCCGCAAACCGTCGATCTCGTCGCTCAGCGCCAGGCCGCGATCGGTGATGATCCGCTCCAGCACCCGGACCCGCTGTTCCAGCCGCTCGGTCTGGGCGGCGTACTGCGCTGCCTTTTCCGCGACCATCGAGGCCTCGGTGGCCAGCCGCTTTTCGCGGTAGGCGAACCAGGGGCGGACGAAGACGCCGCCGATGATCGCGACCATGCCGCAGCTGATACCGAAGAGTGGGACCAGGATGCCGATATCATTCATCACCCTTCTCCCTCAGCGATCGCGCAGCGCGTCGATTTCGCGCGCGGTCCGCTCGGCGGGATCGGTGGCGATGCGCTCCAGCACCGCGATCCGCTCCTCCAGTCGAGAGACCTGGCCGACCAGTTTCTGGTTCTCGGCGGTCAGCAGTTCGACCTTGCGGCCATCGGCGATGTCGCTCTTGTGCGTCATGCCGCCCCAGTCGTTTTCCAGGCTATAGCCGTGCTTGGCCCGTATCCAGGTGGTGACGACCCAACCGATCGTCGACATTGCGATGATCGCCAGGACGAAACCCGGTCCTCCCCAAGACATAATCCATACTCCCATAGGATAGTTGATGTGTCAGCGCGGTCTCAGCGCAGGCTGTCGATCTCGTCGGCCAGCTGGCGATTGCGGCTGGTGTAGTGCAATTCGATATCGGCGAGGCGACGGTCGAGATCGCGGAACTTCGAGCGGACCTCGGCGGTCGAGCGGCGCGGATTGCTGCGCACGCCCTGCCAGAATTTGGCGTCCTCGGCGGACTGGTAGAGGCCGATCGGCTTGGCTGTCGCCATCCAGGCGATCAGCATATAGGCGAGCGGGACCCAGGGCATGCCGACCCCGGTGATGGTCAGCAGGACCGCGGCGACGCGGACCCACATCACATCGACGCCGGTATAGTCGGCGATGCCCGAGCAGACGCCCTTGAACTTGGCATTCTGTTTATCGAGGTAGAAATTGGTGCGGCTGGCGGTCATCTCAATTCCTCCGATCGAGGCTGTAGTCATGCTGACCGAGGCGGCCTTCGGGGCGCCATTCGGACTGCGACAGGCTGGGCTTGAAGTTGGGATTGTCGGCGGCGACGATCCGTTCGACGGTGTTCACCCGATCCTCCAGCCGCCGGGCGAGCAGGTGAAGCTCGTCGAGCAACTGCTCGTCCTCATGGGTGATCTTGGGCGCGTGTTTCCACTTGGTCATATAGTGCAGGATCAGCCAGGGCAGGCCGACCGAGATGGCGACGATCGGGACGGCGATGTTGAAGAAATCCTCCATCTCACTCCCCCTTGTTCAGGCGCGCCTTGAGCGCGGCGAGTTCGGCATCGACCCGGTCGGAGGCGCGCAGCTCGGCGATTTCCTCTTCCAGCGTCTTCGGCGAAGCGCCCAGGCCAAGTGCTTCCGCGCGGCCCTCGGCCTCGTCCACCTTGCGCTCGAGAATGTCGAAGCGGCTGAACGCGTCGTGGGTCTTCGGCCCGTTCCACATTTCGCGCAGGCGATAGCGGTTGTTGGCGCTCTCCAGACGAGTCTGGACCGCATTCTGCTTGGTCCGCGCCTCGCGCAGCTTGTTCTGCAGCTTGGCGATGTCCTCTTCCGACGCGCGCAGCGCATCGTCGAGCACCTGGACCTCGGCTTTTAGCTGGTCGGCCATGTCGGCGGCCTTCTGACGCTCGATCAGCGCGGCCTTGGCCAGGTCTTCGCGATCCTTCGACAGCGCCAGCTCGGCCTTTTCGGTCCAGCTGTCCTGAAGCTGGTCCAGCTTCATGATGTGGCGGCGGATTTCCTTCTGGTCGGCGATCGTGCGGGCGGCGGAGGCGCGCACCTCGACAAGCGTTTCCTCCATTTCGAGGATGATCATGCGGATCATCTTCGCGGGGTCCTCCGCCTTGTCGAGCAGGTCGGCGAAATTGGCGGCGACGATGTCGCGGGTGCGGGAGAAAATGCCCATCGGATACTCCTTGATGGCGACTATTCGGGGATTATGCGGTCGGTGCCTCGATCGCCGCAACCGACGTCTGTGCGGTGGCGACATGCGCGGGGGCGAGGGCGCCCATCAGGCAGGTGGCGCTCATCACGACGGTGCAGGCGATGGCGGCGATCTGGCGGGTGAAGCTGGTGGCGAACATGGTGGAAACTCCCTGAATTCTTATGTCGGTCCGCTCGTTGGCGGGATGTCGATAGCATTGCAGGGGGCGTGCCAACTTCATAAAGTCTGTTAAATCAATGACTTATGAAATAGTTGCGGTGCCTGAACGATTGCAGTCTTGCCAAGCGTTGGGAAAATCCGCCACCTGTTGGGAATGGAGCGAACGAGTCAGGTCATCGGCCAGTCGGGGGCCTTTCTGGATGCGCTGGAAAGGGCCAGCCGTGCCGCCGCGCTCGACCGTCCGGTGCTGGTTATCGGCGAGCGTGGGACGGGCAAGGAATTGGTCGCCGAACGCCTCCACCGCCTGAGCGGGCGCTGGGACCAGCCGCTGGTCGTCATGAACTGCGCGGCCCTTCCCGAAACGCTGATCGAGGCCGAACTGTTCGGCCATGAGGCGGGCGCCTTTACCGGCGCGACCAAGGCGCGGGCAGGGCGGTTCGAGGAGGCGAGCGGGGGGACGCTGTTCCTCGACGAACTCGGCACGCTGTCGATGGCGGCGCAGGACCGGCTGCTGCGCGCGGTCGAATATGGCGAGGTGACGCGGATAGGATCGTCGCGGCCGCTTCGCGTCGACGTTCGTATCGTCGCGGCGACCAATGAGCATTTGCCCGACAAGGTCGCCGCCCATCAGTTTCGCGCCGACCTGCTCGACCGGCTGTGCTTCGAGGTGGTGACGCTGCCTCCCCTACGCGCGCGCAAGAGCGACATCATGGTCCTTGCCAATCATTTCGGGCGGCGCATGGCCGCCGAGATCGGATGGGAGGATTGGCCGGGCTTCGGCGCGGCGGCGACCGATGCGCTGATGGAGCATCGCTGGCCCGGCAATGTCCGCGAGCTTCGCAACGTGGTCGAGCGTGCGGTCTATCGCTGGGACCGCGAGGGGCCGGTCGATGCGATCGAGATCGACCCGTTCCGCTCGCCTTATCGGCCGCAGGGCCAGTCGCCCGCTGCCGCGAAAAGCGAACAGGTCGGCGCACCCGGCCCGGTCAGCGATGGCGACGAAGTGGCGGCCTGTGACGTCGGTCCGTCCGACTTCAAGTCGCGCGTCGCCCGGTTCGAGCGTGAGCTGCTGACCAAGGCGCTGGCCGAGAATCGCTTCAACCAGCGGACCACCGCCGAGTCGTTGGGATTGAGCTACGACCAGCTTCGTCACGCGCTTCGTCGCCACGATCTGATCGGAACGGTTGCGTAACCGCCTTTTGGGAGCCATTTGGGGTGCTCGGCGTTGCCACAGGCAAACCCAAAGGAGCATTGACGATGGCTTTCGAACTGCCACCCCTTCCGTACGACTATGACGCGCTGGAGCCGGTCATCTCCAAGGAGACGATGACCTTCCACCATGACAAGCATCATGCCGCCTACACCAACAAGCTGAACGAGGCGGTTGCTGCCGACACGTCGCTGCAGGGCAAGTCGATCGAGGACATCCTGGCGAACATCTCGTCGGCCCCGGCGGCCGTCCGCAACAATGGCGGCGGCTTCTGGAACCATGACTTCTTCTGGAAGATCATGACCAAGCCCGGCACGACCCAGCCCTCGGGCAAGCTGGCCGAGGCGATCGAGGCGTTCGGCGGTCTCGACAAGCTGAAGGACGAATTCAACACCAAGGGTGCGGGCCAGTTCGGTTCGGGCTGGGCCTGGGTGATCGCGGATGCCGAGGGCAAGCTGAAGGTCACCTCGACCCCGAACCAGGATAACCCGCTGATGGACGTCGTCGCCGACAAGGGCACGCCGATCCTGGGGAACGACGTGTGGGAGCACGCCTATTACCTGACCTATATGAACGATCGTCCGGGCTATCTGAAGGCTTGGTGGGACGTCGTGAACTGGGACGAGGCTGGTCGCCGGTACGAGGCGGCGGTCGCATAATTTCGCGCACGTCCGGTTTCGGATACGAGAAAGGGCGGCTCCCACGGGGCCGCCCTTTTTTTGATCCTCCCCGGCACGGGGAGGTGGCAGGGCGTCAGCCCTGACGGAGGGGGGCTTCCGCATAGGTCGTCCTTCGCGGCACGCCCCCTCCACCGCCGCTTCGCGGCGGTCCCCCTCCCCGTGCCGGGGAGGATCGTCACTCCACCGGCGGTTCGTCGACCTTCGCCGCGTCCGCGTTCAGCCCGTTCTTCAACAGCATCGGGATATTCGCGATGGCGAAACCCAGCGTCAGCGGCATCGCGCCCCACAGCTTGAAGCCGACCCAGAAATCCCAGCTGGAATTGCGCCATACCGCTTCGTTCAGCACCGCCATGAAGGCGAAGAAGCACGCCCAGTTGCGCGTCAGCTTGCGCCAGCCCAGCTCGGTCAGCCCCGGATAGACATTGCCCAGCACCATCTGGATCAGCGGCCGCCCGGTCGCGAGGCCGAAAAACAGCAGCGCGGAAAACATGGCATAGACGATGGTCGGCTTCATTTTGATGAAGCGCTCGTCGTGAAAATACAGGGTCAGGCCGCCGAACACGACGACCAAGATGCCCGACAGCCACAGCATCGGCGAGATGCGGCCCAGCTTCACCTTGCTGACGATCATCGCCACCACGGTCGCAGCCATGAAGACGCCGGTCGCGACCAACACGCGGGTCAGCGGTCCCATCGGCGCCAGGAAATTGACCGCGAAGAACAGGACCAGCGGGCCGTATTCGATGCCCGCCTTCAGGCCGGGACCGGCTTCTGTCTTGGGGGCGGCGCTCACTTTCGGCCTCCCTCGATGCCTGCGATGATGCGGCTGACTTCGTTGGCGTCGAAGGGGCGCAGGTCGGTCATGCCCTCGCCGACGCCGATGGCGTGGATGGGCAGGCCGTATTTCTCGGCCGCCGCGACCAGCACGCCGCCGCGCGCGGTGCCGTCCAGCTTGGTCATGACCAGCCCGGTGACGCCCGCCACGTCCTTGAACACCTCGATCTGGTTGAGCGCGTTCTGGCCGGTGGTCGCATCGAGGACCAGCAGGATGTCATGCGGCGCTTCCGGGTTCAGGCGGCCGAGCACGCGGCGGATCTTGGACAGCTCGTCCATCAGCTCGCGCTTGTTCTGGAGGCGTCCGGCGGTGTCGACGATCAGCACGTCGATGCCGGTCGCGGTCGCCTGCTTCACCGCCTCATAGACGATGCCCGCCGCGTCGCCGCCTTCCTTGCCCGAGACGATCGGCACGCCGACCCGTTCGGCCCAGGTGGCGAGCTGGCCGATGGCGGCGGCGCGGAAGGTGTCGCCGGCGGCCAGCATCACACCGTAATCCTGCTCCATGAACAGATGTGCCAGCTTGGCGATGGTCGTCGTCTTGCCCGACCCGTTGACGCCGATGACCAGGATCACCTGAGGCCGGGGGAAGGCGTCGATCTCCAGCGGGGTGGCGACCTTGGCCAGCGCCTTCTCCACCTCCTCGGCGACGACCAGGCGGATGCCCAGTTCCTCCATGTTCCGCTCGAAGCTGCCCTCGGCCAGGCGGGTACGGATATGGCCCGCCGTTTCGGGGCCGAGGTCGGAGGCGATCAGCGCTTCCTCGATCTCGTCCAGCGTGCCCTCGTCGAGCCGCGCGGTGCCCAGGCCTGCCAGATTGCCGACCAGCCTGTCCGAGGTACGACGGAAACCGCCGAGCAGCTTGTCGTGCCAGGAGGAGGAAGAACTCATGCCAATTGTCCGATCAGATGGGTTTCGGTCGCCGCCGTAACCCGAACGCGGGCGATGCGGCCGGGTTCGGCGGTGGGGGTAAAATGAATATCGGCGAAGTCGGGCGCATGGCCGCGCGTGCCGGGGCGCTCGACCAGCACGTCACGGTTCTGGCCGACCTGAGCCGCCAACCAGTCACTGCGACTACGCGCGGCGGCCTCGCGCAAGCGGGCGGCCCGTTCGCGGCGGATCGGATGCGGCACTTGCGGCATCCGCGCGGCGGGCGTGCCGTCACGCGCCGAATAGGGAAAGATATGTGCGTGGACGATATGGGCGTCGTCGATCAGCGCCAGCGTGTCCGCCGCCGTCGCATCGTCCTCAGTCGGGAAGCCCGCGATCAGGTCCGCCCCGATCGCGATCTCCGGCCGGGCGGTCAGCAGCCGTTCGACGATGGCGACCGATTGCGCGCGGCTGTGGCGACGCTTCATCCGCTTCAGGATCAGGTCGTTGCCCGCCTGCAGCGAGAGATGGAGGTGCGGCATCACCCGCGCTTCGCCCGTCACCAGTTCGAACAGCCGGTCGTCGATCTCGATCGAGTCCAGCGAGGACAGGCGCAGGCGCGGGAGGGTCGGAACATGGGTCAGGATACGCTCGACCAACTGGCCCAGGCTGGGCGCGCCGGGCAGGTCATGGCCATAGCTGGTCAGGTCGACGCCGGTCAGTACCACTTCCCGATGCCCCAGTTCGACCGCGCGGGTAATGCGGTCGATCACGAGGCCAGCGGGCACCGATCGGCTGGGGCCGCGCCCTGTCGGAATGATGCAGAAGGTGCAGGCGTGGTCGCAGCCATTCTGCACCTCGACAAAGGCCCGCGCATGGCCCGCAAAGGCGGCGGCGAGGTGCGGGGCGGTGTCGACCACCCGCGATAGGTCGGTGACCAGCATCGGCTCGGCTGAGGCCCAGCTTTCGGGGCGCAGCTTGTCAGCATTGCCAAGCACGCGCGCGACCTCGGGCATGGCGGCGAAGCTGGCCGGGTCGATCTGGGCCGCACAGCCGGTCACGACGATCTGGGCGTCGGGCCGTGCCTTGGCCGCGCGGCGGATTGCGGCGCGGGTTTGCTTGACGGCTTCGTTGGTGACGGCGCAACTGTTGATGACGACCATGTCCGCCCGGTCCGCGGCGAGCGCGCGGATCGTTTCGCTTTCGGCGATGTTGAGGCGACAGCCCAGACTGATAATCTCGGGGCCAGGGAGGGACGACATGACCGTCGATCTAGGGATGGATGAGGCACAAGTCCACGCGCACGCGCAGACTGTGCTGGACTTCTGGTTCGGATTGGCACCCGATCAGCATTTTGCGAAGGATGAGGCGCTCGATCGGGAGATAGCCGAGCGGTTCGGCGCCCTGCGCGATCAGGTGCTGGCGACCGAGGCGATCGGGTGGCGCGACGATCCCGACACGCTGTTGGCGGCGATCCTGCTGCTCGACCAGTTTTCGCGCAACCTGCACCGCGACAGCGCACAGGCCTATGCCGCCGATCCGCTCGCGCTGGAGCTGTGTCTGGGCGCTATCGATGCGGGGTGGGAGGATCGCTATCCGCCCGAGCGGCTGGCCTTTGTCTACATGCCGCTGATGCACGCCGAGTCGCGTGCGATGCAGGATTTGAGCGTCGCCAAGTTCGCCGAGCTGGGCCGGGAGGACAATCTGGCCTTTGCGCACGATCATCGCGACGTCATCCGGCAATATGGACGCTATCCCAGCCGGAACGCCGTGCTGGGCCGGGCGTCGACCGACGCCGAGCGCGACTATCTCAAACGGCCAGACGCGGGCTGGTGATCGTGGTCGCCTTGGCCCCGACCAGCAGACGCTTCTCGGCGAGCAACTGACGCACCTGCCCCAGGTCGAGCGTGGGGCCGTAAAACGGTCCCTGGCCATGTGAGCAGCCGATATCGCGCAGCCGGGCATCGATCTGGGCATCGTCCACGCCCTTGGCGGCGATCGGCAGGTGCAGGCTGTCACCCAGCTGGACGATCGCGGCGACGATGGCCCCGCAATCGGGATCGGCGGCCATGGTGTGAATGAAGGTCGGGTCGATCCGCACCCGATCGAAGGGCAGGGCGCGCAAATGGGCCAGGCTGGAATAGCCGCTGCCGAACTCGTCGAGCGCCAAGCCGATGCCCTGATTCTTCAGGCTGACGACGATCGACTGGGCCAGCGCCAGATTGGCGAACAGCGCATTCTCGGTGATCTCGATTTCCAGCCGATGCGCCGGGAAGCCGCATTCGGTCAGCGTCTTGATGACCTTTTGCGCCAGCCAGGCGTCCTGGAATTGCGAGGCGGCGAGGGGCACGGACAGGGTGATCGACGGGTCCCAGTCGCGCGCCGCCGCCATCGCCTGCCGCATCAGCGACAGCGATACCTCGCCCGACAGGCCGCAAGCCTCGGCGATCGGCATGAAGCGGTCGGCCGCCATCGCGCCCAGCGTCGGGTGATCCCAATGGCCTGATACCTCGAAGCCGGTCAGTCGGCCGGTGCCCAGATCGATCTGGGCCTCGAACCGGGGCCGGATATCGCCGTGCGCCAGGGCGCTGCGCAGGTCGGTGATGATCGCGTTGCGCTCGGCCATCGCCTCTTCGAGGGCGGGCGTAAACGACAGCGGACGGCCGTCGCCGCGCGTCTTGGCGGCGATCAGGGCCAGGTCGGCCTGGCGGACCAGCTGGTCGATCGTTGCCGATCCGTCGTCGATCCGGGTCAGCGCGATGGTGGCGCGGGGCGAGAAATCCTGATCGGCCAGGCGGATGGGCTGACCCAGCCGGATCGCCAGCCGGTCGGCCAGCCGCTCGATCCGATCGCGTCCGCGCGGATCGAAGGGCAGGAGGCAGCCGAAGCAATCGCCCTCGAACCGGGCCACGATCGCTTCGGACGGGGCTTCGCCGCGAATGGTCTTGGCGACATGCTGGAGCAGCGTGTCGCCCGCCTCATGGCCGAACGATCCGGCAATGGCGCGGAATCGGTCGATATCGACCAGCAGCAGCGCGATACCGCGCTGGCGTCGCTGTCCGTTGTCGATCATCGCCTGGCCCGCTTCGTGGAAATGGCGACGGTTGGAAAGGCCGGTCAGCGGATCGCGCTGCTCGGGCTCTGGCGTGCGGGAAAGGCGCAGTGCGGGCAGTCGCCAATAGACTATGGTCGAGGCGGTTGCGGTCGCAAACAGCAATATCTTGGCGGGCAGATCGAAGCCCAGCTCGATCAAAAGGATCGCGGCGGCCAGCAATAAGGTGCCCACCGCCGCCGCGACGCCAAAAAGGCGAGCGGACGCAGGTGAGTTGGACGCGGTCGGGGGCGTGCCGGGCATGACCGATCGGTCGCATGTCAGGAGTATACAAAAAGTTAACGCTGCGCCGGGCCGCGTTCTGCTTGCGTCTACCCGCATTATCCCATAAGAGACCGCCCAAGTTCCGTTTCGGAATGTGAAGGTGAAGCGCCCAAGGGTGCACGCTGGCCGGCGAGGTTTCGCCCGCCGGCGCTTTTGCGTTTGGCGGTACGACACGAGTTTTTGGGCCGGAATTTCCGGTTCGGGTTTGACGAGGTGAGGCGATGTTCGACAGCTTGAGCGATCGGCTTGGCGGCGTATTCGACCGCCTTCGCGGCCGTGGCGCGCTGACCGAGGCGGATGTCCGCACCGCGATGCGCGAAGTGCGCGTGGCCCTGCTGGAAGCCGACGTCGCGCTGCCCGTCGCGCGCGACTTCGTCGATAAGGTGACCGAACAGGCGATCGGCCAGAACGTCCTGCGTTCGATCACCCCGGGTCAGCAGGTCGTCAAGATCGTCCATGATGCGCTGGTCGCGATGCTGGGCGCCGATGCCAGCGAGTTGCTGCTCGACGTCACGCCGCCCGCCGTCGTGATGATGGTCGGTCTTCAGGGTTCGGGTAAGACCACGACCACCGCCAAGATCGCCCGCCGCCTGTCGAGCGGGGCGATGGGCCGTGATCGCAAGAAGGTGCTGATGGCGTCGCTCGACGTCAATCGCCCCGCCGCGCAGGAGCAGCTGGCGACGCTGGGCACCCAGGTCGAGGTGTCGACCCTGCCGATCATCGCAGGGCAGCAGCCGGTCGAGATCGCGCGCCGCGCGATGCAGGCCGCCAAGCTGCAGGGCTATGACGTCCTGATGCTCGACACCGCCGGTCGTCTGCACGTCGACCAGGCGCTGATGGACGAGATGAAGGCGGTGGCGGAAATCGCCCAGCCTCAGGAAATCCTGCTCGTCGTCGACTCGCTGACCGGCCAGGACGCGGTGAACGTCGCGACCAGCTTCTCGGAGCAGGTGCCGCTGACCGGCGTGGTGCTGACCCGCATGGACGGCGATGCGCGCGGCGGTGCGGCGTTGTCGATGCGCGCGGTCACCGGCAAGCCCATCAAGTTCGCCGGTGTCGGCGAAAAGATGGACGCGCTGGAGGCCTTCCATCCGGAGCGTGTCGCGGGTCGTATCCTCGGCATGGGCGACGTCGTGTCGCTGGTCGAGCGCGCCGCCGAGACAATCCAGCAGGAAGATGCCGAGCGCATGGCCATGAAGATGGCCAAGGGTCAGTTCGATCTGAACGACCTGCGCGGCCAGCTGGCCCAGATGCGCCGCATGGGCGGGCTGGGTGCGCTGGCGGGCATGATGCCGGGCATGAAGAAGGCGCAGAACGCGCTCAATGATGCCGGTGGCGACAAGATCCTGCTCCGCATGGATGCGATCATCACTTCAATGACGCCCAAGGAGCGCACCAAGCCGGAGCTGGTCAACGCCAAGCGTAAGATCCGCATCGCCAAGGGTTCCGGCACCACGGTGCAGGACGTGAACAAGCTCCTGAAGATGCATCAGGAAATGTCCACGGCGATGAAGAAGATCAAGAAGATGGGCGGCATCAAGGGCATGATGGCCATGCTCGGCAAGGGTGGCCTTGGCGGTCTTGGCAATGCGCTGGGCGGTCCGCAGATGGGCGACATGCTCAACAAGGCGGGCAGCAACGGCCTGCCCGGTGGCGGCATGGGCGGCATGGGCGGCGGCAAGCTGCCCGACGGCATGCCCAAACTGCCCCCCGGCTTCGAGAATCTCCTGAAGAAGAAATAACCCCCGCGCCGGACGGAATGCCGGTGGATTTGAACGTTTTAACTCAAGGACTGAAATATGGCTCTCAGCATTCGTCTGTCGCGTGGTGGCTCGAAGAAGCGCCCTTACTACCGCATCGTGGTGGCCGACGCCCGTGCGCCGCGCGACGGCAAGTTCATCGAGAAGATCGGTAACTACAACCCGCTCCTCGCCAAGGACAACGACCAGCGCGTGCAGCTCGACGCCGAGCGCGCGAAGCACTGGCTGGCCAATGGCGCGCAGCCGACCGACCGCGTTGCCCGCTTCCTCGACGCCGCCGGCGTTCGTGAGCGCGCCGCTCGCAACAACCCGAACAAGGCGAAGCCGGGCGAAAAGGCCACCGAGCGCGCCGAAGAGCGTGCCGAGAAGCTGAAGGCTGC
>CAJYRW010000059.1:0-6383 GCA_913777475.1 uncultured Sphingomonas sp. | reverse complement strand
ACCGTTGATAAGGCGGCGGTCTTCCAACGGGGGACTGCCGTATGACCGACCCGATCCTGTCCGTCGAGGGCGTGACCAAGACCTATAAGGGCGGGTTCACCGCCCTCCAGCCCGTCGACCTGAACATCCGGCGCGGCGAGATTTTCGCGCTGCTGGGACCGAACGGCGCAGGGAAAACGACGCTGATTTCCATCGTCTGCGGCATCGTCACGCCCTCGGCCGGGACCATCCGCGTCGATGGGCATGATGCGCTGCGCGACTATAAGGGCGCTCGCCGCAAGATCGGGCTGGTGCCGCAGGAATTGTCGGTCGACATGTTCGAACGGGTCATCGACACGGTCAATTTCAGCCGGGGCCTGTTCGGCCGCGCGCCCGACCCCGCCTATGTCGAACAGGTGCTGCGCGACCTGTCGCTCTGGGACAAGCGCCATGCCAAGCTGATGGAGCTGTCGGGCGGCATGAAGCGGCGCGTGCTGATCGCCAAGGCGCTGTCCCACGAACCCGACCTGCTCTTCCTCGACGAGCCGACCGCAGGCGTCGATGTCGAGCTGCGCCGCGACATGTGGAAGCTGGTCCACCGGCTTCGCGAGCGGGGCGTCACGATCATCCTGACCACGCACTATATCGAAGAGGCCGAGGAGATGGCCGACCGGGTGGGCGTGATCGCCAAGGGCAAGCTGCTCCTGGTCGAGGAAAAGGCCGAGATGATGAAGAAGCTCGGCAAGCGCGAAATGGTGCTGACCCTGGCCGAGCCGATGGCGACGATCCCGCCCGAATTGGCCGAGTGGAACCTGACGCTGGAGGATGAGGGCAAGCGCCTGCGCTACATTTTCGACGCACGCGCCGAGCGGACCGGCATCCCCTCGCTGTTGCGCAAGCTCGGCGACATGGATGTCGGGTTCAACGATCTGGAAACCTACAAATCCTCGCTGGAGGATATCTTCGTCGATCTGGTCGAGGGGACACGCGCATGAACCTGCATGGCATCTGGTCGATCTATCGCTTCGAAATGGCGCGGTTCCGGCGGACGGTGTGGACCAGCCTGATGGTGCCGGTGATCACCACGACGCTCTATTTCGTGGTGTTCGGCACCGCGATCGGATCGGCGATGAACCAGGTCTCGGGCGTGCCTTACGGCGCGTTCATCGTGCCGGGCCTCATGCTGCTCTCCATTTTCTCGGAGAGCATTCTGAATGCGAGCCTGGGCATCTACATGCCCAAATTCACCGGCACGATGTATGAAATCCTGTCCGCGCCCTTGTCGCCGATCGAGACGGTGCTGGGTTATGTCGGGGCGGCAGCCAGCAAGTCGATGGTGATCGGCCTCGTCATCCTCGCCACCGCGCATTTGTTCGTCGACCTGACGATCCTGCATCCGGTCGCGATGCTCTTCTACCTGCTGCTGGTCGCGGTGACCTTCTCGCTGTTCGGCTTCGCCATCGGCATCTGGGCGCGCGGGTTCGAGCAGTTGCAGGTCATCCCGCTGCTGATCGTCACGCCGCTGACCTTCCTGGGCGGTGCCTTCTATTCGGTGACGATCCTGCCCGAGCCGTGGCGGACGGTGACGCTGTTCAACCCAGTCGTGTATCTGATCAACGGCTTCCGCTGGACCTTTTTCGGCACCTCGGACGTGACGCCGGGGGTCAGCCTGGGGGTGACGGCGCTCTTCCTGCTGGCATGCCTGGCGTGGATCGGCTGGATTTTCCGCACCGGCTGGCGACTGAAGAACTGAACGCGGCCTGAAACTGACCTGTTCCCCGGCGAAGGCCGGGGTCCAGTGGCGGTGGATTGGCGAGGATATGGGGCATTTGCCTCCTCCTCGCCGTTTCGACACACCATGAACTTTGCCGAAACTGGGCCCCGGCCTTCGCCGGGGAACAGGTTACTTCTTGAGCACCCCGCCCAACACCGGGGTCACCACCAGCCCGTTCAGGTCCACCAGCGCATGGACCAGCATCACCACCCACAGGCTGCCGGTCATCAGATACAATCCGGTCATCACCGCCCCCAGTGCGGTGGTGGCAACCACCCCGACCCAGCCCTGATAACGGTGCATCGCCCCGAACAGCACCAGCGACGCGACAAAGCCGATCCCCGCCTGCCCCGTCGCCATCGCGACCAGCAGCGGCAGATAGAGGCGGAAGAACGCCTCCTCCGTCACCCCCGCCATGATGCTGAGCGCCGCGGCATATTTCACTTCGCGCCGCTCGCGCGGCAGCAGCGCGGAGACATTGCCCAGCGGCTTGCGCTTGCGCACGCGCGCCAGCACCGCGCCGATCGCCAGCCCGCCGACCGCGCCGCCGATCAGCATCCCCTGCATCGCCTCGCCGCTGTCGAGGATCGGCGGCATGGTGGCGGCGATCGGGGCAAATTCATCCGGCATCACGGCCATCGCATCGATCCGGACGAGCAGCGTCAGCCCGACCAGCACCGGCAGCAGGAACGCCAGCGCCGAACGCGCCAGCCAGAGGCGGAACCGCATCCGCCGCGAACGGCTGTCGTTCAACGCGCTGAACCGCCGATACGCGCCTAGATCGCCCTTCTGGAACCACCAGATGCCGCCGAGCGATGCGAGAAGCAGGAGGGCGGCGGCTAGAGGGGAAGACATGGGTGCGGATCCCCCCTCCCCTTCAGGGGATGGGTAGGGGGTGGGGCGCTTCCGCAAACCGGACGCTGGTGGAAAGGCCCCACCCCAACCCCTCCCCTGAAGGGGAGAGGCTCGATCCAGACGATGCCCTCGTCCTCCCAGATCAAAGCCGATGCTGCCCCTTCACCCAGCGCACCGTGCCCGACGAGGCGCGCATGACCACGCTTTCGGTCGTCATCACCTTGGGCCGGCGCTTCACCCCGGCCAGCAGCGAGCCGTCGGTCACGCCGGTCGCCGCGAAGATGCAGTCGCCGCGCGCCAGTTCGGTCAGGTCATATTGCTTGTCGAGATCGGTCACGCCCCATTTGTGCGCCCGCGCCCGCTCGGCATCGTTGCGGAACAGCAGCCGCCCCTTGAACTGCCCGCCGACGCACCGCAGCGCGGCGCAGGCCAGCACGCCCTCGGGCGCGCCGCCCGAGCCCATATAGACGTCGATCGTCGTGTCGGGATCGGTCGTCGCGATCACCCCCGCGACATCGCCGTCTCCGATCAGCACCACGCCGCAACCCAGCGCGCGAAGCTCGGCGATCAGCCCCTCGTGACGCGGCCGGTCGAGCACGCAGACCACGATATCCTTCGCTGCCACGCCCTTGGCCCCGGCGATGGCACGGATATTGTCGCTGGGGCTGCGATCCAGGTCGATCACCCCCGCCGGATAGCCGGGGCCGACCGCGATCTTGTCCATATAGACATCGGGTGCGTTGAGCAGATGCCCCTTCTCGGCGATGGCCAGCACCGCCAGGCTGTTCGGCCCCGCCTTGGCGCAGATGGTCGTGCCTTCCAGCGGATCGAGCGCGATGTCGATCTCGGGGCCGTTGCCGGTACCGACCTTCTCGCCGATGAACAGCATCGGGGCCTCGTCGCGTTCGCCCTCGCCGATGACGACGGTGCCGTCCATGTCGAGTTCGTTGAGCGCGGCGCGCATCGCCTCGACCGCCGCCGCGTCGGCCGCCTTTTCATCGCCGCGCCCGACCAGCGTCGAGGCCGCAATCGCCGCTGCCTCGGTCACCCGCACCATTTCGAGGACAAGGACACGGTCGAGAACCTGGCTGGCGGTCTGGGTCATCTTACTCTCCTGATGGCCTGTATCCGCCATCTTGTTGAACATGTTTTACGCGCCTTATCGGCTGGCGCGGGCAAGGCATAGCCCCGAATCATGACAAGGTGAGGCGGAATTCGCCTATCCCGCGTTAGGGGCAGGTGACCCCCGCTCCCCCCATGATCGCACTCGACCATGTCAGCCGCCGCTATGCCACGGTCGCGGCGGTCGATGACGTATCGCTGACCATCGCCAAGGGCGGTTTCGTCGCGCTGGTCGGTGCGTCCGGATCGGGCAAGTCGACGCTGCTGCGCATGGTCAACCGGCTGGAACAGCCCGACACGGGGTCCGTGCGGATTGACGGACAGGATGTCACCGCCGAGCCCCCGGCCCTGCTGCGCCGCCGGATCGGCTATGTCTTTCAGCAACATGGCCTGTTCCCACATATGACGGTGGCGGCGAACATCGCCATCGGCCTGCGCATCGCCGGGCGCGAGGTGGGCGACCGGGTGGACGAACTACTCGATCTGGTCGACCTGCCGCGCGACGTGGCGGAGCGGATGCCCGATGCGCTGTCGGGCGGCCAGCGCCAGCGGGTCGCCATCGCCCGTGCCCTCGCCACCGAGCCGCCGATCCTGCTGCTCGACGAGGCGCTGGGCGCGCTCGATCCAGTCACCCGCGATGCGGTGGCGGGGCGGCTGGTCGAACTGCACCAACGGCTGGGACTGACCACGATCCTCGTTACGCATGACATGGCCGAGGCATTGTTGACCGCCACCCGCGTGCTGGTGATGGAGAAGGGCCGGATCGTCGCCGACGCCACCCCCGCCCAACTGGTCCGTGGCGAAGGCGGGACGGCGGCGCAAGGATTGATGGCGGTGCCACGCCATCAGGCCGAGCGGCTGGCGGCGCTCCAGGCATGAGCCCCTTTCTCGACGCCCTCGCCCGCGTGCCCCCGCTGCTGGCGCAGCATGTGCTGGTCAGCATGGCCGCTTTGCTGCTCGGTATCCTGATCGCGGTGCCGCTGGCCTTTGCCTGCGCGCGGCGGCCGGGGCTGTCGCGCGTGGCGCTGGGCTTCGCCAGCCTGGTGCAGACCATCCCGGCGCTGGCGCTGCTGGCGCTGTTCTATCCGGTGCTGCTCAGCCTGTCGGGGCTGGTCGGCGGCGGGATACCGGCGCTCGGCTTCCTGCCGTCGCTGCTGGCGCTGACCCTTTATGCGCTGCTGCCGATCCTGCGCAACGGCGTGACGGGGTTGGTCGGGCTCGACCCGGCGGTATTGCAGGCCGCCGATGCGGTGGGGATGACCCGGGCGCAGAAGCTACGGCTAGTCGAGGCGCCCTTGGTCGCGCCGGTGCTGGCGGCGGGCATCCGCACGGCGGCGGTGTGGACGATCGGGGCTGCCACCCTGTCGACGACGGTGGGCCAGCCGTCATTGGGCGACCTGATCTTCGCAGGGCTCCAGACCCAGGCCTGGGCGCTGGTGCTGGCGGGATGCTTCGCCGCCGCCGCGCTGGCGCTGGTAGTCGACGCGCTGATCGGGCTGATCGAGCGCGGGCTGGCGACGCGGCGGCGGGGGATGTGGATCGGCGGGCTGGTCGCGCTGGTGCTGGGGATCGCGCTGGCGACGCAGCCGCTTTGGCCGCGTGGACACGACGCGCGGCGACAGGTGGTGATCGGGGCGAAGAACTTTTCCGAGCAATATATCCTGGCACGGCTGATCGGCGACCGGCTGACCCGTGCGGGCTATGACGTCAGCTACCGCGACGGACTGGGCTCGACCGTGGCGTTCGAGGCGACGGCGGGCGGGCGTGTGGACGTCTATGTCGATTATGCCGGGACCTTGTGGACGACCGCGATGCGTCGGCATGACTCCCCGCCCCGCACGGCGATGCTGAGCGCACTGAAGGGCTGGGCGGCCACGCGAGACGTCGCGATGCTGGGGCCGCTGGGGTTCGAGAATGCCTATGCCTTTGCCATGAAGGCCCCGCTGGCGCAGCGACTGGGCGCGCGTTCGCTCGCCGATCTGTCCGCCGCCGCGCCGCGATTGAAGCTGGGCAGCGACCTGGAGTTTCTGGACCGGCCCGAATGGGCGGCGGTGCGCGATGCCTATGCCTTACGCTTCGCCAGCATGACGCCGTACAGCCCGACCTTCATGTACCGCGCGCTGGAAAGCGGGCGGGCGGATGTCATCTCCGCCTTTTCCTCTGACGGGCGGATCGCGGCGGAGCGGCTGACTGTGCTGAACGATCCAAAACGCGCGATCCCCGGTTACGATGCGGTGCTGTTGGTGGCGAAGGACCGCGCGGCGGACGCGACGTTCGTACATACGCTGCGGCCGATGCTGAACCGGATTCCGGTGGAGGCGATGCGCGATGCGAACTACCGGGTCGACCGCGACGACGCGGCGAAGGAAAGCCCGGAGGCGGCGGCGCGGTGGCTGGCCAAGCGGGTCGGGTTGTAATTCCGGTTCACGCGAAGCCGCGAGGGCGCGAAGCAGGGAAGATTTTGTTCGCGCGGAGGCGCGGAGAACGCGGAGGGGAATCGCGTTTGGCGACCGTGCTGCTTTCATCTCAGGCTGATGAGGCAGGGTGAAGTCTGCCGCCGGGCGCGACACCTCTGCGCCCTCCGCGCCTCCGCGCGAACCTTAAGCCCCTCCCGTAAACGGGAGGGGTTTGGGGAGGGCTCGAAATCTCGCAG
>CAJYRW010000058.1:0-19182 GCA_913777475.1 uncultured Sphingomonas sp. | reverse complement strand
CCGTTGAGGATGCCATAGACCCGCGCAATGGCATTGGCCGCCGCGCCCTCGCGCAGGCCCTTGATGACCGGAATGCCGCCCGCGACGGCCGCCTCGAACTTCAGCGCGGCGTTCGAGGCTTCCGCCTTCTGCGCGAGCTCCAGCCCGTGATGCGCCAGCATCGCCTTATTGGCGGTGACGAAGCCGCGTCCGGCGTCGAGCGCGGTCCGCGCCAGCGTCAGCGCCGGGCCGTCCGATCCGCCGATCAGCTCGACCACCACATCGGCATCGGGGTGCGAGGCCAGCGCGGCGGTATCGTCCACCCAGGCGAAGCGCGACAGGTCGACGCCCCGATCCTTGGTCCGGTCGCGCGCGGAGACGGCGACGATCTCGATCGGGCGACCGGCACGCCGGGTAATCAGGTCACGGTTCGCGTCGAGCAGGCGAATGACGCCGCCCCCCACCGTGCCCAGCCCCGCCAAAGCCACCCGCAATGCGTCGCCCATAATTCTGTCCTGTATCCCGAGCGTGTTGTTGAGATGTGGCGGGTAGCGGATAGAAATGGTCTCTGTCGAGCCATACTGCGACCTTTTATTGCTCGAAACCGACAAAGTCGCTAAAGGCCGCGCATGATCTCCCCCGATTTCGTGGTCATCGATGTCGAGACCGCCTGTTCGCGTACCAGCAGCATCTGCCAGATCGGCATCGTCGGCTATGCGGCGGGGGTGGAGGTGCTCGCCTATGAGACACTGGTCGACCCGTGCGATGAGTTCAGCGGCTTCAACATCGGCATTCACGGCATCCGGCCCGAACATGTGCTGGGCAAGCCGACCTTTGCGATGTTGCATCCCGAACTCGCCGGGCATCTGGGCGGACGGGTGACGGTGGCGCATTCGGGGTTCGACAAGGGCGCGCTGGGCCGGGCGTGCGAGCGCGACGCGTTGCCCCCGATCGCCGCGCGCTGGCTGGACAGCGTGACCATCGCCCGCCGCGCCTGGCCCGATCTGCCCAACCATAAGCTCAATACGCTGGCGGCGTTCCTGGAGCTGGAGCACCATCATCACGACGCGCTGAGCGACGCACGCGCGGCGGGCCAGGTGGTGCTACGCGCGATGGCGGAGACCGGGCTGGGGCTGGCCGACTGGTTCACCCCGCCGCCCTCGGCCAGAGCACGGGCGCGGGCCAAGGGCTGACCTACCGCATGGCATGCCGGAACGGGTCTATGGCTCTAGATGCCCCTGTGGGCCCGGGCCATCCAGAGCGATCGGCACGCGGCGGCTCTTGTCGCGGGACTTGTCGACCAGTTTGCTGATCCCGATCCGCGCCTCGTTGGCGAGCATCAGCGCAGGCGTCAGCACATCGAACCCTACCTGACACCCGCCCTGCAATGCGGCGCACGGGATAGACGCCGCGCGCAGTGCATCCGCCCCCGTCATGTCGGGATTGGACGGAGTCGGTCCCGTCGGCACTTCATCCCCCAATCGGGGTGCACGGTCATTGGCCTGGCGACGGCCACAGACGATGATGTCCTGATCGGTGCCCGCCGAAGCCGGACAGGGATCGCGCGCCAGGATCGAGAAGCGCTGCGCGCCGGGGCCCGGCGGCGGCAGGGGGTCGGCGGGCTCTGCCTGGAGCGCGATCAGCAGCAACGGGATCATCGGCGGCGTCCTTCTGTCACGGCGCGGGCTTGCGCAGGGTCATGCCCCCATTGCCGGGCGGGTTCGTATCCATCGTCACGCCCGCAAAGCCGCCGCCGACCAGGAACGGCGACATGTCCTTGATCGGATTGCTCCGCGCGAGCAGCCGGGTACGTTCCTCCATCACCCCCTCATGCCGCCGATCACCGGGTTCGGGCGGCACGTCGAAGGGGATGCGGAACCGGTCGGCATTGCGACGGCCGCACACGGTCAAGTCGGTGCTGTTGGGATTGTAGACGCAGCGTATCTCGACACTGGTCAGCTGCCGGGTCCTGGCCACGATCATATCCACGGAAGGGGATGGTGGCGGGGGCGGCGAAGCATCCTCGCCCTGCCCCAGCATCGCGGTCATCGCTACGACCAGCATCGTCACACCCATGCCGTTCTCCCGCCATAGCAGACGCCGATGCGGCACTGGCTGGCGGCCGATGATGCCATGGCTGGTGGCCGACCGCCAGCGGCTTTGCGATCCCGGGTGAAAGCCGCGTTCTCGGGTTCAGGGTTCGAGATGCCCTCGCGGTTCCGGCCCATCCAGCGTGATGGGCACGCGGTTGCTCCTGTCACGGTGCTTGTCGACGAGCTTACTGATCCCGATCCGCGCCTCATTGGCGAGCAGCAGCGCCGGGCGCTTGAGATCGAGTTGGCTCATGCATCCCCACTGAGTCGCCGCGCAGCTCGGCCCCGCCCGCAAGGCGCCGATGCCCGTCATATACGGGTTGCTCGGCGTCGGTCCGCTCGGCCCCGTATCGGGGAGTTCGGGCAACCGATCATCGGTCTGGCGCCGACCGCATACGACGATATCCTTCGCGTTTCCCGCCGACACGGGACAAGGATCGCTCAGCAGGATGGAAAAGCGTTCCGTCCCCGGCCGGGGTGGCGGCGGCACGGATGCGGCCTGCACGGCGAATAGCAAGAGGGACAGCATCGGCGATCAATCCCCGAGAGTGAAGGTCCACTGTCGAGGCTATCGACCGCCGTGCTCTCAATCAATCGCGGTGCGAAACAACGTGCGCGGTTTGCTGGTGCAATATTTGTCGCCGACCACCGCGCAATAAGTGCCGTTATTGGCGAAGGCCCTCGCCTTGGAGTCGACAGCGACGCCGTGATCGGGCGCGAGGCGATAGGGGGAAGGACGCTTGCCGCCATGGCAGGTCGACAGGGTGCACGCAGGCGTTAGCCGGGGCAGCGTCAGTCCCTGCTCCCCATCGGACGCAGGAGCGACCAGTAACAGCAACAACGGCACCATCGTCCTTCTCCCCTATTATTTCGCCCCGATGATCCTCGCCTGCGGCGAGCCGTCAGTCCTGGCCGACCAGCCCTATGCCCAGCCGAGGTATCTCGATCGCGGGGCAGCGGTCCATGACGACCTTCAGCCCGGCCGCCTCGGCCCGTGCGGCGGCTTCGTCGTTGACCACGCCGAGCTGCATCCAGATCGCCTTGGCGCCAATCGCGATAGCCTCGTCCACGATCGAGCCCACGGCATCGGAGCGGCGGAAGATGTCGACGATATCGATGGAGTCGCCCAGCTGGCCCAGTTCGCGGAAGACGAATTCGCCATGCACATGTTCGCCGGTGATCTGCGGATTGACCGGGATCACCCGGTAGCCGTGATCCTGCAACCGCTTCATCACGCCATAGGAGGGGCGGTCGGGACGATCCGACGCGCCGACCAGCGCGATGGTCCGCGCCGTCGTCAGCAGCTCGCGAATATCCTCATCGGCGGTCAACGGCATCGGCGATCCCCTTCGTCACCGCCGATGCCGGATATGTCCCTGCGAAAGCGGCGGTGTGTCGCGCTCCAACGCCCCGCCGCTCCGCCGGTTTCATCACAGACGGTCGAGTGCCTCCGCCACCTTCGCCGCGAGCGGCGCAAACACCATATCGTCCTCCCCCGCCGCCGGGGGCTGGCCCGCGTCCGATGCGGTACGAATCGCGATGGTCAACGGCACCCGGCCCAGGAACGGGATGCCCAGCTTCACCGCCGCCGCCTCCGCGCCGCCCGACCCGAACGGGTCGGAGATGCCGCCGCAATGGGGGCAGCAATAGCCCGCCATATTCTCGACCAGCCCGAGGATCGGCACGCCCGCCTTTTGGAACAGGTCGATGGCCCGGCGCGCATCGATCAGCGCCAGGTCCTGCGGCGTCGACACGATCACCGCGCCCGCCGGACGATGCTTCTGCACCATGGTCAGCTGTACGTCGCCGGTGCCGGGCGGCAGGTCGAGCACCAGCAATTCGGTCGCGCCCCAGTCGCCATCGACCAGCTGGCTGAGCGCGCCCGCCGCCATCGGCCCGCGCCACGCGATCGCCTTGTCGGGTTCGACCAGCTGGCCCATCGACAGGAGCGACACGCCATAGGGCGTGGCCACGGGTTGCAGCTTGCCGTCCTGCGCGACCGGCTTCACCCCCTCGGCCGCCATCAAGCGCGGCTGCGACGGGCCATAGATATCGGCATCGACCAGGCCCGTCTTGCGACCGCTGCGCGCCAGCGCGATGGCGAGATTGGCCGACAGGGTGGATTTGCCCACCCCGCCCTTGCCGCTGGCGACCGCGATGATGCGACGCTCGCGCTTCTCGGCGGTCAGGACGACGCGGACATCCTCGACGCCCGGCTGCATCGCGGCGGCCTTCACCTCTTCCTCCAGCGCGTGACGCCCCGCGCCGTCCAGGCCCGTCGTGTCCAGGACGACGCCCGCCCGCGCGCCCTCCATCCGCACATTCGCGCGCTTGCCCGCCACCGCGGCGACCGCCGCCTTTACCGTCTCGATCATGCTCATGGCGGCCAGATAGGATGCGAAGCGCGGCTTGGCACTGTTTTTGTCGGCGAACCGTTCCTATAACGATGAGCATGAGAAAGCTGACGGGCTGGTTTCGACGCCCCCCCATTCTTGCCGCCGAAACGCCAAAGGGCCCCTGGGGCGGGTCCGGCGAGGACTCGGATGGCGGTCCCCGCAACCCCTGGGCCGTGCCGCCGGGCGGCCGCAAGCCCGCTGCGAAACCCACCGCGCTGGATGAATTCATCCGCAAGGCGCGTGGTTCGGGCGGCGGCGGTCCGGGCGAAGGCCCCGGCAATGGCGGCGGCTTTGGCGGGATTCCAGGCGCACCCGGTGGCCGGGCGCTCTGGGCGATCGGCGCGGCGATCATCGTCGCGGTCTGGGTGCTCTACACCTCGATCCATCCGATCGGGCCGCAGCAGCGCGGCGTCGTCACCTATTTCGGGCGCTATACCGGCATCCTCGAACCCGGTATCCAGATCACCGCCCCGGCCCCCATCGCCAGCGTCCGCGTGCTGGACGTGCAGAAGATCCGCACCGAGAATTTCCCGGAAGGGTCGGGCGAAAATCTGGTCCTGACCGGGGACCAGAATATCATCGACCTCAGCTATTCGGTGCGCTGGGACATCGCCAATCCGCGCGACTTCGCCTTCCGCCTGGCCCAGCCGCAGGAAACCGTGCGCGCCGCCGCCGAAAGCGCAATGCGCGCGGTGATCGCCGAGACCACGCTCGACCAGGCGCTGGGTTCGGGCCGGACCAATATCGGCCAGCGCGTGCAGGAACTGACCCAGTCGATCCTGAACGAATATCGCTCGGGCGTGCGCATCCAGGGTGTCGAGATCAAGCAGGCCGCGCCGCCGCAGCAGATCGTCGACGACTTCAACAAGGTGACGGCGGCGCAGCAGCGCGCGGTGGCCGACGTCAACCAGGCCAAATCCTATGCCCAGCAGGTCGTCGCCAAGGCGCAGGGTGAGGCGGCGCAGTTCGACAAGGTGTACGAACAATATCGCCTGGCCCCCGAAGTGACCCGCCGCCGCATGTATTACGAGACCATGGAGGCCGTGCTGGCCAAGGCCGACAAGACCATCGTGGAAGCGCCGGGCGTGGTCCCCTATCTGCCGCTGTCCAAGGCGACGCCCCGGCCGCTGCCGCCCGAAATCACGGCGACGGCCCCGGCCACGCCGAATCCCACGCCCAACCAGGGAGGCGGCCAGTGAACGGCCTGACCCTTCGCAACCCGATCGTGGCGGCCGTCGCGCTGCTGGTCGCGGTGATCTTGGCGGCGGCGACCTTCTCGATCGTGCGCGAGACGCAGCAAGCAGTGATCTTCCGCTTCGGGCAGCCGCGGCTGGTCGTGAACGGCTATCGCCCCGGCGAGGATATCGGCAACAGCGGCGCGGGCCTGATCGCGCGCATTCCGTTCGTCGACCGCATCGTCTGGGTCGACAAGCGCGTGCTCGACCTCGACCTGGAAAAGACCCAGGTGCTGTCGACCGACCAGCTGCGCATGAACGTCGACGCCTTTGCGCGTTTCCGCGTCATCGATCCGCGCCGGATGCTGGCGACGGCGGGCAGCGTGGACGGCGTCATCAATCAGCTGCGCCCGATCTTCGGCTCGGCGCTTCGCAACGAACTGGGCAAGCGGCGTTCGTCCGAACTGCTCAGCCCGGAGCGCGGCCAGGTGATGGACGCGATCCAGGTACGGCTGGACCGGATCGCGCGCCAGTACGGCGTGCAGATCGTCGACGTACGGATCAAGGAAGCCGAGCTGCCGTCGGGCACGCCGCTGCAAAGCGCGCTCGCCCGGATGCAGACCGCACGCCAGCAGGAGGCGATCACCATCGCCGCGCAGGGCCAGAAGCAGGCGCAGATCGTGCGCGCCGACGCCGATGCGCAGGCGGCGCAGATCTACGCCCAGGCGTTCGGCAAGGATGCGGGCTTCTATGATTTCTACCGCGCCATGCAGTCCTATCGTCATACCTTCGGCGCTGACGGCTCCAACCAGGAACGCGGCGCGACCCAGATCATTCTGTCGCCCGAGAACAGCTATTTGAAGGAATTCACCGCGCCGGGCCGATAGGTGGAATTTCCACCTTTCCGCTCGTTCATATTCAAGCGTCGTTCAGCCAAACCGTGACAAATAGGCCACGGTCAAACTGATTTTTTCTTTGAGAGGACCCCAGCCCAGTGCGTTACGCCTACGCCATTACCAGTGCGCTCCTCCTCGGTGGCGCGACCGCGACCCTGGCCCTGCAGCCCGGCACCGCGCAGGTCGCGCAGAACGAACCCGGCGCGATCCAGGCGGTCGCCCCGCGCGCCGGCGCACCGATGAGCTTTGCCGACATGGTCGCCAAGCTCCAGCCGGCCGTCGTCAACATCTCGACCAAGCAGTCGATCACGGTGAAGCAGCAGGCGAACCCGTTCGCGGGCACGCCGTTCGAGGGCTTTTTCGGTATGCCCGGCGGCGGCGGTGGCGGACAGCCCCGCAAGCAGGAAGGCGCCTCGCTGGGGTCGGGCTTCCTGATCTCGCCCGACGGCTATATCGTCACCAACAACCACGTCATCGCGCCGGGCGCGCAGGGTGCGTCGGTCGATTCGATCACCGTCACGCTGAACGACCGCAAGGAATATACCGCCAAGGTCGTCGGTCGTGACGAGACCTCCGACCTCGCCGTCCTGAAGATCGATGGCAAGAACCTGCCCTTCGTCCGCTTCGGCGATTCGTCGCGGGCGCGGCCGGGTGACTGGGTACTGGCGATCGGCCAGCCCTTCGGCCTGTCGAGCACGGTAACCGCCGGTATCGTCTCGGCCGTCCACCGTGTGACCGGTCAGGGCGGCGCGAACGATCGCTTCATCCAGACCGATGCGGCGATCAACCAGGGCAATTCGGGTGGCCCGATGTTCGACATGAACGGCAACGTCATCGGCATCAACAGCCAGATCTACTCGCAGTCGGGCGGCAATATCGGCATCGGCTTCGCCATCCCGGCCGAGGATGCCAAGCCGATCGTCGATCGATTGATGAAGGGCGAGAAGATCGAGCGCGGCTATCTGGGCGTGCAGATCGGTGGTCCGGTCACCGACGATGTCGCCGCGTCGCTGGGCATCCCCAAGAACCAGGGGGAAATCATCGCCAAGGTCGAGCCCAATGGCCCGGCCGCCAAGGCGGGCCTGAAGGCGTTCGACGTGGTGACCAAGGTCAACGGCCAGGCCGTGACGCCCGAGCAGACCCTGTCCTATCTGATCGCCAATGTTCAGCCGGGTGGCCGTGTCCAGCTGGAGGTACTGCGCGGCGGCAAGCCGGTGTCGCTGACCGCTACCGCCGCAACGCGTCCGTCCAACGAGGCGCTGGCGGCGCAGCTGGGCGACGGTGCCGACGCCTTCCCCGACAGCGACGACGATGCGCAGGTGGCACCGACCGCCGGTGGCGGGCTGGGCCTGTCGGTTCAGCCGCTGACCCCCGCCATCGCGCGGGCGATCAACGTCGATCCGTCGACCCAGGGCGTGGTGATCGCGGCGGTCGATCCGTCGAGCGATGCCGCAGGTAAGCTGAAGCGCGGCGACGTCATCAGCGCGATCAATGGCACCCCCGTGCGCACGGCCGAGGACGTCCAGCGCGTCGTCGCCGCCGCCAAGGCCGCCGGGCGTCCGCAGGTGCTGGCGCAGATCACGCGCGGCAAGATCGCCGACCGCCTGATGCCGCTGCGCATCAAATAAGCCCGGCCTTGATCGGCTGAACGCAAAAGGCCGTCGCATCCCCGGGGTGCGGCGGCCTTTTGCTATTCCCGTCCTCGCGCACCGCGATAAGATGCGCGCCATGGACGGCATCTTCATCGGCACAGGCGGCGGCAAGCCACAGGCGATCGACCTCAAGCGCGCGAACCGGCACGGCCTGATCGCGGGCGCGACCGGCACCGGCAAGACGGTGACGCTGCAAACCATGGTCGAGGGGTTTTCGCGCGCCGGGGTGCCCAGCTTCGTCGCGGACGTGAAGGGCGACCTGTCCGGCCTGGGGCTGGCCGGATCGGCGCTGGGCAAGACCCATGCGGCCTTTTCCGCGCGCGCCGCCGAACTGGGCATGACCGACTGGGCCTATGAGGCTGCCCCCGTGCAATTCTGGGACCTGTTCGGCACGCAGGGGCATCCGGTTCGCGCCACCGTGTCGGAAATGGGACCGCTGCTCCTCGCCCGCATGATGGGGTTGAACGAGACGCAGGAGGGCGTGCTGACCATCGCCTTCCATCTCGCCGACAAGGAAGGGCTGCTGCTGCTCGACCTGGATGATCTTCAGGCGATGCTGGCCGAGTGCGCCGCCCGCGCCGACGAGCTGACCACCACCTATGGCAACGTGTCGAAGCAGTCGGTCGGCGCGATCCAGCGCGCGCTGCTCCAGCTGCGCACGCAAGGCGCGGAGCATTTCTTTGGCGAACCCGCGTTGGAACTCGCCGACCTGATCCGCACCGACGAGAATGGACGCGGCGTCGTCAACATCCTGGCCGCCGACCAGCTGATGGCGAGTCCCAAGCTCTACGCCACCTTCCTCCTGTGGCTGTTGTCCGAGCTGTTCGAGCAGCTTCCCGAGATCGGCGACCCCGACAAGCCCAAGCTCGTCTTCTTCTTCGACGAGGCACATCTGCTGTTCGACGATGCCGCCCCCGCTTTGGTGGACACGATCGAGCGCGTCGTGCGGCTGATCCGGTCGAAGGGCGTCGGCGTCTATTTCATCACCCAGAACCCGATCGACGTGCCCGACAAGATCGCCGGGCAGCTGGGCAACCGGGTGCAGCATGCCCTGCGCGCCTTCACCCCGCGCGACCAAGCGGCGGTGCGCTCGGCGGCCGAGACGTTCCGCGCCAATCCCGGCGTCGATGTCGCCACCGCCATCACCGAGCTGAAGGTCGGCGAGGCGCTGGTTTCGCTGCTCCAGCCCGACGGTTCGCCCTCGCCGGTCGAGCGCACGCTGATCGCCCCGCCGCGCAGCCGCGTCGGCCCAGCCACGCCCGAGGAGCGTAAGCTACTGGTCGAAACCGATGCGGTCGGCACCAAATACGACCAGGTGGTGGACCGCGAATCGGCCGAGGAATTGCTCGCCGCCAAGACCCAGGAGGCGGCCGCCGCCGCTGCGGAAGCCAAGGCACAGACCGAAGCCGACAAACAGGCGGCCCAACAGGCCAAGGCCGATGCGAAGGCCGCCAAGGAAGCCGAACGCGCCCGCATCGCCGAACAGCGCGAAGCCGCCAACTCCCCTTGGGCCAAGATCGCGACCAGCGCGGCGCGCTCGGCCAGTTCCTCGATCGGGCGACAGGTGGCCAACGAGATCGGCAAGCAAGTGTTCGGCAGCGGATCGCGGCGGCGATCAAGCAATGCAGGCGGCGGCATCGTCGGCGCGGTGGTGCGCGGGGTGCTGGGGAATCTGTTCCGGGGGTAAAGCCCCTCCCCTCACCCTTCCCATCCGCTATGGGAGACGGGCCTCTTTTCTCTCCTAGGGCGAAGAGGGAGGGTTCACTTGATATTTTCTCCATCTGCATCCGCTCGAGCTTGATCCGGGACTAGGAACACAGTCCAAGCGAAGGCCGCCCCCCTCCAAACCACGTCACCCCGGCGAAGGCCGGGGTCCAGGCTCCGCCGAGCCCACGATACGCACGTCGTCGCGAGGGAGGCCAATACACCGCGCCATCGATCATGCATGGCGACTGGACCCCGGCCTTCGCCGGGGTGGGGCGAGATGGGAACGACACACGCCCCCGCACGGAAACGCTAGGCGCACGGGCCGCACTCTGCCACATCTGCGCGCATGAGCCGCATTCCCACGACCGCCGCCCCCGTCGCCGAACTAACCCTGCGCGGGATCGCGCTGGGCGGGATCATCACGCTGCTGTTCACCGCTGCCAACGTCTATCTGGGGCTGAAGGTCGGGCTGACCTTCGCCACCTCGATCCCGGCGGCGGTCATCTCGATGGCGATCCTGCGCTATCTGCCGAACAGTTCGGTACTGGAGAACAACATCGTCCAGACGGTCGCCTCGGCGGCGGGGACGCTGGCGGCGATCATCTTCGTGCTGCCCGGCCTGGTCATGATCGGTTGGTGGCAGGGTTTCCCCTATTGGCTGACCGCCGGGATCACCGCAACCGGCGGCATTTTGGGCGTGATGTTCTCGGTCCCGTTGCGCCGGGCGCTCGTGGTCGACACCGACCTGCCCTACCCCGAAGGCCGCGCCGCCGCCGAAGTGCTGAAGGTCGGTGCCGGCAGCCGCGAGGGCGAGGCAGAGAGCACGACCGGCCTGCGCCTGATCGTCGTCAACGCCATCGCCTCGGCCGGTTTCGCCGTGCTGACCCAGACCAAGCTGGCGGTCGCCGAGGCCGCAGTCTGGTTCCGCACCGGGGCCGGCGCGACCGGCATTTCGGGTGGGCTATCCTTCGCGTTGATCGGGGTCGGGCATCTGGTCGGCCTATCGGTCGGCGTCGCCATGCTGGCAGGGATCGCCATCGGCTGGTGGGTGGCGCTGCCCATCCTGACCGCCATGGCGCCCTCGACCGGGCCGGTTGCCGAATGGGCCGGCGGCATCTTCAGCCGTGACGTGCGGTTTCTGGGTGCGGGCGTGATCGGCGTGGCGGCGATCTGGACGCTGTTGAAGATCATCGGGCCGGTCGTCGGCGGCATCCGCTCCTCGCTCGCCGCGTCCTCGGCGCGGCGGGACGGCGCGGTCCTGGCGATCGGCGAGCGCGACCTGCCGATCGGCATCGTCGCGGCCGTGGCGCTGACGACTTTGGTGCCGATCGCCGGGCTGCTCTGGTCGGTGATCGCGGGCGGGCCGCTGGCGGCGTCGGGCGTGGCGCTGATCGGGGGTGCGCTGCTGTTCATCCTGCTCATCGGCCTCGTGATCGCGGCCGTGTGCGGCTATATGGCGGGGCTGATCGGGGCGTCGAACAGCCCGGTGTCGGGGATCGGTATCCTGTCGGTGCTGGCCGCAGCCCTGCTGCTCGTCGGTCTGTTCGGGCGCGGCACCTCACCGGAGACCACGCAGGCACTGGTCGCCTACGCGCTGATCGTCACGGGCGTGGTGTTCGGGGTCGCGACCATCTCCAACGACAATCTTCAGGACCTGAAGACCGGCGAGCTGGTCGGCGCGACGCCCTGGAAACAGCAGGTGGCGCTGGTCATCGGCGTCGTCTTTGGCAGTCTGGTGATCCCGCCGGTGCTCGACCTGCTCAATGCGACGTTGGGCTTTGCAGGGACTCCAGGCGCAGGGCCGAACGCGCTGTCCGCGCCTCAGGCGGCGCTGATCTCGGCGCTGGCCAAGGGCGTGCTGGGCGGCGATCTCAACTGGGCGATGATCGGGGTCGGGGCGCTGGTCGGGGTCGGTGTGATCGTCGTCGACGAAATCTTCGGCAAGCTCGGCTGGCTGCGCCTGCCGCCGCTGGGCGTGGGGCTGGGCATCTATTTGCCCATGTCGGCGACGCTGCCGGTCGTGATCGGCGCCATCATCGGCCATGCCTATGACCGCTGGGCCAAGCGCAGCGCCAACCCGGAAGCCGCCGAGCGGCTGGGCGTGCTCGCCGCGACCGGGCTGATCGTGGGTGAGAGCCTGTGGGGCGTCGGCTTTGCGGGGATCGTCTACCTCACCAACTCGGACGCGCCGCTGGCGCTGGTCGGTGAGGGTTTCGCTACCCCCGCGCTGGTCGGGGGGACGATCTTGTTTCTTGGGATCGTGGCGGCGCTGTATCGCTACACGCGCCGCCAGGTGGTCAATCTGCCGCCAGTGGTGCGCTGATCAATTATTCTTCCCCTATAAGGGGAGGTGGCAGGCCGTAGGCCTGACGGAGGGGTGTCGCGCTTTCGATAGGGGGACACCCCTCCACCATGCTTTGCATGGTCCCCCTCCCCTTAAAGGGGAGGAATAGAGGGGCGCCGCTAGGCCGTTACATCGCGGCCAGCAACTCGCTGATCTTCACGAACGCAAAGCCGATCGAGCTGTCCGCGATGCCATAGGGCAGGAACAGCGAGTCGCCATGGCGGATCGCTCCGCAGGAATAGACGACGTTGGGCACATAACCTTCGCGATCCTGGTCCTTGGCAGCGAGGATCGGCTGCTTGGTACGGCCCAGCACCTTGGACGGATCATTCTTGTCGAGCAGCGCGGCGCCGATCGAATATTTGCGCATCGCGCCGACGCCGTGGGTCAGCATCAGCCAGCCCTCGTCCACCTCGATGGGCGGGCCGCAATTGCCGATCTGCACCAGCTCCCAGGGGAAGACCGGGGTCAGGATCTTCTCACCCTCGTCCCAGTGCGTCAGCGAGTCGGACTTGAGCAGGAACAGGTTTTCGCCGTCCTGCCGCCCGATCATCATATACTGGCCTGACACCTTGCGCGGGAACAGCGCCATGCCCTTGTTGCGCGCCGCCGAGCCGGTCATCGGCACCAGGTCGAACGAGCGGAAGTCGCGGGTGCGCATCAGTTCGGACTGAATGCCGGCACCGTCATAGGCGGTGTAGGTGCCGATCCATTCCAACGCGCCGTCATCATGCGTGAACTGGACGATCCGCATGTCCTCCAACCCCTTGGACTGGGCCTGGGTGATCGGGAAGATGACCGTGCCCGACAAGGTCGAGTCGCGGTGGCGGTGCACCGTGATCGGACCGTTGGGCATCGTATCGTCGCCCCAGCCATGCACGTCGGTCGCCGTCGCGAAGGGCGGCTCGGGCGCGAGGCGAAGCTGGTTCTGGTCGTTGATGATGCCTTCGCGGAAGGCGACCGAGGAGATATGCCCCTCGCCCACCGCGCGCATCGACATCAGGATACGCTGCGACCCCGGCTGAATGCCGGTCTGGTCGAAATGCGGCACCGCCGAGGGGTTCATGAGCGCGGCGGCGGCATAGCTGTACTCGTGACAGAAATAGGCACCGATCAGCTGGCGCTTCTCGTCGCCGATCTTCGATCCGTCGAGCTTCAGCAAATCCTCGATCTGATCGTAACGGGTCATGAAGACGCGGCGCGTCTGCCAATGCCGTGCCTCGAAATCCTTCAGCACGGTTTCCAACTGGTCGCGCGCTTCCTGCGGCGACATGGCCAGCACCTCGCCGACCAGACGCTCGGTACGGCTGGGCGGCGCGCCATTGCCGCCGCCCCAGGCGATGTGAAACGGTCGTACCACGACACGCGAAGGATCGGCATGAAGCCGCAACCGGTGGTTGAACAAATCCATCGCGCTACTGTCTCGCCATGTTACCCAAAACGCTCATCACACCCCCCATGCGATCCCGCATCAGGCGATATGACGATCGGCTCCTGCCATGGATGAGGCGGATTGGCAAAGACTTGCGATCGCGCAATTGGCGAGTTGCAGGGCCAGGATCGACTCCGCGCCCTGGTTCCGGTTGAGCCCGGTCGGCATCAGACCGTCGAAACAGCCGCCGTCATGCGCGGTCGCCAACGGCAGGTCGAGATCATTGGCGCCCAGGAACCAGCCATAGGCCCGCTCGCCCTCGGCGATCCAGCGGGCGTCGGCGGTGGCGAGATAGGCCGAACGGCATGCCTCGACCGTCGCCTGCGCCTCCAGCGGCTGCTGGTCGAACTGCAAAGGCTCGGAATAGGGGCGGCCGAAGCTCTCGCTGCCGACCGCACGGAAACGGCCTTCGGGTGAGGTCTGCTTGGCGACGATCCATTCCAGCGTCGCGATGCCGCAATCGATCAGGTCCTGCCGACCCAGCGCACGCCCCGCCTCGATCAGCGCCTGCGGTACGCGAGCATTGTCATAGGCGAGCACGATCTCGAACCACTGCCATTCGGGGCGCCGGGCCTCCTCCAGCAAAGCGAGGTGCAGCGGCGGCAGCTTTTCGAGGATGGCGCGTGCCAGCTGATGCCCCGGCCGCGCCTCCAGCATCGCCGCCGCGCCCAGCATCGCAAAGGCCTGCGCCCGCAGCGAACCCAGATCGAGCGCCAGCGAGGCGGTGGCGTCGAACCACATCTGCGCCCAGTCACGATGCTTGCCCTGCTGCGCATCGCGCGCGGTGACGCCCAGTGCCCAGAGGGTACGGCCGTTGGAGTCCTCGGACCCTACCTCCTCGCACCAGCCACGGTCGAAGCGCATGAAGTTGCGATAGCGACGCTCTTCCGGATTCCAGGCATATTGCAGGAACGAGGCGTAGATGGTCGTCCACTTGTCCCGCGTCACCGGATCGATATCCGGCGCCTGGGTCATGAAGATCAGCGCGCGCGCATTGTCGTCGATACAATAGCCATGGCGGCGGTCGGGCACCGAATAAATGGCATGCTGCAACATGCCGGTCGAATCGCTCATGCGCTCGACAGCGGCCAGGTCAGGCGCAAGCGGCTTGATCGACGCCTGGGGCGCGCTGCCGATCCGGCGCGGGCGGGCGGTGATGGCGGTGGCGAATTGCTCGATCGCGGCTTCGGCCAGGCGCGGCCAGATCATGGTGCGACCGCGCGCATAGGCGCGGGCGGACAGGCGGTTGCGCGCCGTCTCGTCCGATAGCAGCCGGTCGATCTCGCGGGCAAAGGCCCCGACATCGCCAAACGGGACCAGCACGCCGTGGTCGTCGTCCAGAATCTCGGTCGCATGCACATAGGGAGTGGATACCACCGCCTTGCCGACGCCGACCGCGTAGGACAGCGTGCCGCTCGTGATCTGAGCAGGGTTGGAATAGGGGGTGGCGTAGATGTCGGCGGCCTGAAGGTAATCGAGCAGCTCCTCATGCTCGACGAACGAGTCCACGAAAGCGATATTGCCGGAGACGCCCAGCGTATCGGCCAACGCCTTCAGCCGGTCGCGATACGCCTCACCCTCATGCGCGATCAGATTGGGATGGGTCGCGCCCAGCACGACATAGAGCAGTTCGGGATGGTTCGCGGCGACGGCAGGCAGCGCTTCGATGATCGTCTCGATCCCCTTGTTCGGGGCGAGCAGGCCGAAGGTCAGCACGACCTTGCGCCCTTCCCAGTCGAAGCGCGGCTTCAACGCCTCGGGCGACATCAGCGCGCGATCGGGAACGCCGTGCGGGATCATCGCGATCTGACGCGGATCGGCGCCGTAAACGCGCTGCAGGATGTCGCGGCCCTTCTCGGCCATGACGATGATGCGGGCGCAGCGCCGCAACAGCCCCTCCATCACGCGGCGTTCGTCCGCCGAGGGCTTTTCCAGCACGGTGTGCAACGTCGCGATCACGGGCAGCGTGGTGCGGTCGAGGAGCGCGAGCAGATGCTCGCCCGCCGCACCGCCATAGATGCCATATTCATGCTGCACCCAGATGGCCTGCGCGCCGCTCGCCTCGATCCGGCGGGCGGTGTCGATATAGGCCGACCGCTCATGCTGCGGAATCGAGGCGGTCACCGCCGGGGGATAGGCGTAGCGGCCGGGATGATCGTCCATCGCATAGACGTCGACGGCGATTTCCGGGAAACGGTTGCGCAGCGCGGAATGGACATCGGTGGTGAAGGTCGCGAGTCCACACTGGCGCGGCAGGAAATTTCCAATGAGCGCCAGTCGTTCGATCACGGTTCCGTTCGCATCCACCATATCGCATGTCCTTGCAGGCGCGAGGAAAGTGACAGGTCCGCCGATCTTTCTCGCCAGCAGGTCAACCCGCCTGACCCGGGAAGGTTGCAAACCGTATTACATATTTGCTGCACCGCAATGGCAAGAGGTTGTAGTGGACAACAGGCGATCGAAACCTTGTCCCCTCGCCACCGTCGTCATGACGCTATGGCAACGATATCATGCCCAAGCTATCACACGCAGGGATGGAGCCGGGATCATCGGCTTCAAAGGGGGAGAGAGACAGATGTCGGGATCAATCATAGGCCGCGCCGTACTGGGATTGGCCTTGGGCTCGCTTGCCGTGGCCAGCCATGCCAGGGGCATCAGCTATGACTGCGACAGCGCGCCGGGGCATTTTTCGGAATTGAACCTCCCGGTGGAGTCGGTGCCGTTCATCGTGACCGGCAAGGTCCAGGTAAATACGCTGGCTGAGCACAAGACCTATATCCCGTCCACCAAGCTGACGATTGCCCCCGCCACACCGGCCGGGCAATCGCCCGAGAGCTATGCCGGTCTCACGCTGGTGGCGCTGGCCATGGATGCCAAGACGCCCAGGGCCAAACCCCTGCCCGTCCAGATGTCGGGCTTCACGGCGAACGGGCGGGATGACGACATGCTGCCCCACAGCGTGACCGACAAGCTCGGCGTCGCCCAGCCCTTTCGCCTGAGCTATGACGGTCGCCAGGTCGTCGTCACCATCGGCGACGACACGAAAAGCTTTCCGCTGAAGACGGACGCCCCGATGGTGCAGGTGATGTGCTCGACCGGCGAGTTCCTCTATACCGATCTCCAGATCCTGTCGGGGCGCTGATCGTCCTTCGGGCGCGAGGCTTACCCGCCCGCGCCCGATGAGGCCGCCGCTCCGCCGGGGGCGCGGTCGGTGGCGTCCTGGATCGCCTTGCTGGCAGCGGGGGCCTTGCCGTCGGGCTTGTAGCCGGGCTGATAGGTGATGCTGGCGTCCTTGCGCGCCTTTTGCAGCGTCTGGCCCATGGCATCGGCGATCGCCTTGCGCCGCAGGATTTCGCCCGCCAGCCCGCGTGCGACATTGCCGGCGATCGGCGTCGGCATCCGCTGGATGATCGCATTGGCGGTATAGACGCCCTTGTACGGCAGGAAGATCGGATCGGCCAAAGGCTGCTTGGCGACCTGCGCCGCGACGGCGGGGTCGAGGAACGCCGAGTCGATCAGGACATGATCGCGGCTGAAGGGCGTGGCATTGCGGGTCAGCCCGTCGGCCAGCGCGTCCAGCGTCTTATACTGGCCGAGCGACAGCAGCGCCTCGGTGCTCGCGGGTTGGGCGAAGCGGATCTGGTCGACATAGAATTTCTGCCGCTGCGCGAACTCATAGGGATGCGCCGCGATATAGGCGTCGACCGCCTGGACGGTTGGCACGGGCACGGTGTTGGCCAGCTTTTCGGCCAGCATCTCGACCAGCAGCTTCTGCTCCTGTCGTTCGCGCCGGGCGGCATATTCGGGGGTCTTGTCGAGCCCCATCTTCTGCGCGGCCTGGGCCAGCAGGGTGCGGTCGACCAATTGCGGCAGGATCGTCTTGCGATAGGCGAGGCGATCGACACCCGGCGGCGCGTCCGCCAGCTCGGCGTCCAGCCCTTGCGTCGATATGGCCTGGCCGTCGACCGTCGCGACCGACTGGCCGTCGGGCTTGGATTGGCAGCCGGACAGCGCCAGCGCGACAAGAGGAAAGGCGCTCCAGAGCAGATGTTTCACGCGAACACTCCATCACGAACCGGCAGGGCCGCCTTTGCACGATCCCGCCCGACGATGAGCCGATCGCCAGCCCCGTCTCGTCGTTCCTGCCGCTAAAGCGGTTGCGAAATCCTTATCCAAGCGAGAATTGGCGATGCCCCATGAAAAAACCGGCCGCCCTTTCGGGCGACCGGTCGCTTTCCCACGTCGGGTGACGGGATCAGGCGATGGCGGCGCGCGGCGCATGGCCGCGGCGGCGCAGGACAAAGCCCACCAGAACCAGGCCCAGCAGCATCATCGCCCAGGTCGCAGGCTCGGGCACCGCGACCGGCACCGACGCCGCACCATAAGCACCGCTGCCGCTATAGGAGGCCACGCCGATGCCCAGGCCAGTCGTCGGGTCGATATTGTAAATCGTCGTGCCCTTGACACCGAACAGCGTGTCACCGGTCGAGGCCAGGCCGAAGATATCGGTCGTGCCGCCGATCAGACGGGTCGCGGCGGTGGTCGGATCGACCACCGCCAGGCCGAGATTGCTGGCGAGATAGAGCTGTCCCTTGAAGAAGGCGAGATCGCCCGAAGACTGCAGCGCGCCCATCGAGCCGACCAGGCTGGCCTGACCATTGGTCGTGTTGATCTTGTACAGATTGTTGTCGCCCGAGCCGAACAGCGTGCCGTCCGCCCCGAAGACCAGGCCATTGACGAACGAGCCCAGCGAACCCAGCATCGTGCTCGCGCCGGTCGACTGCGAGATCTTGAACAGCGAACCGCCATCCACGCCGAACAGATCGCCCCCATTGTTGAGCGCGATGTCGAACATCGTCGTGCCGGTGTTGCCCAGCACGGTGCTGGTCTTGGTCGCCGTGTTATAGGACACTAGGCTGCCATTGGCATCGTTGATCAGGATGGTCGGGCTGGCGCTCGCGGCGCTCGCCGCACCCAGACCGACGAGCGTCGCCGCCATCATCGCGAAAAATTTGACGATCTTCTGCACAAGCCTGTTCCCTACGCGCATCACGAAGATGCCGATCATGAGTCGCAATTATCTTGACACATGATCGACTTCAAACATTTCCACTGTTTCATATAGGGATGAATGAGACGTTAGGAGGCTTTCACCCGCGACCGCGATAGCCCGCAACTCCCTGATCCGGCAGCCAAAGATCGGCGGGCGGCGCGGACGATTGCCAGAACACGTCGATCGGGATGCCGCCACGCGGATACCAGTATCCGCCGATACGTAGCCAGACCGGCTTCATTTCCTCGAACAACCGCTCGCCGATGCCGACGGTGCAATCCTCGTGGAACCCGGCATGGTTGCGGAAGCTGCCCAGGAACAGCTTCAACGACTTCGACTCGACGATCGTCTCGCCGGGCACATAGTCGATGACGAGGTGCGCGAAGTCGGGCTGGCCGGTCACCGGGCATAGCGAGGTGAACTCGGGTGCCGCGAACCGGATCAGATAGGTCCGT
>CAJYRW010000057.1:0-12194 GCA_913777475.1 uncultured Sphingomonas sp. | reverse complement strand
CATGACCTCGACCAACGACATCCGCCGCGGCTTTCTCGACTATTTCGGAAGCGAAGGGCACCAGATCGTGCCCTCCGCGCCGCTCGTGCCGCAGAACGACCCGACGCTGATGTTCGTGAATGCGGGCATGGTGCCGTTCAAGAACGTGTTCACCGGCCTGGAATCGCGGCCCTATTCGACCGCCACGAGCTCGCAGAAGTGCGTGCGCGCGGGCGGCAAGCATAACGATCTCGACAATGTCGGCTATACCGCGCGGCACCATACTTTCTTTGAAATGCTGGGCAATTTCTCGTTCGGCGACTATTTCAAGGAACAGGCGATCACCCATGCCTGGACCCTGCTGACCAAGGTCTGGGGTATCCCGGCCGAAAAGCTGACCGCCACCGTCTATCACACCGACGACGAGGCGTTCGACCTGTGGAAGAAGATCGCCGGGCTGCCGGATCACAAGATCATCCGCATCCCGACCAAGGACAATTTCTGGGTGATGGGCGAGAACGGGCCGTGCGGTCCTTGCTCCGAAATCTTCTACGATCACGGCGACCATATCTATGGCGGCCCTCCCGGTAGCCCGGAGGAGGATGGCGACCGATTCGTCGAGATCTGGAACCTGGTCTTCATGCAGTTCGAGCAGGAAGCCAATGAGATCGTCGGCGAACTGCCCAAGAAGTCGATCGACACCGGCATGGGTCTGGAGCGGATCGCCGCCGTCCTGCAGGGCGTCCATGACAATTACGACACCGACACCTTCAAGGCGCTGATCGCCGCCTCGTGCGAGCTGACCCACACCAAGGCCGAGGACGGCCAGAAGGCGTCGCACCGGGTGATCGCCGACCATCTGCGCTCGGCCGGTTTCCTGGTGGCGGACGGCGTACTGCCCGCCAATGAAGGGCGCGGCTATGTGCTTCGCCGCATCATGCGCCGCGCGATGCGGCATGCGCACCTGCTGGGCGCCAAGGAGCCGTTGATGCACCGGCTGGTCCCGGCGCTCGTTGCCGAGATGGGTGCGGCCTATCCCGAACTGGTCCGCGCGCAGCCGCTGATTGAAGCCACGTTGAAGCAGGAAGAGACGCGCTTCCGCCAGACGCTCGACAAGGGGCTGAAGCTGCTCGACGAGGCGACGGCTGGCATGGCGCCGGGCGCGACGCTGGCGGGTGAGACGGCGTTCAAGCTCTATGACACGTACGGCTTCCCCTATGACCTGACCGAGGATGCGCTGCGCGCGCAGAACCTGTCGGTCGACCGCGTGGGCTTCGACGCCGCCATGGCCGAGCAGAAGCGCGCCGCACGGGCCGCCTGGAAGGGCTCGGGGGCGAAGGCGTCGGACGATGTCTGGTTCGACATCGCCGAGGAAACCGGCTCGACCGAATTCCTGGGCTATGCCTCCGACACCGGCGAAGGCGAGGTGCTGGCGCTGATCAAGGACGGCGCGCGGGTCGACAGCGCGGCGGCGGGCGAGAGCGTGGCGATCATCGTCAACCAGACGCCCTTCTATGGCGAGAGCGGCGGCCAGGTCGGCGACAGCGGCACGATTTCCAGCGATACGGGCCTGAAGGCCGTCGTCACCGACACCTCCAAGCAGCTCGGTCGCGTGTTCGTGCACAATGCCGAAATCCAGGAGGGCGGCATCAAGGTCGGCGACAGCGTGAAGCTGGCGATCGACACCAATCGCCGCGCCGCGATCCGCGCCAACCACTCCGCGACGCACCTGTTGCACGAGGCGTTGCGTCAGCGGCTGGGCACGCATGTCGCGCAGAAGGGCTCGCTGGTCGCGCCCGAACGCCTGCGCTTCGACTTCTCGCAGCCGGTGGGCATGACCGCCGACGACATCGCCGAGGTCGAGACACGCGTGAACGAGCAGGTACGCGGCAACGGTCCGGTCGTCACCCGTCTGATGACGCCCGACGAAGCGATCGAAATGGGTGCGATGGCGCTCTTCGGCGAGAAGTATGGCGACGAGGTTCGCGTCGTGTCGATGGGCGAGGATGCCGACGGCACCTACTCCCTCGAACTCTGCGGCGGCACGCATGTGAACGCGCTGGGCGAGATCGGCGTGTTCAAGATCGTGTCCGAGGGCGCGGTGTCGAGCGGTGTGCGCCGCGTCGAGGCGCTGACCGGCGAGGGCGCGCGTTCGTATCTGTCGCACCGGGACGACATGCTGAAGGCGGCCGCCGCGACGCTGAAGACGACGCCCGACGAGGTGCCTGCGCGCATCGCCGCGCTGGTCGAGGATCGCCGCCGTCTGGAGCGTGAACTCGCCGAGGCCAAGAAGGCGCTGGCCATGGGCGGCGGGGCCGGTGGCGCGGCCGCTGGGCCGGAGCAGATCGGTGACGTGGCCTTTATCGGCCAGGTGTTGGACGGTTTCGAGGCCAAGGGGCTGCGCGGCGCGGTCGACGATGCCAAGCAGCGTCTGGGTGGATCGGGCGTCGCGGTGATGGTCGCGGTCAATGACGGCCGCGCCTCGGTTGCGGTCGGCGTGACCGACGACCTGACCGCCAGGCACAATGCCGTCGACCTGCTGCGCAAGGCGGTGGCGGCGCTGGGCGGGCAGGGCGGCGGCGGCCGTCCCGACATGGCCCAGGGCGGCGGCCCCGACGGCACCAAGGGCGCCGAGGCGCTTCAGGCGGTCCGGGACGCGATCGCGGGGTAATTTCACCAGCCAGGGGAGAGTGGCGATGCGCAGGGGAGTGACGACGGCCTTGTTGATGGGGGCCATGCTTCTCTCGCCATCGCTGCTCTTGGCACAAGCGGCACCGCCGCAGACGGCGACTCCGTCCGTGACCACCGGAGAGGCGGTCGTCGTGACGGCCCGACCCCAGGCCACCGAGCGCGAGGTGCGCGATCAAGTCATAGGTGTCACCGGGCGGCCGACATCGGCCATGCCGCTCATGCGGTTTCGTGCGCCGGTCTGCATCGGTACCGCCGGGCTGCCGGTCGCGGCCAGCGAGGAAATCCTTCGCCGCATGATGGCGACGGTCCAGTCGCTGGGCATGAAAATGGCTGCCGATGGCTGCACACCCAATATTCTGGTCCTGTTCGCCGACGATCCCCAGCAACAGCTCTTGGCGTTGCGCGAGCGTTCTCCCCAGATATTTGGGGATTTGTCCCGCCCGGCGGTCAGCCGCATCGTGAAGGGAGCGGGTCCCGTCTATGCCTGGAACGCCGCCATGCGGGTGTCGCGCGACGGCGATCTGGTGCTGCAACAGGATAGTCCAACGGCGAACTGGCCCCAGATGAAGGTCGGGGCGGCGTCACGGCTGTTGAGTCCGATCCGTCAGGATATCGCCGCCTCGGTCGTGGTCATCAAGCGTCAGGCCCTGCTGAACAAGACGCTGGGCCAGATTGCCGATTATGCGGTGATGCGGACCATGGCGGCGACCAGGCCGGTCGAGGGGATGACATCGGCGACGATCCTGACCCTGTTCGACACCGATGCGACGGCGCCTGCGGAACTGACGGCGTTCGACCGGGGACTGTTGAACGGACTTTATGACAGCCGCCCCCATGCCCAGGGGGTGCAGCAGGTGTCGGAGATGACACGCGCCATCCGCAAGGAAACCGCAGGCCAATGATCCGGCGGGGCCGGGCGATGTCGCCTTGTGTCGTCGAGAGTTTGGGCATCCTGCCGACGGTCATGTTCCGCACCGGGTTGATGGCGTTCGACCGGCGCTGTCGGCGGGGCCTTTGTTCGGGGCGGGGAAATCGCGCGCCGATGTCCCAATATGCCGCGATGGCGCGTTGCATCGACAACGAATGGTTGGCCGGAGACAAGACACCGTGAAACCCCCAAGCGGACGCCGTGACCTGACCGCCGGGCCGATCGGCAAGACGCTGTTGCTGTTTGCGCTGCCGACCCTGGGGTCGAGCGTGCTGCAATCGCTGAACGGGTCGATCAACGCGATCTGGATCGGCCAGTTTCTGGGCGAGCGGGCGCTGGCGGCGACGACCAACGCCAATATCATCATGTTCCTGCTGGTCGCGGCGACCTTCGGCTTCGGCATGGCGGCGACCATCCTGATCGGGCAGGCGATGGGGCGGCGCGATGTGGAGGCGATGCGCCGGGTGCTGGGATCGGCGCTGGGGCTGTTCGCGGTCATTTCGACTGCGACCGTGGGAATAGGTTGGCTGGCCGCCCCCGCCATCCTCCGCGCGCTGGCGACCCCGGCCGAGGTGTTCCCGCTCGCGCTTGCCTATCTGCGCGTAATCTTCGTGGCGATGCCGCCGGGCTTCATCTCGGTGCTGTTGACCATGGCGCTGCGCGGGGTCGGCGATTCGATCACGCCGCTGAAGTTCATGGCGCTCGGTTCGGTCCTCGACGTGGCGCTCAACCCGGTCTTCATCTTGGGGCTGGGGCCGATCCCGGCACTGGGGATCGAGGGATCGGCGATCGCGACGCTGATCGCGAATACCGGATCGCTGCTCGCGCTCGTCACCTATCTCTATGCCGAGGATCTGGTCATCCGGCTGCGCGGGGCGGAGTGGCGCTATCTGCTTCCGACCGCCGAGTTGCTCAGGACCATCGTGGTCAAGGGGTTCCCGATGGGGCTCCAGATGCTGGTCGTCTCCACCTCGGCGCTGGCGATGATGGGGCTGGTCAACCGGCATGGTACGTCGACCACGGCGGCTTACGGCGCGGCGAACCAGCTTTGGACCTATATCCAGATGCCCGCCATGGCGGTGGGGGCGGCGGTCAGCGCCATGGCGGCGCAGAATATCGGCGCGGGGCAGTGGGACCGGGTCGATAGGATCACCCGTGCCGGTCTCCGCATGAACCTGTTGCTGACCGGCGTGCTGGTGCTGGCCGTCACGCTGCTAGACCGGCATGTGCTGTGGCTGTTCCTGGGGAATGAGGCGGGCGCGATCGGCATCGCGGCCAAGATCAACCTGATCGGCGGGTGGAGCTTCATGCTGTTCGGCGTGTCGATGGTCCTGGCCGCGACCGTGCGCGCCAACGGCGCGGTGGTCGGGCCGCTCGTCATCCTGGCGATCGCGATGTTCCCGGTGCGCTTCGGCCTGGCCAACCTGCTGGAGCCGAGCCTGGGCGCGGACGCGATCTGGTGGAGCTTCCCGGCGGGCTCGCTCGCCTCGATGCTGATGACCATCGGCTATTACCGGCATGGTGGCTGGCGCAAGGGGCGGATGGCTCCGGCGGCGGGCAAGGAGGAATGCGAGGAACAGGCACTGGCCGAGGGCCAGCCGACGAACAAGGCCATGCCGGTGGGGTAGAACCCGGAATTCCTCCTCTTGCAGGGGAGGAATGATCACTCGGCGGGCGCGATGACCTCGATGATGCCCGGCGCGATCCTTGCCGTCACCGGCGTGCGGGCCAGCACCTCGCCGTCGATCGAGATGGGCAGCGGCGGGATGGTGGTGAGCTTGATCTCGTGGCCCCGGAAGTCACGGACCTTTTCCTTGCGATAGTCGCTGCGCAGGATGCTCGCGGCCCAGTTGACGATCAGGCGGCGCTTGACGTGACCGCATACAGCCTGGACCACGATCTCGCCCGAATCGACGGCGGCGGCATCCACCAGTTCGGTGCCGCCATGATAGGGCCCGTTGGAGATGCGCACCTCGACGACGCGCAGCCGCTCGCGCTCGCCATTCTGCTCGACGATCAGGGTGAAGGGGCGGAAGCGCAGGAACTGATAGGCCGCCCAGCCCAGGTAACCCAGCCGCCCGGCGACGCGCTTCAGGCCGTGCGGGACCGTCTCGGCGATCTTGGGGCTGATCCCCATCGCGGCGCAGTTCGCGTAATAATCATTGTCGATCATGCCCAGATCGATGCGGCGCGGCCGGCCGGTGCGAATGACCTCCACCGCACCTTCGATGGTGAGCGGAATACCGAGCGAGCGGGCGAAGCTGTTCGCGGTGCCGAGCGGCAGCACGCCCAGCATCACGTCATGCCCGACCATCAAGTCGACGAGCCCGCTGATCGTCCCGTCGCCGCCGCCCAGGATCAGCAGGTCAGGCTTGGCCGCCAGCAACGCGCGCACGGTCGGCTCCAAATCCTTCGGATCCTCCACCGCGCGGGCGTCGACCGTGTAGGGAAGGTCCGACATTGCCGCGCAGGCGCGCTGAAACAAGGCCTGGCCGCGCCGCGACTTGGCGTTCACCACCATCGCTGCCGATCGAATCTCTCGCACGCCTATAATCCTTTCGCCCCCGGAACGCTTTGCACGCAACGCTTGGCAAGCGCGGTCCGATCCCGCAAAAGCCCTTTTGATGACCGCATCTTATCCCGCGCTTCGCCTTCGTCGTACCCGCGCCTCGCAGTGGAGCCGTCGGCTTCATGCGGAAACGGTGCTGACCCCGGCCGATCTGATCTGGCCGCTGTTCGTGACCGAGGGGCAGGGCGTGGAGGAGCCGATCGCCAGCCTGCCCGGCGTATCACGCTGGTCGCTGGACGGGATCGTCGCGCGGGCCAGGGAAGCGGCGGCGCTGGGCATTCCCTGTCTGGCGCTGTTCCCCAATACGCCCTCGCACCTGCGCACGGATGACGGGCGCGAGGCGATGAACCCCGACAATCTGATGTGCCGGGCGATCCGCGCGATCAAGGATGCGGTGCCCGACATCGGCGTGCTGACCGATGTCGCGCTCGATCCCTATACGACGCACGGTCATGACGGGCTGGTCGATGCGGCGGGTTATGTGGTGAACGATGACACGGCCAACGCACTGGTCGAGCAGGCGCTGACCCAGGCGCGCGCGGGCTCGGACGTGATCGCACCGTCCGACATGATGGACGGCCGGATCGGCATGATCCGTGCCGCCCTGGAGCAAGAGGGCTTCGTCAACGTCCAGATCATGGCCTATGCGGCGAAGTACGCCAGCGCCTTTTACGGTCCGTTCCGCGATGCGGTGAACACGCGCGGTCTGTTGAAGGGCGACAAGCGCACCTATCAGATGGATCATGCCAATGCCGAAGAGGCGCTGCGCGAGGTCGCGCTCGACCTGGCGGAGGGCGCGGACAGCGTCATGGTGAAGCCGGGTCTGCCCTATCTCGACATCATCCGCCGGGTGAAGGACGAGTTCCGCGTACCGACCTTCGCCTATCAGGTGTCGGGCGAATATGCGATGATCGAGACGGCGGTGGCGGCGGGCGCGGCGGACCGGGACGCCATGGTGCTGGAGACGTTGATGGCGTTCAAGCGCGCCGGATGCTCCGGCGTACTGACCTATCATGCCGCCCATGCCGCGCGATTGCTGAACGCCTGACCCGTTTGTCACGGACGAGCCGACCCTCCAGCCTGGCGGCGCGCGCGCTGTTCGTGGCGACGATCCTGACCGGATCGTTCCTGCTGTTTCTGGTCCAGCCGCTGGTCGCGCGCATGGCGCTGCCCCGGCTGGGCGGTGCGCCCGCCGTGTGGAGCTCGGCGATGGTCGTCTATCAGGCGCTGCTGCTGGGCGGTTATGCCTATGCCCATGCGCTGGGGCGCTTGCGTCCGCGGGTGCAGGCGGGGGTGCATCTCGCCATGCTGGGCGTGGCGGCGCTGTGGCTGCCGATCGGATTGATGGCGGTCGACCTGCCCGCCGATGCGGAGCCGACGCTCTGGGTGCCCTGGCTGCTCGGCCTGTCGATCGGGCCTCTGTTCTTCGCCGTGTCGGCACAGGCGCCGCTGATCCAGCGCTGGTTCGCGCTCGCCCAGGCGGGACGCAATCCCTATGCGCTCTATGCCGCGTCGAACCTGGGCAGTTTTGCCGGGCTGATCGCCTATCCGTTGTTGGTCGAGCCCGCGATGACACTGCACGGGCAGAGCCTGTTGTGGAGCGCGGGGTACGGTGTCTTGGCGCTGCTGGTGCTGGCCTGCGCCACACGGCTACCGAGTGCGGCCAAGGGCGAGGCGGTGATTGCGACCTCCCCGCCACCGGGGTGGCGCCGGATCGCGCTATGGGTGGCGCTGGCGGCGGTGCCGTCGGGGCTGGTGACCGCGACATCGACCTATATCACGACCGACATCGTCGCGATGCCGCTGCTCTGGGTGTTGCCGCTGGGCCTGTATCTGGCGAGCTTCATCATCGCCTTTGCGACACGGCGCGGCATGGCGGATACGCTGACGCGGATCGCGCCGGTTACTCTGCTGCTGTTCGGCGGCGTGATCATGGGCAGCTATCCCGAGCGGGCCTATGCCAATGTCGTCGTTGCGCTGCTGCTCCTCTTCATGGTGTCGGTGGCGCTGCACACCGCCATGTACCGGGCGCGGCCTGGGGTCGATCGGCTGACCGGTTTCTATCTGTGGATGGCGGTCGGTGGCGCGCTGGGTGGCGTATTTGCGGGCATCCTCGCGCCCGTGCTGTTCGACTGGACCTATGAATATCCGCTGCTGATCCTGGCGGCCGGGGCGTTGATCCCACAGCAATATTTGTTGCCGACGATCCGTGATTTGTGGTGGCGGCATTCGCGCGCGATGCTGATCGCGTTGGCGGTGGCGGTCGGATTGCTGCTCGACCTGCGTCTGGTGGGGCCTGCCGACTGGTTCGGCGAAGAGCGGCAAGGGCCGATCTTCCTGATCATCGCCGCGCTCGGTTTTCTGGCGATCGGGGCGCGGGCGGGGTTCGTGCTGCTGCTGGCCGGGGCGTTGGTCCTGTTCGGCGGCTATCGCGCGCTGTCTTTGTCGATCGAGCGCGACGCGCGGATGCGAAGCTATTTCGGTGTCTACACGGTGCGCGATGGGCCGGGCTATCGCGAGTTGGACCATGGATCGACCGTCCATGGCATCCAGCTTCGCGGGTCGATCGCGCGGGAGCGGACGCCGACCACCTATTATGCGCCCTATTCCGGCGTCGGGCGGGCGATGCGCGCCGCGCCGATGCTCTATGGTCCGGCCGCCCGCATCGGCGTCGTCGGGCTGGGGACCGGTACGCTCGCCTGTTACGCGCAGCCTGGGCAAAGCTGGCGCTTCTACGAGATCGATCCTGTCATCGTGCGCATTGCGCGGGACACCGGCCAGTTCAGCTATTTGCGGCTGTGTCAGCCCCATCCGGTCATCCGGGTCGGCGATGCGCGGTTGCGGCTGTCGGCCGAGGCGTCGGCCAGTTTGGACCTGCTGGCGCTGGACGCCTTTTCCTCTGACGCGGTTCCTGCGCATCTGCTGACGCGGGAGGCGTTTGCGACCTATGCCCGGGTGCTGTCGCGGCGTGGGTTGATGCTCGTTCACATCTCCAACCGCTTCGTCGATCTGGAGCCGCTGGTCGCGGCGGCCGCGCGGGATGGCGGCTGGGTGGCGGCCAAACTTCATTATGTCCCGACCGAACTGGATCGGCGGGATGAGGCCACTCCCTCGGACTGGCTGGCGCTGTCGCGCGATCCGGCGGTGCTGAAGACGCTGGAGAAGCAGGGCGGCGACTGGACCCCGGCGGTCGCCCCGCCGGGGCTGGCGGCCTGGACGGACGATTATTCCAGCATCCTTCCCTTCATCCGCCAGTTCTGAGCGGGTCAGCCGCTGGGCAGCTGCGCGGTCAGCGCCTTGATCTGATCGCCCTGCTTCGTGGTCTGCGCCGTGGCCCGCTCGCGCATCGCGACGAGTGCGGGATAGTCGGGCTCCAGCGCAGCGGCGCGCTTGATCGCCAGGTCGTCGATCGCGGTCAGGATCGCCGAGCTGCGCGAGCGGATTTCGTCGAGCGTGGCGAGTTCGGTCTGCGCGGCCAGCCATGCGTCGCTGCCGACTGCCTGACCCTTGGCCTTGGCCACATTGTCGCGGGCACGGTCATAGGCCGTGGCAAAGGCCGCACCGGCTTCATCCAGTCGTCCGCCCAGTTGCGTGATCTGCGTATCGAGCGCGGGATCGGGGCGGAGAACCACCGGCTTGGCGGCAGGCTCGGCAAAGCCCTGTTTCTCGACCGGCCGGACCGCGAGCGAGGGATAGGGCGTCGTGTCGCGATCGCGTGCGCATCCGCCCAGAGACAGGGCGGCGAGCAGGCTCGCCATGGCAAGCAGCGGAGCGGAGCGGAGCGGGGCAGGGAAGAATTGGGTCATCGCGGTCATCCTAGACACGGAACGGTGCCGGTCAAAATGCCGCGACGCGCCATTCGCGCCGTCGTCAGAAAAAATGTAGATAACCCCAGCAAAGGGCTTGCCACGCTTTCGAAGCGCTTCTAAGAGCCCACCTCCACAGCGCGCCCGTAGCTCAGCTGGATAGAGCATCAGACTACGAATCTGAGGGTCGGACGTTCGAATCGTTCCGGGCGCGCCACTTTTTCTCCCGGGAGAAAGTCGGTGGAAATAGAGGGGCAGCGCAAGCTGCCCCTTTTTTCATGCGCGTTGTTCCGGCGCCTATAATCCTACAGTTGCCGAGCGATGAACCGCCGCCGCCATTATTGCGTGCGCGGCTTGCTGATCTGCGCGTCGTCGCTGCAACGCTTCCATCGCCATCACGCGAAAGGCCGCGGCGTGTCGCCACGCGCGGCCTTCCTCGTTCATCAGGGTGAACGCCTTATTCGGCGGCGACGCCCGCGCGCGAGAACATGTCGCCCGTCTCGCCCGGATCCTCGTTCGCAGCGGCGGTGGTGACCTTCGCCTTCTGGCGCTTGTCGAAACTGTCCCACACGTCGTTCCACTGCCCGCGCGTCGCGGCCTTGGAATATTCGGTGGCGCGCGTCTCGAAGAAGTTCGCGTGCTCAACGCCGTTGAGCAGCGGCGTCAGCCACGGGATCGGATGCTCGTCGATCATGTAGATCGGCTTCAGCCCCAATTGCCCCATCCGCCAGTCGGCGATGTAGCGGATATACTTCTTGATGTCCTTGGCGGTCATCCCGTTCACCGGCCCCATCTCAAAGGCGAGGTCGATGAAATTGTCCTCCAGCCGGATCGTCGTCTGGCAGACGTCGGCGATATCGTCCTTCACCGCCTTGGTCAGGCAGTTCCGCTCCTTGGTGAAGGCGTGGAACAGCTTGATGATGCCCTCGCAATGCAGGCTCTCGTCGCGGACCGACCAGCTGACGATCTGTCCCATGCCCTTCATCTTGTTGAAGCGCGGGAAGTTCATCAGCATCGCGAAGCTGGCGAACAGCTGCACGCCCTCGGTGAAGCCGCCGAACATCGCCAGCGTCCGCGCGATGTCCTCGTCGCTGTCGACGCCGAAATTCTGGAGATAGTCGTGCTTGTCCTTCAGTTCGCTATATTCGAGGAAGGCGCCATATTCGCTCTCGGGCATGCCGATCGTGTCGAGCAGGTGCGAGTAGGCGGCGATGTGCACCGTCTCCATGTTGCTGAACGCGGTCAGCATCATCTTGACCTCGGTCGGCTTGAACACGCGACCGTATTTCTCGTGGTAGCAGTCCTGCACCTCCACGTCGGCCTGGGTGAAGAAGCGGAAGATCTGGGTGAGCAGGTTGCGCTCATGGTCGGTCAGCTTCTGCGCCCAGTCGCGGCAGTCCTCGCCGAGCGGTACTTCCTCGGGCAGCCAGTGGAGCTGCTGCTGGCGCTTCCAGAACTCGAACGCCCAGGGGTATTCGAACGGCTTGTACTGCTTGCGGGCTTCGAGAAGGGACATGGCTACACTCCGGGTGAGACGAATATCAGAAAAGCGAGGCGCGCCCGGCGGGCGGGTCGGTCATGGCTCGAGGCTCCACTGCCACATCGCCGCGGCGGACAGCGCCAGCACGACGCCGCCCGACACCGCCATCACGCCGACCATGCGATAGGCGTAGACGCGCGCCTCGGTCAGCGGGCGGCGCAGCTCGGCGAGCAGCCACACGCCGACCAGCGCGAACAATGCGGCGACCGCGAACATGATCGCGGACTGGAGCGGCAGCGTGCTCAGCATGCGACCATCTCCCGCTCCGTGCGTTGCGCCCCCGAACCGAACAGAGGAGACTGACCATGGTCGATGCCAGCCAGATCAAGGAACATGCCGAGGTGATCGGCGCGGACGGCGTTCACGTCGGCACGGTCGACCATGTCGACGGCGACCGGATCAAGCTGACCAAGAACGACTCGCCCTCGACCGAGGACGGGCAGGGCGCCAAGCACCATTACCTGCCGCTCGGCCTCGTCGCCGAGGTCGAAGGCGAGACGGTGCGCCTGTCCGCGACCGCGCAGAACGCGCAGGACATGTTCGAAGAGGCCGAGTGAGGCGTCAGCGCCTCCTCCCGGCGGGAGGGGGCGCGGGGCCTCTCGGGTCGCGACAGGTGGGGCGGCGCTCGTCATCGGGCGCCGCCCTTTCGCGTGGGACACGCACCGCCGGCCGTCACTGTGG
>CAJYRW010000056.1:0-58215 GCA_913777475.1 uncultured Sphingomonas sp. | reverse complement strand
AGGCGAGCCGGGCGGCACAGGCGCAGGCGCTGGCGAGCGAGGGCGCGCGCGACACGGTGCGCCTCGCCATCGCGAGCCAGGTGGCGACGGGATACATCACGCTTCGCTCGCTCGACCAGCGGCTGGCCATCGCGCGCGAGACGCTGGCCGCACGCGCCGACGCGCTGCGCATCGCCCGGCGGCGGGCGGAGACGGGCTATACCTCCAACCTCGAACTGCGACAGGCGCAAGGCGAATATCACGCGACCGAGCAACTGGTCGCCGCCGCCCGACTGGCCGTCACGCGCCAGGAAAATGCACTGAGCGTCCTGGTCGGCGGCACGCCCGGCCCGATTTCGCGCGGGCTGGCGATCGACCGGCTGATCCGTCCCGCCATCCCCGATGGCCTGCCCGCCGACCTGCTGCGCCGCCGCCCCGACCTGTTCCAGGCGGAGCAGGCGCTGGTCGCCGCCGACCGCTCGCTCGACAGTTCGCGCGCGGCGATGCTGCCCAGCCTGGGGCTGACCGGATCGGCGGGCGTCGCCTTTTCCAATGCGCTCAACAATCCGATCACCCTGTTCTCGATCGGCGGCAGCGTTCTCGCGCCGATCTTCGATGCCGGGCGCCTGCGCGCGCAGGCCGATGCCAGTGCAGCGCGGCGCGACCAGGCCGCCTATGCCTATCGCAAGACCGCGCTGACCGCCTTCCGCGAGGTGGACGACAGCCTCGCCTCGGTCCGCCGCTCGGGCGAGCAGGCAGTGGCGCTGGCCGGGCAGCGTGCCGCGCAGGCGGATGGCTTGCGCATCGCCTCCAACCGCTACCGCGCGGGCTATTCCTCCTATCTGGAACAGCTGGATGCGCAGCGCGGATTGCTGACCGCCGAACTGGCGCTGGCCGAGGCGCAAGCCAATCAGCTGACCGCCTATATCACCCTGTACCAGGCGATGGGCGGTGGCTGGTCCGCCGATGCGATCCGCGCCACCGCCCGATAGGACGCATGGAACGCGAGCGCCCCTGATGCGCTAAGCCCCGCGAACCGATTCATGATTGGGAGCACCGATATGGGCGTGAACGTGATCTACAAGACCAAGGCAACGGCCACCGGCGGGCGCGACGGCGCGGCGCGGTCCGAGGACGGCTCGGTCGACGTCAAGCTGGTCGTGCCGAAGGAAATGGGCGGTCCGGGCGGTGAGGGCGCGAACCCCGAAAAGCTGTTCGCCGCCGGCTATTCGGCCTGCTTCCTGGGCGCGATGAAGGCCGTGTCGGGCAAGGAAGGCGTGAAGGTGCCGCCGGACGCCACCGTCACCGCCGAGGTCGGCTTCGGCCCGCGGGAAGAGGGCGGCTTCGGCATCACCGTCGATCTGGTGGCGAGCCTGCCCGGCGTCGAGCGCGCGGACGGTGAGCGCCTGATGCACGCCGCGCATCAGGTCTGCCCCTATTCCAACGCGACTCGTGGCAATGTCGATGTCGGCCTGACCCTCGCCTGAGCCTCGCCCCCTCGCCTATCCGCAAGCCCTTCGCCGGATGACGGCGAAGGGCTTCGCCGTTTCCAAGGACCGATCAGATGACCCGCCCGACCGGCACCGAAAGCTTCGCCCTCAACCAGACGATGCTGCGTATCCGCGATCCCCAGCCCTCACTCGCCTTCTACCAGGACGTGCTGGGCATGACGCTGCTCCAGAAGCTGGATTTCGAGGAGATGAAATTCTCGCTCTACTTCCTCGCCTATCTGGGCGAGGGCGAGACGATTCCGGATGACCCCGCCGAACGCGCCCGCTTCATCTTCAACCGCGAGACGACGCTGGAGCTGACGCACAATTGGGGCACCGAGAGCGACCCCGATTTCCGGGGCTATCATGACGGCAATGCCGATCCGCGCGGCTTTGGCCATATCGGGATCAGCGTCGCAAACGTCACCGAGGCGTGCGCGCGATTCGAGGCGATGGGCGTGTCGTTCAAGAAGCGGCCGCAGGACGGCAAGATGAAGGATATCGCCTTCATCACCGACCCGGACGGTTACTGGATCGAAATTCTTTCGGCGCAGGGAATGGCAGAAAGCCTCGCGTCCAACGGCTGATTTAACCTCGACACTCTCTGACCTTGTCCATTTTGAAACGGGATGTTTACCCATCCTGCCCAATATGGCCAAAGATGTCGGAGGAACCGGGCTTTTCCCAACACCTCCGTCCAGATGCGAGTGCTCCCGCTCGCCTGAAGGTTTTTCGGAGGGTATTCCGTTATGTTGTCCTGGTTTGCCAAGACGGCACCGATTCGTATGAAATTCGATGCACTGACGGTGATCTATGGCGGCATCGCCGCTGTCGGCCTGGGCGCGACGATCGTGGCGAGCGGCGGCCTGACTCTCAGCCTGCCGGTCATCCTCGCTGCCACGGGGCTGGTCGCCTCGCTGATCGTTTCGCGGGTCAGCCGCAAGCTGATCTGCGACCCCTATGTCGGCAGCGTCGTCGCCATGGAAGCCCTGGCGTCCGGCGACTATAATCGCGAAATCCTCTACACCGACTATCAGGATTGTATCGGCCGTATCGCGAAATCCATCGTGGTCTTCCAGCGCAACGCCGCGCGCGTCCAGGAAGCGGCCCACGCGCAGGACATCGTCGTCGGCGCGCTGGGCAAGGGGCTGGGCGATCTGGCCGAGGGCAATCTGACCGCCGCCATCCAGACACCCTTCCCCGCCGATTACGAAAAGCTGCGCCTCGACTTCAACCGCGCGACGGAGGCTTTGGCCCACACGATGAGCGCGGTCACGGTCGCCACGCACGGCATCAATTCGGGCGCCAGCGACATCCGCCAGGCCTCCGACGATTTGTCGCAGCGCACCGAGCAGCAGGCCGCCAGCCTGGAGGAAACCTCGGCCGCGATGGACGAGATCACCTCGACCGTCCGCCAGACCGCCGAGGGCGCCAACCGCGCCAACCGCGCGGTCGCCGATGCGCGGATCGAGGCCGAACAGTCGGGTGAGGTCGTGCGCCGCGCGGTCGACGCCATGGCCGGCATCGAACGCGCCTCCAGCGAGATTTCCGAGATCATCAGCGTCATCGACGGCATCGCCTTTCAGACCAACCTCCTGGCGCTGAACGCCGGGGTCGAGGCGGCGCGCGCGGGCGATGCGGGCAAGGGTTTCGCGGTCGTCGCCTCCGAAGTGCGCGCCCTGGCGCAGCGCTCGGCCGACGCGGCCAAGGATGTGAAGTCGCGAATCCTCGCCAGCTCGGAACAGGTCGAATCGGGCGTCAGCCTGGTCAGCGAGACCGGCAGGGCGCTGGAGCGAATCATCGGCCAGATCACCGAGATCAGCACGCTGGTGGAAAACATCGCCAGCTCGGCCGAAAAACAGGCCATCGGGCTTCAGGAGGTCAACACCGCCGTGTCCGCGATGGACGGCGTGACCCAGCAGAACGCCGCAATGGTCGAACAGGCCACCGCCGCCGCCCGCTCGCTGGCGGTCGAGGCCGATGGCCTGGCGCGCGAAATCTCCCGTTTCCGAATCGGCAACCAGCCGGGCGACGGTTTTGCCGCGCCCCAGCCGGCGGTCCACCAGTTGCAACAGCGGGCCGCCGCCGCCGGGCGCCGCATCGTCCAGACCGCACAGGTCGCGCGCCCCGCACCGCAGACGACCGGCAATGTCGCCTTGGCCGTCAACGACGAGGAATGGACCGAATTCTGATCTTTCCGAACTCCGGCGCCCACCCGTTGGGCGCGGGAGCCCCGATCCGAAGTCGGTAACCTCGCCTACACCATTCATCCGATAGGATGTTTCGGCGCGATCATTCGCCCAAGTCCCGGAGTCCGATCATGTCCGCCTTGTCCCTTGCCCCCGTGCTCGACACCACCGCCGCCGCTCCGTTGCGCCAGGCGCTGCTCGATCTGATCGCGTCGGGTGACGCCATCACCCTCGACGGGTCGCAGGTGGCGCAGGCGGGTCAGGCCTGTCTTCAGGTGCTGGCGAGTGCGCAGGCCATGGCCGCATCGGTCCGGGCCGACTTTGAACTGCAAAATCCATCCGAGGCCTTGGCTTCGATGATCGCGCTGGCCGGGCTCGACAGCCTCGCCACCGCCGCCTGAGGGGGCCGACCCGATGAATCTCGACGAGATCCAGCAGATTTTCTTCCAGGAGTGCGAGGAAGGCCTCGGCGCACTGGAAACCGCCTTCGACGATCTGCGGCGCGGGCGTCACGACGACGAGACGATCAACACCGTCTTTCGAGCGGTCCACTCGATCAAGGGCGGTGCGGGCGCGTTCGGCCATGAACGACTGCAGCACTTCTCGCACCATTATGAAACCGTCCTCGACCTGATTCGCAACGGCACGCTGCCGCTCGGCGAACCGCTGATCGACCTGATCGTCGCGGCGTTCGACACGCTGTCCGACCATGTCGCCGCCGCGCGGGGCGAGGGCGCGACGCCCGCCGACCAGGGGATGCTCGACCGGCTGGGCGCTGCCGCACTGGGCGATGTCGGGGCCGGGACGACTGTGCCCGAAGCCGCCGCCGAACCCGTGGCCGAGGTGCAGGCAGAAGCCGCACCCGCGCTCGACGATTTCGACGCGCTGTTCGCGATGCTCGAAGATCCCGCGCCCGCCGCCCCCGCCGCCGAGGACGCGACGCCCGAGTGGATCGTCACCGTGCATCCGGGGCCCCGCGCCTTCGATCACGGGGCCGAGCCGATGCTGGCGCTGCGCGAGCTGGTGCGGATGGGCGGTCGTACCCTGTCCGCCGACTTGTCCGATCTGCCGCTGCTCGACGGTCTGGACGCCGAGCGCGCCTATATCGGTTTCACCATGGCGCTGCCCGGTGATGCCGATGAGGAGGATATCCGCGCGGTCTTCGACTTTGCCGACCCGCAATGCCGCCTGACCGTCACCCGCGCCGCCGTGGCCGCCGCCGCGCCGGTCGTGGCAGAGGTCGTGGCCGAACCGGCAGCCCCCGCCCCGGTCGTGGTCGAGGAAATGCCCGTTGCCCCCGCGCCCGTGGCGGCACCGGCTCCGACACCCCCCGCCCTGGTCGCCGTGGCACCGCCGCCGCCCGCGCCTGCGCCCGCCGCCGCCCCCGTTTCGGTGACCGAGGCGGCGAGCAGCCCGCGTGTTGCCGCCGCCGCCGCGCAGACGATCCGCGTCGACCTCGACAAGCTCGACCGGCTGGTCAACCTGGTCGGCGAGCTGGTGATTACCCAGGCGATGCTGGCCCAGCGCCTGTCCGAAAGCGACATGGGCTCGATCCCCGAGCTGTCCGACCTCGACCACCTGACGCGCGAGCTTCAGGATTCGACGATGGCGATCCGCGCCCAGCCGATGAAGACCGTCTTCAGCCGCGTGCCGCGAATCATCCGCGAGCTGGAGGTCGAAACCGGCAAGCGCGTCCGCCTGGAAGTCGAGGGCGAGATGACCGAGGTCGACAAGACCGTGGTCGAGCGCATCGGCGAGCCGCTGACCCATCTGATCCGCAACGCCGTCGACCATGGCCTGGAGACCCCGGCCGATCGCAAGGCGGCGGGCAAGGACGGCGAAGGCGTGGTCACGCTGTCGGCCGCGCATCAGTCCGGCCGGATCGTCATCACCGTCGCCGATGACGGACGCGGCATCGACCGCGCCCGCGTCAAGGCCAAGGCGATCGAGCGCGGCATCATCGCCCCCGATGCGCAGCTTTCCGAGGAGGAGATCGACAATCTGATCTTCGCCCCCGGCTTCTCCACCGCCGCCGTCGTCTCCAACATCTCGGGGCGCGGCGTCGGCATGGACGTGGTGCGCAAGAACATCCAGGCGCTGGGCGGCCGTATCGGCATCCAGTCGGTGCTGGGCAAGGGGTCGAGCTTCTCGCTCAGCCTGCCGCTGACCCTGGCGGTGCTGGACGGCATGATCGTCACGGTCGGCGACCAGACCTTCGTCATTCCGCTAACCCATATCGTCGAAAGCCTGCGTCCCGGCATCGATGAAGTGCATGTGGTCGGCGGCCAGTCGCCGCTGCTCGACGTGCGCGGCACCTATGTTCCCGTCCACCGGGTCGGCGAGCAGCTCGGCGTCACCGGCGCGATCGCCAAGCCCGAAAATGCGGTGCTGATCGTGGTCGAAAGCGACCAGGGCCAGGCCGTGCTGATGGTCGACTCGATCCAAGATCAGCGCCAGGTGGTCGTGAAGAGTCTGGAGGCGAATTACCGCGCCATCCATGGCCTGGCCGGGGCAACGATCCTGGGTGACGGGCGCGTCGCGCTCATCCTCGACGTCGATGCGCTGATCGGCCGCTGGCGGCGTGACGGTCGCGGGCCGAGCGCCTTCCTGGAAGATCTGGCAGCGTGACCGCGCTCGCCGCCCTTTCCCCTCGCGGGAGCGAACGCGAGATGGAGTTCGCCTTCTCGGCGTCCGACCATCGTGCGATCGCGGACCTGATCTATGCCGAATCGGGCATCCTGCTGCCCGAGACCAAGGCCAAGCTGATCTATGGGCGACTGGCGCGGCGGCTGCGGGCGTGCGGGTTGCACGACTTTCCCTCCTATCTCGCCTTGATCGAGACGGATGCGGACGAACGGGCCCGCGCGGTCGATGCGCTGACCACCAACCACACCGCCTTCTTCCGCGAAAATCATCATTTCGAGCATTTTCACGAGGCGCTCTGGCCGGATTTCCGCCAGCGGCTGGCCAGCGGCGGGCGCGTGCGCATCTGGTCGGCGGCCTGCTCCAGCGGCGAGGAACCCTATTCGCTGATGATGACGATCGCGGGCCAGGACGTCCGCGCCGCCGAGAAGCTGGCGACACAGGATTTCCGCCTGCTGGCGACCGACCTGTCGCCCAGCGTCATCGCCACCGCGCGCAGCGGCCGCTATCCGCTGGATACGACCCGCGCCATGCCCGCGTCGATGCGCTCGACCTGGTGCCGCCGGGTCGGCGACCAGGACGAACTCCACCCCGCGCTGCGCGCGCCCATCGCCTTTCGCGAGCTGAACCTGCTGCGCGGCTGGCCGATGAAGCGCCCCTTCGACGTCATCTTCTGCCGCAACGTCATGATCTATTTCGATGAGCCCACCAAGGCCCGGCTCCTGGGCCGGTTCGCCGACCAGCTGGTCGATGGCGGTATCATCTATATCGGCCATGCCGAACGCATCCCCACCGAGGTCGCGGATCGTTTCCGCTGCATCGGCCGAACCGCTTTTCAGAAAGTGTCCTGATGGCCATCCGAACGCTGATCGTTGACGATTCCCCCACGATGCGCGCGCTGATCGCGAATACATTGAGCCGCGATCCCGATATCGAGGTCGTCGGCGCGGCCAATGGCCCGCTTCAGGCGCGCGAGATGATCAAGGCGCTGGACCCCGACGTCATCACGCTGGACGTCGAGATGCCGGACATGAACGGCCTCGACTTCCTCGAACGCGTGATGCGGCTGCGCCCCATGCCGGTCGTCATGCTCTCCACCCTGACCCAGGCGGGTGCGGACATCACGATCCGCGCGCTGGAGCTGGGCGCAGTCGAATGCTGCGCCAAACCGGCGGCGGGCTGCGTCGACCGCAATCTGGTCGACAGCGTGAAGGCCGCCGCGGGCAGCCGCCGCGTCCGCATGACCGACCATGCCCCCGCCGCGCCGGTGCCCCATGCCCAGTTCGAGCCGCTTCCCAAGGCGCTGATCGCGATCGGCGCATCGACCGGCGGGGTCGAGGCGCTGATCCAGGTGTTGAGCGGTTTTCCGGCGAACTGCCCGCCGACCGTCATCGTGCAACACATGCCCGCGACCTTCACGACCAGCTTTGCCGCACGGCTCGACCGGCTTTCCCAGCCGACCGTCGCCGAGGCCCGGCACGGCCAGCCGCTGCAGCCCGGCCATGTCTATCTGGCGCCCGGCGGCACCCATCATCTGGAGGTCGGCGGCTTCGAGGGGCAGTATCGCGCGCGCCTGATCCCCGACGATCCCACCAGCGGTCATCGCCCCTCGGTCGACCGGCTGTTCCAGAGCGTCGCCAAGGTCGCCGGGCGCAACGCGGTCGGCGCGATCCTGACCGGCATGGGCCGCGACGGTGCCGAGGGCCTGTTGGCCATGCGTGGCCAGGGCGCCTTCACGGTCGGCCAGGACAAGGAAAGCTGCGTCGTCTATGGCATGCCGGGCGTCGCGCAGGAGATCGGTGCGGTCACCAAGCAGCTGACGCTGACCCGCATCGCGCCCGCCATCATCGACCGGTGTCGCGCATGAATGCGATGCGCGCCCCGATCATCACCGGCTTGGCACAACGCGACGGGCTGCGCCGGATCAACGTGATCCAGGGCGAAACCCGCGTCAGCCAGGAAAAGGATGTCGTGCTGACCACCGTGCTGGGCAGCTGCATCTCGGCCTGTCTTTACGATCCGATCGCCGGAATCGGCGGATTAAATCACTTTTTGCTAGCCGAACCGGGCGTCGCGGAAACCGATCCTAAATCCATGCAGCGCTATGGTGTCTATGCCATGGAAGTTTTGATCAACGCGATGATGGCGCTCGGCGCACAGCGGCACAGCCTGAAAGCCCGGCTTTTTGGCGGTGCGATGATGCGTGACGGCTTTCGCGACATCGGGTCGGCCAATGCCCAGTTCGCCCGCCGCTTCCTGGCGGACGAGCGCATCGCGCTGGTCGGCGAGGACGTCGGGGGCATGAGCGCCCGCCGGGTCGAGTTCCGTCCCGCCCTGGGCCTGGCCCGGTGCCGCCATGTCACCGACACGGTCACGCCGCCGCCACGGGCGGCACGCCCCGCCCCGCCACCACCACCCGCCGCCACCGGCGATGTGGAGTTCTTCTAATGTCTCTCGATTCTTCCATGAAAGGCCAGTTCGTGTCCCAACTCATCATGACCGTGGACGATTCGCCCAGCATGAGAATGCTTCTGCGCGCCGCGCTCACCGATATGGGATATCGGGTGCTGGAGGCCGAGGACGGCGTCCATGCGCTCGATACGCTGGACGGCGTGACGCCGGACACCGTGCCCGATCTGGTCATCACCGATATCAACATGCCGCGCATGGACGGTTTCGGCCTGATCGAGGCCCTGCGCCGTCAGCCCGGTCATCGCAACCTGCCGATCCTGGTGCTGACCACCGAAAGCTCGGACGAGAAGAAGGCACGCGCACGCGAGGCGGGTGCGACCGGTTGGATCGTCAAGCCCTTCAACCCCGAAAAGCTCGCCGCGGCCATCCGCCGCGTGCTGCACTGATCCCGTTCGGAGAGGAACACCGCCATGTCGCGTCAGCTCATCACCTTCCAGCTCGGCGACCAGATCCTGGGCGTCGACATCATGGCCATCCGCGAAATCCGCGCCTGGTCGCCCGCCACCCCGCTGCCCAACGTGCCCGCCCATGTGCGCGGCGTGGTGAACCTGCGCGGCGTGGTGCTGCCGGTGCTCGATCTGCGCCACCGGCTGGGCTGGGGCATCACCGATCCCAGCGCGCGACACGTCATCATCGTGGTGCGGATCGGCGACCAGCTTCAGGGCCTGATCGTCGACGCGGTCAATGACATCGTGACCATCCCGCCCGAGGCGATGCAGCCGCTGCCCGACATGGGCGATGCGACCGCAGCCCATTATCTGGAAGGACTGGCGACGATCGAGCAGCGCCTGATCCTGATCCTGGCGCTCGACCGGCTGACCGACAGCGTTTCGCTGACCGCCGAGGCAGCCTGATCATTTTCTCTGTATCGTGACGGCGTATCCGTCTTGGAAGGTATTGCGTAATGGCCGACGTAAAGGTTCTGGTGGTCGATGACTCGCTGACGATGCGGGTCCTCATCTCGGGCGCCCTCGAACGCATCAAGGGCGTGCAGGTGGTGGGAGCCGCCGACGGCGCGGCCGAAGCGCGCGAAATGGTCAAGCAATATCGTCCCGAGGTGATGACGCTGGACGTCGAGATGCCCGGCATGAGCGGGCTGGAATATCTGGCCGAGATCATGGAGGAACGGCCGATGCCGGTCATCATGTTCTCGACCCGCACCGCCGCCGGCGCGGCGGAATCGATCGAGGCGCTGCGGCTGGGCGCGATCGACTGTTTCCCCAAGCCCAAGGTGGCGGTCCAGTCCGAACTGGATGCGATCATCGGCAAGCTGGGCAAGCGGATCAAGTCGGCGCGCAACGCCGATCTGAAGCGGACCTCGGCCAGCACGCTGGGCCATGCCAAGAAGGTGACGACTGCGCCGATGGACTGGAACGGCCGCGTGCTGGCGATCGGGGCCGACGCCGCCAACACCCAGGCGCTGTTCGACCTGTTCCAGAATTTCCCGCCCAATTGCCCGCCGACGCTGGTCGTGCAGCAGATGTCGCCAGGGCTGTTGACGCCGATGGTCGAGCAGCTGCGCGAACAGATCGCCCCCAAGGTCGTCGAAGCGACCGACGGCATGAAGGTGGAACAGGGCACCATCTATTTCGCGCCCCAGGGCGACACGCACATGGTCATCGACAGCTGGCCCGAAGGCACGATCCGCCTGCTCGCGCGCGAGCCGGTGGCGGGCGAACGTCCGTCCATCTCGCTGCTTTTCGCCTCGGTCTCCAAGGCGGCAGGCAGCAACGCGCTGGGCGTACTGGTCGCGCTGGACGACGAGGACGGTGCAGCGGGCCTGCGCGCGATGATGGCGGGCGGTGCCTATGCCATCGGCCGCAACGGCACCGACTTCACCCTGTCCAAAGGCATGGCGTCGCAGCCGATCGCGGGCGCCGCGATCGCCGCCAATATCATGAAGCTGTGCAGCAAATGACCGGAAACGGAAAAGACGGGGGCGGCGCCCCCGGCCTCAGCCCGGGGCTGAGCCCCGCCCTGGCCCAGGCGCTGGCCGACGAGCTGGTCGAGCTGACCCACTCCTTGGCCGAGCTGGCCTATGAGCTGGGCAGCGACCCCGACACGCTGCGCCGCCACATGGTGAGCATCCAGTCGGTCGACCGGATCACCCAGGCGCAACTGGCCATCGCCGACATCCTGCGATCCGATGCGCCGACGGCGAACCGGATCGACGGCGTGACCCTGGAAACACTGGCCGATCGTCTGCGCAACAGGCTCGATCAGGCGGCCTGATTCACGCCCCCTGATCCCTGGTGGACGGTCAGGCGCCGAGGCGCGGATGGTCGCGAAGCGTCATCCGCTCGACCATCGGACGAAGACCGGTCAGCCATTGCCGCACGCGGGCGCGGGTATCCTCGCTCAGGCTCAGCAGCGCCAGCCGACGATCGGTCGGATGCGGCGCGCTTTCGAACATGCCGTTCGACACCATCATGTTGATCCAGCGGACCGCCGTCGTGCGCGGGACCCCCGATGCGCGGTAGCAGGCACTGGTTTCCACCGGCCGCCCCGCCTCTTCCTCCAGAAACACGAACAACAGCATATCGAACGCCGGATCGGCAAACAGCTCTGCGTCGAAGACCTGCCCGATCCCTTCGCGCGCCGAGCGGATGATCTGCCCGATATCGGCAGGTCTGATCCGTGCCTCGGTCTCGCTGCGGACGAGCGATTCCAACAGCGCCAGTTCGTCGCGAATGCGGCGGAGGCGATCGTCGATCCCATCCGACGTGTCCCCCGCGCGTGCATCATAGCGGTCGCTCATGACCTCAGCACTCCGACCCATATATTGCTCCCCAACCGTCAGAGCCTTGCGACCTGTCCGGCACCATCGAAACATATTCCGGTTTCGTCATGCCATCGCAATTCACTGTCGGGCGGGATGGCATCAAATTTATGGTAGGTTAACCAGAAACTTAATGGATCGATCCCGAATTCATACCGAATCGGACACTTTTTGGAAAACGCGATGCTGGCAAAGACGCGACTGCTTCGGGTCGCTTCGCAACAGAGTCATGTCCCCGGTCAGAAAAACAGCTTGCGGATCGACAGTCGCACGGTCCGCCCCAGCGGATCGAGATAGCCCGGCTGATATCCGATCGGCACGGTCCCGGTGGCATCCGTCACTCGCTGGCGCTGGTTGAATATATTGTCGACCACCAGGCTGACGCGCGTGCCGCGCAGCCAGGGATGCTTCTTCAGCAACTCCAGCCGCTGGCCCAGATCGGCGAACAGGCGGAAGTCAAGCGTCGCCAGGCTGCCGAATTCCAGCGGCTGGGGATTGCCCGGCGTTCCACCATTGACCCTCGTCGCGCTGCGCCAGTTGCCCGATAGCCGCATGCCGACGCCGTTATTCGCATAGCCCGCCTGCGCCTCCAACTGGTGTCGCGACGTGCCGCCGCTCGACCCGATCGCATCGCCGCGCAGCAGGTCCAGATCGGGGCCGCCATCGGCGACGATCACCCGGTCTGAAAAAGTCCAGGTATGGTAGAGCGCGAACTGTACCCGGCCGCCGCCACCGCCACGCCCGCCGCCAAAGCCGCCACCCCGGAAGCCCCCGCCCGGCCCGCCGGGTCCCCCCGGCCCACCGGCACCGGGTCCGCCCGGCGCGCCACCGGGACGCCCGTCTCCCGAACCTTCGCCACGCGGACCACCCTCGCCGCCCGGCCCGCCCCGCCGACCGGGGAAGTTCAGGCCAGCAAAGGGATTGGGTCCGGTTCCGGCCCGAAACGCCTCGATCTCCTTCTGGATCTTCGACTTGATCGGCTTGGAGAAGTTCAGGCCCCAGCGCAGCTGCGACCGCTCGGTCCGGGCGAAATTGATCGGGCGGGAATCGACACGCAGCAGATTGCCGCCTGCATCGCGGGTGAAGCGGTCGGGGAACGCCTCCTCGATCGCGGCGGTCGGTGTCGGGAAGGACGCGATCGGATCGTCGGTGTTGATGCGGTAGTAATTGGCGGTCAGGTTGATATCGCGCTGGCGCCACGGCTTGACGTTCAGGCCCAGCTTCATGACGTGGCGATTGTCCGCGACCAGCGCGGGGTTGCCGCCGGTCACCGCCGTGACCGTCGCGGTGGTGCCGCGCACATAGTCGAACAGGCGGACATTGGGCGTGGTGATCGTCGGATTGCCCAACTGCTGCGCGGTCGGCGCATCCTCCTGGTCGGTCCAGGACGCCAGGAACCGAACGCCCTCCAGCGGCGACCAGTTCGCGCCGTAACCGACCGTGGTCAGCGTGCCGAAGTCCGACAGGTGATCCGCCCCGGCATTGACGTTCAGCGACAGGTCGCCGATCGCGCCCAGCACCTGGCGGTCGCGATTGGCGATGGGGAAGTCCAGATTCACCTGGCCGTTGACGATATCGCGCGACACGTCGCCGGTCTGGACGACACCAAAGCGCGTCGAGCGGCTGGAGAAATCGCTGGTCTCGCCACCCAGCTTCACGCTGGCCTGCACGTCGCCTGCGGGCAGCGCGAAGACCCGGCCATTGAGCAGCGCGTCGACCTCGCCCGAGGAAGAGGTCGACCGCGCAAAATTGCGCGCCGCCAGACCCAGAGCATCGAGCGGACCATAAGGATTGGCGGTCGGATCGTTCGCGTTCAGCCGCGCCTGCAGATCGGCGGTGTTCAGCCCGGTGTCGGTCGCGACCCGGCTTTCGGCGCGGTCGTACGAACCGGTCAGCGACCAGCGCCACTTGCCGATATCCCCGTTGAACACCGTGCCCAGATGTGCGGTCAGCCCGGTATTGTCCTGGACCAGCGGGCCATAGGCGTTGGTCAGCCGCGAGACCGTCGCACCGGTGGCGAAGGGCGAATAGGGATTGCCGACCGGCAATTGCAGATTGGCCGTGGGCAAGCCGTTCCAGCTGTTGCTCTGCGTCGTCTGCACCTCGGCATTGAACGAGGCGGACACCTTACCGAAGATGTTACGCGCATAGACGACATTCGCGTCCCATTGCCGCTGCGCCGATTGCAGCGTGCGATAGGGCCTCACGTCAGTGCTGGTCGCCGGGCTGCCCGCCAACTGCGCGAGGGACGGCGCGCCGGTCAGGCCGCCGGGCACGCCGACCACGCTGGGGCTGGTGCCGGTCAGCGCGGCGAGGCCGGGATCGGCGGTGACGATATTGCCGCCCAGCGACGCGTTGGAGCCGGGCGCGATGATGCCACGCTCCGCCTCGGTCAGACGCGAGGTTTCGGAATAATCGGTGTGGATGCTCAACCGCTTGTCGCGGCGGATCTGCAACCAGTCGAGCTTGCCCTGCCCCATCGCCGAGCCGCCTTGGGTCGGCACCTTGCCGATCGCCTCGGCCGCCAGCGAGCGGAAGCGCGGGCGCAGGACGAAGTTCACCACCTTCTGGTCGGCGCGATAGCCATATTTGAGCGAGACTTCCTCGGGCAGGATGTCGACGCGCAGGATCGCCTCGGTCGGCAGGTCGCGAATTTCCTGGAAGCCCGCGATCCGGCGACCGTTGAGCAGGATCACCGGCGATCCCCCCCGCCCGCTGGTCGTCTGCGGCGCGAGTTCGGTCAGCAGGTCGGAAACGCTCGACACGCCGTAAGCGCGGATATCGGCGGGGCTCAGTTGTTGTTCGGGGGGAATGTCGCCGGGGACCTTGCCGGGTTCGCGGCGCGCGGTGACGACGACATCGCCTTCGTCCGCGCCTTCCTCATCCGCCTCGGACTGCGGCTGGGTCTGGGCGCGCTGAGGAGCGGTCGGGGTCTGGGGTGTCGCGGCGGCGGGGGTGGCGTCCGTCGTGGTCGCGGCGGGAGTCGGAGCCTGGGACGGCGTGGCCGGCGGGGTCGCCACCTGCGCCTGCGCGATCGCCGGCATTGCACTCGCCAGCATCAAACCCGCCCAACGCCGCATGTCCATCCCTTTTCCCTTTATCCGTGGGTTTGGGCGTTAGGACGCAAATGTCGCACAAATGTGCCGTCGACGACGACAAATGTCGCTGACTACAAAACCAGATCAAGCGATCGCGACCCCGGCGAAGGCCGGGGCCCAGCTTCGGCATAGCCTATGGTGCGCCAAACGACGCGGGGGGGCAACCGCGATCCGCTCGCTTTTGCCTCCCCCGCCATGTTCCGCACCATCTCACCACCTTGGCAACTGGGCCCCGGCCTTCGCCGGGGAACAGAAGCGGCGGGATTTACCCGGCAAACGCCTTTTCGATCACATAGGCACCCGGCTGTGCGTTGGAGCCTTCGGGGAAGCCCATTTCCTCGAACTTGGCGCCCAGCGACTTGATCATCTCCATGCTGCCGCACATCATGATTCGGTCGGTTTCCGGGTTGAAGCCATGCGCGCTGGGGAGCCCGGCGAACAACCGGCCATCGTCGATCAGCGCGTCGATACGGCCGGTCGTGTGGAACGGCTCGCGCGTGACGGTGGGCACATAGTGGAACTTCTCCTGCGCGACGTCGCCGACCAACGGGTCCTCGGCCAGCTTGCCCGCCAGCTCGTCATGGAAGGCCAGGTCGCTGACCCGGCGCACCGAGTGGACGATGATCACCTCGTCGAACATGTCGTAAATGTCCGGGTCGCGCGCGACCGACAGGAACGGCGCCAGGCCGGTGCCGGTCGACAGCATGAACAGCCGTTTGCCGGGCAGCAGCGCGTCGGCGACCAGCGTGCCGGTCGGCTTGCGCCCCAGATAGATATTGTCGCCTGGCTGCACCTTTTGCAGCTTGCTGGTCAGCGGGCCATCCTTGACCTTGATCGACAGGAAATCGAGCTTTTCGTCATAGGACGGGCTGGCGACCGAATAGGCGCGGAGCAGCGGCTTGCCGTTGTCGCCCTGAAGGCCGATCATCACGAATTCGCCCGAGCGGAAACGGAAGCTGTCGGGGCGCGACACCGAGAAGGAGAAGAGATGCTCGTTCCAGTGATGGACGCTCTGAACCGTCTCGACGCTCAGCGCCGTGGTCGGGGTCAGTTCGGGCAGGGCAGTATCGGTCGACAAACCTCAAAACTCCTTTGCGCCCCTTGCCCGCCGATCGGTCGGCGGGACGGGCGGATACGTCAAATGCGAATGAATCGGGTGCGCCTTACCAAGAATAGCGCAGGCTGCCTACAAAGGTCCGCGATGCCCCGTAATAGCAGCCATTGTTGAAGAAACAGCTGGTGATGTGCCGCTTGTCGAACAGGTTGGCGACGTTCGCGGTCAGGCTCAGCCCCTCCATCGCCGGGCTGACCCGGCCGAGATCATAGCCCAGCATCAGGTCGGCCAGCCAGTAATCGGGCGACTGGAAACGGCGGACGACGGTGCGGCCCGCCGCCACCGTGGTCGCGGTGCCATCCGATTCGCCGACATAACGCACGCCCGCCCCCAGGCTCAGTCCGCCCAGCGCGCTGCCGACACCCGCCTTGCCCAGATCATAGGACAGGAAGCTCGACGCACTCCATTGCGGCACGCCCAAGGGCCGCGTGCCGGTGACGCCGCTCATCTGGTCGCCGGTGCCGACGACGGGTGTGCCCTGCCGGACATAGGGGTCGTTATAGGTGGCGGCGACGACCACGTCGAAACCGGGGGCCACCGTACCGCGCCCGTCCAGCTCGATCCCGCGGATCGAGACTTCCCCGATCTGCACCTGCGAATTGCTGGGGATATTGCCGGTGCCCGCACGCGGATCGGCGACCGGCACGTTGCGGCGGCGCAGGTCGAAGGCGGACAGGGTGAACAAGGCGGTCGTACCGCGCGGCTGATATTTCAGGCCCGCCTCATATTGGCGGCCGGTGACGGGAATGAAGTTGCTGCCGTCCCAGGTGCTGCCCGCCTGCGGCTCGAAGCTCTCGGAATAGCTGACGAAGGGCGAGAGGCCGATCTTCGTCTCGTACAGCGCGCCCAGCCGGGTGGTGAACGCGGTCTGGTTCAGCCGTGTCGCGCGGTTGGTCACCCGATTCTGCGTCGTCTGGTGGTATGTGTCCCAGCGCCCGCTGGCGATCAGTTGCAAACCGCCGATCGCGATCTGATCCTGCAGATAGACGCCGACCTGATCGCGCTTGGTGTAGTTGTGCGTCTGGTCGATCGGGAAGGTCGGCAGCGGCACACCATAGACCGGCGCGAACAGGCTGAGATTGGGGATGTTGAACACCGCGTTAGCATTCTGCCCGGTGTAGAAAGCCTGGTAATTCTCGCCGCGATTATGCTGCCAGTCGACGCCGCCCAGGATGGTGTGGCGGACCGGGCCGGTGTCGAGCTTGGCGACCAGATGATTGTCGATGGTAAAGGTCTGGAACGCCTCGTCCGACCCGCCGCCGCCGCGTTGCAAGGTCGACAGGTCGCTATTGGCGTTCGCCCCCGTGCCACGCGTGACATAGCCCGAGCCATAGATTTGCCGGTAATGCAGCCCGATCGCCAGATAGCGCGCGTTCGTGGTCCAGCTCAGCCGATCGTTCAGGTCATGGCGGAACAGGATCGTCGCCGATTTCTGCGTCCGGTCGAACGCTTCATAGGCGGGTTCCGAGGTATTGAAATCGACCGGCAGCACGCCGAACGGATTGGGTAGCGCCGAGCCATAGACGGGTACGCCGCTATATGACCCCGACTCGGGATCGCGCTGATAGTTGAGGATCAGCGTCACACTGGTCGCCTTGTCGGGCGCGAAGGTCAGCATGGGGCGCGCATAATAGCGGCGATTGGCGGTCCGCTGGATGAAGCCGTCCGACTCCTCCGCGCCTGCGATCATGCGGAACAGCCAACGGTCATTCTCATCGAGCGGCTGATTCACATCGATGCTGGAACGCAGCAGCGCATAATTGCCCGCCGCCAGCTCGATCCGCCCACCCTCGCCCGCATAGGGCAGCTTGCTGGTCAGGTTGATGAGGCCGCCGGGCGTGCCCGAGCCATAGGTGACGCCCGCCGGGCCCTTCACCACATCGACCGACTCGACCAAATGAAAGTCGACCTGCGGGCTGGCATAGACACCACCCATCAGCCGCATCCCGTCCATGAACATCCCCGGCGTGAAGCCGCGCAGGAACAGCTGGTCATAGCGGGTGGCGACATTGCCGCGCTGGTTGGGCGCGACACCCGCGACATAGCCGAGCGCCTGGTTGATCGACTGCGCATTGCGGCGGGTCAGTTCCTCCTGGTCGATGACCGCAATCGTCTGGGGCGTGGCGATCAGCGGGATGTCGGTCTTAGTGCCCGAGGCGGCGGTCTTCTTCTCGCGTTCGCCCTCGACCACGATCTCCTCGTTGCGCAGCCGCTGCTGGTCCTCGTCGGCCGTCACCGGGACATCATGGGGCAGATTCCGCGCCTGGGCAGGCAGCGCCCCGACCAGCATCGCCCCCATGGCACAGGCCGCGAGCAACCCTCCGCGAAAACCGCGCATAATTTTTACCCCTGCTATTGATAGTGACTCTCAAATGCTGCTAGAGGGATGCCATCAACATGACAAGGGGCAAACGGGTGCCATCGGGCCAAGCCATTGACGAACAAGCCGAACGCCGCTGGCGGGCCGGATTCGCCATGGCGTGGCGCTGGGTCACGGCGGTGGTCGGCGGATATGGATTCACCGTTGCCAGCGCGATGCTGACCGCGCGCGCCCTGCCCGTGTCCGATGCCACGACGCGGGTCGAGGCGACGGGCTGGCCGATGGTCCTGTCCTTTCTGGTCTATGCCGGCATCGGACTCTGGTCGTTGCACGACGTACGGCTGGGCCGGGTAAGCGCGGTCGTCTGGGGCGGCGCGCTGGTCATGGCGGTAATCCTGAAGCTGTGGGGCGTGCGTCCGTGAGCGAGGCGTCCGCGACGACGGCGCAGCGCGGCTGGCGGCAGACCATGGCCTGGGCGCATGGCTGGCTGGGGCTGATCGCCGGGTGGATTTTGTTCACCATGTTCCTGACCGGCACCTCGGCCTATTTCCGGCCCGAGATCACCCAGTGGATGCAGCCCGAAATCCGCCCCAGCGCCGCCAGCCCCGCCCAGGCGGCCAGCTCTGCGGTGCGCTATCTGTCGCGGATCGGGGCGGACGACCTGCAATGGTATATCTATCTGCCCGACGAGCGAACCGTCGCGACCCGCGTCTTCCGCATCCCCGCCAAGCCCGATCCCCAGCAGCGGCGTCGCGACGAGCTGGACCTCGATCCGGTCAGCGGCGCGCCCCTGACCGCGCGCGAGACCAAAGGCGGCGAGCATTTCTATCGCTTCCATTTCCAGCTTCAGCTGCCGCACCCCTGGGGCCGCTGGCTGGCGGGGCTGTGCGCCATGGCGATGCTGGGCGCGATCATCTCGGGCGTCATAACCCACAAGCGCATCTTCGCCGACTTCTTCACGCTACGCTGGAACAAGGGACAGCGCAGCTGGCTGGACGCGCACAATGTCTCGGCGGTGCTCGGCCTGCCCTATCATGCGATGATCACCTATACCGGCCTCATCACGCTGGTGACCATGTACATGCCCTGGCCCGCGCTGATGAACTACGCCCAGCCCGCGAAGTTCGCCCAGGCCGCCTATGACCTGCCCGACGACGTGTCCGCCAGCGGCGTGCGCCGCCCGCTGGTCGCGATCGCACCGCTGGTCGCGGATGCCGAGCGCAGGCTGGGCGGTGCCGCCACCCGCGTCATCGTCCAGAATCCGGGCGACGCCGCCGCACGCATCGCCATCGCGCAGGGCAAGCGCGGCACGATCAACGCACGGACACCCACAGTCACCTATGAAGGGGCGACCGGCCGCTTCGTCAGCCAGAGCGGCGCGCCCGCCTCCGCGATCGAGACGGCGGGCGTGATGCTGGGCCTGCACCTCGCCACCTTCGCCGGTCCCGCCCTGCGCTGGGCCTATTTCGTCATGGGCCTGACCGGCGCGGCGATGGTCGGCACCGGCCTGCTGCTGTGGACCGCCAAGCGCCGCAAGCCGAACGCCGCGCCCTTCTTCGGATTACGACTGGCCGAGCGGCTGAACATCGCGGTCATCGCCGCCTTCCCGATCGGCATGGCAGCCTATCTGCTCGCCAACCGGCTGATCCCCGCCATGCTGGAGGGACGCGCCGACATGGAAGTGTCGGCGATGTTCTGGAGCTGGGGCCTGCTCGCCCTGGCGCAGCTCGCACTGCCCGCGCGCCGTGCCTGGACCATCCTGTTCGCGCTGGCCGCCACCGCCTGGGCCGCGATTCCGGTCGTCGATGCACTGACCACCTCGCGCTGGCTGGTGCCCGCGCTGCTGGACGGCGACCATCTGTTCGTCGCCTTCGACCTTGCCTGCCTTGCCATCGGGATCGGCTTTGCCGTCGCCGCGCGGATCAGCGCGCGTCCCGCCCCTGCCGCCCCCAAAAGAACCCGCCGATCCCTGGAGCCTGTCCATGCTTGATACGATCGCCCTATGCCTTGTCGGCTTCTGGCTGCTCGCCGCCGGTTCCTATCGCCATGCCAAGGACGCGGGCACGCTGCACGACGCCAAACTGCGCCTCGGCCTGAAGCTGCTCGGCGGCGCGATGCTGCTGCTGGCCCTGTCGTCCAGCGGGACGGCCATCACCGGCGAGCGGATCGTGCGGATGCTCGGGGCCGCCTCGATCGCGGGTGTCGCACTCAATCTGCTGCTGTCGGTCCGGGCGGGCGCGGCCTTCGCGCCGTTGCGGGCGCTCAACCGGCTTGTGGGTCGAACACGGACCAGCCGGTCCGCTGCACCAGCCGTTCGAGCGCCAGCGTACCAAGCTGCGAATTCCCGCGCGCGTTGAGGCCGGGCGACCAGACGGCAATCGACGCGCGGCCGGGCACGATCGCCAGGATGCCACCGCCCACCCCCGACTTGCCCGGCAGGCCGACCCGAAAGGCGAACTCGCCTGACCCATCATAATGGCCACAGCTCATCATCAGCGCGTTGATGCGGCGCGCCCGCTGTGGTGACACGACCGAGCGCCCCGTCCCCGGATTGACGCCCCGCGCCATCAGGTATCGCCCAGCGAGCGCCAGCTGCCGACAGCTCATGGCGAGCGCGCAAAAGTGGAAATAGACGCCCAGTACCCGGTCGACGGGGTGATGGAGATTGCCGAACGAGCGCATGTAATGCGCCAGCGCCTGGTTGCGGTGGCCCGTTTCCATCTCGGCCTGCGCGACGGCGGCGTCGATGACGATGTCGTCCTCCCCCGCCAGCGCGCGGACGAAGCGCAGCATCTCGCCGATCGCCTCGCGCGGTTCGTACCCGCCCAGCAGCATATCGGCGACCACGATCGCGCCCGCATTGATGAACGGATTGCGCGGGATGCCGCTTTCGGTTTCCAGCTGGACGATCGAGTTGAACGCGGTCCCCGACGGCTCGCGCCCCACCCGCCGCCATAGCTGGTCGCCGACCGCGCCGAGCGCCAGGGTCAGTGCGAAGACCTTGGAAATGCTCTGGATCGAGAAGCTCTCCTCGGCATCCCCCGCCAGATGGCACTGGCCGTCCGCCTCGACGATGGCGATGCCGAAACGATGCGGGTCGATGCCCGCCAGCGCCGGGATGTAATCGGCCGGTTTGCCCCGGTCGGGGGCCTCGGCCATCTCGGCGGCGATATCGGCGACGATCGCGGACAGGTCCATCGCACCTTGGTGCCGCGCGGCGTCCGCTTTGTCGAGCCGCCGCGAACCCGTCACAAACCGCCGCTAGGGGACCAGCGCTTCCTCCCAAAGCCCCGCCACGGACCGACATCAACCTCATGCGCGATAGGGACACCGCCCCGCCCGCTCCCGGATTCTGGACGCTCGCCAGCGTCGAGGGGTGGGAGCGTTGTGCCATCCAGGGCGCCAAGTCGCTGCTGACCTTGTTCCTGGTGAACGATCTGCTGGCGCGGGGGAACGGGGTGATCGGGCTGTCCGCGCTGCGCCACATGATCGAGGGGCTGACCGGGGCGCATGGCGACATCGCCTTCGCCTCGCAGCTTTACGGGCTCTACGGCGCGCTGACCTATCTGGTCCTGCCGCTGGGCGGATGGATCGCGGATCGCAGCGGACGGCGAAGGCCCGCGATGTATGGCGGCGCCGTGCTGATGCTGCTGGGCCTGCTCGCGCTCGCGAGCCGCAGCCTGGCGCTGCCCGGGCTGGCGCTGCTGATCGGCGGCATCGGGCTGCTCAAGGGCAATCTGGCCGCCGAGGTCGGTGCGCTCAGGGGCGGGGCGAAGGGCGAGCGGGTCTTCGCCGCCTATCTGGCGTTCCTGAATGGCGGGGCGATGCTGGGGCCGTTGATCGGCGGGTGGCTGGCGCTGGCATATGGCTTCGCCGCCGCCTTCGTCCTCATGGCGGCCAGCATGATCGCGGCGATACTGACCTTGCGCACCGCGCCGCCAATGCGAAGGATCGAGACGCCCATGGCCGGTCGGGACGCAAGCGACTGGCCGCGTGCGCTTCTGGCCATCGCGGCGGTGACCCTGTGTTTCTGCGCCTATGAGCAGTTGAACAACATGGTCCTCGTCTGGGCGGAGGAGCGGGTCGACCTGACCATCGGCGGCTTTGCCATTCCGCCCAGCTGGCTGGCGGCGACCGATGGCCTGTTCACCATCGCGCTGGCGCTGCTCGCCTATCGCCTCTGGCCCCGTCTCGCGCGCGAGCCGAGCGCAGAGCATAAGCTGGCCGCAGGCGGGATCGCGATGGCGCTGGCCTATGGGCTGCTCGCCGGGCTGTCGGGCGGAGCGCGGATCGGGCTGGGCGGGCCGCTCTGTGCGGTGCTGCTGCTCTCGCTGGGCGTCGTCCTGTCCTGGCCCTCGGCATTGGCCATCGTCGCGGCCGCCGCGCCGCCCTCGCGCCGGGGAATGATGACCGGACTCTTCTACCTCCACGGCTTTGTCGCGCATCTGGTGGTGGGCGAGCTGGGCGCGCTCTATCCCCGCATGGCGCAGCCGCATTTCTGGGCGATCCACGCCGGTTTCGCGCTGGCAGGCGCGGGCATCGCGCTATTGATCCCGCGCGCTCAGGCGACGACCACCTCCACCCCGGCCAGCGCCTCGGCATAGGCGGGGGACAGCGGCGCGTCGGTCACCAGCATCGCGACATCGCCCAGGCCCGCCACCTGGATCGTGCCGGGCCGGTCGAATTTGCTCTGGTCGGCGGCGATCAGGGTGCGGCGCGAGCGGGCGATCATCATCCGGCACACCGCCGCCTCGCCCGCATGGTAATCGGCAAAGCCGTGGTCGAGATTGACCGACTCGACCGACAGGATCGCCAGCGCGGGCGTGAACATGCCCAGATATTCGCGCGCGGTGGCGTCGAACGCGGCGCGATACTCATAATCCATCTCGCCGCCCGCCAGCATGACGCGATTGTCGTTGCGCCCGCCCAGTTCGGCCGCGACGCCGACCGCATTGGTGACGACGGTCAGCCCGTGATGGTCGCGCAGCGCACGCGCGACATAATGGCCGGTGGTGCTGGCATCGAGATAGATGGTCTGGCCCTCGGCCACCACCTGCGCGACGGCGGCGGCGATGCGCTGCTTGGCCTCGGCATGGCGTTGCAGACGGGTGGCGAAGGAGCCCTCGGTCTCGACCTTGGCGATGCGGACCGCGCCATGCGCGCGCACGACCACGCCGGACGCCTCCAGCACGCGCAGTTCGCGCCGCACCGTCTCTTCGGACACGTCCAGGGCGGCGGCCAGTTCGCCGATGCCGTGAAAGCCGCCCTCTCCCAGAATCGCCACGATCTCATGCTGGCGGCGCTGGCGTTTCATCATGTCTGGGGACGCTCCTGTTACTGGGTCTCATGCTAGTGACGCCCGCGCCCCGGTCAATCGCGGCGTTCATCCGGTCAGGAACCGCACACAAAATCGCCGACGGCACAGGGTATGCGCCGTCGGCGGAGGTGCGCTCCGGTGCCACTTGGGGGGTGGCACCGGATCGGGGAGGGGATGAAATCAGAAGGCGTAGGACAGGTTGAGCATGTAGATGCGCCCCGTCTCGACATAACCGCCCTTGCGGTCGTTCGAGAGATACGCCTTGCGCTCGCTGGTCGTCGCCCAGTAGCTGTGTTCGTTGAACAGGTTCTGCACCGAGGCACCGACCGTCAGCCCCGAGGGCAGCGTGTAGTTGACGATCAGGTTCGAGATCGTCGTCGGCTGGATATAGGTATCCGGGCGGCTGGAGCGCAGATCGTACAGGCGGTCGCCGGTATAATTGTAGTTCCACTCCGCCGACAGGCCGCCACGGGTGTAGAACAGCGCGGCATTGTACATCACCTCGGGCGCCTGCGTCATCCGCTGCTGGCGGTTCTGGCCGTTGACGAAGACATTGGCCTTGGCCTTTTGCAGCGTCACATTGGCCTGGAGCCCCAGACCGTTGAGCAGCCCCGGCAGCCCCTTCAGCGAATAGCGGCCGAACAGTTCGACGCCGTAAATCTTGCCGGTGGCGTCGGTGGTCAGGCTCGACACCTCGACGCCGCCCTGCTGTTCCGACTGGGGATTGCCCCAAATATTATAGTCGCCGCCCGCATTGGTCGTGCCGGTCGCGAACAGGACATGGTTCAGGTTCTTGTAGAAGGGGCTGACCGAGAAGAAATCGGTCCCCTGCCCCTTATACTCGACCGAGGCGTCGTAATTCCACGAGGTCTGGGCGTTCAGATTGGGGTTGGGGATGAACACCCCGGTCACCTCGCCCAGGTCGTTGCGCGACACCTGCGTCGGCCCGAGCAGCAGGTCGAAAGCGGGACGCGAATAGCTTTTGCGGATCGAGGCGCGGATCACCATGTCGTCATTGGGCCGGTAATTGGCGATGACGCTGGGCAACCACATGTCATAATGGCGGCTGGAGGTCGCAAAGGCGCCGGTGTCGTTGCCCTGATCCTGCCAATAGGTGCCCTTGAACCGGTTATATTCATACCGCACGCCCGGCACGACTTGCAGGTCGCCGAACTGCATCGTCGCCATGACATAGCCCGACAGCCGGTTCTCCCGCCCATCGAGGCGGTTTTCCTTCAGCTTGACCGGATCGAGCCCGGCAATCTTCGGGGTCGAGAGTTGCGCGACCTGGTTCTCGATATAGTTGGTGTCGATCAGGAAGATCGGCACCTGCGCCGCACCGTTCATGAACCCGCCGAGCATCCGGCCGGGCAGCGTCATCAGGCTGGGACCGGTCGCGGCGTAGCGCGGCGAGGCGCTGCCATCGGCATTGGGGAAGGTATATTGCAGTGCGCCGTCATCGCCCAGCGCATTGGCATAGCGCTTGGCATCCTCGACCTTCGCGCCCGCCGATACGGAGACCAGACCCTGGTCGGCATGGTGCCACGTGGTGTCGAACTGCCCCTCCAGGCGGCTTTCCCAAGTGTTCTCGAACTGCTGCGTGACGTACCACTGCTTCAGCTTGGTCAGGTCGGTCAGATAGGCGCGTGCCGCGTCGGTCAGCACGACCTGCGGGAAGGTGCGCTGGCCGATCGAGGTGACCATGCGATAATTGGCGACGCCGGTATTGTCGGCGGTGCCGATATAGGGCGCGCCCGCGAAACCCGACTGGATGCGCAGCGGATAGTCCTGCGACCCGCGCGAATAGGCGCCGTGATAGTCGAAGGTGAAATCGCCCGAACGGGTCTGGCCGCCGATCTTGGTCGTCACCAGCGCCTGATTGCTGTGCTCGGTGCGGAAATAGTCGGTCGCGGTCAGGCCGTAATCGGCGCGATAGCCCGCCGCGTCATACGAGCCCTTATTCGGGTTCGGATTGATCTGGTACGGGGCCAGGCTGGTCTGGCGCAGCGCGGTCTGGTCCATCCAGCTCTTGAGGTTGTACTGGCCATAGGTCGAGTGCCAGTAGAGATCGGTCGTCTCGCCCTTCCAGTCGAGGTTCAGTGTGCCGCCCAGACGCTGGATGCGATTGCGGAACGCCTGCCACTGGGCACCGCGCGGGAACACATTGTCCAGATTGTCGCGGATCATGCCGGGGATGTTGGCGTTATACTTTTCCCAGTCGTGCTGCACGGCGGTCGATTCGCCCAGCACATGCTTCAGACCGTAATAGGCCGAGGCATATACACCGAAATTGCCGAAACGCTGCGCCGTCTCGAACTGCGCGGTGCCGCCCCAGGGATCTTCTCCCCGTGCCGCCGCACGCCCCGCAACCTGGCCCTGGAAACGGATCTGGCTGCGATGATTGGGCAGGTCGAACGCGGTGATCGGCACCATGTCGATCAGCCCCGCGATCGCGTCGCCGTCATATTTGGCGGTCGGCGCCTTGTCGACGCGCACCGTCTGCAGCGAGAAGGGCGACAACAGGTTCATCGAGATGGCGCGGGTGCGCGCATCGGTCTGCGCCAGACGCACGCCGTCAAACGAATAGGCGTTGTACGAGGTGTCGAGGCCCCGGATCGAGACATATTGCGCCTCGCCCGTCGCCGCTGCGTTACGCGACTGGTCGACCGAGGAACTGATACCCGGCAGGCGGGTCAGCAGGTCGGCCAGATTCTGTTGCGGCTGGATGCGCAATTCCTCGCCCGAAACGACGGTCGCCAGCGACTGGCTGCGCAGCTGTTCGTCCTGCGCGTCCACCAGCGCCTGGCGATGGCCCTTGACGATGACATCCTCACCGGCCTGCGGATCGTTGGAAGCGGCGACAGGCTCGGACACGGCGACCGGGATCGGATCGGCGGCCAGTGCCGGACCCGCGATCAGAAGCGTGGCGGCGGTGCCGCACAACAGACGCAGGACATGCGCCCGCTTGGACGAAGCGGTCATGAGATTCCCCCTGGATCAATAATGATGGCGACGCCCCCGGGCGCCTTCGACGGCTCCGCTAGGGGCAGCCTGTGACAGTCCGATGACTTATTGACCGAATTTTGATGACTTTGAAAAATTCTGCCAAGCCCGTGAACAGGCGCGCGCCATTGTCCCGCCAATGTCACAGCAATGACCCGAAAACGCTGCAACGTTGCCCGATGATCATCATCTCCTCCAACATCCGCGCCGCGCTGGCCTTGATTCTCCTCGGTGGCGTGGCCGCCCCCGACATGGCAGCGGCGGCGCGTCCGGCCGGTCTGACGCTGGACCGCGTCGTGATCCTGATGCGTCACGGCGTCCGCGCACCGCTGGATGGCGAAGTGCCGGACGGCACCCGGACCGCCCGTCCCTGGCCGCACTGGACGACGCCGGAAAGCGAGCTGACGCCCAACGGCGCGCAGGCGCTGGCCGCCGAAGCCCGCGCCGACCGCGCCGCCTGGGTGGCGCAGGGACTGCTGCCCGCGACCGGCTGCCCCGCCATCCGCATCCGCACCAACAGTTCGTCGCGCACGATCGCGAGCGGCGCGGCCTATGCCAAGGCCATCGCCCCGGATTGCGCGCTCGCGGTCGAACACAATCCGATCGGACAGGTCGACGCCCTGTTCGAGCCGCTGCGCGCCCGCGCCACGACATTCGACGCGGACGCGGCGGTGGCCGACATCAACCGCTTCACCGGCGGCATGAACGCGCTGGTCGCGCGGCACCGCGATGGCCTGCGGCTGCTCGACACGGTGCTGGGCTGCGGCGACCGCCAAGGCTGCGATCCGGGCCGGGCCGCCCGCCTGACGCCCTCGGCCGACGGTCACGGCATCGACCTGACCGGCCCGATCCGCACCGCCTCGGGCACCGCGCAGGTGCTGTTGCTGCAATATGCCGAGGGGTTGCCCCCCTCGGTCGGCGGCATGGCCGTCGACGGCCGGGTGCTGGCGCAGCTGGGCAAGCTGCACGCCGCGCTGTTCGACGTCTATTCGCGCTCACCCTATATGGCCGCGCACCAGTCGGCGGCGTTCGGGCGGCACATGATCGATGCGCTGACCGCGAAGGACGGGGCGAAGGTCGACATGCTGGTCGGGCACGACACCAATGTCACCGCGCTGGCCGCGCTGCTCGGCTTCGATCTGGTCGCACCGGGTTATGCCACCAACGATGCCGCACCGGGCGGAGCGGTGCTGATCAACCGCTGGCATGATGCGGCAGGCAAGGCCTTCGTCACCGTGACCTACCGCACCCAGTCGCCCGACCAGATTCGTGCGCACGCCGCCGCCGTGACGGTGACACCGGTCCGGGTGCCCGGCTGCCCGGCCGATGCGCCCTGCCCGCTCGACCGGTTCGTTTCGCTGTTCGGGCAGAAACTGCCCCCGCTGGCGAACTGATCCACCCCGGCACGGGGAGGGTGCAGGCCCTCCCCCCGATGTGCCACCCCGATGTGAACGCTTCGCTTACTCTTTTTCGCGTAAAGCGAATGGCATGTCGTCCTCTGGACCAGCCCCGACTCCCGGTCCGATAGCCGGATCGTCCGGCATCGGCCTGATCGCGGTCGTGCGCGGATGTCGCCCGCATCTGATCGCGGCGGCGGTGTTTTCGGGGCTGATCAACGTCCTGAACCTCACGCCGTCGATTTTCATGCTCCAGGTCTATGACCGGGTGGTGCCAACGCGCGGCGTGCCGACGCTGCTGCTGCTGACCCTGATCCTGGTCGTGGCGCTGGGCGTCTATGCGATCCTCGACGCGGTGCGGATGCGGCTGCTGCTGCGCGCGAGCATCCGGCTGGAGCGGCGGCTGGCTCCGGCCATCCTGTTGCGTATCCTGGGGTCGCCCAGCGGCACGCCCGTCGAGCGCGCGCAGGCGATGCGCGATTTCGATACCGTCCGCTCGACCCTGACCGGCGCGCCCGTGATCGCGCTGTTCGATGCGCCCTGGGCCCCGATCTATATCCTGATCGCCTTTCTCCTCCATCCGTGGATCGGTGTCCTGACGCTGGTCAGCGCGCTGCTGCTGGGCGGGATCGCCATCGCCAGCGAACGGGTGACCGAGCCCAGCGTCGGCGTCATCCGCGCCCGCCAGACGCTGGCCCAGCGCGAGCAGGACGCCTCGATCCTGGCCTCCGACGTGGCGCAGGCGCTGGGGATGCGCGACGCGCTGGTCACGCGCCATCTGCTGGAACGCGCCGATCTGGCGCGGCGGCAGGCGTCGCTGTCGGGGACGTCGGGGCAGTTTTTGGCGGTCACCAAGTTCCTTCGCCAATTGCTGCAATCGCTGGCGCTGGCGCTGGGCGCATGGCTGGCGGTGCGGCAGGAGATTTCGGGCGGCGCGATCTTCGCCGCCTCACTGCTGCTCGGCCGTGCGCTCCAGCCGGTCGAACAGATTCTCGGCGCGATGAAACCGCTGACCGCTGCCTGGGGCGCGTGGCGTTCGCTCGATGCGTTTTGCCGCCGCCCCGCCCCTGACCGCACCGCCACCACTTTGCCTGCCCCCGTCGGGCGGATCGAAGTGCGCGGTCTGGACTTCATGGCGCCAGGCAGCGACCGGCCGATCCTGTCGGACATCAGCTTTGCCGTGAACCCGGGCGAGGTCGTCGCGCTGGTCGGGCCCAGCGGCGCGGGCAAGTCGACGCTGCTGCGCGTGCTGGCGGGGGCGCAGGCCCCCGATGCAGGCGAGGTACGGATCGACGGCGCGTCGCTGTCCGACTGGAATCGCGAGCAGCTGGGCCGTCATCTCGGCTTCATGCCACAGGCGCCGACACTGTTCCCCGCCACCGTCCACACCAATATCGCGCGCTTCCGGGGCGTGATCGACGGCGAGAGCGAGGCGCTGGACGCCGAGGTCGTCGCCGCCGCACAAGAAGCGGGCGCGCATGAGGTCATCCTGGGCCTGTCCCAGGGTTACGGCACGCTGCTCGAACGCGGCGAGGCCGGGCTATCGGCCGGGCAAGGCCAGGCGGTGGCGCTGGCCCGCGCGCTGTTCGGGCGGCCGACCCTGTTGTTCCTCGACGAACCCAATGCCCATCTCGACAGCGAGGGCGAGGCGCGGCTGGCGCGCACCATCCTCGCCTTGCGCGAGCGCCGGGCGACGGTGATCGTCTCGACCCATCGCACCGGCCTGCTCCAGATCGTCGACAAGGTGCTGTTGCTGCGCGAAGGTCGCGTCCAGCTGTTCGACGAGCGCGCCAAGGTCATCCGGCCGCAGGCCCCCGCCCGCCCCGACGATGGCTTCGTCAACGCCGGAGCGACGCGATGAGCCGCGCCCAACTCGCCGAGCGGCTGCGCCTCGACGATTCGCCGGGCACCGCGATCCGGGTCGGCGCGCTGGTCGCGATCCTGTTCTTCGTGGTCGGGCTGGGCTGGGCCGCCTTCGCACGACTGGACGCGGCGGCATCCGGCGAGGGGCAGGTCACCGTCTCGGGCAATCGTCGCACCGTGCAACACCGCGACGGCGGCATCGTCAAGGCGATGGCGGTGCGCGACGGCGACCATGTGACGGCGGGACAGGTGCTGTTCCGGCTGGAGGGGGCCGAGGTCGCCGCCAGCGAACGCGCGCTCGCCGCCAGCGTCATCGACCTGCTCGCCCAGCGCGCCCGGCTGGAGGCGGAAGTGGCGGGCCGCTCCATCGTCTGGCCCGCCGAATTCGCCAGCGCGACCGGCGACGACCGCCGCCTGATCGCCCGTGCGCAAAGCCTGCAACTGGCGCAGCTGCGCAGCCGGGGCGCCTCGCTTGCCGCCAGCGACCAGGTCTTGCGCCAGCAGGCCGCCGAGGTCGCGCGCCAGACCTCGGGCTTCAACGCCCAGGCCCAGGCCAGCGCCCGCCAGCGCGCCAGCCTGGCGCAGCAGCTGGAAAGCACGAAGAAGCTCGCCGACGAAGGCTATGTCTCGCGCAACACGGTGCGCGCGATCGAACGCTCGATCCAGCAGCTCGAAGGGGCCGATGCCGATTACAGCTCGCGCTCGGCCGCCGCACGCGAGCAGATCGGCCAGACGAGCGCGCAGCGGGTCCAGACCCGCCGCCGCCAGGTCGAGGAAGCCGCCGCGTCCTTACGCGACACCCAGTTCCAGCTGAACGAGATGCAGCCCAAATGGGCCGCCGCGCGCGAACAGCTGGCCCGCACCGAAATTCGCGCGCCGGTCTCCGGGACGGTGGTCGGCCTGCGCGTCTTCACCGTCGGCGGCGTCATCCAGGCGGGGCAGCCCATCCTCGACATCGTTCCCGATGCCGCGCCGCTGATCGTACGCGCCAATTTCGCGCCGGGCGACATCGACGGGGTGGTCGCGGGACGGCCCGCCGAGGTGAAGTTCCTGTCGCTCCACGACCGGGGCCTGCCGATCCTGACCGGCACGGTCCATTCCATCTCGGCCGACAGCCTGCGCGACGAAGCCTCGGGCCGCAGCTATTTCAGCGCCGAGATCGCGGTGCCGCACGACCAGATCGCGCGGATCGCGGCGGTGCGTGGCGGCGACACCGGTATCCGTGCGGGCGTGCCGGTCGCGGTGATGGTGCCGCTGCGCCGCCGCACCGCCCTGCAATATCTGCTCGACCCGCTGACCGAAGCCTTTTCGCGGTCCTTCCATGAACGCTAAGCGCCTGCTCCTCGCCCTGCCGCTTGTCGTGCTGGTCGCCGCGCCGGTGCAGGCGCAGGAGCTGTACGATCCCGACACGCTCGACCGGGCGATCGCGGACGCTTATCGCTCCAACCCGACGCTGGAGGCGGGGCGTGCTCAGCTGCGCGTGCTCGACGAACAGATCATCCAGGCGGGCAGCCCCTATCGCCTGACCATCGGCATCAACCTCAATGCCCAGTATCGCCAGCAGGATCAGCGCAACCTGCTCGACCAGTTCGGTACGGTACGCGCACGCACGATGGGCGCGACGATTTCCGCCTCGCAGATCCTGCTCAATGGCGGGCGCACCGCCGCCCAGGTGTCGGCGGCCGAGGCGACCGTGCTGGCGGGACGCGAGCGGCTGCGCGAGACGGAAAACAGCGTCCTGCTTAGCGTCGTCGACGCCTTTGCGTCGGTGCTGCGCGACCAGGCGCTGGTCGCGATCCAGACCCGCTCGCTCGACAGCTATGGGCGACAGGTCGACCAGGCGGTGGCGCGCGAACGCGGCGGCGACCTGACCCGCACCGACATCGCCCAGGCACGCGCGCAACGCGAATTGATCGCCGCACAACTGGCGCAGGCCGAGGCCAATCTGCAGAGCAGCCGCGCGCGCTTCGCCGCGCTGGTCGGGCGCAATCCCGGCCGCCTCGCGCCGCCGCCGCGCCTGCCCGGCATTCCCGGCTCGATCGACGCCGCCTTCCAGATCGCCGAAAAGGAAAGCCCCGCCATCTGGCAGGCGATCATGGCCGCACGCGCCGGCGACGCCCGGATCGCGGCGCAGCGCGCCGAGCGCGCGCCGATCGTCGCGCTGACCGGCGGTTATGGCTATACCAGCCCCTATTCCTATCAGCTGCGCGACATGGGCGGGCAGGCAAGCGGCGGAGTCAGCGTCACCATGCCGCTGCTCGCCGGCGGCCTGATCGGCTCGCGCATCCGCGCTGCCGTCGCCGAGCGCCAGCAACTGGGGTTCGAGGCGGAGGGGACACGCCGCGAAGCCCTCGCCAATGTCCAGGAAAGCTGGAACCAGGCGGTCGCCGCGACCGAACAGCAACGCTCCGGCCAGCTGGCGACCGAAGCCGCCGAAGCCGCGCTGACCGGTGTGCGGCGCGGGTTTCAAGAGGGCTTTCGCTCGAATTTCGAGGTGCTGGACTCCGAACAGCGGCTGCTCAACGCACAGATCGTCGCGACCAATGCGCGCTATTCGGGCTATGTCGCACAGGCCCGGCTGCTGGCGACGCTGGGCCGGTTGCAGGCGGGCGTGATCGAGGCCGGGGTGCCGGTCTACGACGCCTCGGCCAATATCCGCTCGGTCAAGGCGCAGGTCTTCGGTCCGTTCGATCCGCTGCTCGCCCCGATCGACCGCGCCTCGCGCCCGAGCGCGCTTGCCAGGCCAACCCCCGTACTCAGCATCGCCAACGCCCCCGAACTACGCGCCGCTACCGGGCCCGCGATCGACGGCAAGCTGGGCACCGGCCTGCCCGTAACGCCGATCCCCGCCCTGCCCGCGCCGTCCTTCGCGGAGTTGAGCGATGCGGTGGTGACGGGGGGCCGGTAAAACTTTCCTCCCCTGCAAGGGGAGGGGGACCATGCGCAGCATGGTGGAGGGGGCGCGCCACATAGGTAGAACCGTGCGGAAGCCCCCCTCCGTCAGCGCTGTGCGCTGCCACCTCCCCGTGCCGGGGAGGATCAGGGTCTGGCGGCCAATTCCCTATACAGCGCCCTGTACGCGCCGATGATCGTCGGATGATCGTAATCGCGCTTCACCCGCTCGCGCATCGTTGCGCCCATGTCGCGACGCAGGGCGGGGTCATCCATGATGCGCAGGATCGCCGCCGCCGTCGCCGCCGGGTTGACCAGTGGGGTCACGATCCCGCCATGGCCCTGGTCCGCGCCGCCGCGTCCCTCGATCATCTCGCGGCAACTGCCGACATCCGGCGCGACGACGGGAATGCCGCACGCGCCGCCCTCCAGGATGACGAGCGGTTGCGCCTCGGACAGGCTGGTCAGGACGAGCAGGTCGATACGGTTCATCCAGTCCTCGATCCGCACCCGCCCCTCGAACGACAGGGCCTCGCCCAGCCCCAGTTCGACGACCAGCGCGGCGCATTCGGCGGCATATTCGGGGTCCTCGTCCTCCGGCCCCAGCACGACGAAGCGGATATCCGGCCGGGCGGCGTGGACGATGGCGGCGGCGCGGATATAGGTCTTCACGTCCTTGATCGGCACCACCCGACCGAGCAGCGCGACGACGGGCCGCACAGGGTCGCGCGCATCGGGCAGGTGGGCGAAGCGGCCGACATCGATGCCGTTGGGAATTGCCCGCACCCGCGCCGCCGCCGCGCCCAGCCGCCGCTGCACCGCGTTATTCTCGCCATAGAGCGCGACGATGGGGTCGCAGGCGTCGTAACATGCCTCGGCATAGCTGGTGAAGGCGCGCACCCACAGATCGCGCAGGTCGCGCACGCTGCGCTCCATCTGCAGGCCGGTGTCGATCTGGTCGCCGATCCACTCGGCCATCATCACCTCGATCTGCCGCTCGAGCAGATAGATGCCATGTTCGGTGATGAAGGCGGGCCGCCTCGTCTGATGCGCCGCGCGCGCCGCCAGCAGTCCCGCAAAGCCGGTCGAGATGGTGTGATACACCCGCGCCCTGGGCAGCGGCGCGGTCAACACCGCCAGCAACCCGCCCAACAGCGTGCGCATCGCCCAGAAATAATGGTGGAAGGACGCGCGCGGCAGGATGGCGCGGTAATGCCGCTGCAACCGCTGGAACATTGCCGGATGCGCCAATATGTCGCCCGGCGCGGGCATGGGATCAAGCCCCGCGAACAGTTCCAACAGGGTGGTGATCGCCTCGGTCCGTCCGGTCGCGACGAAGACCATCAGCGCATCGGCGATCCGCGTCGCGACCTTGGACGCCAGACGGCGCGGCGCTTCGGCGGCGGGGGCCAGGCCGATCTCGGTAATGCCCACTACATTGGGCGGCGGGGTCATGCGGAAGGGCATGGCGGCGGGCCCCGGCTTGATCGCAACGATCACGAAGCGAATCTCGGGCAGGCTGGTGATCAGGTCCTGCAACCAGCCCGACACGCCACCGACGACATAGGGATAGGCACCCTCGACGATCAGGCAGACATCCGCCTCCTCGCTCATCGCGCCGCCTCCACCCGCCACCAGGGGGCCATGTCGTCGTCGCTATCCGCCGCCGCGTACAGCCGATCGATCGTCGCATAGTCGCGCGCCGCCCACGCCGCCTCGACCGCCAGCCGGTTCGACTCCTCGGCCAGCCCACCCGTCTTCAGCAGCGTCGCGGCCTCGTCGCGCAGATTCTGCCGCTGGCTGTCGGACAGCAGCCGGTTGGCGCGACCATGCTCGGCGAGCAACCGCGCCAGCGTCTCGACCGCGCACCTGTCCCCCGCGGCGATCCGCACCTCCAGCGCGGCCCGCTGCTCGGCGAGATTTTGGCCGATCCGCGCCGCAGCGGCGGCGGCGAGCGCGCGGATGGTCTGGTCGGGATCGTCGAGCATCTGCGCGACCAAGGGCGACAGGCCGGGCTCGAACGCGCGCACCACCGTCTCCAGCGCACGGCGACGCGCGGCGACCGAGCCGTGGCGCAGGATCGCGACCAGCGAATCGAGCCCCTCGGGCGCGGGGTAATGGACCCGCCCGTCGAGCAGGCGCGCCATGGCCAGCGCCGCGCCCTGTCGCCGAACGGACCGCGCGGAGAGCAGCGGCTCGGGCGGCGTGTCCAGCGTTCGCCGGACGCCCCACCGATCCGCCAAGCCGCCCAGCCCTGCGCCGACAATCAACCCGGCGGGCCCGGCCAGCCCCAGCACCGCCGCCATGAAACCCCCGCGCAGATCGGACCGCAGCCAGAGCGCATAGCCGATTCCCACCCACAGGGCATGACCCAGCAGCGCGACCGTCCCCCCCAGCCCGACCGCCATCGCCAGCGCGATCCAGGCCAGGTCCAATATGGCGAGCGCGCGGTAACGCGGCGTCACGCCACCCGCCCGGTCGGCTTGCCGGTCGGCAGCCCTGAACGGCCCGCCGCCCGGATCGCATGCAGCGTCCCCTGCCCCGGCGCGACCAGCATGGGGCCCAGCCATCCGGCGATCTCGGTCCACTCGGCCAGGCGATGCGCGTTGAACGCCTCGATCGGCAGGGTGTGGAACAGCAACAGGCCCCCGACCGCGCCGCCCGGATCGGCCAGCGGCACCGCCGCGACGCCCAGCCCGCCCAGCCATTCGCGGTCGGACCGCCGCGCGACGTGGCGGATGCGGGGGTCGGCCAGCAGCGGATGGACCATCGCCGACGGCAAGCGCTCGGGCCGCCCCAGGCTGGTCCCCGGCACCCCCGGCCCCCGCAACCAGCTTTCCGCGCCGTCTGGCGTCAGGCAATAACAGGTGAAGTCATCGGTGCCCGCCGCCAGCGCGATCAGCTCGGCCATGGCGGCGCGGCGGGCGGCGGGGTCGCTCGCGGCCAGCCGAGTCGCCGTCGCCACGACATGGCCGGTGGTGCGCGGATCGCCCGCGACCCGGCGTTGCAGGCTCTGATTGGTACGGGTCAGCCGGTCATGCGCCTCGGCCAGCCTGGCGATGTCGCGAGTCGCCTGGGTCGCGCGACGCTCGGCCTTGGCCAGACGGCGTTTGCGCAGCAGCGTGACCTCGCCGATCGCCACCGCTGCGACTCCCCAGAGCAGCGGCGGCAACGACAGATGGAGCAAGGTGTCCAGATAATCGCGCTCGGTGCCGTCGCCATGCGCCGCGACCAGCCACAGGACCGATGCCACCGCCGCCGCCATGACGCCCGGCCCGGTGCCATAGACCAGCGCCATCACGAGCACCGGCACCCAATAGGGGCTGGGCCGCACACCGGCGAAACCGGAGCCGCCGGTCAACCGCTGGTCGATCGCCGCGAGCAGGGCGAAACCGACCACGATCTCGATCAGGATTCGCAGCCCGCGCCGCAGGCTCCGGCGGCGCGCGGCGGCTTCGGGGGTAATGTCCTCGCCGGTCATCGCGGCGACCCCAGGCTGCGCGTCAGCACCGCGCGGCCGAACAGCTGCTGGCCCGAAAAGCCCGGACGGCTGACCGAGGTCAGGCCGCCCGACGCCTCGACGCGCCACACCAGGCCGAGCGGCGCGGTCAGCCCCAGGCTGGCATTGGGGCCATCGCCGCCGAACCGGTCGACCGTCCACCCCGCCAGCCCGGTGACCTGCACCTCACCCAGCGCCTCGCCCAGCATCGCCTGGACGGTGTGATTCTCGCGGTCCGCCAGCGGGATCAGCGGAGTGCCCGCCGCGTCGAGCGCGCTGTCCTGCACATATTCCGCCTCGACCCGGTAGCTGAGGCCGAGCAGCGGATAGCGGCGGCGGATCAGGTAATCGATCCCGCCCGCCAGCGTCACCGTGTCGCTGGTCCCGCGCCGGTCCGCCAGGCCATAGCGATTGACCCCGACATCCCCTTGCGCGACCAGCCCCGAGCCCAGCCGATAGACGCCGCCGATCGCCGCGCGCGACAGATAACCGCCCGCCAATACCTGCGCGGGCGTGACATAATCGGGCATGTGGCGGGTCAGCGTGACCCGCAACTGCGCCTCGGCCGGACCATAGGTGATCCGCGCGCCGCCCCCCATGACCCCGTCGTCGAGCGCGGCCGAGGCCAGCAGCTGCAACCGCACCGCGTCGCTGAGCGCCACGGCCAGTGCGGCATCGACGACATTCGCCCGTGCTTCATGCTGCCCGGCGGTCGTATCCACCCGGCTTTCCAGATGCCGCACGCCAACACCGACGCCAACCGTCGCGGCAATCGGCACATCCGCCCGGACACTCGCCTCCAGCTGCGCCAGATCGCCGCCTTCGCGTGCGACCAGCCCGGCGCTGGCGGTGCCGTCCGACGACGCCATCACCCGCTGCGCCACACGGTCGGTCGCGCCCTGTGCGCGATAGTCGCGGCCCGCCCCGGCGATGTCATTGTCCAGTACGCGCGCATCGGCGAGCAGCCGCGCCGCGCGACGATCGCCCGGATCGCGCGCCAGCAGCGCCTGCGCCTCGCGGCGGCCCCGTCCCGGATAGCCGGCGGCCAGATCCGCCTCGATCACCGCATGAGCGAGTTCGCTGGCCCCGGTGTCTGGACCGCCGGGCGTCTCGTTGCGCGACCTGCGCTGGAAGGCGACGATCAGCATCGGGCCGACCAGCCGGGCGTCCATGCTCCACCCGCTGGCGGGGCGCAGCACCAGGCTGACATCGTTCCAGCGCAGGTCACCGACCGCCTCGCCCGCGCGCTCCTGGAACATGGCAATCGCGTCCGCCGAGGGCGGCTGGTCGGACCGAACGATCACCTCGCCCTCGCCCCGCTCAAGCGTCAGCACCGCGCCGCGCGGCCAGACCAGGCGCGGCTCGCCGTCCGCGACGATCCGGTGATCGGCGAAGATCGCTTCGGGCACCACCAGCTGCGGCGCGCCCGCTCCGGCGGTCAGGGGCGTATCACTGGCGATCATGGCGTCAGCACCGCGCGGGCACGGCCAGGCTGGCCCGCCGCGATCAGCATCCGCGCCTGCAGCGCCGCGAGTTCGGTGTCGCGCGGTGCCTCGCGACGAAGGCGCTCGACCAGCGCCAGCGCCTCGGCCCGTCGCCCCAGCCGGTCGAGCAGTTCGGCCCGCGCCCGGCCACCGGGGGTCTGCGCCAAGGCCCGCTCCAGCCAAGGCCGCGCCGCCGTCGCGCCGCCCAGCTTGGCCTGCGCATCCGCCATCAGGCGCAGGGCAGTGGCATCGTTGGGCGTCTCGGCCAGATAGTCACGCAACTGGTCGCGGGTGCGCGCCGCATCCCCGGCATTCCACGCTGCCCAGGCCAGATCCAGCCGGTCGCGCGGCCCCGCCACGCCGCCCGCGATCCGCCGTTCGGTCAGCAGATGCGCCTGATGCGGCTCGATCCCGTCGGCAAGCGCGCTCACCCGCCGCAACAGGCTCGGCTCCAGTGGCCGCCCGTCGAGGAGCACCGCCACGGCCCGCCGCGCCGCCGCCCGGTCCCCCGCCGCCTGCGCCAGTTGCAGACGGAGCAGCGCGATATCGGTCCGCGCCGCCAGCGGATGCCGCTCGGTCACGGACAGCGCGGTCGCGGGTGCCTCCCGCTCGGCATAGGCCGCCAGCCAGCGCGACTGTTCGGCGGCTGGCCCCGAAAGTGCCTGGGCGCGAAGCCATGCGCGGTCCTCCTCCGCCGGGCGTGGCCCCATCAGGTAGAGAAGCCGCTGGGCAGCGGGCGTGCCGACCGGCTGGCCGCTCGCGGCGCGGCGCAGGAGCGCGATGGCATCGTCCCGCGCACCCAGCGCCAGCAGACGCTCGGCCAGGTCCGGCAGCGGTGCGCCCGGTCGGGCCGCCTGCGTCAGGATCTGTTGCCGCTCACCCGCCCGGTCACCGGTCCGCGCCAGCAGGTCGGCCTGTGCCGCGTCACGCTCGCCTGCCGGAAGCGTCGCGATCGCCCGCTCCGCCCCGGCCCGGTCGCCCCGGCGGAGCGCCACCCGCAGCGCCAGCCAGGGATCGCCCGTGCGCCAATCGGCCGCCCTGGTCCGCTCCAGCGCGGCGATCCAGTCGAGATGGCCCTTGGCCTCCGCCCGCTGTGCCAGATCATGCGCCAGCCGGGCATCGGGCGGCGGGATCGCGCCGGAAGCGGCGGCGGTGATGATCAGATCGGGGCGATCCAGCGCATAGCCCGCCGCGATCAGCGCGGGCGGCGCGACGCCGGAGGGCTGGCGGGCGGCCTGGTCCAACAGGGCAACGGCCTCGCCCGTGCGACCCAGATTGCGCAACGTCTCGACCCGCAATGGCCAATGGGCGGGCGCGGCACCATCGGGCCGCTCGGCCAGATAGGCGAGCGCCACCGCCGGGCGGCCGTTCGCGACCAGGTCATAGGCGACCTGTGCGGTGGTGACCGGCACCTGCTGTTCGATCAGCGTTGCGGTCAGCGCGGCCAGCGTCGCCGCATCCCCGGTCTTTAGCGCCGCCGCGAGATCGGGGTGCGACGGCATGGGCGCAGGCGGGGCGACGGGAATCGGATCGGGTGTCTCCGCGACCGGCGCGGCGGGCGGCGCGGCGCGGCGCTCGGCCTGCTCGACCTCGCGTGCGCTGGGCATCAGGAACAGGCCGAGCGCCAGGATCGCACTCCCCGCTCCGACGGGCAATGCGATCGCCATCCAGCGCTGGTTGGCGCGCCGCATCATCCCGACGGCTCCGCGATCAGATGATCGAGCGCCAGCGTCGCGACATAGGGCCGGAACCCCGCCGCCCGCTCGCGCGCATAGAGCGACGCCACCGTCCGCTCGTCGGCCGGGTCCCAGTAATCGAGCGTGGTCAGGATCAGGCGCGGATTGCGGGCCTTGGCGGCGCGCAGCCGCTCCGCCTGCCATTGCCAGTCGCTGTCGGACAGCATCTCGTACCGCTTCTGGGCAAAGCTCCAGCGCGAGGCCATGGATTCGCCGAGCAGATAATCCAGATGCACCGCCGAGTCGGGCAAGGCGGCATAGCCCCGGTTGAGCATCAGGCGGATGCCCGGGAATCGCGCGCGCAGGGCAGCCACCAGTGCCGCGCCAGCCGCCACCATGCCCTTGTTTTCGATCGGATTCTGTCGCTCCATCGCCTCGGCGTTATCGAGCGTATCCATGAAGATTCCGTCATAGCCCTTGGCCAGGATGGCGGGCACGGCGATGTCGATCAGAGTGCGTCGCCATTCGGGGTGGCGCAGGTCGACATGGCGCGCATCGGGCCAGTCGGGATTGGGCGCACGCAGGGCCCCCGCCCGATCGAGCGCGGCGAAATAGGGCCGCCCCTTCTCCACCTCGCCCAGGCTGACATAGCCGAGCAGCGTGCTGTCCTGCCCGCGCAGCGGCGCGATGGGTCGCGCGTGATGCGGCTCCAGCACCAGCAGGTCGAAACGACGCGCGAGTTCGGGATCAGTCGCCGCCCCGTAATCGACGCCCCAGCGCCATGCGGCCGTCCCGTCACCCCGCCCCTGCCGCGCCACCGCCGCCAGCCCCAGCACGCCCATGCCCATCCCCAGCATCGCGCGGCGTCCCATCATCATGTCGGTCATGCCCGGTATCACGCCCAACGCCCCTCGCGCCCGACGACGGCGGGGTTGTTACCGACGAACAACAGATAGACCAGCCGAATCGTGGCATCCGCGACCAGCGCCAGCCCGACCGAGGCCCCGACCACCGCCCCCGCCATATAGCCCCAGCCGAAGGCGGCCGATCCCGCATCCCATTGCAGCCATACCGCCAGCGCGCTCGCCAGCGCAAAGCTCGCCCAGATCAGGACGACACGCGCGAACAGGTCGTAATAGGACAGGACGATCGTCGCCCCGATCGCGATCAGGTGAAACACCGTCCCAGCCGCGCTGTGACGAAAGGCGAAGATGCCGCGCGGGTCGGCACCGATCAGTTCGAACAGGGGTACTGCCAGCACCCAGGCGAGTGCCGCGACCAGCGCCTGCATCAGCACCAGCAAACGCAGCCCGTCGAGCAGCGTGACGACCAGTTCGGTCCGTGCCTCCTCGATCCGGGCGAGCGTCGAGGTGCCGGTGCAGCGCGCCATCAGGTCGCCGAAGCTGCGGTCGAACCGGGTCTCGCTGACGATCAGCACCAGGGTCAGGCCGGGCACCAGCGTGAGCAGGCCCAGGAAACTGCCGCCATCGTTGATCGGGTTGAGCCGCAGCGCGCCCAGCGCCACGACGCTGCCCGGCCCCATCCAGAGCAGCCATTTGTCGACCCAGATCGCCACCGCCCCCGCCAGTCCCGCCGCCGCGACGATGCCGCCCAGGCGCAGGCCGATCAGGTCGCGCTGCGGCAGCGTGGGTGCCTCGCGGAAATAGCGGCGCAGGACGATCAGGATCGCGCCCAGCGTGACACCCGCGCCCGCCGTCACGATCGCCAGCACCCGCGTCCCGCCGGGCGAGGCGATCAGCGCCAGCAACGCCACCGCCGTGCCGATCCCGATCAGATAGGCGACCGGCACCGCCCGGTAGCGGCGCAGCGCGGTCAACATCGGCGACGCGATCCAGATTTGGGTCAGCCACGCGAGCAACAGGCTGGCGAGCGCGGCGCGCAGGAACGGCAATCCGGCCAATCCCCCGAACACCAGCGCCCCCAGGCCCAGTGCCGCCGCCCCACCGACGGCCAGCGCGACGATCAGGATGCCCGGCACCCCGGCCATGTCGCGCGCGAACAGCCGGTCGGCGGCGAGCCGCGTCGCCAGGATCGCGATCGGCCCGGCGACCAGCGCCGACAGGCTGAAGCCATAGATCAGGACGGTGCGAACCATGTCCGCCTCATCCGCGCCGACCGCGCCGGGGGCCCAATGCTGCAACCCGATCATCGCGACGGCAGTGATCAGCCAGGGCCCGGCACTGATCAGCGCGCCGTGCAGCGCGGCCCCGGCGATGCCGCCGACCCCGCCCTCCCGCGCCATTCTGGCCAATTGAAAACCGATGCCCGCCATGACAGCGGACCCTAGGGCCTAATTATAAATAAAAATCACTCGCGGTCAGATTATGGTGCCCGAGCAAGGCGATAGAGAAATCGGCGAGGTTCAGCGCGTCGGTATTGCCCTCGACGATGGTATATTCCTTGCCGCCGATCATCTGGTAGCTGAAGCGCAACTGGCCCGCGCCGGTGAACTTGGCGCCGGGCGCGCTCAGGAAGGTGAAGGCCTGGTCGCCCCGCGCGAAGAGCGAGGTGTTGGCGTCGATTGCCGACAGGTCGATCTTGTCCTCGCCCGAGCGGAAGTCGGTGATGACGTCGCGCAGCGAGGAGGCCGGGCTGTCCATGGTCGACTCGAAACGGAACACGTCCTTGCCCGCGCCGCCGGTCAGCGTGTCCTTGCCCCAGCCGCCGATCAGGATGTCGTCGCCATCGCCGCCATTCAGCGTGTCGTTGCCCAGTCCGCCGATCAGCTTGTCGTTGCCGCCCAGCCCGTTCAGCACGTCATTGCCCCAGCCGCCATCGAGCACGTCCTGCTCGCCGGTGCCGTTGATCGTGTCGTTGAAGATGGTGCCGGTCTTGGTGATGCCGATCACGTCGGTCACGCCGATCGACAGCGCCTGGGTATCGATCGCGCCCTTCGCATCGGTCGCGATGACGGTCACGTCATAGACATTGTCGTGATTGGCGTCGGTCGGATTTTCATAATCGGGCCCGGCGATGAACTTCAGCACGCCGGTCGTCGCATCGATGGTGAAGGCCGCGCCGTCACCGCCCGCCGCGATCGAATAATGGATCGAGTCGCCCAGGGCGATATTGGGATCGGTCGCGGTGATGGTGGTGACGGCGGTGCCGTTCTCGGCGATCGCCATCTTGGCCGCGTCGGCACCGCCGAACGAGGTGATGGTCGGGCCGCTATTGGCGACATGGCCGATCGCCACGTCATGCTGGCCGATCGATCCGATATCGATGGTCAGGATCTCGCCGACCAGGCTGGTCATCGTCGCGCCCTTCACCGTCGTCCAGTCGCTGCCCGGCGCCTTCAGGTCGATCACGACCTTGCCCTCGCCCTCGACCGAGAAGCTCAGGTCGCGCCCGTCGCCGCTCAGCGAGATGAGTGAGGCGCGCATCGGCAGGTCGGTGATGTGGGTCACATCGTCCGCCGCCTGGCCCATGGTGATGGTGTAGGTGCCGCCCGCCTTGGGCAGGAACACCTTGTTCGCGTCATAGGCATACCAGCCCGCTACGTTCTGGATCACCTGCCCCGGCTTCTGCCCGTCGACGTCCAGCGCGAAGGTGCCAAGTCCCCCCGCCGACGACACGTCGGCGGTGATCATATTACCCGACACGGTGGTGGTGATCGACGCCTGGTGGAAGGCCCCGATGCGCGCGGCCAGATCGGCCAGCGTCACGAACTCGACGCCCGCCGCCGCTGCCTTGGCGACGAAGTTGGTGAACATCGAGGTGACATAGGGGCTCTTGGTCGCGTCGCCGGTCCACTGGGCGGGACCGTAATCATGCCACGGCCACACTATGACCGGCGCATCGGCGTGCGCGGTCAGCGTCGCCAGCTCCTTGGCCCATTCGGCCTCCGCCTCGGCCACCGTCTTCTTCTGGAACTCGATCAGCGAGAAGTCGAACATGGTGTTGGGCGCAAGATAGATCTTGCCGTCCGCCGCATTGCCCGGCGTCTGATACCCGAACGCATTGGGATAGCCCGCACCGACCCCGGTATAACCACCCGACAGATAGGTGACGTATTTCAGGATTTCCTGGGTCGTCGCGATCGTCTCGGGCGCGCCGGGCACCGCCGCGCCGCCCAGCGACACCTGGCGGCCCAGATAGGCGCTCATCTGCTTTTCCAGCTCGGCGCGCTCGGCCCCGAACTCATAGGCGATCTGGTCGGGGGTCAGGACATTGGTGTCCTCGGGATGGGTATAGCTGTGCAGGCCGATCTCGTTGCCCGCCGCCATCATCTCCGCATAGATGGGTGCCGACACCGACCAGTCGGTCGACCGCTGCTGCGCCGGATCGTTACCGATATTGACGTAATAGCTGCCGACGAAATTATAGAGCGCCTTCCACTGGTCGAGGATGGGCAGCAGCTTGGTATAGATGCCCGCCGAGCCGTCCTCGGGCTTCACTTCGTCCGAATACTGGCTCTGGTCCATGTCGACGCGGCTGGCGAACAGCCCGGCGTCACGGGTCATCTGAAGCCCGACATGCAGCCCGCCGGTGCTGGCCGAACCGTTTACCGAATAGCTGATCGCCTTTTGCAGGAGATTGTCGTCGGCCATCGCCGCTTCGGTCGAGAAGATGACGTTGCGGCCACCGGTCTTGGTCGCGATGGCGGCGGCGTAATCCTGGCCGTTCACCGTCTGGGTCGCGATCGTCTCGCCGGTGCCGCTGACGCTGGTGAAGGCGTTCCAGCCGACACCCTTATAGTCGCGGATCGTCTCGCCGACCGCATAGCCGTCGAGCACGTCATGGTTGGCGTCCGCCGCCTTGATGGTGACGTCGGCGGGCCAGCCGCCGGTCACGCGGGTGGCGTCGAACAACAGCTTCATGCGCGCATAGCTGTCGCCTGCCAGCGCGCTGCCGTCCGCCGCATTGGTCATGAACTCGCCCGCCGCGATCAGGCCGATGCCGAACTGCTTGGTCGCCTGCTCCAGCGTATGGGCGATGGCATCCGCCTTGTCCGCCTGGACGTTGCGGAACGAGGGGAAGACGATCGAGTCGTACTTGGCCAGCGTCGACAGGTTGGCCAGATCGTCTTCGGTGATGATGTCGAAGGGCGTGCCCGCCTGCATCGCCTGGCTCTGCGCGGCCATGAACAGCTGCGAATAGGCGGTCTTGCTGAAATAGGCGTTGGCGGTCGTCTCCGACCAGACGATCGCGATGCGATGCGACGGGTCGGCGGTGATGCCGGTATCGTTGAAGACGGTGAAGGGCTTGGCCGAGTAATTGCCGGGCAGGAACACCTGGTCGTTGACGTCGAACAGCGTGTCGATCGCCTGCGGGTTGCCGATCGCGGCCTTGGGCACGCGGAACTCCACCGTCTGGCGGTCCGCCGACCACGCCGCCTGCAGCCCCGCCATCACCAGCGTCTCGCCCGCGCCGCCCTGATAGAGCGAAACGGTGCCGTCGGCGTTGAAGTTGACGTTATATTCGGCGCCACCGGCGAAACCGAACACCTGATAGCCCGTCGTCGCATTGCGATCGGTGTTGAGCCAGGCGGTGGTATTCGCCCCGATCGCCATCGGCGCGGTCATCGCGAAGATGAAATCGGTGCCATCCGCCCGGGCATAGATGGAATAGCCCTCGCCCAGCCCGCCATCGATCCGGTCGGTCGCGTTCCAGTCGGACAGGTTGCCGTCGATCGTGATCTCGGTCGCCATCATGCCATCCTCCGGCCCCGCCCGGGAGCCTTGCGACGGGTCCGACGATGCGTGGGACGCGTCTTTTTCCTCTAATGTCCGCCTATTACGCATGACGGACGCGTCATGCAGTGGTTAACTCTCTGACCACCTGTCCCGATTGTTCCAACGCGATACGAACAGGACGATCTTGCCACCGGAATTCTGGTCGATAGGGCGGAACGGCGTTGACGCTTTGGAAATCATTATGAGTCTGCACCTGATTCTCGTCGAGGACGACGCCGCCTATGCCGAAGGCCTGGCCGCCGCGCTGCGGGCGCTCGGCCACCGGGTCGAGCATGTCGGCGACGGGCGGCTGGCGCTCGCGGCGATGGACCGCGAACAATATGACGCGGTGATCCTCGACCGGATGATGCCGCGCCTCGACGGGCTGTCGGTGGTCGAGACGTTGCGATCGCGCGGGATCACCGTGCCGGTCATCATGCTGACCGCGCTTTCCATGGCCTCCGACAAGGTCGACGGGCTGGAGGCGGGTGCGGACGATTATGTCGTCAAGCCGGTCGATCCCGAGGAGCTGAACGCCCGCATCCATGCGGTGCTGCGCGGCCGCCGCTGGACGGTCAGCGAGAGCGACACGATCCGCGCGGGCGACATCGTGGTCAGCCCGACCAGCTTTCGCGCCTGGCGCGGCGGCCGACCGATCACGCTGGCCAATCTGGAGCTCAAGCTGCTGACCGAGCTGGCGCGCCATGCGGGCGAGGTGCTGACCCGCGCCATGCTGATCGAGCGGGTCTGGGGCTATGATTTCGAGCCGGAGACCAACATCGTCGACGTCTATATCCGGCGGTTGCGCATCAAGCTGACCGAAACCGGCGGCGCGGACCCGATCGAAACGGTGCGCGGGATCGGCTATTCGCTGAAACCATGATCGAACGCGCGATCCGGCGACTGTCCCTGCGCGGCCTGACCGCGGGCGTCGTGGTGCTGTTCCTGATCGCGACGATCACAACCGGCGTGTCGATCCTGGCGGCCAATCGCGTGACCGTGGCACAGCTGGTCGACCGCCGGATCGATGCGATCTCCGACGTCGTGCTGGAACGCGATCCGGGCGAGGGCCTGCCCGCCACCGCGACGCTGCTCGCGCGCATCGGCGCGCTGTCGCGAGAGCGCGACACGGGCGATATCGGCCTGTTGCTGACCGGCCCCGATGCGACGCGGCTGGGCGGCAATATTCGGCTGAACCGCCCGCTGCCGATCGGCCGCTCCGACCTGCGCCAGCGCGACGGCATCATCGGCCTGTCGCATGGCCGCGCGCTGGTCCGCGATGCGGGCGCGGGACGGCGGCTGACCGTGGTGGCGGAGACCGAGCCGTTCGACAGCTATCGGGGCACGCGCACCCGCATCTTCCTGATCGGCTTCGGCTCGATCATCCTGATCGTGCTGGGCGGCGTCATCGCCTTTGCCAGGCTGGTCGGTCGCCGCATCGCCGACCAGCGCGCCACGGTCGAGGCGATCGTCGCCGGGAATATCCGCCACCGCGTGCCCGTCACCGGCTCCGCCGACGAGTTCGATCGCCAGGCCGCCGCCTTCAACCACATGCTCGACCGCATCGCCGAGCTGATGGAGGCGATGCGCGGCCAGTCCAACGACATCGCCCATGATCTGCGTACGCCGCTCGCCCGGTTGCGCGGGCAGGTCGCCGCGATGGTCGCCGACGCGCCGGACCCCGTGCAGACCGAACGCGCCCGCGCCGCGCTGGCCCAGTGCGACACGCTGCTCGCCATGTTCGCCGCCCTGCTGCGCATTGCCGAGATCGAGGGCGGCCACCGCCGCGCCGGTTTCGCGCCCTTCGACCTGCCTGCGTTGGTCGAGGAGACCGCGACGATGATGATACCGGTCGCCGAGGAGACGGGCCAGGCCTTGTCCGTTGCGGTCGCCCCAGGCGGCGCGTCCTTTGTCGGCGATCGGCAGCTGCTGACCCAGGCGCTGGTCAACCTGATCGGCAATGCGATCAAATATGGCGGGCCGGACGCCGCGATCCGGGTGAGCCTGCGCGCCGACACCGGGCAATGGACCTTGCAGGTCGCCGATACCGGCCCCGGTATCGCACCTCAGGACCGTGACAGGGCGCTGCGCCGCTTCGGGCGGCTGGACGAAGCGCGCGGAGCGGCGGGCCATGGCCTGGGCCTGCCCCTGGTCGATGCGGTCGCACGGCTGCACCACGGACGACTGGAACTGGGTGACGGAGCGCCGGGGCTGGTCGCCTCGCTGATCCTGCCCAATCCATAATCCTATTCCTCCCCTGCAAGGGGAGGTGGCAGGCCTTTAGGCCTGACGGAGGGGTATCACCCTCTCGATAGCAGGACACCCCTCCACCATCCTTTGGATGGTCCCCCTCCCCTGCAAGGGGAGGAACGAGGCATAACAAAAGGGGCCGCCCCGAAGGACGGCCCCTGGTTAGTCGGGGTGGGAAAACCCGTTGGCTCAGAAGCGAACCGTACCCTCCAGGCCGATGGTGCGCGGCGGGTTGAAGTTGCCATAGTCGCCCAGCGTCGCGGCATTGGCGGCCGAGCGACGATAGATGAAGGTGTTGTTGAGCAGGTTGCGGCTCCACAGCGACACGGTCATCTTCGTACCGTTCTCGGTCAGCGGCAGATCGGCCAGCGCGATGCGACCGTTCACGACGAAGGTCTTGTCGGTGCGGGTCGTCTCGTTCTGGAAGCTATAGGCCGGGTCGGCATAATTGCCGTCCAAGTGGAAGCGGACCTTGGCCTCCGAACCCGGCAGCGGCACTTCGTAATCGGCATAGGCCGAGGCAGCGTTGCGCGGCGTGTACACCACGAACACCTGGGTCAGCGCGTTGCCCAGGAACGGGTTCGGCGTCAGCGGCACGTTGGTATAGGTATAGGCGTAGGACGCGCCCAGCGTCAGACCGTCTGTCGGGTTCACGGTCAGGTCGGCCTCGACACCACGGATCTTCGAGGTGCCCGGCGCATTGCGGGTTTCCTCGGTGTGCAGGTTGTAGGTCGGGCTCGACGGGTTGGTGTCGACATTGTCGAAGTCGATCTGGGTGCCGGTACGATCCATGATGTACCCGGCCAGGTTCAGGCGGACACGGTGCTCGAACAGGTCCATCTTCGACCCGATCTCATAGGCCTTGACCGCTTCGGGACCGAAGGCGGCGAAGGTCTGCGAACGGTCGTTGGCACCGCCCGCGCGGTAGCCGGTCGAGTATTTCGCATAGAGATGGATCGTGTCGGTCGCATCGAACGCCGCCGTCACCATCGGATCGAACCGGTTGTTCTCGAAGGTGAAGGGGAAGTTGGTCGACTTGCCCTGCACCAGGTACAGCGTGCCGTTGCGCTTGTCGCGGGTATAGCGGCCACCGACGGTCAGGTGAAACGCGTCGAAGCCTTCCGGCGTGTAGGTCGCCTGGGCGAAGGCGGCATAGCTATAGGCGCGCGCGAAGCTGCCGCGCTGCAGGAAGAAGGAGCCCGGCGCCCAGCCCTGGTTGCCCGAGGTGATGGTGCCCAGCGCGGTCTGCGACAGGATGGTGTAGCCGGTGCCGTCCGCGTTCCACTGGTTGGTCGACGGGGTTGCCGCCACTTCGCGGGCGTTTTCGGTGAAGTAATAGAGCCCGGCGACGTAATCCAGCTGCGGCAGGCTGCCGACCGCCTGGAATTCCTGGCTGAACTGGTGCTGCTGCATGAAGGACAGGCTGTAGCGGCTGAACTTGCCGTTCGGCAGGAAGACGGTGCGGTGCGCGCCGCCCGAATTGTCCCACTGGTCGGTCGTCACGCCGCGCCACGCGGTGATCGAGCGCAGCTCCAGGCCCGGTGCGACGTCATAGTTCAGCTTGGCCGAGAAGCCGTGGGTGCGGTCGACGCTATACTGCTGCGGCACGCCGATATCGGCGGTCTTCATGCGGTTGTCGCCCGACACGACGACCAGCGGCGACAGCGGCGCGATGGTGCCCGAGGGCAGCTTGCCGTTATTGGCGTTGATCTGCGCGATCGTCGCGACGGGCAGGCCGCGCGGGTTGTAGTTGATCAGCTGGCTGTAGAAGGGCGTGTTCTCGTCCTTCGCCTGGTCATAGGACAGCTCGGCCGAGAAGCCGTCGACCGGCTTCCATACGGCGGCAACGTGACCGCCGACGCGGTTGTACGCGCCCCAGCCCACGCTGCCCGGCAGCGGGTTCTTCACGAACGGGTTCTGGTGCTGGATCACGCCGTCCAGCTTGATCGCGATGTTGTTGAACTCGGGCAGGTTGACGTGCGCGGCGGTGTTGTACGCGCCGTAATTGCCGAAGCCCGCAGTCAGCGAGCCGCCGAACTTGCCGGTCGGCTTGGCGGTGACGATCGACAGTGCGCCGCCCTCGGTGTTGCGGCCGAACAGCGTCCCCTGCGGACCGCGCAGCACTTCGACGCGCTCGATATCGAACAGCGCGGCGTTCAGGCCCTGCGAGCGGCCGACATAGACGCCGTCGAAATAGACGCCGACGCCGGTGTCACGCGCGGTCTGGTTCTGGTCGAAGGGCACGATGCCGCGGATACCGACGGTCAGCGCCGACTGGCGCGCCTCGAAGGTTGCGACACGGAGCGAGGGGACCGAACCATCGGCCAGGTCGAGCAGGCTCTGGACGTGACGGTCCTTCAGGACGGTCGGGTCGAGGACCGAGATTGCGATCGGCGTCTTCTGCAGGCTGGTCTCGCGCTTGGTCGCGGTGACCACGATTTCCTTCAGCTGGCCACCATCGGCGGGATCGGCGGGATCGGCTGCCGGGGTCGCCGGATCGGCGGCGGCAGCGGCGGTCGGCTTGGCATCGGCGGCAAAGGCCGGTGCGGCCGTCACGGCCAGGAGCGCGGTGCCGCCCAGCAGCGTGGCGCGAATGAAATGGCTGTTCATGGTGATTTTTTCCCTATCCCCCGATCGACCGTCAGGTCGTCGCTGGCCGCGCGGATAGGGGCGCTCGAAGAATCTGGTGTTACCTTTCCATGACCAATGGGGACTTGTTCATTTCATCCTGGCTTCATCTTCGCCCGGTGTCGCAGCCCCCGCCCCGCCGCCGGAGCGGATCAGCTCCATCTTCTGCGGCAGGGTGCCGATCTCGATGCCCTTGCTCCGCAGCGCCGACAGCAGCGTGAACAGGACGGCACTGCGCGTCGAATAGGCCGCACGCGGGCTTTCGACATGGGCAAAGCAATTGAAATGGATTCGCCCGTCGATGATCGAGTCGATGAACGCCTTGGGCGTCGGATCGGACAGCACCGCGGCTTCGCTGGCGAAACAGTCGAGCACGATGGTCCGCACCACGTCCGCATCCGACTCGATCGGCACCGAAAATTGAATCTGGATACGCCCCAGCGGCCCGGCCAGCGTCTTGTTGAGCACCGACTTGGTGATGAGCTCGGAATTGGGGACGATCAGCGTCGAATGATCGGCCAGCTCGATCTCGGTCGAGCGCACGCTGATCCGCTTCACATCTCCCTCATCGGTGCCGACGCGGATCAGGTCGCCGATCTTGATCGGCCGCTCGGCCAGCAGGATCAGGCCGGACACGAAATTCTGGGTGATCGCCTGAAGGCCGAAACCGATGCCGACCGACAGAGCGGACAGCAGGAGCGCGATCCGCTCCACCCCGATGCCCAGCGACGCGAGCGCCCAGATCACCGCCAGCGCGATGCCGATATAGCGCGCGACCAGGCTGATCGAATTGCGGCCCGATCCGTCCAGATCGGTCGCAGGCAGATAACGCTGCTCCAGCCAGCGCATGAACAGGCGCACCAGCCCCAGGCCGACGAACAGCACGACCAGCCCCTGCAGGATCGCACCCGGCGATATCCACACATTGCCGACCTTGATCCCCTCGGCCACCTTGCCGAGCTGATCGAAGATCGCCCCAGGATTGCCGCTCGCCCCGAACGGCTTCAGGAACATGCCGATCGCCAGCAGGATCAGCGCCAGCCGGACCACGCCCGACAGGATCAGCCCGAACTGATCGACCATCGCCCCGCGAATGCCCAGCGCGCGGGTCAGGGTGATGCCGACCCGACTGTCGCGCACGAAGATGGTGGTGGCGATGTCGTCGGCCGCGACCAGCATCAGGTAGAGCGCCGAGCCGAGCAGCACGGTCCAGCCGATCATCAGCGCGACGAACCAGCTGAACCAGATATAGCCGATGATCAGCGCCAGCCCCGCAATTCCCACCGCGATCCAGGCGAACAGCGTCGCGACGCTCAGGCCCGCACTGACACCGGCGCTGGTCGTCTCGTCCTGTGTCGCGCGGCGCGCGCGGATCTGGCCCAGCACCACCAGCGTGGCGACGATCAGCAACAGGTGGAGCAGCGCCTCGGTCGCCTGGGTGGCGATCACCGCGCTGCGGCTGCTGCCGATCGCCAGCTCGAACGATCCGATCATCGCGGTCGTGAAGGTCAGGATCGTCAGCCCCCAGGACAGGGGGCGCAGGCGGCTGGCCGTCTCGTCGTCGATCGGCGCGATCCGCCAGGATGGCTGGCTGCGCATCAGCACCGCGCCGGTCACCGCCGCCGTGAAGCCCGCAATCCCCGCCGCCCGGACGAACCCGTTCAGGAACCCGGTCCAGCGTTCCGGCAACAGCCCCGACCAGTGCAGCCCCTGGACCAGCACGAACGCGGCGGCGAGCGGACAGACGGTGCCGACCGCCACCCGCCAGAAGGTGTTGGCGGATCGTCGCACCCGGCTGGGCGGTGCCTCCGCGATCAGGCGGCGCTGCGCCAGCCGATGGGCACCCAGCCGCACCGGCCCGATCAGCAGGATCGCCAGTGCAAAGCCCAGCAGCGCGTGCCACGGGACACCGCCGCGCCATTGCCGCGCGATCTGATCGCCCCCCTGTTGCAGGAACAGGCCGACGCGCCGGACATCGCGCGGCGCCTGGTCGAGCACGACGATCCAGAAGGCGGGGCTCAGGGGCGACGGCGCCTTGGTCGACAGCTTCTCGTTGAACTGCTCGGTCTGGCCCTGGTCGATCTCATCGATCAGCTGCCCCGCCTCGACCCCGGCCAGCCGCCCGCGCTTGATCGCGGCGTCCAGCGTGGTGCGCAAGGTGGACAGGCTCTTGCGCTGGGCGGTCAGCTCGGGCGCTTCGATCTCGCCGGGGGTGGCTGGGCCCAGGCCGGTGATGCGCGCATTGACCAGCGCCAGCTGCTCGGACAGGTCGGACACCGCCTGGCTCGTCGCGTCCTTGGCCCCCTGGGCCCGTTCGCGCAGCGCCCGGCGATCATCGTCGTCGACCCGCGCATCGAGCGCGCGGTCGACCGAGCGGACCTCGACCTCCGCCTGGGCGATCTTCGTGGTCGATGCGGCCGCCGGATCGCCTTGGGCACGCACCGCGCTCGGCACGGCCAGGGTCCAGGCGACCGCCAGGACCAGGCACATCATCAGGATACGCAAGGAACGAAACGAAAGCGATGCGGACATGGATCGGCCAAAGGTTGCTGGTCCGCCTGCTCATAGCCGGGCACGAGCGGTCATGCGAGGGGGCGGCGCAAACCGGTACAGCTCCTGTCGGCGATCCATTTGCCACCCTGTCCGAAATCGTGTGTAGCTGGGGAGCCCGCACCGGCCGGGATCGTTTGGGGTACGATCGGGATTCTTCACGCATGACTGAACTGGCTTCCCTTCACGGGCAAACGACCCTGTCCGAGCCTCCCACCGGCCCGGTGCCGCGCGATGCGCACGTGCTGGCGGGCATCAATCGCATTCTGCAGGAAGCGCTGCGCGCTTCGACGGAAGAGGAGCTGGGCCGCCTTTGCCTGGAAGTGGCCGAGGACCTGACCGGCGCGGCGTTCAGCTTCTTCGGCGAGCGGCGGGATTCGCTCGACCGGCTGGATCATATCGCGATCAGCGAGCGCGGCTGGGCCGCCTATGCCGGCGACAATCCCGATTACCAGGCCCGGCGATTGCCCAACGGCATGCAGATTCACGGCATTTTCGGCCAGGTCATCCTGCAGGATCGCAGCATGATCGTGAACGATCCTGCCAGTCATCCCGCCCGGGTCGGCACGCCGGAGGGGCATCCCAGCCTGCGCAACTTCCTCGGCGTGCCGCTGCGTCGCGATGGTGAGACCTTCGCCATGATCGCCTTGGGCAACCACCCGACCGGCTTTACCGAGCGCGAAAAGGCGATCATCGAAGAACTGGCCCCCGCCATCGTCCAGGCACTGCTGACAAAGCGGGCCGAGATCGCATCGCGCGCCAGCCAGCGCCGCCTGCTGACCCTGATCGAGGGGATTCCGCAGCTCGTCTGGACCGCGACGCGTGACGGGCAATGGACCTGGGTCAGCCAGCAATGGGTGGCGGCGACCGGGCTGAGCGTCGAGGAGAGCCTGGGCCATGGCTGGCTGGCGGCGGTCCATCCCGACGACCGCGATGCGGCGCGCCGCTTCTGGGACGGGGCGGGCGAAGAAGCGGGCGAGCATGGCGACCTGGCGATGGAGGGGCGGCTTCGCCACATCGAGACGGGGCGCTATCGCTGGTACAAGACCCGCGCGACGCCCGTGCGCGACGATCATGGCCGGATCGTCGAATGGTTTGGCACCTCGACCGATATCGATACGCTGCGCCGCCTGCGCGAGCGGCAGGAAACACTGGTCGCCGAGCTTCAGCACCGGGTGCGCAACATCCTGACCATCGTCCGATCGATCTTCACCCGCACGGTCGAGACCGGCGGTCCGCTAGACGAGATTGCGGATCATTTTCGCGGCCGTCTCGATTCGCTGGCCCGCACGCAGGTCGTCGCAACCCAGACCCGGTCCGGCCGGGTCGACCTGGAAAACCTGATCCGCGACGAGTTATTGGGCGTCGGCGCGATCGAGGATGACCGGCTGTCGATCGAAGGGCCCGACGTCGCGCTGCCCGCCGATACCGCGGAATCCCTGGGGTTGGCGATCCATGAACTGACCACCAATGCCCTGAAATACGGAGCGCTGCGGCACCCTGCCGGGCGGCTTCATATCGCATGGCACCTGAAACATGGATCAAATGGCAAATGCGAACTGATTGTAAAATGGGATGAAACCGGTGTACCAGCAATGCCGGTTCCGCCCGCGAGACAGGGATTCGGAACCGAACTGATCCGGGAGGCCTTGCCCTATGGGCTCGGCGCGCGGACCAGACTGGATTTTCGAGGTGGCGGCGTTCTGTGCGTGATAACGCTACCATGGATAAACGACGAGGCCGACACGCTGAACCGGAGCACAGAGGGATGAATCGCCGATCGCCGCTGGCCGACAAGCGAATCCTGGTCGTCGAGGATGAGTATTTCATCGCGCGCGACCTGGAGCGGATGCTGCGCGCCGCCGATGCGATCGTGGTCGGGCCGGTGGCGACGCTGGAACAGGGTCTGACGCTGGCCGAGACCCAGCCGATCGACGCCGCGGTGCTCGACGTCAATCTGGCGGGCGAGCGCGCCTTCGAGATCGCCGACCGGCTCTCGGCGCGCGACGTGCCCTGGACCTTCCTTACCGGCTATGACGAATGGGCGCTGCCTGCGGCCTATCGTTCCGCCTCGATCGTCGCCAAGCCCTTTCAGGCCGACCGCATCATCCGCGCGATCCACGCGCTGATGCCCGATAAAGGACGCGCATGACCCGCCCCGTGACTGCCCCGCCCCTTTCCGTGTCCGACGACGTGATCGCTCCTGCGCTCCGCCGCCTGTCGGCCCTGAGCTCGCTGGAGGCGGCGGATCTGACCCTGCTGCAGGCGGCGATGGAAGCGTCCCAAACCCACCCGCCGCGCCACAATTTCCTGACCCTGGGGCGGCCAATCGCGGCGCCGTTGCTGTTGCTGCAGGGCTGGGCCGCGCGGGTGCGTATCCTGCCCGACGGGCGTCGGCAATTCATGAGCTTCTATCTGCCTGGCGACGTGATCGGCGCGACGCATCAGGCGATGCCGATCGCCTCGGCCACCGTCATCGCGCTGACCGAAACGATCGTTTGTCCCGCCCCGACCGCCCCCGCCGGGTCCGGCTTGGCCCAAGCCTATGCCGTGGCCGAGGCGCTGGACGAGGCCTATCTGCTTGGCCATGTCGTCCAGCTCGGCCGATTGAACGCGCAGGAGCGGATCAGCGACTTCCTGCTCGAAATCTATGAGCGGCTGTCGCTGGCCGGGCTGACCGTGGGCGGCAGTTTCGAGATGCCGCTGACCCAGGAAATGCTGGCCGATGCGCTGGGCCTGACCCCGGTGCACGTCAATCGCATGATCCAGCAGGCGCGCCGCGATGGCGAGCTGATGTGGAAATCGGGCCGGGTCCTGCTGCGCGATCCCGAGCGCACCGCGCGCACCATCGGACGACAAAGCCCACAGGTGACGACGCAACGGGTTGGCGCGAGCGGCTGAAACCCGCCCCGGTGCGGAAAAGAGACGGTTGGAGTGCGGGCTGCCGCTTGCGGCATGCCCTCACCACCATAACATATCTGGGTCCACTCGCCTTGCCGGGCAGGAAGCCAATGCTCAGCCGTTAAACTCACAGAATTTTGATGACCTGCTGCACGCACCTTACCAATTTCATACCAATGTCATCAATTTTACGCCAATCTGACACCGACCGATCCTAACGCCCCCGCCGAACCGGCAAGACAGCCGATGGGGGATTTTGATCATGCTTACGTTTCGCAGCCTGTTGAAGGCGTCTGCCTCGCTCATCCTGGCGACCGGCCCGCTCGCCGCCCATGCGCAGGACGCCGCGGCGACGGCCGCCGCCGCGCCGCAGGCGGCGGACAGCAGCGATGGCCAGAGCGACGAAATCGTCGTCAACGGCACCTATGCGCGCAGCCTGGCGGCGGGCATCGAGACCAAGCGCCGCGCCGCTTACGGCGTCGACTCGATCAGCTCGACCGATATCGGCAAGTTCCCGACCCAGAACGTCGCCGAGGCGCTTCAGCTCGTCCCTGGTGTGGCGATCACCCGCCCGCGCGGTGAAGGCCTGTATGTCAGTGTCCGTGGCCTGGGCCCGCAGTTCCAGAACACGCTGATGAACGGCCGCACCATCGCGCTGAACGACCTGATCGAGAATGGCGGCGCGGCCGGTCGGCAGTTCCGCTTCGAAATGCTGCCCGCCGAATTCACCTCCAGCATCGACGTGGTGAAGACCCCGACCGCCGACATGAGCGAGGGCGCGCTGGGCGGCAATATCGACGTCAAGACCTTCCACCCGCTGGAGGTCGGCAACAAGACGACCGTCAACATGCGCGGCACCTATACCAGCCAGACCAAGCAGGTCCGCCCCAACGTCACCGTGCTGACCAGCGCGAAGAACAGCGACGGCACCTTCGGCATCCTGGCGGGCGCGCAATATTGGGGCAAGGCGGTCCGCAACGACCGCTTCATGAACTTCGGCTGGCTGACCGACCGCTATACCGATGCGTCGCGCGGCGGCGCGCCTGCGGGTCTCTATTCGCCGACCCGCACCCGTCCCACCGTCGAGACCGAGGACCGCAAGCGCATCTCGGGCATCGTCTCGGCCCAGTGGCAGCCGACTGCGGAGCTGCAGACGACGCTGGACGTGGTCGCGACCCGGCTGGACGTTGCCTATGACGAGTTCGGCCTCGACATCTATCCGGACGACAACAACGTCTCGATCGGTGGCGTCAAGCAGCTGCCCACCATTCTTCAGCCCGGCTACACCGTCGTTGGCGACACGATTACCAAGGCGACGATCGCCAACGCCCGCTTCATGGCGTCGCGCGAATACAGCCTCAATCGCCATGACCTGATCACCATCGGACTGAAGCAGACCTGGAACCCGGATCGCTGGCATGTCGCCGCCAACGTCAACTGGTCGGCCGCGCACAGCTATCACCCCGACTACCGCACCGGCACCGTGCGCAGCCGTGCCTATTTCATCGCGCCGCTGACCTATGACGCCAGCGGCGGTTATCAGAACATGCCGACCTTCAGCACGCCGGTCGACGTCACCAACCCGGCCAATTACAAGCTGTACCAGTTCAACATCGCGCCCAAGGACAGCAAGGACTGGGATTTCTATTCGCGCCTCGATGTCGGCCATGATTTCGACGGCTTCCTGTCGAAGCTGCAGGCGGGCGGCGAATATCACTGGCGCAAGCGCGACTATTTCCGTCGCGATTACCTGATCGACACCGCGACCAACCAGCCGCTGACCAATCTGGGCGCGGGTGCCTATCAGCAGCTGCCCTATGACGACTTCCTGTCGGGCGTGTCGGGCAATGCCTTCCGCAACTGGCTGGTGCCGGTGACGGCGGCTTATGTCGGCAACTTCTTCACCCCCGCCATCCAGGGTCAGCCGATCACCAATGGCGATCGCCGCTCGTCCTTCGTCGTGACCGAGAAGATCGCCGCCGCCTATGTCCGCGCCGATTACCAGTTCGATGCAGGGTCGGTGCCGGTCAGCGGCAATGTCGGCGTGCGTTACGTCCACACCGACCAAGTCGCCAGCGGTACGCTGACCAGCGGCAATACGGCCACCCCGGTGAGCTACCCCAAGACGTTCAACAACGTCCTGCCCAGCTTCAACCTGCGCGCCGACCTGACCCCGAAGCTGGTCGGTCGCCTCGCCGCCAGCCGGGTCCTGACCCGTCCCAACGTCACCGACACCGCACCGCGCATCACCGTGTCGACCGACGCACCGACCGCCAGCGGCGGCAACCCGCAGCTGGTGCCCTTCCTCGCCACCCAGTTCGACGGGTCGCTGGAATGGTATTTCGCACCGTCGGGCATGCTGTCGGGCGCCGTCTTCTACAAGGCGATGGACGATTACATCACCCAGTCGAATACCGAGATCAACATTCCGGGTCGCGGCACCGTCCGCCTGTCCAGCTCGGTCAATGGCGGCAATGCCAAGGTGTACGGCGCGGAAGCCGCCTATAGCCAGGTCTTCACCTTCCTGCCCGCGCCGTTCGATGGCTTCGGCGTCCAGGGGTCCTATACGCACACGGAAGTGAAGGCCGACTACACGGCGGGTTCGCGCGCCATCAAGGACCAGCTGATCGGCCTGTCGAAGAACAGCTTCAACCTGGTCGGCTTCTACGACAAGGGCCCGCTGTCGGCCCGACTCTCCTATGTCTGGCGCGACAAATATCTGTCGAGCACAGGCAGCACGGTACAGGCGCCGACCTATGTCGCGGCCTTCGGCTCGCTCGACGGCCAGCTGTCGGTGCGCGCCGCCGACAATCTGACGCTCAGCCTGGAGGGCATCAACATCGCGGGCGCGCATCAGGACACCTATAGCGACAGCAAGATGCGCTTCGGCGAGATCAACTATTATGGCCGGACGATCCTGTTCGGCATTCGGGCGGAGTTCTGATGAAGGCTTTCCTCACCCTGGCGGCGGTCCT
>CAJYRW010000055.1:0-22384 GCA_913777475.1 uncultured Sphingomonas sp. | reverse complement strand
CCGCCGATGAAGTACAGGCAGGTCTCCGAGAGCCCTGCATAGCCGTTGCCGGCGAACAGCGGGGTCTTGCCTTCCCAGATCGAGAAGTGGGTGTGCATGCCCGAGCCGTTATCTTCCTTGATCGGCTTCGGCATGAAGGTCGCGGTCTTGCCATAGGCCTGCGCAACCTGATGCACGACATACTTGTAGATCTGCATGCGGTCGGCGGTCTGGGTCAGCGTGCCGAAGGTCATGCCCAGTTCGTGCTGCGCCGCGGCGACTTCGTGATGGTGCTTGTCGCAGGGCAGGCCCATTTCGAGCATGGTCGAAACCATCTCGCCACGAATGTCGACGGCCGAGTCGACCGGCGCGACGGGGAAATAGCCGCCCTTGGCGCGCGGCCGGTGGCCGAGATTGCCGCCCTCATATTCGCGGCCGGTGTTGGTCGGCAGCTCGACATCGTCGATCTTGAAGTAGGACGACGCATAGTTCGTGTCGAACTGGACGTTGTCGAACATGAAGAATTCGGCTTCCGGGCCGACATAGACGGTGTCGCCGATGCCGGTGGTCTTCACGAACGCCTCGGCGCGCTTGGCGGTCGAGCGCGGATCGCGGGCATAGAGCTCGCCGGTCGACGGTTCGACGATGTCGCAGAACACGATCAGCATCGGGGTGGCCGAGAAGGGATCGGTGTACACGGCGTCGAGGTCGGGCTTGAGGACCATGTCCGACTCGTTGATCGCCTTCCAGCCCTCGATCGAGGAGCCGTCGAACATTAGGCCGTCGGTCAGCTCGTCCTCACCCAGGATCGAAGCGACCATGGTCAGGTGCTGCCACTTGCCCTTGGGATCGGTGAAGCGCAGGTCGACCCACTCGATCTCTTCGTCCTTGATCTGCTTCAGGATATCGCTGGCCGTATTCGCCATGTTCCGTTCTCTCTCTGCTTGGCCGCCCTCCGACGAAAGGCCGGGGCCGGTGATACGTGTTTAGTCGGGCCGAATGTCGGCCCGGTGACGGATGGGTATGGGGTGCGTCAGATCGCCGCGTCGTCGCGTTCGCCCGTGCGGATGCGCAGCGCGGTCTCGACCGGGATCACGAAGATCTTGCCGTCGCCGATGCGGCCGGTCTGCGCGGCGGCGGCGATCGCCTCCACCACGCGTTCGGCCAGGCCGTCCTCGACCACCACCTCCAGCTTCACCTTCGGCAGGAAGTCGACGACATATTCGGCTCCGCGATAAAGCTCAGTATGGCCCTTCTGGCGGCCGAAGCCCTTCGCCTCGGTGACGGTGATGCCGGACACGCCGATTTCGTGCAGCGCTTCCTTCACCTCATCCAGCTTGAAGGGCTTGATGATCGCCTCAATCTTTTTCACGAGTCTGACTGTCCCCGATGGTGTTCGAACCCTCGCCCAACCGCCTGCGTAGCAGGGATCGTGCCAACTGCGTCGCCCTCTTGGAAGGGCAAGAAAATGGTAAGGATTGCGCCCGAAAAGCGGGCAAGATGCCGTGTGCTGCTCAATATATGGGCAGCGATCACAGGATGCCCCGCACGGCTTCCGGTGGACGGCCGATGACGACACCTTTAACAGTCTCGACCAGAGGCCGCTCGATCAGGATTGGGTTAGCGGCCATCGCGACGAGGATCGTGGCATCGTCGGCGTCGACAAGTGCCTTGGCCTCCGCTTCCGCCTTGCGCAGCCCGTCGCGCGGGGAAAGCCTGCCCTTAGCATAGAGGCGCCGCAGTTCCTCGGTATTCGGCGGCGTCTTCAGATATTCGATCACCGTCACATCCGCGCCAGCCTCGTTCAGGAGGGCCAGCGCCTCGCGCGATTTGGAGCAGCGCGGGTTGTGGAGGATCGTCGCCTTCATCGCCATTGCTTCTGGCATGAGCGGCGGGGAATGTGGAGGGGTAATCCCTGCTTTCGGGCATGAAAAAGCCCCCGCCCGGCTGGGGAGGAGGCTTTTTATTTCAATCCCGGTGAAGGGCAGGGCGATTATGCGTCCTGCTTGGCCAGCCACTCCTCCAGCCACTTGATCGTATAGTCGCCCTTCTGGAACTCCGGATCGTCCAGCAGCGCCTGATGCAGCGGGATGGTGGTCTTCATGCCCTCGATCACGAACTCGTTGAGCGCGCGACGCAGGCGACGCAGCGCGCCTTCACGGGTCGTGCCGTAGACGATCAGCTTGGCGATCATGCTGTCGTAATAAGGCGGGACCTTATAGCCCTGGTACAGTCCGCTATCGACGCGGACGTGCATGCCGCCAGGGGCATGGTACATCTTCACCGTGCCCGGCGAAGGGGCGAAGGTGCGCGGGTCTTCCGCATTGATGCGGCACTCGATCGCGTGGCCGCGGAACTGCACGTCCTGCTGGCGCAGCGTCAGCGGGTGCCCCTCGGCGACGCGGATCTGCTCGCGCACCAGGTCCAGGCCGGTGATCATCTCGGTCACGGGATGTTCGACCTGCAGGCGGGTGTTCATTTCGATGAAATAGAACTCGCCGTCCTCCCACAGGAACTCGATCGTGCCCGCACCGCGATAGCCCATATCGGCCATCGCCTTGGCGACCACGCCACCCATGCGCGCGCGCTCCTCGGCCGTGATGATCGGCGAGGGGGCTTCCTCCAGCACCTTCTGGTGGCGGCGCTGGAGCGAGCAATCGCGCTCGCCCAGGTGGATCGCCTGGCCGTTGCCGTCGCCGAACACCTGGAATTCGATATGCCGGGGATTGCCCAGATATTTTTCCATGTAGACGGTCGAGTCGCCGAACGCGGCCTTCGCCTCCGAACCGGCCTGCTGCATCAGCGTTTCGAGCTGGTCCTCGGAGGACACGACCTTCATGCCGCGTCCGCCGCCGCCCGAGGCCGCCTTGATGATGACGGGATAGCCGATCTTGGTCGCGAGCGCCTTGGCCTCCTCGAGGTCCGAGATCGCGCCGTCCGAACCGGGGACGAGCGGCAGGCCGAGCGCGCCAGCGGTGCGCTTGGCCTCGACCTTGTCGCCCATCACCCGGATATGCTCGGGCTTGGGGCCGACGAAGATCAGGCCGTGCGCCTCGACGATTTCCGCGAACTTGGCGTTCTCCGAGAGAAAGCCGTAGCCGGGGTGGATCGCGTCAGCGCCCGAAATCTCGGCGGCCGAGATGATGTTGGGGATGTTGAGATAGCTGTCGGTGGCCGCGGGCGGGCCGATGCACACCGCCTGGTCGGCGAGGCGCACATGCATGGCATCGGCGTCGGCCGTGGAGTGCACGGCGACGGTCTCGATCCCCATTTCGTGACAGGCGCGGTGGATGCGAAGTGCAATCTCACCGCGATTGGCGATCAGGAGTTTCTTGATCTGCGCCAAGGCGGCTTACTCGACGACGACCAGGGGCTGGTCGAACTCGACCGGCTGGCCGTTCTCGACCAGGACGGCGGTCACGGTGCCCGCCTGGGTCGCGGTGATCGGGTTCATCACCTTCATGGCTTCGACGATCAGCAGCGTGTCACCGGCCGCGACCTTCTGGCCTACCGAGGCGAAGGGCTTGGCGCCCGGCTCGGCCGACAGATAGACGGTGCCGACCATCGGCGACTTCACGGCATTGGCCGAGACGGCCGGGGCCGGGGCGCCGACTTCCGCAGCGGCGGGAGCAACGTGCGCCGCCGCCGCCGGGGCGGGGGCCGCCACAGGCGCTGGCGCATAGGCCATCTGGGCCACGGCCGCCGCCTTGCGCGCGACGCGGATCTTGCGGTCGCCATGCTCGACCTCAATCTCGGTCAGGGCGGTGGCGTCGAGCAGCTCGGCGAGCTGACGGACGAGGTCGACATCGACCTTCATCGCTTGTTCAGTCTTTTCGGTCATGGGACGCGCTCCTGTCAGAACCGGGCCGCGGCTTCAAGCGCGAGCAGATAGGATTGCGCGCCAAAACCGGCGATTGTGCCTTTTGCGGCACGCCCGATATAGCTTTCATGGCGGAAAACCTCCCGCGCATGGGGGTTGGAAAGGTGAACCTCGATCACCGGAGTCGTCACCGACTTGATCGCGTCGTGAATCGCGATCGAGGTGTGGGTGAAGCCCCCGGCGTTGAGCAGCACGGCTTTCGCCTCATAGGCCTGGGCCTCGTGCAGCCAGTCGATCAGATGGCCTTCATGGTTGGACTGGCGCATGTCGATCTCCAGATCGAGTTCGCGGGCCCGGTCCTCCAGCATCCCCGCGATATCGTCCAGCGTGTCATGGCCATAGATATGCGGCTCGCGCATACCCAGCAGGTTCAGGTTCGGCCCGTTGAGGACATAAACGGTCGCGGGCATCGGCACTCCCATGGTTGCGGCTCGGGATGGCCGGGCCTAGATCGAGGGCCTTCCTTAACCGCTTGCCCACCTCTCCGTCGAGCGGGCAGCGACTGCATGGTAAGTGACACACATATGCCCCACACCGATGGAACCGTGACGATCACCGTGAATGGCGAGCATAAGCGGGTGCCTGCGGGCCTGTCGCTCTCCGATCTGGCGAGCCAGCTGGGGCTGGTGCCCGAAAAGGTGGCGGTGGAGCGCAATCTGGAGGTCGTGCCGCGCTCGACGCTGGCGCAGGTGCAGGTGGAGGATGGCGACGAGATCGAGATCGTGCATTTCGTCGGCGGCGGTGACCATGCCGCGCCGGTCGTCGAGGATGATTCGTGGGAGGTCGCGGGGCAGCGTTTCCGTTCGCGCCTGATCGTCGGCACGGGCAAGTACAAGGACTTCGCGCAGAATGCGGCGGCGGTCGAAGCCTCCGGCGCGGAGATCGTCACGGTCGCCGTGCGCCGGGTCAATGTGTCGGACCGCAATGCGCCGATGCTGACCGATTTCATCGACCCGAAGAAGATCACCTATCTGCCCAACACGGCGGGCTGCTTTACCGCCGAGGATGCGATCCGCACGCTCCGTCTGGCGCGTGAGGCGGGCGGCTGGGACTTGGTCAAGCTGGAGGTGCTGGGCGAGGCGAAGACGCTTTACCCAGACATGTATGAGACGCTGCGTGCGACCGAAGTGCTGGCCAAGGAAGGCTTCAAGCCGATGGTCTATTGCGTTGACGATCCCATCGCGGCCAAGCGGCTGGAGGATGTCGGGGCGGTCGCCATCATGCCGCTGGGCGCGCCGATCGGGTCGGGGCTGGGCATCCAGAACAAGGTCACGATTCGCCTGATCGTCGAGGGCGCGAAGGTGCCGGTGCTGGTCGATGCCGGGGTCGGCACCGCGTCCGAGGCGGCGGTGGCGATGGAACTGGGCTGCGACGGCGTGCTGATGAACACCGCGATCGCCGAGGCCAAGGACCCGGTGCTGATGGCGCGCGCGATGAAGGCCGGGGTCGAGGCGGGGCGCATGGCATATCGCGCAGGCCGCATGGGCATGCGCCGCTATGCCGACCCGTCGAGCCCGCTTGCGGGCCTGATCTGACATACATTTCAGGGAACTTGCCGCGTAACGAAGTGTTTTGTCTTCGAGTGTTCAACGGGATCGCTTTGATCCCCAGCAATGGAGGCCCCCATGGGTGAACTCGTCGACAAGATCAAGGGCAACGTCAACGAACTGGTTGGCAAGGCCAAGGAAGCCATTGGCGAACACAACCATGACGAAAAGCTGCAGGCTGAGGGCGAAGCCCAGCAGCTGGAAGGCAAGGGCCAGCAGATGAAGGGTTCGGTGAAGGGCGCTCTTGGCGACAACATCTGAACCTGCTAATCGTTTCTGACTAAAGCAATCAGCAACGAACTTGCCGCCTCGGGTCACTCCGGGGCGGTTTTGTTTTGTTTATATTGTGTCCGATCCTGCAATCGATTTTTGCTTATACCGTTTTGGCTGCGCGGGAACGCTTTTGTGAGCGTTATTAGTCTGTTGGGGAAAAGCCTCCGTCGTCAGGTCCGCTTGTTCCGCACATGCTATGCCGGGTTGACCGGGCTCTACCCCTCCGCCTAACGCTTGCCGCATTATAGGGAGGACGCCCATGCAGAAGCTCTATTCCGACGCGGCCGCTGCGCTCGACGGCCTGCTCCATGACGGCATGACGATCTGCGCCGGGGGCTTCGGCCTTTGTGGTATCCCGGAGCGGCTGATCGACGCGATCGAGGCCGCGGGGGTCAAGGACCTGACCATCGCCAGCAACAATGCCGGGATCGACGGCGTGGGGCTGGGCAAGCTGCTCCGCTCGCATCAGGTCAAGAAGATGATTTCTTCCTATGTCGGCGAGAACAAGGAGTTCGAGCGGCAATATTTGAGTGGAGAGCTGGAGGTCGAGTTCTGTCCGCAGGGCACGCTGGCCGAGCGTTGCCGGGCAGGGGGCGCGGGCATCCCCGGTTTCTATACCAAGACTGGCGTCGGCACGAAGGTGGCCGAAGGCAAGGAAGTGAAGAGCTTCGACGGCGAGGATTACATCCTCGAGCGTGGCATTCGCGCCGACCTGTCGATCATCAAGGGCTGGAAGGCCGACGAGGCCGGGAACCTGATCTTCCGCAAGACCGCGCGCAACTTCAACCAGCCGATGGCGACGGCGGGGCGTATCTGCGTTGCAGAGGTCGAGGAAGTGGTGCCGGTGGGCAGCCTCGACCCCGACCAGATCCATCTGCCAGGCATCTATGTGAAGCGGATGATCGTCGGCGCGCCGTATGAAAAGAAGATCGAGTTTCGCACGGTGCGCGAGCGGGTTTGATTTTCTGGGGGTGAGGGGATGCGGAGCGCGTCAGCCCTCCCCCCGACCCCCTCCCGCCTGCGGGAGGGGAAGCGTGCTTGGCGGACATTGGGGGCGTAAACATATGTTGAGAAAGCAAGACGGTAGCCACGCAGCCGCTCCCCTCCCGCAAGCGGGAGGGGGTGGGGGAGGGCTCCCCGGCTTGAGGCTGGGCGCTGCCCTTGCCGCCGCCCTGACCCTATCCGGCTGCGTCGTCGCCGTCGGCAACAACACCCCCGCACCTCCGCCACCCGCCGCCAACCCCAAGCTGGCCGGGATGCAGTACTTATACGGCTCAGCCGAAGCCGATGCGATCTCGCGCCAGGCGTGGAACGCACTCGTCACCTATGCCGCCGACCGGGTGCGCCATCCGGTGCGCGACAGCGTGGTGCTGGATGAGGATGCCACCCTCGATAGTCCCCGCTTCGTGTCTTGCGCGGGCAAGCGCCCAGCGGCGGTGTTCGATGTCGACGAGACCGTGCTCCTCAATCTCGGCTTCGAGCAGGATGACCTGACCGGCCGCGCCGGCCGCGCCTTTTCTGATCGCTGGCGCGCCTGGGAGCAGAGCGACGGTCATGCCGTGCTTCCGACACCCGGCGCGGCGGCGGCGATCGCGGAGCTGCGGACGATGGGTGTGACAGTGATCTTCAACACCAATCGCGACGATGCGGCGGGAGCAGCCCGCGCGATCGAGGCCGCGGGGCTTGGTCCGGCAGTGCATGGTGACACGCTGTTCGTGCGGACCGACACCAATACCGGTGATAACAAGGACGCTCGCCGCTGGCGGATCGCTGACCGCTATTGTGTGATTGCGATGGGCGGCGACCAGTTGGGGGATTTCAGCGAGTTGTTCAACGATCCGGCCAGCGTTTCGCAACGCCGCGCGAAGGCGGATGGCCCGCGTGTCGCGGCGCTGTGGGGGCGTGGATGGTTCGTCTTCCCGAACCCCGTCTACGGCAAAGCGCTGAAGGGTACACCCGACGATATCTTCCCCGCCGACCGGCGGTGGCATCCGACAGGAGAGCAGTGAGCATGGCCTGGACCCGCGACGAAATGGCCGCCCGTGCGTCCAAGGAATTGAAGGACGGCTTCTACGTCAATCTCGGTATCGGCATCCCGACACTGGTGGCCAACCATATCCCGCAAGGGGTTGAGGTGACGCTGCAATCCGAAAACGGGATGCTGGGCATCGGGCCGTTTCCTTATGACGACGAGGTCGATCCCGACCTGATCAACGCGGGCAAGCAGACCATCAGCGAGCTGCCGCACTCGGTCTATTTCTCGTCGGCGGACAGCTTCGCGATGATCCGCGGCGGCCATATCGACCTGACCGTGCTGGGCGCTATGGAAGTGTCCGAAGGCGGCGACATCGCCAACTGGATGATCCCCGGCAAGATGATCAAGGGCATGGGCGGCGCGATGGATCTGGTCGCGGGTGTCAAGAAGATCATCGTCGTCATGGAGCATAACGCCAAGGACGGCAGTCCGAAGTTCATCCCCGAATGCACCCTGCCGCTGACCGGGCGCAACGTGGTCGACATGATCGTCACCGACCTCGCGGTGTTCCAGCGTCCCGATCATGACAGCGCCTTCCGCCTGATCGAATGTGCGCCGGGCATCACGGCGGATGAGGTGGCGGCGAAGACCACGGCCAAGTTCGAGCGCTGATGGCCTATACCCTCGTCACCGCGAACCGAAATTACTCCAGCTGGTCGCTGCGTCCCTGGCTGCTGATGAAGGCGCTGGGGATCGGCTTCACCGACCGGATCGAGCCGTTTGCGGCGGTGGAGAATTACGAGGCGTTCCGCGCCTTCTCCCCAACGGGGCAGGTTCCGGTGCTGCTCGATGGCGAGCGGACGGTGTGGGATTCGCTGGGCATCGCGCTCTATCTGGGCGAACGGCACCCCGGCATATGGCCCGAGGATGAAGCGGCCCGCGCCTGGGCCATGTGCGCCGTGGCAGAGATGCATGGCGGCTTTGGCGCGCTTCGGGCCGAGCGGACGATGAACATCGGCGTGCGGGTGGAGGCGAAGCCGCCGTCACCTCGGCTGGAGCGCGATGTCGCGCGGCTGGCGGAATTATGGGCCGAGGGGCTGTCGCGATTCGGCGGGCCGTGGCTGGCGGGCGAGCGCTTCTCCGCGGTCGATGCCTTTTATGCGCCTGTGGCGTTCCGGGTGCGGACCTATGGCATCGATGTCGGTGCGGCCGGTGCGGCCTGGGTCGAGACGCTTCTCGCGCACCCGGCGGTGAAGGACTGGGAGGCTCAGGCGCTGGCGGAGACGTGGCGCGATCCCGACCACGAGATCGATTTGGCGGAATGTGGCGGGGTGACTCAAGACTTCCGCGCGTGAGGAAAAGCCGCCTCAGGAAGGCAAATTCGCTACTCAAGCGAAATAAGATTACGCTCGACCTTTGCCTTTCGCACCTTTTCGGATAACAGCGCCCCCATCATGGCCCAACGACCCCAGACTCTGTACGAGAAGATCTGGGCCGCGCACGTTGTCGAACGGCGGCCCGATGGCACCTGCCTCATCTATATCGACCGCCACCTCGTCCATGAGGTGACGAGCCCACAGGCGTTCGAAGGACTACGTGCCGCCGGGCGCAAGGTGCGGCGGCCCGAGCTGACGCTCGCGGTGCCCGATCACAATTTGCCGACGACGCCGCGCAAGGACGCCAACGGCAACCTGCTGCCCATCGCCGACCCGGAAAGCGCACAGCAGTTGGACGCGCTTCGTCGCAACACCGCCGAGTTCGGCGTCGACTATATCGATGCGACCGCGGCGGCGCAGGGCATCGTCCATGTCGTCGGGCCGGAACAGGGCTTCACCCTGCCGGGCACGACGCTGGTGTGCGGCGACAGCCATACCTCGGCACACGGTGCGCTGGGCGCGCTGGCCTTCGGCATCGGCACGTCGGAGGTCGAGCATGTGCTGGCGACCCAGACGCTGCTCCTCTCGCCGTCCAAGACGATGGAAGTGCGCGTCGACGGCGTGCTGGGTCACGGCGTGTCGGCCAAGGACGTCGTGCTGGCCATCATCGGCAAGATCGGTGCGGCGGGCGGCACCGGCCATGTCATAGAATTCACCGGCAGCGTCATCCGCAACCTGTCGGTCGAAGGGCGCCTGACCATCGCCAACATGTCGATCGAGGGCGGCGCGCGGGCGGGCCTGATCGCGCCGGACGAGACGACCTTTGCCTATCTGAAGGGCCGCCCCATGGCCCCCCAGGACGAGGAATGGGAGAAAGCCGTCGCCTGGTGGCGGACGCTGCCGACCGATCCGGGCGCGGTGTACGACAAGGTGGTGACGCTCGACGCCGCCGATATCGCGCCCAACCTGACCTGGGGCACCAGTCCCGAGGATGTCGTGCCGATCACCGGCGTGGTTCCCGATCCCGACAGCTTCGCCGATCCGTCCAAGCGCGAAGCAGCGCGCAAGTCGCTGGACTATATGGGGCTGATCCCCGGCACCGCGATGCAGGATGTCGCGATCCAGCATGTCTTTATCGGCAGCTGCACGAACAGCCGGATCGAGGATCTGCGTGCCGCCGCCGCCGTGGCGCGTGACCGCAAGGTTGCAGACGGCGTCCGCGCGCTGGTCGTGCCGGGCTCGGGTCTGGTCAAGCGCCAAGCCGAGGCCGAGGGGCTGGACCAGGTGTTCGTACAGGCGGGCTTTGAGTGGCGCGAGCCGGGGTGTTCGATGTGCCTTGCCATGAACCCCGACAAGGTGCCGCCGGGCGAGCGTTGTGCCTCGACGTCGAACCGCAATTTCGTCGGGCGGCAGGGGCCGGGGGCGCGTACCCACCTGCTGTCCCCCGCGATGGCGGCGGCGGCGGCCGTGACCGGGCGCCTTTTCGATGTTAGAGAGTTGAATGTCCACGACCTCGATCGTGAAGACGCATAACAGGGACGGCAGGGGTAGCATCATGAAGCACGTATTGGTCATGCTCGTCACCGGCGCGGTGCTGTGCGGCGCGGCCGCTTATGCCGCCGGGGTCGCCTCGCGTCCCGCCACGGCCGAGCAGCGGCCTGCACCGAAGCGCTGAGCAGGGCAGGAACGACGCATGAATCCGGTCACGACCGTCTCGGGCACCGCCTATCCCTGGGGTGCCAAGAATATCGACACCGATGTCATCATTCCGGCGCATTGGTTGAAGACCATCACCCGCGCCGGTCTGGGGCGTGGCGCGTTCGAGACGGTGCGGGCGCAGCCGGGCAACATCTTTGACGATCCGCGTTATGCGGGCGCGCCGATCCTGATCGCGGGCGACAATTTCGGTTGCGGGTCCAGCCGCGAACATGCCGCCTGGGCGCTGGCCGATATGGGCATCCAGGCGGTGATCGCGCCGAGCTTCTCGGACATTTTCTCGGGCAATGCCTTTAAGAACGGCATCGTGCCGGTGGTCCTGCCGCAGGAGGCGGTCGACCGTCTTCTGGAGGTGGCGAAGGACCAGCCGATCACCGTCGATCTGGAAACGATGAGCGTCACGACGCCCTATCAGGATCGTTTTCCCTTCGAGCTGGACCCGTTTCGTCGCGAATGCCTGATGAAGGGGCTGGACGAAGTGGGGCTGACGCTGGCGCGAGATGAGGCCATCGGCCGGTTCGAGGGCGAGATGGCGGCGGGACGTCCCTGGATCGAGGGGCGGGCGCGGCTGACGGCGGCGCTGTCCTGATTTTCCCGTTTGCTGCGCTTGGTCAGAGGGCGAAGGCTACGACGCCTGCGATCAGAGCCCAGAGGACGAACGATGCCAACAGGCCATTGACCAAGCCGGTCACCGGTGCCGATTGGGTCATGTCATAGCCGCGGGCAACCTCGCGGTTTTTCGGGAAATGCTCGTGACGCATCGCTCTCTCCTGCTGATCGGCCCCGGCTCGTAAGGGCGGCCAGTCGTCCGATCACTGCGCTGCTTACAGTACGAGCGAGCGATGCGCTATGTTCCTTTTGGCCGGAGCGAATTTGCGGCGCCCGATAACGACGCAGCGGCCCATTGGTTGCACCTGCGCGGCGTCATGCCTATTTCGAGCGTCTAACGTGATGACTGGCGAAGCCCCGCGGGGCTGGGGGATAGCGCACCGATGACGAGTTTCGATGATCGCAGGAAGGGGTTCGAGGCCAAGTTCGTGGCCGACCAGGACATGATGTTCCGCATCACGGCCCGGCGTAACCGTCTGGTCGCGCAGTGGGCGGCCGAGCGCATGAAGCTGACTCCCGCCGAGACCGACGCCTATGCCAAGGCGGTCGTCCAGGCCGATTTCGAGGAAGCGGGCGATGAGGATGTCATCCGCAAGCTGCTGGGCGACCTGACCGCCGCCGGGATCGATGTCGAGGAAGCCGAGGTCCGTCGTGCGCTCGACGAACAGCAGGTCGAGGCCCGCCGCCAGCTGATCGAGAGCCGCTGATCATGCCGATGGCTGCCGACGATATCGCCGCGATGATCCGCACCGCCATTCCCGATGCCGAGGTCCAGATTACCGACCTGGCCGGGGACGGCGATCACTATGCCGCCCATGTGGTCGCGGCGAGCTTTGCGGGCATGAGCCGCGTCGCGCGTACCCGCGCCGTTTATGCCGCGCTCGGTGGGCGCATGGGGGGCGAACTCCACGCGCTGCAACTGACCACGGCGGTTCCGGCCGCCTGACCCGTTTTCCTTTGAGGATGAAAGACATGACCGACGATACGAACGCGCGGATCGATGCGCTGGTTAAGGACAACGCCGTCCTGCTGTTCATGAAGGGCACGCCGCTCTTCCCGCAATGCGGTTTCTCCAGCCGCGCGGTGGCGATCCTGAACCATCTGGATGTGCCGTTCGAGAGCGTCGACGTCCTGCAGGACCAGGGCATCCGCCAGGGTATCAAGGCCTATTCGGACTGGCCGACCATCCCGCAGCTCTATGTAAAGGGTGAGTTTGTCGGCGGTTCGGACATCATGATGGAGATGTACGAAAGCGGCGAACTGGCCGAGCTGGTCCAGGATGTGAAGACCGCGTGATGCGACAGAGGGCCGGATGAAAATCCGGCCCTTTTTTTATCCTCCCCGAAACGGGGAGGGGACCAGCGAAGCTGGTGGAGGGGATCGCCGCGAGGGGTGTCCTGTGTGGAAGCCCCCCTCCGTCATCGCTGGCGCGATGCCACCTCCCCGTGCCGGGGAGGATCGCTTTGCTCATTGACTACGCCTGTAATCGGAATAGGATTACGCTTGTAGTCAATAAGAGGGCGAGTCGATGGCCGAGCGTATCAGCTATGCCGAACATGCGGTGATGGAGGTCTTGTGGGACGAGGCCCCGCTGACCGCGCAGGATGTCGCCGAGCGGGTCGATCCCGAACGCGGCTGGAGCACCAACACGGTCAAGACGCTGCTTGGTCGCCTGCTTGCCAAGGAAGCCATCGGGCATGAGGAACAGGGGCGGCGCTATCTGTACCGCCCGCTGGTCGCGCGCGACGATTATGTCGTGGGTGAATCTCGCCGTCTGATCGACCGGCTGTTCGGCGGCCGCCTGACCCCGCTGGTCGCGCATCTGGCCGAGCGGGATGAGCTGACCGCACAGGATATTTCCGAGATCGAGGCGCTGCTCAAGGAGCTGAAGGCATGAGCGGCGCGCAACTCGGCTGGGCGGTGGAGGCGATGATCGCCTCCACCCTCCTCATGGCGTTGGTCCTGCTGGCCCGCCGCCATGTCCGCCAAGCCTTCGGGCCGCAGGTCGCTTATGCGCTTTGGGCCTTGCCGCTGCTCCGCCTGATCCTGCCGCCGCTGCCGCGTGGGCTGTCGGAGCAGGCGACCCCGCCACTGGCGGCCGCGAGCGAGCGCTTCGCCACCTATGTCGTGCTGCCCATGACCGCGCAAATCTCCGCCACGCCGGATGCGCCTAGCATCTGGCCGATGGTGGAACAGGGCGTGGCGCTGTTCTGGATTATCGGCGCGGCGGGGTTCCTGAGCTTCCAGCTGTTCCGCCATTGGCGTTTCCGCACGCGGCTGCTTGCCGATGCCGAGCCGCTGGATGCGGTGAAGGGCGTGCGTGTGGTGGCCAGTGATGGCGCGCCGGGGCCGCTCGCCTTCGGTATCTGGCATCGCTACGTCGCGTTTCCGCGCGATTTCGCCGAGCGTTACGACGCCGATGAGCGTGACCTCGCACTGGCGCATGAGCTGGGCCACCACGCACGCGGCGACCTGATCGCCAACTGGATCGCGCTCGCCGTGCTGGCGCTGCACTGGTTCAACCCGCTGGCGTGGCGGGCTTTTCACGCCTTCCGTGCCGATCAGGAGCTGGCCAACGACGCTCGTGTCCTGAAGGGGCGCAGCCGGGCTGACCGGCATGTCTATGCCTGCGCCATCGTGAAGGCGGCGCATGGCCGCGCCCTGTCGGGCGCCTGTCACCTGCACACCATCGATGATCTGAAAGGGAGGCTGAAGATGTTGACCACTTCTCCGAAATCGCGTCGTCAGCTGGCGGTCGGCGGGGCCACCGTGTCCCTGTTGGTGCTGGCCGGGCTGGGCGCGACCGCGTCGGGCACCCCGGCGGCGGCGGCGCTGACCAGCAAGGTCGAGCGGACGCTGGGCGTCGACCTGACCAGCACGGCGGCGATCTTGCCCGCCGTCGCACAGACCGAGCCGGCCGTTCCCGCGGTGCCGCGCGTGCCCGCCACTCCGGCACCTGCCGCGATGCCCATGCCTGCAATCGCGGCGACCACGCCATCCATCCCGTCGGTGCCCGAAGTACCGCAGGTGGCGGACGTGCCGCCGGTCCCGCCGCTTCCCGTCGCCCGTCGTGCCACGATGACGCGTGTCGGAGACACCAAGGTCATCCGCTTCGTCATGCCGGATGGCAAGGAACAGGTCACGACCATCCGTATCCCCGATATCCGCTCGCAAAAGTGCGGCGTCGGCGGTGGCGACACGCGGACGAGCTTTACGACCACCCGGCCCGGCGGCGCGATGGTGACCGTGATCTGCACCGACCGGATCGAGGCGATGGCGCAGAGCGCGGCGAAGTCGGCCCAAATGGCGCAGCGTTCGGCGCACACCAACATGAAGGTCGCCATGGCGGGCATCGACATGGCTCGGACCACGATTACCCAGGACCGCAACCTGTCCGACGAGGCCCGCCGCGAGGCGTTGGCCGGTCTGGAGCAGGCGACCGCCGAGCTGAAGGCCGAGATGGCCAAGCCCGAACAGGATTGATGCCTCTTCATGCCCCGCGTCCTTGTCGCGGCGCGGGGCTTGCCTATTGGCGGCGGGTTGCCCACATAATCGATAATGGCTGAGCACCCGACCGGCATCCCGATCCTGCTCGAGCCGCTGGTCACCCGCGTGCTCGCTCCCAATCCTTCCGCGTTTACCTATACGGGGACGCAGACCCATCTGGTCGGCGACCGCGATGTCGCCGTCATCGATCCCGGTCCCGACCATCCGGCGCATCTGGAGGCGCTGACCCGTGCGATTGCCGGGCGGCCGGTGACGGCGATCGTGATCACCCATCACCACCGTGACCACAGCCCCGCCAGCCGCCCGCTGGCGCGTATCACCGGAGCCCCCATCGTCGGTGCGGCCGCGTTCGCGCCCGATTATGAAGGCGGCCGGTCGGACGCGGCCTTCGACCGCGATTATGCTCCCGACCAGATACTGGCAGAGGGAGAAGGCGTGTCGGGTGACGGCTGGACGTTGACCGCCATCGCTACGCCGGGCCACACCTCCAACCATCTCGCCTTCGCCCTGCCCGAGACGCGGGCGCTCTTCTCGGGCGATCATGTCATGGGCTGGTCGACCAGCATCGTCTCGCCGCCCGATGGCGATATGAGTGCTTATATGGCCAGCCTGGAAAAGCTGATGGAGCGGGACGACCGCGTTTACTATCCAGGGCATGGTGAGGCGGTCGACAATCCTCAGCGGCTGGTGCGCGGGATGCTGGGGCATCGCAAGCAGCGCGAGGGGCAGATTTTGCGGCTGCTCGGCATGGGTGAGCCGCTGAGCATCGGCGCGATGACCGCGCGCATGTATGTCGGGCTCAACCTGAAACTGATTCCGGCGGCGGAACGATCGGTGCTGGCGCATCTTTATGACTTGCGGACACGTGGCTTGGTTCGCGAGGAAGGAGCATCATGGACGAGCGCGGCGTGAATCCCTCTCCGCCCACAGAGCGGTCGACGGCCGAGCGGCGCGGCGGTGTGGGCCTGTTCCTGACCAAGGTGGCGGGTGCGCTGGTATTGCTCGTGCTGGCCGGATTGCTGGTGGTGTGGGGTATCGAGCGCTATGTCGCCGACCGGCTGACCCCCGATCCGACGACGATCGCGCGGGCCAGTCTGGACGGACTGCGCGAACAGAACCGGCTATCGGCCTTTGCGGCGCGCTATGTCGCGGTCGTCACCTCGCGCCAGTCGCAGCTGGGCTTTTCGACCGAACGCACGCTCATCATGCCGGGCATGGTCCGCTACGAGGTCGATCTGGGCAAGTTGCAACAGAAGGATGTCCGCTGGGATGCGGGCACCCGCACCCTGTCGGTCACGCTGCCCCCGGTGGAAATCGACGGGCCACAGGTCGATCTGGCCGCGATCCGCGAATATGGTTCGGGCGGGGTGTTGACGACCTTTACCGATGCCGAGCAGCGGCTGGACGCCGCCAATCGTACGGCGGGGCAGGTGGAGTTGATGCGACAGGCCCGCGCGCCTGCGCCGATGAAGCTGGCCCGCGATGCCACGCGGCGCGCGGTGGAGCGCAGCTTCGCAATGCCGTTGCGCGCGGCGGGCGTGGAGGCGAACGTCAAGGTCCGCTTCTCCGACGAGGCCGCAAACGACGAACGCTGGGACACGACGCGGACCGTGCAAGAGGTTCTGAGCAATACGGGCTGATGTCCATGATTGTCGGCGCGCGTGCGTGCGCCTAGGGGGAATGCCATGACCATCCAGACGAATCTGACGGGCCTCGACCTGCGTGCCGAGATCGACCGGCTCCGCAAGGAACGCAACGCCGTCATCCTCGCCCATTATTATCAGAAGCCCGAGATTCAGGACCTGGCGGATTTCGTCGGCGACAGCCTGGACCTCAGTCGCAAGGCGCAGGCGACCGATGCCGACGTCATCGCATTTTGCGGCGTGCGCTTCATGGCCGAGACGGCCAAGATCCTGTCGCCCGACAAGATCGTCGTGCTGCCCGACATGGCCGCCGGGTGCAGCCTGGAGGACAGCTGCCCGCCCGAGCAATTCGCCGAATTCCGTGCGCAGCACCCGGATCACATCGCGCTGACCTATATCAACTGCTCGACCGAGGTGAAGGCGCTGTCCGACATCATCGTGACGTCGTCCTCGGCGGAGCAGATCCTGGCGCAGATCGACCCCGCCCAGAAGATCATCTTCGGCCCCGATCGCAACCTGGGCGGCTATCTGGCTCGCAAGACCGGTCGCGATATGCTGCTGTGGCCGGGCGTGTGCATCGTGCACGAGGCGTTCAGCGAGACCGAACTGCTGAAGCTGCGCGCCCAGCACCCGGACGCGCCGATCGCCGCGCATCCCGAATGCCCGGCCGTGATCCTGGATCATGCCGATTATGTCGGCTCGACGCGCGGCATCCTGGAGTTCGCGCAAACCGTCACCAGCGACACGCTGATCGTCGCGACCGAGCCGCACATCATCCACCAGATGCAGAAGGCGATGCCGGGCAAGACCTTCATCGGTGCACCGGGCGCGGACGGCAACTGCAACTGCAATATTTGCCCGTACATGGCGCTGAACACCATGGAGAAGCTGTACCTGGCGCTGCGCGACCTGACGCCGCGTGTCGAGATCGAGGAGGGGCTGCGGCTTCAAGCCAAGAAGAGCCTCGACGCGATGCTGACGCTCGCCAGCGGTACGGTCGGCCAGGGCGATCTGGGCCCGCGTTCGTGACGGAAAGCGTGATCGACGGTTTCGACCTCGACGCATTCGTCAGCGCGACGCTGGCCGAGGATATGGGGCCGGGCGGCGACATCACCTCAACTGCGGTGATTCCGGCCGAGGCGCGCTTCGTCGGTACCATGGCGAGCCGCGATGCGATCACCGTCGCCGGACTGCCGATTGCCGAAGCGTTCTTTCGCCGTCTCGACCCGGATGTCGTGATCGAGCGGCTGGTCGAGGATGGCACGCGCGTTGCGGCGGGCACGGACCTGCTGCGCCTGTCGGGACGGGCGCGGGCGATGCTGACCGCCGAGCGTTCGGCCTTGAACACGGTCCAGCATCTGTCGGGCATCGCGACGATGACGGCGGCCTATGTCGCGGCGATCGCGGGCACCGGCGCGACGCTGCTCGATACCCGCAAGACCATTCCGGGCCTGCGCCTGATCGAGAAATACGCCACTCGCATGGGCGGCGCGCAGAACCATCGCATGGGCCTGTGGGACGCGGCGATGATAAAGGATAACCATGTCGCGGTTGCAGGCGGCATCGGTCCGGCGGTCGCCGCGGCCAAGGCGGCGGGCATCGCGCGGATCATCGTCGAGGTCGACGAACTCGACCAGATCGAGCCCGCGCTGGCGGCGGGCGCGACGCATCTGCTGCTCGACAATATGGGCCCCGCCAAGCTGGCCCAGGGCGTCGCGCTGGTCGCCGGGCGGGTGCCGACCGAGGCGTCGGGCGGTGTCCGGCTGGACACGATCGGCGCGCTCGCCGACACCGGCGTCACCTATGTCAGCGTCGGCCGCTTGACCCAGTCGGCCCCGGCGGCCGATATCGGACTGGATTTCGCGGCGGCCTGAGCCGTTCGCCAACAAGGGGAAGAGGTCATGCGACCCAAATCGGTGATCCTGGGCGAACGCCTGTCGTTCCTGGCCATCCTGCTGCTGGCGGTGCTGGCGGTGATGGGCTGGGGCGAGGCGGTGGCGCAATATGGTGCGACCATCGCCGCCATCGCCAACATCATCCCCATTGTGCTGTTCGCGCTGGCGACGCTGCTGACGACGCGACTCGCCAGCCTGGGCGGGCTGATCTTCCTGGCGATCCTGACTGCGATGAACCTGTTCGGCTTTCTCTTTCAGGTGTCGGTCGGCGCGCTGGCGGAGGGGCTGTTCGGCGTGTTGACGGCGGTTCAGGCGGCGGCGTCGCTCGTCGCGCTGGTCATGCTGGCGCGGCCCAATGCCCGCGCCTGGTATCGTGTCATGTCGGAGGTCAACGAAGCATGAAGAAAGTCCTGATCGGTCTGGCGCTGCTGGCCGCCCCGCAACTCGCCTCGGCACAGACGCTGCAATGCACCGCGCCGTCCGGGCCGCAGAGCATCCGCCCGGACCTGCCCAGCGCCAGCCAGCCGACGCGCGTTCTGCCGATCGGCAGCTATACGCTCGCCATCAGCTGGAGCCCGCAATATTGCCGCGATGCCAAGGGGGACAGCAGCTTCCAGTGCGGATCGGGCAATCGCTTCGGCTTCACCCTGCATGGCCTTTGGCCGGACGGGGTGGGCAAGGACTGGCCGCAATATTGCCGCCCGACCGCGATCCTCCCGCAGGCCGTCGTGCGTCGCCATATCTGCGCCACGCCCTCGGCGCAGCTGCTCCAGCATGAATGGTCCAAGCACGGCACCTGCATGCCCGGCTATAGCCCGGCGCGCTATTTCCAGCAGTCGAACGCGCTGTATTACCGGTTGCGCTATCCTGACATGATGGCGTTGTCGCGGCGCGACGAACTGACGGCGGGCGATCTGGCGACCGCGTTTGCGGCCGCCAATCGTGGCATGACTGCCGACATGATGCGCGTCACCGCGACCCGCGACGGCTGGCTCGATGAAATCTGGATTTGCCTGAACAAGGCGTTCCGTCCCACCCGCTGCCCGGTGCATCAGGGCGGCCTTGACCCGAACGCGCCGTTGAAGATCTGGCGCGGCGGTCGCTGAACGGGCTCACCCCTCCAGCGTGACGCCGGAGGGGTGATGCTTGTCCAGATGCTTGCGGATGATCCGCAGGTTGCGCGTGTTCGACCGGAACAGCACGTCCGCCGCATCGCCGATCAGCGGCACGAAGCCCAGCACCGCGTCGAAGCCGACATTGCCCATCATCCGCAGCATCTGAAATTTGGACATTCCCAGATTGCGGGCTTCCCAGATGATATAGCTGCCCAGCGCGGCGGCGGCGATGTCGCCGATGACGGGCACCAGTCCCAGCACCACGTCCAGGCCGATCGGGCGATTGAGGCCGGGCAGCATGACGACGCGCTCCAGCAATCGCTCCATCGCCTCGATCCGCTGGCGGCTGGCGGCGATGCCCTTGTCCAGCGGGAGCGCGTCGAAGCTGGTCGGGTCGATACGGGTAGCGTTTGCCATGCCGATCAATTGGTGTCGGCGCGCAACCGGTTCAATGGATGCCAGGCGCGGATGTTCGTTTGATACTGCCGCAGCCTCCCGCTGACGAGCGACCAGCGCAGCGGCCGGGCCAGCGGGATGAAGGGCGTATCGGCATTGATCGCCGCGTCCGCCACCGCGATCGCCGCGCTGCGGGCGGCAAGGGTGGGGGCTAGGCGCGCCTGCTCGATCGCCGTCTGGGCCGCCGGACCACAGGGCGCGCAGGCGGTGGCGAGATACCAGCGCGCACTGTCGAACGGCGCCACCGCATCGATCAGCCGCAGGTCGGCGGGGGCGTCTTCCGCCACCCGCTCGGGCGTGATGCCGATGGCGAGCAGGGTCGCGCCGATCTGTCCGTAAAGCAGGTTCGCGCCGGGCCCCTGGGGAAGCGCGACCCGCAGCTGCACCGGCTTGCCCCAGGCCGTGACGCGCGCCCGCGCGCCCGCCCGCCGCTCGTCCAGGGTGAGCAGGGCCCAGCCGGGAATTTGCGGCGGCGCATCCGAATCGAGCGCATCGGGCAGCAGCCGGTCGGTGGCGTCCCAATTGGGTGCGATGGCCGCCAGGATCGACGCCCGGTCAAAGGCGGCCGACAGCGCCTGGCGATTGGCGGGATCGGCCAGGAAGCCGTCGCGCTCGGCAATGCTCAGCCCGAACAGCCCTGCCGCCGGATCGACCCGGATCGCGGTCGAGCCGACGCCCGCCGCGTCGATCAGTGGCCATGTCGCGAACCGGCCGCCCAGCATCAGGTCCGACGCGCCGCGCGCAAAGCGCAGGATGGCCCGCGCCGGGCTTTCGGCAATCAAGCGGACATCATCCTCAGGCTTGGGCGTCGCCGCTTCATCGGGATCGACGCGGCGGGGGTCGGGAATGGGACGGAGCAGGGGCGGGGGGCCGGATCGGATGATGCGGAAGGGACCGGTCCCGCGATGCTTGGCGTTGATGATCGCCATTTCGGGCTGTGCGAACAGCTTCAGCAGGTCGGGGCGAGGGCGCGACAGGCGAACCTCGATCACCTGCGGGGTCATCACGACTATCTCGTCGATCGCGGTCAGGAAGGGGGCCAGTGGGTTGCCCGAACGCGGCGATACCAGGCGGCGCAGGATCGGTACGATCTGTTCGGCGGTGACGGGCGTACCGTCGTTCCATTTCGCCTCGCGCAACCGGAAGATATAGCTGCCGCCGCCATCGATCACGATCCAACGTTCGGCGAGCCCCGGTTCGATCTGGCCATTGGCATCGAAACGGACCAGCCCCTGGGCCAGCGCATCACGCATCACCCGGTGCGGCATATCCCCGTCACCGGGGGCAGGGCGGAGCGTAGGGGACGAACCGGCGACCGGCTCAACCGCGCTGACGATCACGGGGCCCTTGTCGGCGTGGCGATCACATCCCGCCGTCGCGAGAAGCGCAATCCCAAGCGCGGTGGTGCGGACGGCGGGACTCGAACCCGCACTCCATAGGAAGCCGATTTTAAGTCGGCAGCGTCTACCGGTTTCGCCACGTCCGCGCACGGCACAGGAAGAGACGAGCTTGCCGCCCAGGTCAAGGGACCAGCGGTGATAAAGCGGCTTGGCCGTCCGCCGCCTTATGGCCCATCGCCAAGCAGGGGTGAAGAGGATCAGGCCTCTTCGACGTTCAGGCGGGCGCGCATTTCCTTGCCGGGTTTGAAATAGGGAACGCGCTTGGCGCTGACATCCACGGTCTCGCCGGTGCGGGGATTGCGGCCCGTGCGGGCGTCGCGTGCGCGGGTCGAAAAGGCGCCGAAACCGCGCAATTCCACTCGGCCGTCGTCCGCCAGACGCTTGGTGATTTCGTCGAAGAATATCGTGACGATCAGCTCGACTTCGCGGGGGTTCAACCCAGGATTATGCTGACCGATCTTTTGCACCAGTTCCGAGCGGATCATCGTCTAGTCCCAAACCACAGACGACCCGTTCCTAACCTGTGTTTCTCGCTGCTGAAAGTGATTTTATTATACGATCAAATGATCGCGGCCGCTGATATGGCCGAAACCGGGACACGTTTTCAAAAAAACGTGTCCCGATCCAGTGACTTACTTCTGAGTGCGAGCCTTCAGAGCTTCGCCCAGAATGTCGCCCAGCGACGCGCCCGAGTCGGACGAACCGTACTGAGCCACCGCCTGCTTCTCTTCCGCGATCTGCATCGCCTTGACCGAGAAGGTCGGCTTCTTCGACCGGTCGAAGCCCGTCACCATCGCATCGAACTTCTGGCCGACCTGGTAACGCTCCGGACGCTGCTCGTCGCGATCGCGGCCGAGGTCGCCGCGGCGGATGAAGCCGGTGACGCCGTCGTCCCCCGCCTGGACCTCGAGGCCGCCATCGCGCGCCTCGAGCACCGTCACGGTGACGATCTGGCCCTTGTTGACGCCGCCCGTACCGCCGGCGCCGGCGGCACCGCCGGCCGACACGCCGCC
>CAJYRW010000054.1:0-11184 GCA_913777475.1 uncultured Sphingomonas sp. | reverse complement strand
ATCGCGGTGAAGTGGACACGGTCGCCGTGGCCGGGGTCGTTCTCCACCGACACACCGATCGCGTTCATCATCGCAACCGATTCGACCGGCCAGGCACCCGCCGCCGATTCGGCCGACAGCATGATCGCGTCGGCGCCGTCATAGATGGCGGTCGCCACGTCCGACACCTCGGCGCGGGTGGGCGAGGGGCTCTGGATCATCGACTCGAGCATCTGCGTCGCGACGACCACCGGGCGGCCCATGCGGCGCGACACCTCGACGATGCGCTTCTGGAGCGGCGGGACGGCCTGGGGCGGCAGTTCGACGCCCAGGTCGCCGCGCGCGACCATCACGCCGTCGCACTGCTCGACGATCTCCTCCAGCCGGTCGATCGCCTGCGGCTTCTCGATCTTGGCGAGGAGCGCGGCGCGCCCCTTGATCAGGCCGCGCGCCTCCATCAAATCCTCGGGCCGCTGCACGAAGGACAGGGCGATCCAGTCCACGCCCTGTTCGACCGCGAAGGCCAGGTCCGAACGGTCCTTCTCGGTCAGCGCGGCCATGGGCAGCACGACGTCGGGGACGTTCAGCCCCTTGTTGTTCGACAGCGCGCCGCCGACCTCGACCAGCGTGGTGATCTTGTCCTCGTCATGGAACGCCACGCGCAGCACCAGCTTGCCGTCGTCGAGCAGCAGGCGCGCACCCGGCTCGATTGCGGCGAAGATTTCCTTGTGCGGCAGTTCGACACGGGTCGCGTCACCCGGCGTGGGATCGCGGTCGAGGATGAAGGTGCTGCCGGTTTCCAGCATGACCTTGCCCTCGGCGAACTTCCCGACGCGCAGCTTCGGGCCCTGGAGATCGGCCAGGATCGTGGTCGGGCGGCCGAACCGCTCCTCCAGCCCGCGGATCGCCTGGATCAGCGGGATCTTCGACTGCTGATCGCCATGGCTCATATTGATCCGGAAGGCATCGGCACCCGCCTGGAACAGGGTGGCGATCGTCTCGGGATCGCTGCTGGCCGGGCCGAGCGTGGCGAGGACGCGGACTTTGCGCGAACGCGGGGGGAGGGCCTTGGTCATGTTCACATCCTGCTTCTTTGCGGCCAGTGTCCTAAAGCCTAATGCGTTACGATCAACCTAGGAGCGACGAATATGAGCGATACGCTGGATGCGTTGAATGCAATCGATGACGCGGCGGCTGCGGCGGCGTTTCGTCGGCTGGTGATGCATTTGCGCCACCGTACCGATGCGCAGAATGTCGACCTGATGGGGCTGGCGGGCTTTTGCCGCAACTGCCTGTCGGACTGGGTAGGCGAGGCGGCCGGGGTGGACAAGGCGACCGCGCGCGAGGCGATCTATGGCATGCCCTATGACCAGTGGAAGGCCGAACATCAGGCCGAGGCCAGCCCTGAGCAACTGGCGCGTATGGCCGAGAGTGTGAAGAAGAACCGTTAACCCCCGCTTGAGCGAAGGCGCGGAAGCGCCTAGACCGCCCCCGATCCCGACATCCGCGCCGGACCGACCTTGCCCATGGGCGGGGCCCGTGTCGTGGCGGCGGGTTCGTGGGGGCGGACAGGATTTCAAGAAGGTTAGAAGACCATGGCGGACGAGAATTTCGACAGCAGCGGCAATGTGACGGCCGACGAGCTGCGCCTGCTGATCGAGCGGGCCGAGCGGCTGGAAGAAGAGAAGAAGGGCATTTCGGACGACATCAAGGATGTCTTCGCCGAAGCCAAGGCGCGCGGCTATGACCCGAAGGCGATCAAAAAGATCATGGCGATCCGCAAGAAGAAGCGCGAAGAATATCAGGAAGAGGAAGCCATCCTCGAAGTGTATATGAAGGCGCTGGGCATGATCTGATCCCGGTTTCGGGTTCGGAATGCGAAGGGCGGCGGGGCTTCGGGCTCCGTCGCCCTTTTTTGTTTGGGGCGGCAGTGGTGCTTGGCCTTCGACTTTGCTCAGGCTGAGTAGGGGGAGGGGGTAGGGGCCGCTTGATGGCTCTCAGTCGATCGGGCATGTCCGTTCATCATGCTGATCTTCCCTCTCGCCTTGCTCGCTGCCGCCATCGAGAAGCCCTTTCCAGAGCAGGTGCCTGTTCTCATGGAAGCCTGTCTGGGCGAGGCCATCGATGCAGGTCGGGTCCGCGACACGGAGGAAAGCCACAAATACATTTGTGCTGGCGAGGCAGCGGACAAGCTATGGGCGTTTCTGGAGCGTCATAAGGTTCAATCTTATGAGCAGGACACACCCGAGGGGAAGTGGCTGAGCCGTGAATTTCCGCTGGGAGGCTGTTTCAAGCGCGTTCGGATGCCGGATGGCGGGCCATTGGTCGAAGGACTCTCCTGTACGATCTGGGTGCCGAGGCTTAAGGGCAAGGCAGAGTCGGAGGTTCAATGACTTGGCTGGGCGCTATTCTGGCCGTTCCCGCCATCATCGCGCTCTGCTGGTCAGATCAGTTGCTTGCGATGCTGTTGGATCGGAAAATGCGCCGTGATGACGACAAGGTCGCAAAGCGTCGAGAGAAATAGGGCGTTGGTTCGCGCCATAACTGTGGCGCTGCTTTTCACCGGCTTAAAATCCCCAACCTCCGTTCTCCTCAAGCGAAGTCGAAGGCCAAGGGAAACCCTCACCCCATCTCCGCTGCCTGGGTCGTCCAGCCCAATCGCGGAATCGTGATCGACCGCTTGCCCGTCAGGTCCGTCCGGCACACGAAGAGGTCGCGGCTCTCGATATAGGCGATCAGGCGTTTCACCCGGCCCAGCGAACTGGTGCCATAGGTCTCGGCGATCTTGGTATCCGGCGGGCAGGGCAGCCCCTCGCGTGCCGCCCGCGCGACCAGCAGGAACGCGCCCAGCATGTCGTCGGGCAGCATCGCGGCCAGCGCCAGTGCTTCCTGCCAGTCGGGGTCGTTGACGTCGAAAATCCCCGCCCGCGCGCAGGACAGGCGCCGGGCAAAGCCGTTCAGGTCGAGCGGCGGCCGCGCCAGCCCAGCCATCCGGCACCGCACCTGGAAATCCTGGAACAGGACCGAGGCGGGGCGGAAGGTCGATTCGGGGTCTTCGACGATCGCGCGCAGGACCTGTTCATAGATCGCCTCGACCTCGGCCTCGTCCATTTCCGGCGGGGGCGGGGCGGCGGTCGTGGGCAAGGGCGGGCGGCCGAGATCGGCCATCAGTTCCTCGGCGGGCACCCGGCGCGGGCGCGGGTCGAAGGTCATGGGCAGGGTCGGCGCTTCTTCGACCGGCGCGAAGAGCAGTTCCTGCAAGTCCGGCGGCGGCGCGTCGGGCAGGGGGGTCAGCTTGGGGCTGCCCGACCGGGCCGAGGTCTCGACCGCGCCGATCTTCACCGTGATCGGCCGCCGCGACACCGCCGGGCCCAGCGCCAGGAAGGTGCCGCGCGCCAGGTCGCGGATCGAGTCGGCCTGCCGCCGCTCCATGCCCAGCAGGTCGGCCGCACGCGCCATGTCGATGTCGAGGAAGGTGCGGCCCATCAGGAAGTTGGACGCCTCCGCCGCGACGTTCTTGGCCAGCTTGGCGAGTCGCTGGGTCGCGATCACCCCCGCCAGCCCGCGCTTGCGGCCGCGACACATCAGGTTGGTCATCGCGGACAGCGAAGCGCGGCGGACCTCCTCGGTCACTTCGCCTCCCGTTGTGGGGGCGAACAACTGTGCCTCGTCCACCACTACCAGCGCGGGATACCAATGCTCGCGCGGCGCATCGAACAGGGCGTTCAGGAAAGTCGCGGCGCAGCGCATCTGCCCCTCGATCTCCAGCCCCTCCAGGCTGAGGACCACCGAGGCGCGGTGTTCGCGAATCCGCGAGGCGAAGCGCCCGACCTCACGCTCGGCATAGTCGCCCGCCTCGATCACGACATGGCCGTAAGCCTTGGACAGGGTGACGAAATCGCCCTCGGGGTCGATGACCACCTGTTGCACCTGGCCGGCCGACTTTTCCAGCAAGCGGCGCAGCAGATGCGACTTTCCCGACCCCGAATTGCCCTGCACCAGCAGGCGGGTCGCCAGCAGTTCCTCAAGATCGATCGGCACCGACGAGCCGCGCTCATCGGTTCCCATATCCACGCGTACCGTCATGACTCTGGCGTTTGGCCGATCAACGCCCCAAGGAGCAAGGCATTTGATTCCTTGCACGGAGCCCCAAGCCCATGGCCCTGTCGAACGCCGCCGAAATCGCCCGCCGCACGCTGGGCAAGCCTGCGCATGAGCTGGACGAGGAAGAAGCCCAGGTCATCGCCGATATCGAGTCGGGCCAGCTCAGCGCGCGTGACGCCGCCGATGTCGCCGACGAGACCTCGACCTGGGGCGAGAGGCTGGCCGACCGGGTGGCGGCGGTCGGCGGCAGCTGGGGCTTCATCATCACCTTTTCGGTGATCCTGCTGGGCTGGATGCTGCTCAACTCGGACGTGCTCAGCCATTTCGGCATGGCGTTCGATCCGTACCCGTACATCTTCCTGAACCTGATGCTCTCGACGCTGGCGGCGATCCAGGCGCCGGTCATCATGATGAGCCAGAACCGGCAATCGGCGAAGGACCGGCTGGCGGCGAGCCTCGACTATCGTACCAATTTGCGGGCCGAGATCGACATATTGCGGCTGCACCACAAGCTGGACAACGCGGTCACCGAACGGCTCGATAGTCTGGAGGCGAAGATCGACGGGTTGGCAAAGGCCCTTGGGCAGTCGTAAAGAGCCCGATCATCTCAAGAGGCACCGATGGCAGGCCACAGCAAATTCAAGAACATCATGCACCGCAAGGGCGCGCAGGATAAGAAGCGCTCGGCAGCATTTTCCAAGCTCTCCCGCGAAATCACCGTCGCGGCGAAGATGGGCACGCCCGACCCGGACATGAACCCGCGTCTGCGCGCTGCCGTCAACGCGGCCAAGGCGGCCTCGATGCCCAAGGACAATATCGCGCGCGCCATCGACAAGGCCTCGCGCGGCGACGGGGAGAATTACGAAGAGGTCCGCTATGAGGGCTTCGGCCCCGGCGGCGTCAGCCTGATCATCGAGGCGCTGACCGACAATCGCAACCGCACCGCGACGAACGTGCGCACCGCCGTGTCGAAGAATGGCGGCAATCTGGGCGCGGGGGGCTCGGTCAGCCATGGTTTCGACCGAATGGGCCTGATCAACTATCCCGCCAGCGCCGGTGACGCCGAGAAGGTGTTCGAGGCCGCACTGGAAGCCGGGGCAGAGGACGTGACCTCGTCGGAAGACGGCCACGAAATCTGGACCGCGCAGGGTGACCTGCACGAAGTCGCCAAGGCGCTGGAGCCGGTGCTGGGCGAGGCCGAAGGCGCCAAGCTCGCCTGGCGTCCGCAGACCATGGTGTCGGTCGACGAAGCGGCGGCGGCGACCTTGTTCAAGCTGATCGACACGCTGGACGATGACGACGACGTCCAGACCGTCTGGGGCAATTACGAAGTCTCCGACGAAGTGATGGAAAAGCTCGGCTGATCCTGATGCCTCCCCGGTTTCGTGCCGGGGAGGGCAGGCGGGCGCGGAAGACCTTATGACCCCACCCCCCGCCATCATCCTCGGGCTCGACCCCGGCCTGGGCACCACCGGCTGGGGGGTGATCGCGGTGGAGGGCAACCGCCTGCGCCACGTCGCCAATGGCCAGATCAAGACCGAGCCGTCGATGGTGCTGCCGCGCCGCCTCGCGAACCTCCACGCCGCGCTCTACGACGTGATCCGCCAGCAACAGCCCGACGGCGCCGCGGTGGAAGAGGTGCTCGGCAACAGTAATGCGCAGTCCACGCTGAAGCTGGGCCAGGCGCGCGGGATCGTCCTGCTGGCGGCGGCGCAGGCCGGGCTGGTCGTCGGCGAATATCATCCCAGCATCGTCAAGAAGGCGACCGTCGGCACCGGCGGCGCGGACAAGAAGCAGGTGCAGGCCATGGTTGGGCATTTGCTGCCGGGTGTGAAGCTGACGGGTCCGGACGCGGCGGATGCGCTGGCGGTGGCGATTACGCATGCGCACCATCTGGCGAGTGCGCGGGCGATGCAGCGGCGGGTTGGGGCGGTTTAACAGACCTTTTCGCGCGTGGCCTGCCCTCCCCCATCCCCTCCCGCCTGCGGGAGGGGTGCGTTGATTGGCTATCCGCAAGCGTTCCTTTGAGGTGTTCCTGCAAGCGAGCCTTGGCACGCCCCTTCCGCAGGCGGGAGGGGATGGGGGAGGGCAAGGCCCCAGGCGACGAACCCAGCGATAAACCACCGTGACGTCCACCCCCTTTTGTTCTAACCCCTCCCCATGATCGCGCATCTCAAGGGACGTTTGGACTCCACCGGCATCGACCATGCGGTGATCGATGTGGGCGGCGTCGGCTATCTGGTCGGCGCGTCGGCGCGCACGCTGTCGGCTATCGGGCCGGTCGGCGAGGCGGCGATGCTGCATACCGAGATGCTGGTATCCGAAGATTCGATCCGGCTGGTCGGGTTCGCCAGCGCCGACGAGCGCGACTGGTTCCGCTTGCTGACCGGCGTGCAGGGCGTGGGATCGCGCGTGGCGCTGGCGATCCTGTCGGCGCTGGAGCCTGCCGATTTGATGCGCGCGATCGCCAGCGGCGACAAGGCGATGGTGGCGCGCGCGAATGGAGTGGGGCCGAAGCTCGCCCAGCGAATCGTGATGGAGTTGAAGGACAAGGTGGGCGGCATCGTGCTCGCGCCGGGCTCCGGCGGGGGAGTCGCCGCGTTGGCGGGGGCGGGCGCGGATGCGGTATCCGCGCTGCTCAACCTGGGCTTTCGTCCGGCTGAGGCCAATGCCGCGGTGGCGGCCGCCGAAGAGGAATTGGGGGCGGGCGCGTCGCTCGATGCGCTGGTGCGGTTGGCGTTGCGGAAAGCCGCCAAGTAACGCGTGCCGGAGGCAGGGGAAAACCTTACCCCAGCAACCCCGGCACCGCGTGCCCGGCGAAATGCGCGTCCAGATTCGCCACCACCATGTCGGCCATGGCGGCGCGTGCTTCGCGGGTGGCGCTGCCCTGGTGCGGGGCGAGCACGACATGGTTCATGCGGCGCAGCGCATAGGGCACGTCCGGCTCGTCGGCGAACACGTCCAGCCCCGCCCCGGCCAGCCTGTGCGACTCCAGCGCGGCGATGAGCGCGTCTTCCTCGACCAGGCTGCCGCGTGCGACATTGACGAGGACGCCATCCGCGCCCAGCCGCTCCAGCACCCCGGCATCGATCACGCCGCGCGTCTCCTCCCCACCCGGTGCGGCGAGAAAGAGCACGTCGCTCTCCGCCGCCAGCGTCGCCAGATCGGGAACGAAGCGCCACGCCACCGGCTTCTCCGACCGTGCGGTATAGGCAATCTCGCCGCCGAACGGCTCGGCGCGGCGGGCGATGGCCTGGCCGATCCGACCCAGTCCGAAAATCCCGATCCGCCGCCCGCTCGCCCGGCGGCCGAGCGGCACCGCCCAATTGCCCATGCGCACCGCCCGGTCGTTCGCCGCCACCCGCCGATCGACCGCCAGCCACAGCGCAATGGCGAGATCGGCGACATCCTCGGTCAGCACGTCGGGCGTGATCGCGATGCGGATGCCGCGCGCCGCCACCGCGTCATGGTCGATCCCGTCATGACCGACGCCGTGCACCGCGATGATCTCCAACTCGGGCAAACGCTCCAGCAGCCCGGCGTCGACCGTCATCTGGCCGCCCCCGACGATCGCCTTGGTGCCGGGCGGCGGCGTGTCGCGGTGGAGCGTGAAGCGTTCGGCGAGCATCGCCTCCAAGGCGGGCGAGACGGCGGTGGCCAGATAGACGTCGTGTGGCATGACCCCGATCATAGCGCGTTTCCGTGTGCGAGTCCGCTATCCGGGGTTAAGCCGTGGCATGGGCGATTGGCGCGGGCCCGCCTGGGCTGCTATGTTCGTGCAATGTTCGCTTGGCTGCTCGACAGCCATGCCCCCCAGCCGCTAGGGCTCACCGCGTGACCGACCAAGACCGCCTTTTGTCCGCCAGCCGCCGTCCCGAGGATGTCGACGCCGCGCTCCGCCCGAAAAGCCTGGACGAATTCGTCGGGCAGCAGGCGGCGCGCGACAATCTGCGCGTCTTTATCCAGGCGGCGCGCGGACGCGGCGATGCGCTGGACCATGTGCTGTTCTTCGGTCCGCCGGGTCTGGGCAAGACGACGCTGGCGCAGATCATCGCGCGGGAGATGGGCGTGGGCTTCCGCGCCACCTCCGGCCCGGTCATCGCCAAGTCGGGCGATCTCGCCGCGCTGCTGACCAACCTCGAAGACGGCGACGTCCTGTTCATCGACGAAATCCACCGCCTGCAACCGGCGGTCGAGGAAGTCCTCTATCCGGCGATGGAGGACCGAGTCCTCGATCTGATGATCGGCGAGGGGCCATCGGCGCGCTCGGTGCGGATCGATTTGCCGCGCTTCACGCTGGTGGGGGCGACGACGCGGCAGGGACTGCTGACCACGCCCTTGCGCGATCGCTTCGGCATCCCGGTCCGCCTGCAATTCTATACGGTCGAGGAACTGACCCGCGTCGTCACCCGCGCCGCCCGCCTGCTCGACCTGCCCATCGCCGAGGACGGTGCCGTCGAGGTCGCGCGCCGCTCGCGGGGCACGCCGCGTATCGCGGGGCGCTTGCTGCGTCGGGTGCGTGATTTCGCCAGCGTGGCAGGGCATGAGATCGTCCATGCCGCCGCCGCCGACCAGGCGCTTAACCGGCTGGAGGTCGACGCGCTGGGGCTCGATGCGATGGATCGCCGCTATCTGACGATGATCGCCGATGTCTATCGCGGCGGACCGGTGGGCGTCGAGACGCTGGCCGCCGGCCTCTCCGAGCCGCGCGACACGATCGAGGAGGTCATCGAGCCGTTCCTGATCCAGCTCGGCCTGCTGGCGCGCACCGCACGCGGGCGTATCCTCAATCCGGGCGGGTGGAAGCATCTGGGACTGAACCCGCCGATCGGGTCGCAGGACGGCCTGTTCGACGCCTGACCGGCTCAAAAAAGCCCCCTGACGGCGGTGAACCGGCAAGGGGGCAGGCGGGTGTCTCTGTCTGCTGCGATTCGGCCCGGCTTCTTCGGTCGGGGCTCGATCGCCGTTCCGTAACCGCATGATCCGCCACGCAAAAGCATGGAAGCCCAGGGCTTTGGGGGATGATCGGACCGCTCGGAGAGGCAAGGTCGAGGTCGGGTAACGAACCCCCGCCACTTCGGTTGCGCGTCCGCGTCATCAAATCGACGGATAGTATTACCCCCATAATACACTTGAACCGGGTCGCCATCCCCTCCACACTAGGTGTCAGGGCATTTGGAGACTTTGAGTATGGCCACGACCGCCGATACCGTGACGCAGGAAAAGGGGCTGACGCTGACGCCGCCCGATCCCGTGCCGACGGTGGCGCCCGCCCAGGCCGCGGGGCTGGTCCCCGTCGATGACAAGACGCGCAGCCAGCTGGAGCAGAAGGTCGACGGCTTCGTCGCCGAACTGATCGCGCAGGACGTGAACAGCCCCGAATTCGGCCGCCGCGTCGATGCGATCACCGCGATGGGGCAAAAGGAAATCCGCGAGGCGGCCAGCCAGTCCAACCGTTTCCTCGACCGCCCGGTCAAGGCGATGGACGGCGAGACGGGCGTCGGCAAGGACCTGACCGAGCTGCGCCGCGTCGTCGAAAGCCTCGATCCCGGTCGCCAGGGCAATCTCTCCGCCCCGCGCAAGCTGCTCGGCATCCTGCCCTTCGGCAACAAGATGCGCGACTATTTCGACGGCTATCGCTCGTCGCAGACGCATATCGCGGCGATCCTGAAGAGCCTGTCCTCGGGCCGCGACGAACTGCTGATGGACAATGCCGCGATCGATACCGAGCGCGCGAACCTCTGGTCCGCCATGGGGCGGCTGGAGCAGATGATCCATCTTTCCAAGACGATGGACGCCAAGCTGGAGGATACCGCCAACGAGCTGGATCACAGTGATCCAGCCAAGGCCAAGGCGATCCGCGAGACCGCGCTCTTCTATACCCGCCAGCGCACCCAGGACCTGCTGACCCAGATGGCGGTCACGGTGCAGGGCTATCTGGCGCTGGATCTGGTCAAGAAGAACAATGTCGAGCTGGTGAAGGGTGTCGACCGCGCCTCGACCACCACCGTCTCGGCGCTGCGCACCGCCGTCACCGTGGCGCAGGCGCTGGCGAACCAGAAGCTGGTGCTCGACCAGATCACCGCGCTGAACTCGACCACCGCCAACATCATCGATTCGACCGGCAAGCTGTTGCGCAGCCAGACCGCGCAGATCCATGAACAGGCGGCGGCCTCGACCATTCCGCTGGAGACGCTGCAACGCGCCTTCCAGAACATCTATGACACGATGGATGCGATCGACAGCTTCAAGATGAAGGCGCTCGACTCGATGAAGACGACCGTGACGACGCTGGGCAACGAGGTCGAGAAGTCGAAGGGCTATATCGCCCGGGCCGAGGGGGCGCAGAACCCGCAACTGACCAGCGGATCGTCCGCGTCGACCTTCAAGCTGGAGGCGCTGTAAGCCCGTGACCACCCCTCGCTCGAACGAGGTCGATGCCCAGATCGAACGGGCGCGCGAAGTGATGGCGCGTATCTCGCAGGATTATCGGGGACAGGCGGGGCAGACCGTCAAGCGGGTGCGCCGCCGGGCGCGATCCGCGCTGCAACGGCTGATCCTGATCGCGGTCGCCAATGCGGTCATCCTGATCGCGGCGATGGTGACCGGCCTGGTCCTGCCCGGCGGGATCGGCATTTTCGGGGCGCTGGCCGCGATGATGCTGATGCTGGCGGCTACACTCGCTATCGCGCTCGCTCCGGCGGCGCGCGCGCCGACCCCCGCCAAGCTGGCCCAGGTCGATATCAAGGCGCTGCCCGCCCAGACCGAACGCTGGCTGGACGCACAGCGCCCGCTGCTTCCGGCTCCGGCCGTGCAGCTGGTCGACCGGATCGGGCGGCGTCTCGATACGCTCTCGCCGCAGCTGGCGGCGGTCGACAACGAGACGCCCGAGGCGATGGAAGTCCGCCGCCTGATCGGCGAGCAGCTCCCCGCCTTCCTGCGCGATTATGAACGGGTGCCCGAGCCTCTCCGCCGGGTCGAGCGCAACGGCCGGACGCCGGACGCGCAACTGGTCGATGGTCTGAAGCTCATCGAGCAGGAAATCGGCGACATGACCCAGCGGCTTGCCCAGGCCGATCTCGACAGTCTGTCGACGCGCGG
>CAJYRW010000053.1:0-45886 GCA_913777475.1 uncultured Sphingomonas sp. | reverse complement strand
CCAGCACCAGCGTGCCCGGTACCACCGACACTCGTCTGGACAGGATGGCGGCCAACGCGACCGCGCCTCCCGGTTCGACCACCGTGCGCAGATGCCGCATTGCCCAGCGCTGCGCCTCGACAATCTCGCCCTCGCTGACCGCCACGCCGGTCGCGCCGCGCCGCGACAGCACGTCGAACGTCCGTTCGGCCACGCGCGTCGTCTGCAGCGCGTCGCAGGCGGTTGGCGGCGGCGCATCGCCCACCGGTTCGATCCACCCGGCCTCCAGGCTGCGACGCATATCGTCCCATCCCTCCGGCTCGACCGTCACGACCTCCGCCTCGGGCAGCGCGAGGGCGATCCCCGCCGCCAGACCGCCGCCACCACACGGCACCACGACCCGCACCGGGGCGGCAAGCCCCGCAGCCGCCATCTGCGCCGCCGCCTCGATCCCCGCCGATCCCTGCCCCTCGATCACCCAGGGATCGTCGAAGCTGGGCACCAGCGTCGCCCCGCGCGCCTCGGCGAGTCGGCGCGCGATCTTCTCGCGGCTTTCGGTTGCGCGATCGTAATCGACGATCTCGGCCCCCAGCGCGAGCGTGCCTTCGCGCTTCGATACGGGTGCGTCGGCGGGCATCACGATGGTCGCCGCGATTCCCAGCCGCCGGGCCGCCCAGGCGATTCCCTGCGCATGGTTGCCCGACGAGAAAGCGACCACGCCCCGGGCCCGAGAATCCGCGTCCAACGCGGTTAATCGGTGCCACGCGCCGCGCAATTTAAACGCGCCGATCGGCTGCAAATTCTCGGCTTTGAAGATCACCGTCTTCCCATTGATATTCAACGGAAATATCGGCGACGGGGGCAGGATTCTGGCGATCTTTTCGGCGGCGTCGCGGACCCCCGCTTTGGTAGGCTGTCTTAAGATTGTCACTTTTTATCTCCGACGCCCTCTCTACCGCTTTACATTCCAAAAAGCGGACCCTATTTCGCGCCTCCGCTGCCCCATGGGACTTCCAACCGCAAGGCAGCTTTTTGTCACCGTATGCCGTCAGGCAATTGGAGGTCCCTTGAGTTGCACCAGAATCATCGCGCGCTGGGGCTAGCTGCCCACTCGACCGCCGTCCCCTCCAACCTGGAGCGCGGCATCGACATCGCCAAGCGTCGTCCGGCTGATCCGGTCACGCTGCTTCGCCCGCACGCCGCTGCGCGCGCCGCCCGATTCTTCGTCGAGAAGTTTCCGGGCCGGCCGATGTATGCGGTGAAGGCGAATCCGTCTGCGGATCTGATCCAGATCCTGTGGGACAATGGCATCACCCATTTCGACACCGCCTCGATCGCGGAAGTTCGTCTGGTGAAGTCGGTCGCCCCGCAGGCCGTCTGCTGCTTCATGCATCCGGTGAAGTCGGAAGAGGCGATTGCCGAGGCCTATTTCACGCACGGCGTCCGCACCTATTCGCTCGACAGCATGGAAGAGCTGGAGAAGATCGTCCGCGCCACGAACGGCGCGACCGATCTGACCCTGTGCGTCCGCATCCGCGTGTCGTCGGAATATGCCAAGCTCAGCCTGGGGTCGAAGTTCGGCGTCAGCGTGGAAGAGTCGAAGGAGCTGCTGATCGCGACCCGCCAGGTCGCCGATGCGCTGGGCATCTGCTTCCATGTCGGCAGCCAGACCATGACCCCAGACGCCTATTCGGCGGCGATGGAGCGCGTGCGGGCGGTGATCGTCGGCGCGGCGGTGACCGTCGACGTGATCGACGTGGGCGGCGGTTTCCCCTCGGCCTATCCGGGCATGACCCCGCCGCCGCTGGAGCGTTTCTTCGAGACGATCCACCGCGCGTTCGAGAGCCTGCCGGTGTCCTACTCGGCCGAACTCTGGGCCGAGCCGGGCCGGGCGCTGTGCGCGGAATATTCGTCCGTCGTGGTGCGCGTCGAGCGTCGTCGCGGCAACGAGCTTTACATCAACGACGGCGCATACGGCGCGCTGTTCGATGCGGCGCATATCGGGTGGAAGTATCCGGTTCAGCTGCTGCGCGAGCCGGCTTCCGACGCGCGTGATATGGACTTCAGCTTCTGGGGCCCGACGTGCGACGATCTCGACTTCATGCAGGGTCCGTTCCCGCTGCCCGCGGATACGAACACCGGCGATTATTTCGAGATCGGGATGCTGGGCGCTTACGGCCAGGCCATGCGCACCCAGTTCAACGGCTTCACCTGTCACGAGTTCGTCGTGACCGACGACGAGCCGATGTTCTCGGTATATCGCGACGAGGTCGAGCAGGCCCGTCCGGCGAACGTCGTCAAGCTGTAACCCAGCCCGACTAGCAATCTCTATAACCCTCCCGCTTCGGCGGGAGGGGAATGGGGTGGCATTGCGGTTTCGACCGCGATAAGGCCCCTTCCCATACCCGCCCTGCCGCCGCGCAGGACCGGGCCAGCCGGGTTACCGCGTCCCCAATAACGACGACGGCTTCTCGATGATGATGGAACCATCATGACCGACACGCAGATCAACGACACCCGTAAGGCCGAGCTCCTCTCGAGCGTGGTCGAGCATATCGACATTACCTCGTTCGACGCCCGCCCGATCATCGATTCGATGGGCAAGATGAGCTTCACCAGCCGCGACCTGGCGCGCGCGACCGGCATCTACAACCAGATGCTGGCCGACAAGGACTGCTCGATCTTCCTGGTGATCGCCGGTTCGACCTCGGCGGGCGGTTGCATGGACCTCTATGCCGAACTGCTGCGTTCGAACATGATCGACGGCATCGTCGCCACCGGCGCCTCGATCGTCGACATGGATTTCTTCGAGGGCCTGGGTCACAAGCATTATCAGGCGCTGGAAATCCCCGACGATAACACGCTGCGTTCGCTGTATATCGACCGCATCTACGACACCTATATCGACGAAGAGCAGCTGCAGGACTGCGATCACACGATCGGCAAGATCGCCGACTCGCTGGAGCCGAAGCCCTATTCGAGCCGCGCCTTCATCCGCGAGATGGGCAAGTATCTGGTCGAGCACGGCAAAAAGGAAAACAGCCTCGTCAAGCTCGCTTATGAACATGACGTGCCGATCTTCTGCCCGGCGTTCGTGGATTCGTCGGCAGGCTTCGGTCTGGTGAAGCATCAGGTCGAGCGTGCCAAGGAAGGCAAGCCTTACATGGTGCTCGACGCCATTGCCGACTTCCGCGAATTGACCGACATCAAGATCAAGGCGGGCACCACCGGTCTTCTGATGATCGGCGGCGGCGTGCCGAAGAATTTCATCCAGGACACGGTTGTCTGTGCCGAAATCCTGGGCCATGACGACGTGGAAATGCACAAGTACGCCGTGCAGATCACGGTGGCCGATGTTCGTGACGGTGCCTGTTCCTCCTCGACGCTCAAGGAAGCGGCGAGCTGGGGCAAGGTCGATACCGCGCTCGAGCAGATGGTGTTCGCGGAAGCGGGTTCGGTCATGCCGCTCCTCGCCTCGGACGCTTATCATCGCGGCCACTGGCGTGAGCGCGTGAAGCGTCGTTGGGGAGCGATTTTCGACTAATGCTGGAATTTCTTGAACGCGATCAGCTGGCCTATGTGATCATCGGCATCGTTCTGGTTACCGGGCTGGCGTTCGCGATCCCGTACAGCCGTCGGCGCAAGCGCGAAAAGCTGCGTCGGCGTGGGATCAAGAAATACGGTCATTGAGATCGGGGGGCGGAGGCGAAAGCTTTCCGCCCCTTTTCTTGTACGGCCTTTTCACTTGATCGACGCGCGCGGCCCCGGCACCCTGACGCCCGTATAGCGCTATCAGGCGTGGAGGATGAGGGGATGCCAGTGATCGACCGACGCTCTTTGATCGGGGCCATGGCCACCGTGCCGCTGGCGGCCCGCGTGGGAGCCCAGACCGATCCCGCCGCACCGGCCATGACGCCCTGGCCCCCCGCCGAGCATTTCCCGCTCTGGCCCGGCCGCCCGCCCGGTGCGCGCGCGACGCTGCCCACGCCCAATCCCTCGATGAACGGCCCGGCCGGACGACAGGAATTGTGGCTTCGCGGCACCGCCAATCCGATCGTCGCCGTATTTCGCCCCGAACGCCCCGATGGTCGTGCGGTGCTGACCATCCCGGGGGGCGGCTATGGTTTCGTCTCGATCCAGAATGAGGGGATCGATGTCGCCAAGACGCTGAACCCGCATGGCGTCACGGTCTTTGCCCTGTCCTATCGCCTGCCGTCGGAAGGCTGGGACGATCAGGCGGACGTGCCGCTGCAGGATGCACAGCGGGCAATGCGGCTGATCCGCGCCGATGCGGGCCGCTATGGCATCGATCCGGCCAAGCTGGGTATCGTCGGCTTCTCGGCGGGCGGACATCTCGCCGCGTCGCTGACCGTGGGGTATGACGACAAGGTCTATGCCCCGGTCGACTCCGCCGACCGGCAATCGGCCCGCCCGCGCTTCTCCGGCCTGGTCTATCCGGTCGCCAGCCTGTCGACGCCGAGCACCCATCCGGGGTCACGCGACAATCTGCTGGGTCCCAATCCCGATCCGGCGGTCAAGGCGCGTTACGACAATCCGCGCCGGATCAATGCGAGCACGCCGCCGCTCTTCCTGGTCCATGCGGTCGATGATGGGCTGGTCCCGCTCGACCAGTCGATCGACGTGCTGACCCAGGCGCGCGCCGCCAAGGTGCCGGTCGAGGCGCATTTCTTCGAGCGCGGCGGCCATGGCTTCGGCGCGATGAGCGCCCCGGAAGGCTCGCCTGAGCGGCTGTGGCCGGACCTGTTCGATCGGTGGATCGCCCAGACGTTAAAGGGGTGACCCGATCCTCCCCGGTACGGGGGGGGGGTGGCAGCGCACCGCGCTGACGGAGGGGGAGCGCCTCATGGGCCATGCTGTCGGCAAGTCCCCCTCCACCAGCTTCGCTGGTCCCCCTCCCCGTGCCGGAGAGGATCAGGCGAAAAGCCGCGTCAAACTCCGCTCCAGCATCAGCATCTGCCATAGCGTCCTCCCATGCTCGGCACGCCCGGCCCGGTGCTCGGCGGCGATGCGGCCCAGTTCGGCGAGTTGGAACCACCCGGTTTCACGCAGCAGGCTCGAATGCTCCAGCCGAGCGGCTTCGTCGGCGAGCACCCCCCGGAACCAGGCGCTGATCGGCGTCACGAAGCCCATTTTCGGCCGATAGAGAATGTCGCGCGGCAGATAGGGCTCCAGCGCCTGCTTCATCAGCCATTTGCCCTGCCCGCCCCGTACCCGCATTCCGGCTGGCAGGCGCGCGGCATATTCGACCAGACGGTGGTCGAGCAAAGGCTCTCGCGCCTCCAGCCCCACCGCCATCGAGGTGCGGTCGGTCTTGGTCAGGATATCGCCGGGCAGCCAGATCTTCAGGTCGGCATATTGCGCCCGGTCGATCGCATCGCGGGCGGGTGCGTCGCGCATCGCGGCGACATAGCGATCTTCCGCCCGGTGTCCGCCCAGCGCCGCCTTCGCCTCCGCCGTGAAGAGCCGGGCTCGCAGATCGGGTTCCGTAACACCCACCGATCGCGCATAGGCTTCCGCCCCGTCCATCCCCAAGGCCAGCAACGTCGTCTTCGCCCGCAGCGGACGCGGCGCCCAATCGGCCTTGGGATAGACCCGCCCCAATGTTCCGAACACACGGCTGCGCAAGGTTTCCGGGAACAGCCCCCTCACCCGCTCCTCACCCGCATAGAAGACATGGCGACGATAGCCCGCCATCGCCTCGTCCGCGCCGTCACCCGACAGCGCCACCGTCACATGCTCGCGCGCCAACTGGCACAGCCGATAGGTCGCCAGCGCCGAGGCATCGGCAAAGGGCTCGTCGAAATGCGCGACCAGCGTGTCGATCAGCGCGAAGTCGTCGGCGCGCACCACCCGCTCGACATGATCGGTGGCGAAACGCTGGGCGATGGTGCGGGCGTAGCCGCGTTCGTCGTGGCCCGCTTCCTCGAACCCGATGGTACAGGTGCGGACCGCGCGCGGGGACGCCTCCGCCATCAGCGCGACGACGCCCGAGCTGTCCACCCCGCCCGACAGGAACGCGCCCAGCGGCACGTCAGCGACCATCCGGCTGGTCACGCCCTCACGCATCCGGGCGAGCAGCCCCTCGCCCAGTTGCCCAGACGATCCGCTTTCGCGGTTGGAGAAGTCGACGTCCCACCATTGCCGTGGCCGGGGAATTAGGCGCCCCCGCTCGATCAGCAGGAAATGCCCGGCGGGCAGCTTGTGGATGCCCGCGACCAAGCTGGCATCGTCGGGGACATAGCCTAGCGCCAGATAATCCTCGACCGCACGAATATCGGGCCGCCGCCGGACCAGCGGATGCGCCAGCACCCCCTTCATCTCCGAGGCGAAGGCGACCGCGCCATCGGGCAGCTCGGCCCAGTGGAGCGGCTTCACCCCCAGCCGGTCGCGCGCCAGGAACAGCGCGCCCGCCTTCGCATCATGGACAGCAAAGGCGAACATGCCGACCAGCCGATCGAGCATCGCCGGGCCCCAATGCCGCCAGCCGTGCAGCAGCACCTCGGTATCGCCATCGGTGCGAAAGACCGCGCCCTTGCCCGCCAGTTCGGCGCGCAACTCGCGATAATTATAGATCTCGCCGTTGAAGCAGACCGCCACTTCGCCGTCGACCATCGGTTGCGGCGAGCCTGCGACGTCGATGATCGACAGCCGGGCATGGGCAAAGCCGACACCCGGCGCGGTCCATACCCCCTGCCCATCCGGCCCGCGATGCGCCTGCGCGGCGATCATCGCACGCAGGCGGGCGGGATCTACCGGCTTGGGCGTGGCGGGGTGAAAGAGACCGGCGATACCGCACATGGAGCGTCAGCGCTGCTCCGTCAGGCGGTCGGCGAACCGGTCGATCGGCCCGAGCGCGGCGACGAACGCCTCGATCGCATGGGGATCGTCGCCCTCGCTCGCGACATGCACCGCGACCGCCATCTGGCGCTGCCCCAGCAGCCGGGCCTTCATCGTCTCGATCTTCACGCGTCGCATATCCGGGGTCAGCGTATCGCCGATCCGATACCAGGTCGCAACGTCGCGATTCTGGGTCTGGCCATCGGGACCGGTCGCCATGATCTTCATCGTGTTGCCGCCCGCGACCCGGCCCAGATCGGCGACGCGCAACCAGCGATCCGCGCCGTGGATCACGCCCGTGCCGAATGCGCCCAGCTTGCCGCCCTCACGCTGGCGGGAAAAGACCGCCACCGCCAGGTCGATCTGATGCCCCTGCACGTCGCGATAGGCCTGTTGCAACACGGCATCGGCGCCGGGATAATCGGGCCGCCAGACGCTTTGCTGCGGCACGACCGTCCAGCCGGGCACCGGCGGCAGCGCCAATTGCGCCGGCAGCGTCGCCGCGCGGGTCCCGGCAAAGCCGCTCCAGCTTGGGAAGACGGCGGTGATCGCGACCGCCAGCACGGCGGCCAGCAGCGGGTCGATCCGGCGGCCGGGCATGGCCTTCAGCCGGTCGGGATCGAAGGCCGGGTCGTCGGGCGAGCGGTCGAAGAACTGCCAACCGATCGCCAGCACCGCCGCCATGACGATCGCGAAGAATACCCAGCCGAAGATGATATGGTCGATGCCGCCCGCCACCTCGATCGAGGTTTTGTCGGCCGCGAAGATGGTGCCCCAGGCACGGATGCCGTTGGCGATGACCGGCACGATCAACGACACGATCAGGAACACCGCACGCCGCACGGGCGAGCGGAAGCATAGATTGGCGACCAGTGTGGCAAAGGCGATCATGGCGAGGACGAACTTCGACCCCGAACAGGCCTCCGCCACCTCGAACCAGTAACGTCCCGCATGGATCAGCACGCCGTCATTGCTGGCCGGAATGCCGCTCCAGTGGAGCAGCGGCATGACGATCGAGACGGTAATCTGCTGAAGCGGCTTTTCCAGTTCCTCGCCGAACGGCACCAGAAACCAGGCATAGGCGAGTGGAAAGAGCAGCCCGCGCGCCACCATCGGCCCCAGGAGCGTGACGACCAGCCCCTCCAACGTCGCGACCAGTCCCAGCTGACGGATCAGCGCGACCGTGGCGGACTCGCCCAGCAGCCAGAGGAAGCCGCCGCCCGCCACCAGGAACAGGCCCGGCCACCAGGCCGTCGGGGTCAGTTGCGACAGTTCGCCCCGACGCTGCCACACCAGCCAGCCGACGACCGGGCCGATGAACAGGCAATGGCCATAGGTGGTGCTGGTCCACCAGATATCCATCAGATGCGTCGCATCGCGCCAGAACAGCCACAGCACCAGCGCCGCCGCTGCGCCGAGCAACCCCAGATGCCAGGTCCAGCGCCCCGGCCCGATCCGTTCCGCCGCCATGCTCTCCGAGTGCGTCACGATGCGATGTCCTTCAAGAGCCGGTCGAGCGGTGCCAGCCGTGCCGCCCAATCATAGCGCGCCAGCACCCGAGCGCGCGCGGCGGGGTTGGCGGCGGGGCCGTTCAGCGCCGCGACCACCTGGGCCGCAAAGTCTCGGTCGTCCTGCGCCACCGCGATGGTGCCGTCATGGTCGATCCCTTCGGCGGCAACAACCGAAGCGACGACCGGCCGCGCCATCGCCATCGCCTCCAGCAGCTTGTTCTGGATACCCCGCGCCAGATCGAGCGGCGCGACGCAGACGGCGGCACGGGCCAGCCACTCCCGCGTATCGGGCACCTCGCCGGAGACGATCACCGCCTCCCCCGCCAGCCGTCGGACCGCCGTGGTCGGCGCGCGGCCGACAATGGCGAAGCGCGCATCGGGTCGGGCCTGGCGCACCAATGGCAGAATGCGTTCGGCGAAGCGGGTGACGGCCTCCACATTGGGGCGATAGTCCATCTGGCCGGTAAAGACGATCAACGGCTCCCTGGACGCCGGATCGAAGGCGGCGGGATCGTAACGGCCTGCATCGATGCCGTTCTCGACCGCGACGATGTTCCCTTCCCCGCCGCCCGCGCGAAACAGATCGGCCTCCGCCTCGCTGACGAACAGGGTCGCTGCGACCGATCGGGCAACCTCCCGCTCATAGGCTCCCAGCAACTTCGCCTCGCGCGTATAGACGGCGCGCATCGGCAGCGCGCTCGTTTGCCCCAGCGTCGCGAACTTCGCGGAGTCGACATCGACCATGTCCATCACGGTCGGCTCCTGGCCGCGATACTGCGCCATCTGCCCGGAAAAGACATAGGTGGCGGCGATCGGGTGACGCGCGCGAACGGCGGCGACGGCCTTGCGCATCGCGGGGTGGGCGAAGGCGGTCAGCGAGATGGGCTTGCCTGTCGCCAGCGCCTGCACCGCCGCGACCGGCATGGATTTCGTCCGGCGAATGATATGGTGGCTGGCAAGCGACCCGGCGAGATCGGCGGGCACTCGCTCCTCGCCGTCCTGCTCGGCAAAGGCGCAGAGATGGACGCGCCAGTCGCGCATCAGGTGGCGCAGGATATGATGGCTGCGGATTTTGTCGCCGCGATCGGGCGGAAACGGCGCGCGATGCGCCAGGAGCAGCATGTCTCTCAACCCAGCCCCCGCGCGATGACCGGCCCGGCGATCATCGCGACCCGGACCGGCAGGCGCTTCCACACTGCGATCATCATCGCATATTTGGGGTTGAGCGGATTGATCGCGCGCGGCCCGTGGACGCTGCGGCTGGCATAGACCAGCGAACGCCCCTCGAACCCCCAATTCTTCTTGAACGCCGCCGCGCCGGTCCCGACCTTCGACCGGCCGAAGTCGAAGCTGTGACAGCCCCGCTCCCGCGCGTGCCGCATCAATGCGAAATACATCAGGTCGTTGGCGCGCAGCTCCCGCGCCGCATGCGTACCACCGCCCCAATAGGGATAGACGGTGCCGCCATGATAGAGGTTCAGCACGCTCGCCACCGCCCGCCCCCGATGCCGCACGGTCAGGACATCGGCATCGAGCCGCGCCACCGCCTCGCGGAGCAGTCGGGCCGGAAAGACCGGCGTTCCCAGATTGCGGACGGACTCGGCATAGATGCGGTAATGCTCGGCCAGCAGAGCGGGCGTGTGGCCGGTGACGACCTCCAACTCCTGCGCCAGCGCCTTGCGAAGCTCCGCGCGCTGCTTGCGCGGGATGGCCTTCATCTCGGCCTCGTCATCGGCGGCGATCGGACGAACAAAACCCAGATAGCTGTCCGCATCCGCCGTCCAGCCGTCCGGCACCGGCCCGCCGCGCAGTTCGACCGACTCGATCCCGCGCTCAACCGCCAGCGCCCAGGCGGCCTCGGCCAGCGGCTCCGCCCCCTCACCCAGCACACCGCCATCGACCCCGAAACCGGTCGACACCATTGCTGTACCGAAGAGCGGCGATCGAATTTCGCTGAGCGGCAGGACACCGATAATCGCACCGTCTCGTTCGGCGAGCAGATAATGCGCCTTCTGGCTACAGCCCTTCGCCCCCGCCAGCAGCCAGCCGGTGCGATGAAAGGGCGTACCCTGCGCCTGCACCTCGACGAACGCATCGATCCGCGCGCATTCCGCCGCGCGCGCCAGATCGGCGACGCGGATGATCGGCGGCGGCGTGGTCATGCCAGTCGCGCCGCTTCCTCGGCCGCAACCTGGTCGACGCGGCCCCAGTCATGCCGGGTCAGCAACCCCCTCAGCTTGCCGGCCATGGCGCCCAACCGGCTGTAATGGCGGACACGCGAGCGCAGCGGCGCATTCCTCACGCGCGGTTGATCGGGGTCCACCTCCCACGGGTGGAAGTAGAAGATCGCGCCATGCGCATCGCGCTGCACCTGCCCGACCGCGATGTCGGTCAGCTTGGCGGGCAACATCCGAAAGAAGCCACCGCCCGTCGCCAGTCGCCGCTGGCCGAACTGCGCGACCGTCACCGGCAGTTCGACCAGTTCGGCATCGGCCAGCGGCCGCCATGCGTAACGCGGCGACTCCGCCCAGCCATAATGATCGTGGGCCAACGGCGCGACGCTGGAGGAATAGCGATACCCCGCCTCGGCCAGTACCGGATGGGCCCAGGGGGTGCGCTTATCGATGGAAAAGCTCGGCGCGCGATAGCCGGTGACGGCCTCCCCGCCCGCATCCTCGATCGCCGCCTTGGCGCGGGTCAGGTCGGCGCGAAACTCGTCGGCGGTCATGGTGAAGACGCGCTGATGGTCCCAGCCATGGCTCGCCATCTCATGGCCGCCCGCGACGATGCGACGGATCAGCCCAGGATGGCGATGCGCGACCCAGCCGAGCGTGAAGAAGGTCGCGCGCGTGCCCGTTTCGGCGAAGAGCGACAGCACCCGGTCGGTATTGGCCTCGACCCGACTGTCCAGCCGGTCCCAATCGCCCTTGTCGATCGTCCGCTCGAACGCGCCGACCTGAAACCATTCCTCGACATCGACCGACATGCCATTGATCCGCCGAGTGCTCTTCGGCCCGTCGTCGCCCAGCGGCTCAGGCGGCATGGCCCCAGGTCCCCGGTCGGATCGTGGCGGCGGCTTCGCGCCGCGCTTCGGATCGGCCCTCGCTGCGATTATCGATTTCGGTCCAGTCGACCAGCAGGGTCAGGACCCGGCGCAGCGCCGCCTCCTGCTGCTCCAGCCGCGCTTCGAGCTGGGCGACACGATCCTCCCACGGCGCGTTCGCGCCCGGCGTCGATGGCTTTTCCTGTACGGCGGGCTGCACCGGTTCCGGCGCAGGCGCCGGTTGCGGCTCGGGGATCGGGCGTAGCGACACCGGCTCGGGGGCCGGTGGCGGGGCGACGACGCGGTGGGTGCCGCGCGGGGTGGCGTCGGCCTCGGGCGTGACGCGGGTATGGGTGATCGGATCAGCCGGGCGGCTCGGCGCCGGGGCGTTCAGGCCGGAGCGCAGCGTACCGCTCATCGGTGCGGCCCCGTTCAGCGTGGCGGCACCCAGCGTCCCGGCCCCGAACAGCGCGCCGTTGCGCGGCGCGGGGGCGGCCGGGGTCACCGGCGGTGCGGCGGGGGCCGGAGCCGCCTCGACACGCTCGCTTCCCATATCGGCAGCCATGTCGGCGGCGACGCTCTCGACCGTTTCATGGCCGATCAGCTCGACACCCTCGATAGCGGCCTGGAGCAGGACGCGGCCCGCCAGCACGTTCAGGCGACGCGGCACCCCGCCCGACGCGGCATAGAGCGCGTCAAAGGCATCGGCGGCGAAATCGGGACGACCGGTCCAGCCCGCGACCGCCAGGCGATGCGCGATATATTCGGGAACCTCATCGGGCTCCATCGGGTCGAGATGGTGGATAGCGATCACGCGCTGGCGCAGCTGCTCGACGGCGGCCGAGCCCAGCAGACGCTCGCGAAATTCGGGCTGTCCCACCAGCAGGATCTGGAGCAGCGCATGCCCCCCCGCCTGGAAGTTAGACAACATGCGCAGTTCCTCGAGCGAGGCGAGCGGCAGCGCCTGCGCCTCGTCGACGATCAGCAGGATACGGCGGCCGTCCCGCGCGATGCCGTTCAGCGCGCGCTCAATCGCGCTCAGCAGCGCCGCCTTGCTCAGGCCGTGGCTGTCGACGCTCAACTGTCCCGCCACCACGCGCAGCAGGTCGTCGGGGTCGACGGCGGTCGACACGATGTGCAGCACGCGCAGGCGGCGGCTATCGAGCGTTTCGACCAGATGGCCGACCAGCGTGGTCTTGCCCGCACCGACATCGCCGGTGATGACGATGAAGCCCTCTCCCTGCGCCAGCCCATAGCCCAGATAGGCCATCGCCTTGCCGTGCGTGGCCGTCTCGAACCAGAATCGTGGGTCCGGCGTCAGTTGAAACGGGCGTTCGCCCAGCCCGAAATGGGTCTCGTACATCATCGTGCCTTTCGGCCGGTCAGAATTGATACCGTGCGGCGATCAGGGCCTGTGCCGACAGGGCACTGGTCAGGTCGCCGACCTGAAAGTGGTACAATCCAACCGACGCGGTTGTTCCGAGCCGTCCGAAGTTGCGGTAATAGCTGGCGGTTGTCCCCAGCGATACCACATCCTCGGCCCCCGCCAACCTAGAGGCATAATAGTTAACGAAGCCATTCACGTTAAGCCCAGAATGGGGGCTCAGCGCATGGCCGAAGAAAATCTGGGCGTAGTAGCTCTCGTCCTCGGCACCGGTGACGACGATCCCGGGTGCGCCATCGGGGGCGAACAACCGACGATTGGCATAGCCCAGGCCGAAACCCAGGGTCGAACGGCCCCGCGCGATCGACATGGTCGCATCCAGCCCGCGCGAGCGATAGACGGAAGTCTGGACCGATTGCAGCACGTCGTTCAGGCACCCGCCCGGCGTCGTCCCGCTGGCCGAAAAGACGCAGCCGTTGAACTGCTGGCCAAAGGCGTCGCGCGTCTCGATGAAATTGGTGGGCAGGTTGGCCAGCCCGTTGTTCAGCTGGCGGCCGAAGGTCTGGATGCCGTCATAGAGCGCGGCCTGCAGCACGATGCTGCGCGACGCCTGATAGCGCGCGGTGCCGGTCACGCTGAGCGAGCCGTACCGCTCGCCGACATGCCCCTCCACCGAGGTGCGGCGGTTGGGTCGCCAGATCACGCCCGCGTCGTAATAGACACCCTCCGTATGATAGGCGATGCGCCGCTGTCCGGCCGGATCGGTGACGAAGCGGCCGCGCCCGTCCAGCACCGGGCGGCCATTGGCATCGACCGCCGCATCGCGCTGGCTCGACTCGATCTTTTCGTACCCGACCCCGGCGGTCAGCGCGACATAGGGCGAGATCGGCTTCAGCACGTCGCCGCGCGCGAACCAGCCTTCGTAACGCTGGGACAGCTGGCCCGCATCGTCGCGATTATAGGCCCCGTTCAGCGAAAGGCCGACGGGCAGGATCGCACCGGGCCGCGCCGTGGCGCTGACGGTGGCGACCTGGTTCCAGCTGTCGCTGAAATAGTCGAGACGCGGCTGCCCCGGCGCCAGCCCGCCCAGACCCGGCGTATCGGCACGGGTATAGCCCAGCCGGTAATTGGCACCGATCTGCACCGGCCCGACGCGCGTCGCCAGCGACGGGCCGATATAGGCGGAATAAAGCTGCGAGATGTTGCCGACATCGCCGACCAGCACGCCCGGTGCCGCGCCGCGAATATCGGCTCGCGTCCGCGTTGCCAGCGCGCCGCCCTCTAGGCTGAGTTCGGGCGTCACGCGATACGAACCGCGCGCCAGGCCGCTATGGATGTCGCCGCCGCCCGCCTGATCGCTCCAGCCGATCCGGCGTTCATAGCGATAGCTGACCTGCCCCTGCGCCCGCGCGGTCTGCACCTGCGCGTTCACGCCCGCCGCCAGCGTCGTGTAGGTGACGACATCGCCACGGTTCAGGTCGGCGTTCAGAATCTGGCCGATCTCGACATAGGGCGAGACCCGCGTGCGTGGCCGCGACGGGGCGGCGGGTGCGTTGCCGGGCGACGCATCGCCGGCCGCAGCCTCCTGCGCCGGGCCGGGATCGAGCGTCGGCGCGGCGGCGGCCCCGGTCTGGACCTGCGCCGCAAGCGCGGTCGGCCATGCCGCCAGCACGCCCACGACACCGGCCAGCACGGGGCCCGCCCGCTTCATTTCGCCACATCCTTGCCGTAGCCGCCATAATAGCCGAAGCGGCGGCTGCCCGGTACGAAGGCCACGCTGTTCAGGACGAGCTGGATATGCTCGCAGGCGTCGAGCAGTTCGATCGCGGCCGACACTTCGCTCTCGGGCGTGCGGTCGGCGCGGACCACCATCATCACCTGCCCCGCCAGCATCGCCAGAACCGAGGCGGGCGACGCGGCCAGCGCGGGCGGCGAGTCGAAGATCACCAGACGGCGTGGATTGGCCGACAACAGCCGCTGCAGCACGTTACGGGTGCGCGCAGACGCCAGCAGCTCGGTATCGCTGGCAGTCTTGGTGCCGCAGGGCAGGACAGACAGATGCGGCACATCGGTGCGCATCACCAGCGACTCGACATCGATGCTGGTATCGACCAGCGCATCGAGCAGCCCCGGCCCCTCGGCCAGGCCCAGGCGCGCCAGCATGTCCGGCTTGGCGACATCGGCGTCGACCAGCAGCACCTCGGTATCGCGCTCCGCCGCCATCGACAGCGCCAGGTTGACCGAGCAGAAGGTCTTGCCGTCCTGCGGCCGTGCCGAACACACGAGCACGACGCGCGCCTTGTCGGCATCGCCGCCCTCGACCAGACGCTGGCTGGTGATGATCAACTGGCGCTTGACCAGCCGGAACTCCTCGGCCAGCGGGCCGATCGGTGCGCCGGGGACGATCATCCCGTTCTCCGCCAGCATCGCGCGGTCGACCGTCGCGACATCAGAAAAGCCGGGATTATATTCGCTCGCCAGGAACGCGTCGTCGTCGGGCGAAGCCAGGAATTCGGCCGGAATCCCGCTCAGCGAGGCATGGTCGTCCTCGTCCGATACCGGGGGAGCGGCCATCGCGACCGGCTCGGGCGGCAGGATACCGGGCGGCGTCCATTCCGGCGCGCGTTCGACCACCGGTTCGGCGGCCTCTTCGGGCTGCACGGCATCAGGCACAGGCCCACGCACATAGGACTGGAAATCATAAATGTTCGCCGCACGTTCGAGCAGCGAGGGTTCCCGTCGGGGTCTGGGGGGTTTCACGCTCTTGTTCACGCGGCCAATCCCCGTTGTAATAACTCGATCGCCAACACCATCCCATAGGCCGCGCCCAGCCCCGCCGTCCCGCCGAGGAACAGTTTCATGCGCCGCGCCCGTGCCACGGCCTGGCCGCGGGTGACGACTTCGCCGATCGCCCCGATCACCGGCAGACCCAGCGTCCGCTGCAGCGACTGGGGCGTGGTGAAGGTCTGGCGCAGCTTGGACAGAGCAAAGGCCGACCCGACGCCCAGCCCCAGCCCGGCCAGGAACACGCCGGTCAGCAGCAGGATACGATTGGGCGCGGTCGGCGCGCGCGGATAGGTCGGCGGATCGATCACGGTGAAGCGCATCGAATCCGTCTGGTTCTGCGCCTGACCGCGCAAGGCCACCTGCTCACGCTGGCGCAAAAGCTGGTCGTAACTGTCTTTCAGCACCTGATAATCGCGGTCGTTCGCACCCTGCTCCGCCGCCTGTTCGGGGTCGGTCGCCAGACTGGCGTTCAGCCGGTCGAGGTCGTTCTGCAACTGGCTCTTGCGGATCTTCAGGCTGGCAAGCTGCGACTGTTTTTCGGCCGCCATCGACTGGAGCGACATATAGAGCGGATTGGGCTGTCCCCCCGCCCCGCCGCCGGCGGGTTCGGCCTTGGCCGCTGCCTGTGCCGCCGCCAGCTGGTTCTTCAGCGCGATGACATCCGGGTGGTTCTCGGTATAGCCGCGCGCCCGCGCATCGGCGAGCTGGCCCTGGATGGTCGCCAGCCGCACCTTGGCGGGTCCGGCTACCCCGCCGCCCTCGCCGACGGTACGCGGCGTGCCCGCCAGCTGTCCCTGCACCGCCGCGACGCTGGACTGCGCCGCCGCCAGGTCGCTGTCGACCTGCGCCATTTGCGAGCGGGCCAGCCCGATGCGGTCGGCGACCGATCCGCTGCCCGGCAGGCCGCCCATGAACTGGTTCTGATACTGCGCGCGCTTGGCCTCGGCGATCTGGAGCTGTTTCTGGCGTTCGCTCAATTGCTTGTCGAGGAAGGTCAGGCTCTGGCTGGTGTTGTTGCGATCGCCGACCAGATTGGATTCGACGAAGATATCGATCAGCTTCTGCGCGACCTGCTGGGCCAGCTTCGGGCTGCCTTGCGTCACGGTCAGCTGGAAGATGGTGTCCTGCTGGTTCTCGATCTTGATCGCCTGGGCCAGTTGCGCGACGCGCGCGGCGACATCGGCATCGCTCGACACCGTGCTGGCCAGATCGGTGCCGCGCACCACCTTTTGCAGGTTGATCGCCGAGATCAGGGTCTGGCGCACCCGGTCGACCGAGTCCGTGCCGCTGGTCTGGCTGGTCGCCATGCCGTCGGGCAGGATCTGGGTATTCTGGACGGCGATGCGCGCACGCGATTCATATTTGCTGGGGATCTGGGCGACGAACAGCCAGCCCAGGATGCACACCGCCCAGGCGACGACCAGCGCCAGCCAGCGCCTGATCCATATGGCGTGGATCGCGATGCGGATTTCGTCCTGAATGCTCGACACGGCCGCGCTGCCTCAGAACATCGATTCGGGGATGATGATGACATCGCCCGGTTCCAGCCGCACATTGGCCGAGGAATCGCCCTTGCGCAGCAGGTCGTTGATCTGGAGCGCATATTCGCGCTGCTTGCCGGTCTCGCGGTCGGTGCGGACCAGCTTGGCCTTGTTACCGGCCGCGAACTGGTTCAGCCCACCCACCGCGATCATCGCGTCGAGCAGGGTCATGTTGGCACGGTAGGGGATGTTGGCGGGCCGCTCAGTCGCGCCGACGATGCGCACCTGCTGGCTATAGGTCCCGGCGAAATTCTCGACGATCACCGACACGATCGGGTTGGAGATATATTCCGACAGCGCCTTCTTCATGTCGTCCTGCAACATGGCGGGCGTCTTGCCGACGGCGGGCATGTCGTTGACCAGCGGCGTGGTGATGCGGCCATCGGGGCGCACCTGCACCTTGGCCGACAGGTCGGGATTGCGCCACACGAAGATGCTGAGCGTGTCGAGCGGGCCGATGACATATTCGTCGCCCGGCTGCTCCTTGCGCGCCACGAATCCGGCCGACGGCAGCTCGGGCTTGGCCGGGCCCGTCGAACAGCCGGTCAGCGTCGAGGCGAGCAGGCCGGAAAGCAAGAGAGGACGGGCGAACGGTGCCATGCGAACGGGTCTCCTGAACCCTTCAGCCCCCAGGATACGGAGATGAAAGGCAAATTGCGCTAGATCGCTATGCCATCGAAGAGGTGAACATAGCGTTATGGCTGTTCCGCATCGCCCAGGACTTCCCCGGCGGGCGGATGCCCCAGAAACGCCGAGGGACTGGCGGTGGCTCCATAGGCCCCCGCCAGAAAGATCGCGACGATATCCCCGACCGCGCCCGCGGGCAGCGCCACCCGGTCGCCCAGCCGGTCGAGCGGGGTGCAGAGCGGGCCGACGACCGACACCGTCTCCACCGGCTCCGCGCCCATCGCATGGGCGAGCGCGAGTGGATAGTTCCGCCGGACGACCGTGCCGAAATTGCCGCTGGCGGCCAGCTGGTGGTTCAATCCGCCGTCGAGGATCAGGAAGGTCTCGCCCCCACTTTCCTTGCGGTCGATCACGCGCGCCAGATAGACGCCCGCCTCCGCCACCAGCCAGCGGCCGAGTTCGATCGCGAAACGACTGTAGCGCAGGATGGCCGGACGGTCGACCAAGGCCTGCTCCAGCGCCGCACCGACCGCCTCGATATCGAGCGGCCTGTCGCCCGCGAAATAGGGCACGCCGAAACCGCCGCCCAGATTGACCAGCGGCGGCGCGTGGCCCGCCTCCTCCGCCAGCCGGGCGGCGAGCGCCAGGGTCGCGGCCTGCGTATCGATGATCGCCTGCGGGTCGAGCGCCTGGCTGCCCGCATAGATATGAAAGCCGCGCCAGTCCGCGCCTGCCGCCACCAGGTTGCGGACCAGCGCGGGCACCCGCGCCGCGTCGATACCGAAGGGCGAAGGACGCCCGCCCATCTTCATCCCCGATCCGCGCAGCTCGACATCGGGGTTCACGCGCACGGCGAGGCGAGGGCTGTGGCCCAGCCGGTCGGCGATGGCGAGGGCACGGGTCGCCTCACCCTCCGATTCCAGGTTGAGCGTCACGCCCGCCTCGATCGCGGCGGTCAGTTCCGCGTCACGCTTGCCAGGCCCCGCAAAGCTGACTGGCCTGCCCAGTCCGGCAACCTTCGCCAGCTCTCCGGCCGAGGCGACGTCGAACCCGTCGACCAGTCCGGCCATCGCGTCCAGCAGCGGCTGGAAAGGATTGGCCTTGATCGCATAATGTAGGTCGATCGACGGGAAGGCAGCGCGAAAGCGCGCCACCCGCGCGGCGACGAGACCCAAATCATAGACGAAGACCGGATCGTCGCGCCCTGCCAGCCAGTCGGCGGCACTTTGCCCGGCGATCGTCAGCATATCCTTCTGACGCGCGAATTCGGGCGGGATCGGGCCCATCGGCTTGGTCATATTACGTCCTTGTCGGCCAGTGCCCGGCGCAGCGCGGCGCGGTCCAGCTTGCCATTGGCGTTGCGCGGTAGCTCCTCGCGCCATTCGATGCGCGCGGGCTGCATGAAGTTGGGCAGGTCGCGCTTCAACCGTGCGCGCAGCTCGGGTTCGCGTGCCGGGTCGCCCGCCAGGATCAGGACGATCGCCTGCCCCTGCGCCTCGTCGGCCACCCCGAACGCGACCGCCTCGCGCGCCTCGCCCCCGGCGAGGGCGGCTTCCTCAATCTCCTGCGGGCTGATGCGGTTGCCCGCGACCTTGATCATCTCGTCATCACGCCCGACGAAGCGGAGCAGGCCGTCCTCGCCTTCCACCACCGTGTCGCCCGACCAGACCGCACGCTCATGGCCGGGCGCGGGGCGGAAGCGCTGCGCTGTCCGCTCGGCATCGCGCCAATAGCCCTGCGCGACCAGCGGCCCGGCATGAACCAGCTCGCCCGGCTCTCCGGCGGCGGCGCGGCTGCCATCCGGGCGCAGCACCATCACCTCGGCAAAGGGAATGGCCCGCCCGATCGCATCGGGATGCGTGTCGATCAGCGTGGGGTCGAGATAGGTCGAGCGAAATGCCTCGGTCAGCCCGTACATCGCGTACAGCTCCGCCGCGGGAAACAGCGTCCGCAATCCCCGCACCAGGCGCGGGGTCAGCGCGCCCCCCGAATTGGTCAGCCGCCGGATTGAGGCAACGGCCTCATCCGGCCATTCCGCGCCCAGCAGTTGCATCCAGAGCGGCGGCACCCCCGCCAGCGTCGTCGCGCCATGCCGGACCACCGCCTTCACCACATCGCGCGGCGTCAGATAGTCGAGCGGCGCGACCGCGCCCCCCGCCACCCAGGTGGAGAGCAGCTGGTTCTGGCCGTAATCGAAGCTGAAAGGCAGGACGCCGAGCACGCGGTCATCGGGCGTCAGCTTCAGATACTGCGCGACCGACACCGCACCGTACCAGAGATTGGCATGGCTGAGCATCACGCCCTTGGGCCGCCCCGTCGAGCCCGAGGTATAAAGGATCGCCGCCAGCGCCCCGGGGTCCGCCGCCGATCGGGGGAGCGGGTCGCCCAGCCCCGCCTCGGTCACGACCGCCACGCTCGGCGGGACGTCGCCCTCCTCCAGCGTGGCGGCGCGCGGGGCATGGGTCAGCAGCATCGCCGCCCCGCTATCGGCCAGGATATGGGCGACTTGCGCACGCTTGAGCAACGGGTTGATCGGCACATGCACCAACCCGGCGCGGGGGGCGGCCAGCGGCATCAGCACGGATAGGCGCGTCTTGGGCAACCATGTGGCCACCCGCGCGCCGGGCTCGAACGCCTGCGCCGCCAGCCACCCGGCCAGCCGCGCCACCGCGTCCTCGGCCTGGGCATAGGTCAGCCCGCCATCCCGGTCGAGCAGCGCCGGGGCGTCGCCTGCGCCGTGCAGGACATGATCGATCGGATAAGCGGACGCACCAGGGCTCATCACGCCATCTACAGGGGGCTCGGCCACAAAGTCGAGCACCCGCCCCACGCACCTCCCCTCCCGCAGGCGGGAGGGGCCGGGGGAGGGCCTGGGTCTCCCGCGCCTTCCCGATGGCCAAAACCAAGGATGTCAGGAAAGAGTAACCCGGCGTGTCCCCTCCCCCAACCCCCTCCCGCCTGCGGGAGGGGGCTTTGCCCCGCACCCTTCCAACACCCGTTGCCCAACGCCCGCCGTCGCTCTAACGCTGTCGCAAACATACAAACAGCAGGGCGACAGGGTTTGGTAGTCGAGGCGAGCAAGGATGTGGACGCCACGGTGCGCGGCGTACTGGCCGATGTGCTGGGCCTGTCGGCGGAGCGCGTGGAGAGCTTTGACGCCGACACCCCTCTGTTCGGCGCGCTGCCCGAGCTGGACTCGATGGCGGTCGCAGGCGTGCTGACCGAGCTGGAGGACCGGCTGGGCATCCTGATCGAGGATGACGAGGTCGATGGCGAGATGCTGGAGACGTTCGGCCAGCTCGTCGCCTTCGCCCACGCCAAGGCGCGCGCTTGATCGACTATTATGACTGGCCCGGCGGGCGCGAGGCGATGTTGCGCTTCGGTCCGGCCGACGGGCCGGTCGTGCTGGTCGCCATGCCCTTCTGGGAGGAAGCGAACCGGACGCGCAGCCTGGTGGTCGCGATGCTGCGGCGGCTGGCCGATCACGGCATCGGCGGCGCGCTGCCCGACTGGCCGGGCACGGGCGAGAGCCTGATCGACACCGAACAGGCGACGCTCTTCAAATGGCGCGAGGCGCATGAAGCCGCCGCGAACGCCATGGGGGACCGGCGCTGCTACGGCGTCTCGATCCGGGGCGGCACGCTGGTCGACACCTTCGGATTGCTATCCGGCCGCTGGCACTTGGCCCCGATGACCGGCGAGGCGGTGTTGCGCGACGTCATCCGGCTGCGTGCGGCGGCCGGTTTGCGCGGCGACGAATATGGTCTGTTCGGCGCGGAGTCGCCGGTGCGGATCGCGGGCAACCGGGTTTCGCCGTATTTCCTCGCTGGGCTGGCGGGGGCCGAACCCTACGACCAGCCGGGCGTACCGCGCCGTGTCGTGCGCCTCGGCCATGATCGCGGCCCGGCCGACCGCTCCATCGACGCCGTGCCCCCTTGGCGCCGTGCGGAGCCGCAGGAGGACCTCGAGCTTGCCACCCTGCTGGCCGACGACATCGCCGAGTGGATCGCGTCATGCGAAGGCTGATCTCCTTCCCCTGTGACGATACGACGCTGGTCGGGACGCTGGACGAAGGCACGCAGCCGACCGGATTGCTGATCGTCTCCGGTGGTAACGAGCCGCGCATGGGGGCGCATCGCGGCCAGGCGGTGCTCGCCGCCCGGATCGCGGCGCGCGGCTATCCGGTGTTCCGCTTCGATCGGCGCGGTGTGGGCGATAGCGAAGGGCTGAATGGCGGCTGGCAGGCGAGCGGCCCCGACATCGCCGCCGCCGCCGCGAGTTTTGCGCAGGCGACGGGCGTCGCGCAGATCATCGGCTTCGGCAATTGCGACGCCGCCTCGGCCTTGGCGCTGTTCGGACAGGCGGCCGGGCTGGACGCTGTACTGCTGTCCAATCCCTGGCTCGCCGAGGAGCCCGATGCGCTGCCGCCCGCCGCCGCGATCCGGCGCCATTATGCGCGCAAGCTCGCCAATCCCGCCGAATGGCTGAGACTCGCGCGCGGGGCGGTCGATTTCGGTCGGCTTCGCCAGGGGCTGACCAAGATCGCCGCGCCCCCCGCCCCCTTTGACGAGACCGCCGCCCCGCTGCTCGACGCCATCGCCAGCTGGGGCAATGCCGCCGCGATCATCGTCGCGCGCGGTGACGCGACCGGCGTCGCCTTCCGCGCCGCTGCGCGCGGCCATGGCTTTACGATGGAGACGCTGGCGACGGACTCGCACAGCTATGCCGATGCGCTGGACGCGTTGGAGCGGGTGATCCTGGCGCATCTGGACACCGCGTCATCCGGCCAGCCGAGCGTGGAACACGACGATCCGGCGGAACCCGAAAATACGCCTTAATACGCTTTAAGATAACGGTTTTCATCGGAACGCCGCTCCTTGCCCGTCCATTGGATGGGCCAAGGAGACACGGTCCATGAGCGAACGCCCCACCCCACCCCAGCCCGAACAGCAGCAGGACATGCCCGGCCAGACCGAGGCGATGGCCCCGCGTCCCGATCACGGCGAACATAGCTATGTCGGGCATGGCAAGCTGACCGACAAAAAGGCGATCATCACCGGCGCGGACAGCGGTATCGGCCGCGCCGTCGCCATCGCCTTTGCCCGTGAAGGCGCGGACGTGGTGATCTCGTACCTGTCCGAGGATGAAGACGCCGCCGAGACGCAGCGTCTGGTCGAACAGGCGGGTCGCAAGGCGCTACTGATCCCCGGCGATGTCAGCGATCCGGCGCATTGCCGCACCATCGTCGAGCGCGCCGTCCAGACGTTCGGCCGGGTCGACATCCTGGTCAACAATGCCGCACACCAGGCAAGCTTTCAGGCGGTCGAGGACATCAGCGACGAGGAGTGGAAAATCACCTTCGCCACCAACATCCATGCGATGTTTTATCTGGTGAAGGCCGCGCTGCCGCACATGGGCGAAGGCGCGTCGATCATCAACACGACCTCGATCAACGCCGACAAGCCCAACCAGCAACTGCTGGCCTATGCGACGACCAAGGGCGCGATCCACAATTTCACCGCCGGGCTGGCCCAGATGCTCGCCGAGCGCAACATCCGGGTCAATGCGGTGGCACCGGGTCCGGTATGGACCCCGCTGATCCCCTCCACCATGCCGCCCGAGGCGGTGAAGAGCTTCGGCGAGCAAACGCCGATGGGCCGCGCCGCGCAACCCGCCGAACTTGCGCCGCCCTACGTCCTGCTGGCGAGCGGCGAGGCCAGCTACATCAACGGCGCGACCATCCCCGTCACCGGCGGCACTCCCTTCCTCTGATCCTCCCGCCGAGCCGAGTGGACATCCGCCCCTTGCCTCACCCTTTCCACTCGGCCAGTCTGACGCGATGATCCTCCCGCTTCTGCTTGTCGCCGCCGCGACGCCCGCCGCCGCGCCCTCCCCCGCCCGGCTGAAGGCCGATGTCGAAACGCTGGTCGGCTTCGGCACGCGCCACACCGCCTCCTCCACCACCGACCCCAAGCGCGGCATTGGCGCGGCGCGCGACTGGACCGCGAGACAGTTCGAGACGATAGGCCAGGGCTGTAACGGCTGCATCAGTGTCGAGCGGATCAACCGCCGCTTCACCGGCCCGCGCGCGCCGAACGGGGTCATGGTCGAAGACGTGCTGGGCATCCAGCGCGGACGCGATCCGAACCGCGTCGTCATCGTCGGCGCGCATATCGACAGCCGCGTGACCGATGTCATGGACGCGACCTCCGACGCGCCGGGGGCCAATGACGACGCCTCGGGCGTGGCGCTGGTGCTGGAGGCGGCGCGCCAGCTGTCCAAGCGGCAGTTCGATGCGACCATCGTCTATGCCGTCTTTTCGGGCGAGGAACAGGGGCTGTGGGGCTCCACCTTGCTCGCCGACACCGCCAAGGCGCGGGGCTGGCGCGTCTCGGCGATGCTCAACAACGATATTGTCGGCAACACCGTCGGCCAGGGCGGCGTCCGCGAGGCACGCTGGGTCCGCGTCTTTTCCGAGGGCATCCGCGCCTCCGAAGACCTGCCCCAACAGCTTCAGCGGCGAGGCAATGGCGGCGAGGATGACGGCCCCAGCCGCGCGCTGGCCAAGGCGATCGACGGCGTGGCCGACAAGCTGGACGGGCTGGACGTGTTTCTCGACCGCCGCCCCGACCGGTTCGGGCGCGGCGGCGATCACGAGCCGTTCCTGAAGCTCGGCTATCCCGCCATCCGCTTCTCGGTCGCCAACGAGGATTGGGACGCGCAGCACCAGGATCTGCGCAAGGAAGGAAATGTCGCGTACGGCGACACTATCGACAAGATGGACTTCCCCTATCTGGCCAAGGTGACCGCGATCAATATCGCGACGCTCGCCCGGTTGGCCGCCGCGCCGCCCGCGCCCGACAAGGTGACGATCAGCGGCGCGCTTTCCCGCGACACGCAGGTGGAGTGGACGCCGGTGCCGGGCGCGGTCCGCTATCGCATCCACTGGCGGCGGGACGATGTGGCCGACTGGACCCAGTCGAAGGACGTGACCGAGACCAAGGCCGTGCTGACCCAGGTGCCGGTCGACGATCATTTCGTGGGCGTGTCCGCCATCGCGGCCGACGGAGCGGAGAGCCTGGTCACCTTTGGCGGTCGTTAATTTGCGATCGATGGCGGAAGTGAAAGGATGCCGCCCCGAGGGAGTGGAACGGAGCGGCATCCCAATTATCGACCCGGCGTCTCTCGGGGCGATATCCCCCCCTGGGGGAACGCTTTAGCGACGAACCAGCTTGCTGCGCACCCAGGCCCGGCGCGGGGCCGTGCGCACGATCTCGGTCGTGGTGGTCGTCGTTGTCGTGGTAACCGGGGCACCCTGTACCACAATTGTAGTAACGGTGGGAGCAGGATAATAATATCCGGCGTCATAATATCCCGGCCGTCCGGAAGCCAGGGTGCCGACCGTGGTCGTGGTGGTCACCGTCGTACCGTCGCGCGTGACGATACGCCGCCCCATGGCGGGCGGCGGGGGCGGCGGGTAATCATCCCGATAGCCGTAATCCCCGTCATAGCCCGAGCGCCCATAATCGTCATAGCCGGGTGCCATGCCCCGCCGCCGATCCTCGGCCCGGTCGATCGCATAGCCTGCCGCCGCCCCGACGCCTGCACCGATCAGCGTACCGCCCAGCCGGTTGCCACGCCCTGCAACCAGATTGCCCGCGACACCGCCCGCCACCGCACCGATCGCGGCACCGCCGAGGCCATCATCGCGCCGAACCGGCGGCGGATAGCCGAGGCCTGCATAGCCGGGCTGACCCATGCCGTCCCAGTCCACCCCATAGACGCTGTCATACACCGACCCACGCGGGTCGATCAGCACGGCATCGTCATAGTAACGCGACCAGTGATAGCCGACCGGCGGCTGCGGCAGGGTGTAGACCGCCCAATCCTCCACACCGAAGCGGGGGTCGTTCCAATAAGACGGCATGACCATGCCGCGCACCGGACGCCGATAGGCACGCCAGCCGCCCGGCGCATTCGCACCGCCCCACCAGCGCCCGCCGACCCGGCTGCCCCAGCGCTGACCGCGCATGGTTGGCGTTCCCACCGTGCTGGTCGTCGTGACGACGGGCTGGGCCGGCGGTGGGGCCGGCGCGTCGAAATGGGGTCGAGGATATCGTGCGCCCGCCTGTGCCATCGCCGGAGCGTTCAGCGTTAAGGCGAGGGGCATCGCGATGGTAAGGGTGGTGAGGTGCGAAAAAGGCCGCATGACGTATCAATAGTCCCCTGTATCCGTTCGATGGCGCTCCCCCAAACGCCTCAACCGCAACAAGGTTTTATACCAGCGCGCCCTTTCCGCCGATAGCGCCGGGACTCGTCCCGAATCGGGTCAAGCCGTGGCTCAGCCCACCATACTGGCAAGACGCGGAGCGAGCAGCGCCATCAACGCCTCGCACCCCGCCTGATCCTCTTCGTCGAACCGACCCGGCTCGGGGCTGTCGAGGTCAAGGACACCGATCACCACGCCATCATGCACGATCGGCACGACCAGTTCCGACCGGCTAGCCGCATCGCAGGCGATATGGCCGGGAAAGGCATGAACATCGGCCACACGCTGCGTCTTCGCCTCAGCCACGGCCGCGCCGCACACGCCCTTGCCGACCGGGATGCGGATGCACGCCGCCTTCCCCTGGAAGGGGCCGAGCACCAATTCCCCCGCGACCATGCGGTAGAAACCCGACCAGTTGAGATCGGGCAGATATTGCCCGATCAGCGCGGCGGCATTGGCCATGTTGGCGACGGCATCGTCCTCGCCCGCGGTCAGCGCGTCGAGCGCGGCATGGAGGTCCCGGTAAAGCTCCGCCTTCGATCCGGCGGTGATGTCGAACTGATACATGGCGAGCGATGTAAGCCGTCCGAGTTCTCGCGTCATCCCCTGGAGCCGCCGATAACGCAATCGGACATCGCTTTTGCTGGCGAAATTCCTTGCCCCGGACTGCTTGCGCGGCCGATTTTATTGTCCTACAAATCCCCCGACAAAATACCAAGGAGAGGCCGTGCCCGCCGTGTCATCAGACGTGACGCCCGCTTATATCGCGATCGACTGGGGCACGACCAATCGGCGAATCTATGTCCTGACGGCGGATGGCGCCGTGCTAGACACGGTGCGCGACGATCGCGGGGTGCTGGCCATGACCCCCGGCGACTATCCCAACGAGATCGCCGCGATCCGCGTGCGCTTCGGTGCCTTGTCGATCATCGCGGCGGGCATGGTCGGATCGACGCGCGGCTGGCGAGAGGCCGCCTATGTCCCCGCCCCCGCCGATCTTCCGACGCTGGCCGGGGCCGCGACGCGGATTCCCGAGCTGGACGTCACCATTGTCCCCGGCGTCTCGCTGCTGACGGACACGCGCGCCGATGTGATGCGCGGCGAAGAGGTTCAGGTATTGGGTGCGGTCGCCGCCGGGCTCGCGCCTGCCGACGCCTTGTTCGCCCAGCCCGGCACGCACAACAAATGGGTGCGCGTCACGGGCGGCCGGATCACCGATTTCGCCACCACCATGACCGGCGAGCTGTTCGCGCTGGTCAAGGGACATGGCATCCTGGCCGGGATGCTCGACGGCCCGGTCGCGGACGGCCCGGCCTTTCGCGACGGCCTGTCACGCGGGGCGGGCGCCTGCGACCTGACGGCGGCGCTATTTGGGGTGCGCGCCTCGGTCCTGCTTGGCCGGATCGCCGCCGACGATGCGGCATCCTATGCCAGCGGCCTGCTGATCGGCAGCGACATCGGCGCGGTGCCGGACATGGCGGGTCAGACGGTCCATCTCTTGTCCAGCGGACTGCTGGCCGACCTCTACACCATCGGCATCGAGGCACGCGGCGGCACCGTCGTCGCGCTCGACAGCCATGCCGGTTTCCTTGCCGGACTTCACGCCATTCGGGAGCATTTGTCATGACCGACCCCGCCCAGAACTTTGCCAAGGCCTTTGCCGCCTGCCCGCTGGTCGCCATCCTGCGGGGCCTGACGCCCGCCGAAGCGATCCCCGTCGCCGACGCGCTGGTCGAGGCGGGCTTCACCCTGATCGAGGTGCCGCTCAATTCGCCCGATCCCTATGACAGCATCGCGGCGATCGCGGCGCATGTCGGGGACAAGGCGATCGTGGGTGCGGGCACCGTCCTGACCACCGAACAGGTCGACCGGGTGAAGGCGGCGGGCGGAACCCTGATCGTATCGCCCAACACCGATGTCGAGGTCATCGCGCATAGCGTCGCGCAGGGACTGATCTCCCTGCCCGGCTATTTCACCCCGTCCGAGGCCTTCGCCGCGCTGAAGGCCGGTGCGCATGGCCTGAAGCTGTTCCCGGCCGAGGGAGCCTCACCCACCTTCCTCAAGGCGCAGCGCGCCGTCCTGCCGCGCGATGTCGCGGTGCTGGCGGTCGGCGGCATCACGCCCGAGAACATGGCCGAATGGCGTGCCCACGGCGCGGACGGGTTCGGTCTGGGTTCCAACCTTTATCGCGCGGGCAAGCCGGCGGCGGATGTCGCCGTGTCGGCGCGCGCTTATGTCGAAAAGGCACGCTGATACCGATGACCGACACGATCCGCCTCGCGCTGGTCGGCATGGGCAAGATCGCCCATGACCAGCATGTCCCCGCCATCGCAGGCAACCCGGCCTTTCAGCTGGTCGCGACCGTCAGCCGCTCGCCCAACGGGGTCGAGGGCGTGCCGCACTTCCACGACATCGACAAACTCGCCAAAAGCGATGTGACGGTCGATGCGGTGGCGCTGTGCACCCCGCCCCAGGTCCGCCACGCCATCGCCGCCGCCGCGCTGGCGAACAACTGGCACGTCTTCCTCGAAAAGCCGCCGGGCGCGACGCTGGCCGAAGTCGCGGTGCTGGAGGAACTGGCGGCCAAGGCCAACGTCACCCTGTTCGCCAGCTGGCACTCGCGTTACGCACTGGGCGTCGAGCCCGCGCGCGAATGGCTGTCGACCCGCAAGGTCACCTCCGCCGCCATCATCTGGCGCGAGGATGTGCGCCAATGGCATCCGGGCCAGGCCTGGATCTGGGAAGCGGGCGGCTTCGGCGTGTTCGATCCCGGCATCAACGCGCTGTCGATCGCGACGCACATCATGCCGCAGCCCTTCTTCATCGAACGCGCGACGCTGGATTTCCCCGCCAATCGCGACGCGCCGATCGCCGCCGATGTGGCGTTCCGCACGACCGACGGCACGCCCGTCACGCTCGACCTCGACTGGCGGCAGGAAGGCCATCAGAGCTGGGACATCGTCGTCGAGACGACTGACGGCACGCTGAAGCTGGCCGAGGGCGGCGCGGTACTGACCCTGCCCGACGGCTCGACGCCGCATCGGGAAGAGGGGCTGCACGGCGAATATCCGGGCCTGTACGCGCGCTTTGCCGAACTGGTGCAAGGCGGACGCTCGGACGTCGACATCGCTCCCCTGCGCCATGTCGCCGACGCCTTCATGCGCGGTCAGCGGCGCGAGGTGGAAGACTTCGTGGAATAAGTCACTCCCGACCGGATCGGGACAGGAAAAAAGAAGGCCGGTTGTCCTGCGGGACGACCGGCCTTTTCAGTTCGGGGATGGGCGAAAGGCCGAAGCCTCTCGCCGGGGGGAAGGTTAGAAGTTGATCGTGGTCCCGATCGCGATCTGGCGACCCAGCGCGTCGTAACGCTGCGGCGCGGTGTTGGAGCGCGACAGCGCGACCTGATAGGAATTGGGGACGATCGGCGGCGACTTGTCGAACACGTTGTTCGCGATGATCCGGAAAGCGAATTTCCGCGCGATGTTCCAGCTGAGCGCCAAGTCGAAGTAGCTCTGCGGCGAGATGCGCGCGAACGTGTTCTGGAACCGCTCCGGCGTGCCGCCGATGTCCGGGTTGCCCGAATTGTTCGCCGTGGTCAGCGAGCCGGTATAGCGCCAGTTGAACGACACGTTGAACACCCGGTCCGCCGTCGTCCAGGTGGTGCGCAGGGTGTGCATCCACTTGGGGATCAGCTGGCCGCAGGAAATGCCATTCGAGAAATAGCCCGAGCAGTTATACTGGCGACGCAGCGGCGAATCCTGCCCACCGGCCAGCGTCGACAGCGAACCATTGAAGCCCCAGTCGATCCGACCGGCATTCTTCAGGTCTAGCGAATACTGACCCTGGAAGTCCCAGCCATAGGCGAGCGACCGGTAATAGTTGGTCGTTCCCTGCCGCACGAAACCGCTCGACGGATTGCCCGCGGGCGCATTGGCGATCGAGCCGGTCGTCGGATCGCGCACGATGCCGTTGCAGAAGAACGGATCGCCGTTCGACGCCAGACAGCCCTGCAGATAATAGTCCGCGCCGTTATAGCCGAGCGAATTGACCAGACGAATCTGATAGCGGTCGGCCGAGAAGACCAGCCCCGGAATGAAGCTGGGCTTCACCACCAGACCATAGGTCAGGGTATAGGCGGTTTCCGGGTCGGCCGTGAAGCCGCCGGAACGCGTCGTGCACCCCTCGGTCGGACAGAGCAGCGAGGCGCTGCCGTACAGATTGTCCGCCAGCCCCGTCTTGCTGCACAATTCGCGCGAGCCCAGCGGCGTGGTCGTCACGGTGCCGTCGGGCAGCGTGCGCGAGACGGGCGCGCAGAAATCGGTCAGCGTGGCGTTGCGGCCATAGTTGATCTGCGTCGCCTGCCGAATCTCGATCACCGTCGGCGCGCGCTGTGCCTTGTTGTACGAGGCGCGGAAGGTGATGTCGGCAACCGGCGCGTACAGGCCCTCGACCTTCCAGGTCGAGAAGCTTTTCGGGTTGGAGCTGTACTTCGATACGCGGAAACCGCCATTGGTCTGCAGCAGATGCGCGAACGGCTTGTTCTGGATCAGCGGCGCCTGAACCTCGATGTTGGACTCCCAGACGTCCTGGCTCAGCCGCGCGTCCTGGTCGCCAAACTGGTCGACAAAGCCCGCATCGGCGGTCGAGATCAGCCGGTCCTTGCGATATTCGGTGCCCAGCGACACGGCCAGACCTTCATCGGCCCAGGGACTCTTGATGCCGTACTTCGTCAGGTCGCCGTTCACGACCGCGATCGCGTCGAACAGCTGGGTGATCGTCCGCCGCTGGCCGGTCGCCCCGCTGGAGAACAGATAGTTGGTCAGCGCGTTGCTGCCCGACCCGGCGCGGAACGCATCGAAGGGGATGCAGGACGGATCGGTGCCGTTGACCACCGAACGGCAGGTCGGCGTGCCATTGACCGACACGACGTCCAGCGCGCGGTTCACCCGGTCGTTCTGCGACGTCGGCCCGAGATACCAGTCCTGCTGGTTGCGGGCATAGACCCCGCCCACATCATAGGACCAGGCATCGCCGATATTGCCACGCACGCCGCCGCTGGCGCGGAAGCCCATGTTGACGAAGCGGTCGGCCTGGGCGGGCTGTCCGTCGAAGCGATACCGCACGTCGAGCGGCACATAGCCGGTGCTGCCCGGCGCACAGCCCAGCGCACCCGCCTGACCACCGGACAGGAAAGGATTGTCGCAATTCACCTGATAGGGCGTCGTACCCTGCACCGAATAGGCATAGACGCGGCGCGGCGTCGGGTTCTCGGAGGTATCGCGGAACCAGATTCCGTCACCATAGATCTCGACCTCGGGTGCGATCTTGAAGTTGACGAAACCGCCTGCCGTGTAGCGCTCATTGGCGCGCTGGAACGACACATCGTCATAAGGGTTGGCGGCATTGCCAGCACCGGGGCCCCAGGGGACGAAGGTCCGCGAACCGTCGGGATTGTTGACATATTGCGCATTGGCATTGGGCCCCGATACCGGCGAGACGAAGCCGCTGCGCGAATAGGTGGACAGCGGCGAACAGGACAGCGCCGAGTCCTTGGTCAACTGCGCTACCGGACACGCCGCATAGGAGCGCGCGCCGTTCTGGACGAGGTCGGCCTGGCGATAGTTGAAGAAGCCCGAGACGTTCAGCCGGTCGTCGAGCAGCTTCCTGCCCGCCGTTACCGTCAGGTCGGCCCGGCCGCCGTCATTGGTCAGCCCGCGCGCCGACGGAAAGCCCGCCGCATTGGCGATCGGCGTGACCAGCGTGTCCTTGTTCAGGTGGTTGTAGAAATTGTAGTTCGCATCGACGCGGATGCCGTCAAAATCCTTGCGCAGGATGAAGTTGACGACGCCCGAAATCGCGTCCGAACCATAGACCGAGGAAGCACCGCCCGACAGCACGTCGACGCGCTCCAGCAGGCTGGCCGGGATGATACCGGTGTCCTGCCCGTTCTGGGTGCCCAGGCGCTTGCCGTCGACCAGCACCAGCGTGCGCTCGAAGCCCAGATTGCGCAGCTTGATCCGCTGACGACCGTCCGAATCGGCATAGTTGGACTGGGCGTCGGGCGCGACCTGCGGCAGGCGGTTCAGCACCTCCTCGACGTTCAGCGGGGCCTGCGCCTGGATGTCCTGGCGCGTGACCGAGGTGATCGGCGCGGCGGAGGCGAGGTTGGGACGGGTGATGCGCGTGCCGGTGACGATGACCTCGCCGCCGCTGGTTGCCTGAGGCGTACCGCTGATCGCGGCGGCGCGGGTCTGGGCGGCGTCGGCGCTGATCGAGCTGTCGTTATCGTCCTGGGTGGTGCCGTCCTGGGCGGTCGATCCGACCTGCTGCGCGGCGGCGGGTGCGACGAGCATCAGCGAGGCGGCGGACAGCGCCAACCATGATGCGGAGTGCTGGATTTTCATGAGGTCTCCCCTTCATCCCGGCCGATGGGCCGCCGGGTAGAGGAAAAGGACAATGTGTTTGACGTAGCAGGTCAATACCTAATGCATACCTATGTATCACCCATCCCTGCATTCGAGCGCCACTGTCACTTGAAAGACACAAATAAAAACGATTTCAATGCTTTACGTTGGTTGTCAGCAATGTTTTGACACGACGCCTCGCCCTCTATGTCGGTGGCCGTGCCGATGGCCCTTCTCGATTCGGGCAAGTGGTTCCATATCGGTCGCCTCTCCCTTGCAGCTTTTGCTTTCCCCCCGCAGTATCGGCCGCAGGTGCGGGCGGGATGGCCCCCGACGGGATGGAGCAGATGATGCAGGATGAACGGCGTGCTTTTCTCGGCGGGATCGCCTCGCTCGCAGGGGTCGGAGCGGGGCTTGCCGCACCCGTGCGGGCACTCGCCAAAGCGGCTATGGGTGGCGGGTCCAATGCGATGATCGTGTCGACCTGGGACTTCGGGGCGCCCGCCAATGACGCCGCCTTCGCCAGGGGGCGTAGCGGCGGATCGCTGATCGATATGGTCGAGGCAGGCGTGATGGTGCCGGAGGCCGATCCCAACAACCATTCGGTCGGCTATAGCGGCTATCCCGATCGTGACGGACATGTGACGCTGGACGCGGTGATCATGGACGATGCGGGGGGCGTCGGCGCGGTCGCTGCGCTGGAGGACACGGTTCACGCCATCTCGGTCGCGCGCGCGGTGATGGAGCATACGCCCCACACCTTTCTGGTCGGCGAAGGCGCGACCCGCTTTGCCCGAGACCGGGGCTTCCCGCGCGTCAACCTGCTGACCCCGGAGGCGGAAAAGGCTTGGCGCGACTGGCTGAAGACGCAAAACTACAAGCCCGTCGCCAATAGCGAGACCGGCACCTATGGCGCCGGGCGTCCCGGTACGCCCGGCGGTGCGCTCGACCATGACACGATCGGGATGCTGGCGCGCGATGCGAGCGGGCGGATGGCGGGCGCCTGCACGACCTCGGGCATGGCGTTCAAGATGCGCGGACGCGTCGGGGACTCGCCGCAGGTCGGATCGGGTCTCTATGTCGAGCGCCGCGTGGGTGGTGCGACCTCGACCGGGCTGGGCGAGGAAGTCACCCGCACCGTCGGCACCGCGCGCGTCGTCGCCTCGATGCGTCATGGGCTAAGTCCTCAGGCGGCGTGCGAGGAAGCCGCCAAGCATATCGCTTCCCTTCGCGGCGATGCGATCAAGGGGGTGCAGGTCGGCTTCCTGGCGATGGATACGGCCGGGCGGGTCGGGGCGTTCTGTCTGTTGCCGGGCTTCACCTATGCGGTGACCGACGCGGCCGGCAAGACACGGGTCGAAAAAGCGCCGTCGCTGTTCAGGGCCTAAACAATCCTCCCCGGCACGGGGAGGGGGACCGCCGCGAAGCGGTGGTGGAGGGGGCGTGCCGCTAAGCGAGTCCCTTGCGGAAGCCCCCCTCCGTCAGGCCTTCGGCCTGCCACCTCCCCGTGCCGGGGAGGATCAATTCGCTTCACCCCCATCGGCGATCAGCGCGTTCAGGTCGCGCAACGCCTTGACCAACCCCAGCCCGCGCGGACCCGCGATATAGCGCGGTGCCCATTCGGGCTGGAACTTCTCCTTATAGGCCCGCAATCCCCGGAAGCCGTAGAAACGCTCGCCATGCCGGAAGACGAGCGCGGCGACCTTCGCCCAGGTCGGGGCCATGCGCCGTCCGCCGACGCCCGATAGCGGTGCCAGGCCTAGCGCGAAGCGACCATAACCCTCCGCCTGCCCCCAGAGCATCAGCTCGACGAACAGATAATCCATCACCCCGCCGGGCGCGTCCTCGACATGGCGCATCAGGTCGACCGACAGCTCGCGCTTCTCGCCCGCCTTCCAGAGATTGGCGAAGGCGACGATCCGCCCCTCCACCCGCACCACCGCACAATCGGTCAGCGCCAGATAGGCCGGGTCGAACCGGCCCAGGCTGAAACCCTTCTCGCCATGGCCCTTTTCCAGCAGCCAGTCGTCGGACACCGACTTCAACTCGGGCATGATGGCGGGCACCTCGGCGGCGGGCACGATGGCGAAGGTGGCATTCTCCCGCGTGCGAAAGCGGTTGAGCGTCTGGCGCAACCCGCGCATCCGCCCGCCCTCCAGCGCGAAACCGGGCAGGTCGATCAGCGCTTCCTCGCCATATTTGATGATCTGGAGCCCCATCTCGATGGCGATCTCCAGCGCTTCGGGCGTGATCTGATAGAGGAGCAGCCGCCCCTGCGCGGCGTCCGCCATGGTGCGCAGCTGCCACAACAGGTCGGCCCAGGCCGCGCGCGGGCCGACCGGATCGCCCATCGCGATCCAGCTGGTGCCGCGCACCTGATACATGACGAAGGCGTCGCCCTCCGGCGAGAAGAGAAAACGCTTGTCGCCCAGCAGTGCCAGTGCGGCATCGGTCCGCTCGGCCTGGTCGACCACGGCGCGCACCTGTTCCATCGCGGGGTGGTCCGCCTCGCCCGGCGGGGCGGCGAGGAACAGCCGCCACAGCCCCGCCCCCGCCAGCATCACCGCGACGCCCAGGCCAGCACGCAGGAAGCGCGAGGGATCGTCCGACAGCGCGAACCGCCACCAGAGAGACTCACGGTAATCGACATGCTTGTAGGCGAAAAAGCCGATCCAGGCGGTGCCGACGATCACCACCGCGACGCTGAACAACCAGGCGGGGGACAACGGCCGCGCGACCAGCGAGGTCCGCCGGTAAAAGGCGCGTCGGCTCATCTGGAGGAGCAGCGCGATGGTCAGGCAGACCGCCGCTTCCTCATAATCGATACCCTTGGCCAGCGAGAAGATCGCCCCCGCGACCAGCAGCGCGCGCGCCGCTAGGCTCGCTCCGTCGAGCCGCCGATAAAGGCCCGGTGCCAGCAGCAGCAGGCCGGTGCCGACCAGGCTGGCCGCGAAATGCGACGCCTCGATAAAGGGCAAGGGCACGATATGGACGAGCTGGTGCACGCGCTGCGGAATGGCGGGCAGCGATCCCGACAGCAGCAGGATCGCGCCACCGCCGAAACAGGCGGCGCTCAGCAGCGTCGGCGCGATGCCCAGCAGGATACGGCGGACATCGCGCAGTGCCTTGATCGGCCGCCGCCGCGCCTCGTCCCAGGCCAGAAGTGCGATCCCGAACGCCAGCGGCGCGAGGTAGTAGAGCACGCGATAGGCGATCAGCGCGGCGAACAGCTCGGTCCGGTCGACCGGTACGGTCGCCAGCACGACCGCCTCGAACACGCCGATGCCGCCGGGCACATGGCTGACCAGAGCGACGATGATCGCCAGCGCATAAGCGAGCAGGAACGCGGGCAGCAGGTCGATCGACGCGCCCGGCAACAGGACGAACAGCGCCGCGCTCGCGCACCCCAGGTCGAGCGAGGCGATGCCGATCTGGGCCAGGGCTTGGGCGGGCGTGGGCAGCGGCACGCTCCACGCCCGCCAGCCGATCCGCTGGCCGGGCCGCAAGGCGCAGAGCAGGATCAGCCCCAGCGCGCCCGCGACCACCGCGCCGCCCAGCCAGCGGACCATGGTTTGGCCCAGCACCAGTGTCTCGACCGTGATCGGCCCTTCATGGAACAACAGGCCCAGCCCGGTGACGGTGAACACCCCGAACCAGAAGGTCGCGCTGGCAATCGCGATAACGCGTGCGATGTCCGGCCCGTCCAGCCCGGCGGCGGCATAGACCCGGTATCGCGCCGACCCACCGGTCAGCAGCGCCAGGCCGAGATTATGGCTGAGCGTATAACTGGTGAAGGACGCGGTCGCCGCCGTCCGCCAGCGCAACGGCTTGCCGATCACCCGCAGCGCGATCACGTCGTAGAAGGTCAGCGCGATATAGCTGGCGATGGTGAAGCCGACCGACAGGATGATCTGGCGCGGATCGATGGCGTAAAAGGCGCCGCGCACATCGGACAGCCGGACCGAACGGGTCAGGTGATGCAGCGCCGACAGCCCCAGCGCGACCAGCAGCACGACCGCGCCGACCGCCAGATAGCCGCGCTTGGCCCGGCCATAGGCGATGATCCGGTCGACCATGGTCGCAAGCCGGGAGGACGATGTCACGCCATCACCCCCGCCACCATCGAACCAAAGGTCGGTTCCGCCACCCCATGCCCTTGCGTCACACGCCAACCACTTCCGTTTTTCGACCCCGCCATGACGTAACCCTGCGGCATAAAGCGCCGCCCGGCCCCGCTGCCTTACGGGCACATGACAAGTTCGTCACGCGCCACCTGCCCTTCACATGACAGAAGCGTCATGCTTCGCCCACGCTTCGCTCAGGTCATGGCGGCTATGCAGACGGGGTGAACGCATCGCCCCTGCCCGCCGTCCAGGCCCCCATGATCGCCGCGCCGCGTGCGCTGCCGGTGGCCGCAGGAAAGTGGCCGATATGAAGGGGCTAAGGATCGTCGGCTGGGGCGCGGGGCTGGTCGCGCTGGTCGGTGGCGCCGCGACGGCGCTGCTGGTCGGGCATATGCCGCTTCGCGCCGGGCCGCACCGGCCATCGACCCTCTACGGCGCGACCTTCGCCCCCGTCGGGGAAGATCGGCCGGGCCTGGTCGTCACCAGCCTGCGCAGCGATGTCGAGGGCGATCCCATGCCGCCAGTGAAGCCCCCGCTGCATGTCGGCGATACGGTCATGACCATCGACGGCCACCCCGCGACGTCCTTCGCGATGCTGCGCGACGAGGCCGCGCGGCGTATCGATTCGCCCGTCCAGTTGGAAGTCGCGCGCGACCATGGCCTCCTTACGATCACGCTGCTAAGGAGCGCGTCGGGAGGACAGCGTGGCCAACAGGATTTTGCTGATCGAAGATGATCGCTCGACGGCGGATTACATCGCCAACGGCTTGCGGGAAGAGGGATTCCTGATCGATCATGCCGCCAATGGGCGCGATGGCCTGTTCCATGCGACCGACGGCACCTATGACTGCATCATCCTGGACCGGATGCTGCCCGGCATGGACGGCATGTCGGTGCTGGCGGCGATCCGTGCGGCGGGCATCCAGACGCCGGTGCTGATCCTGTCCGCGCTGTCCTCGCCCGAGGACCGGGTGGCGGGGCTGACCTCCGGCTCGGACGATTATCTGACCAAGCCGTTCGTCTTTGCCGAGTTGCTGGCCCGCATCCGCCTGCTGATCCGGCGCGGCGGCACCACCGGCAACGCGCCGCAGACCAAGCTGGTGTGCGACGATCTGGAGATGGATCTGCTCGCCCACCGCGTCCGGCGGGCGGGCAAGCCGATCGACCTGCAACCGCGCGAGTACCGGCTGCTCGAATATCTGCTCCAGCATGTCGATCAGGTGGTGACCCGCACCATGTTGCTGGAAGGGGTCTGGGATTTCCATTTCGATCCCAACACCAATGTCACCGACGTGCATATCAGCCGCTTGCGCAAGAAGATCGACGAAGGTTTCGCCCGCCCGCTCCTGCATACGGTGCGCGGCTCGGGCTATAAGCTGGGGGTCGAGAAATAGCACCGGCGGTCCTCCGCTCGACCACGCTGCGTTTCGCATTGCTGGTCTTTGCGCTGCAACTGGTCGGCGCGGGCGCGATGGTGGCGACCGTCCGGCATCTGACGCGCAGCGAGATCGCCGATCAGGCCGAGGACGCCGCGAGCGACCTGCGCGACGAGCTGTCGGGCGTATGGCTGTCGGGGGGCCAGGCGGCGGTCCGCGCCGCGGTCGACCGGCGGATGACCACCGACCGCCTGCCGCTGTCGGTCATCCTGCTGACCGATCCGCGCGGACGGTTCGTGGCGGGCAACATCGCCGATTGGCCGCCCAACGTCCCCGCGCCCGGTTCGGCGACGATCGAGATTTTTCGGATCGGCCATTCCCAACCCGAACGGATGCGGGTGATGGCGACCCGCCTGCCCGACGGCTCGCGGATGCTGGCGGGCCATGTCATCGAGAGCGAGCTGCGCGTCGCGCTGGCAATGGAAGAGGCGATGGGGGTCGGCATGGCCGCCGCCATCGTGCTCGCCGCACTGGCCGCCTGGGCCGCCGCGCGGATGATCGAGCGGCGGCTGGAGGATACGGTCGCCACCGCTCATGCGGTGGCGGGCGGCGACCTGTCGCGCCGGGTCATCCCCAATGGCGGCGACGACGCGTTCGACGCGCTGGCCCAGGCGGTCAATGCGATGCTCGACCGGATCGCGCTGCTGATGACCGAATTGAAGGTCGCGACCGACGGGCTGGCACACGACCTGCGCTCCCCCCTCACCCGGCTGCGCGCGACGCTGGACCGCGCGCTGGCCGAGAGTCGGGACGAAAATGCCCGCGTCGCGGTCGGCCGCGCGCTGGAGGAAGGCGACCGGCTGCTCGCCATGCTCGACACCGCGCTGCGCATCAGCCGGGCCGAAGCGGGCCTCGGCCGCGACGCCTTTGTCGATGCCGACCTGGCCGAGATGGTGCGCGACGTCGCCGACATGTTTGAGCCGCTGGCCGAGGATCGCGGCATGACCATCCGCGCCGAAGGGCCCGAGACGCTGGTCGCGCGTGTCCACCGTGAACTGCTGGGTCAGGCCGTCGCCAACCTGATCGACAACGCGCTGAAATATGGCGCGGGCGAGATCACCGTGCGGGTCGAGCCGGGCCCGATCCTGATCGTCGCCGACGACGGCCCCGGCATCCCGGAGGAACGCCGTGACGAGGCTTTGAAGCGTTTCGGCCGCTTGGACGCGGCGCGTACCGAAAGCGGCGCAGGGCTCGGCCTGTCGCTCGCCAGCGCGGTGGCGCACCTCCATGGCGGAACGCTGGCGCTGGAGGACAATGCGCCGGGGTTGCGCGTCCGCCTGACGCTGACGCCCGAGCCCCGTTCCGCCGCCTGAGCGACGGAGACGCCGCTTACGCCGCGACGTTCCCCGTACGCTCCAGCTTGCCCCAGCCGACGATCCAACCGCCGATCGCCGAGCTGATCGCGCGCAGCACGACCCAGTACATGATCTGGCGATAGACCAGTCGCTGCGCGACCAGCAGGTGCGCGGGGTAGCGCACCCGGTTGCCATCCAGCCGGTACGCCAGCCAGCCGCACAGCACGTCGATCGAGGTGAAGGCCACCCAGTAAGCCGCCATCTGGAACACGTCGGTGCTGGTCTGCGCCCAGCCATGCTGCGCGACGCGCATCGCGGTGCCGATGACCGACAGGATCAGCGCCAGGTCGATCAGGGGCGAGATGGCGGCGAAGATGATCTGGAACAACCAGGCCTGGGGTAGACCGACCCGCGCCAGCCCGGCGGGCTTGCCCGTGCGCAGCACGGCGCGGTGCTTCCACAGGCATTGCAGCGTACCGAACGCCCAGCGATAACGCTGCTTGGCCAGCGCCTTGAAGCTCTCGGGCGCTTCGGTCCACGCCACCGCGCGCGGATCATAAGTAACGCGCCATCCGGCCCGCTGGATCGCGATGGTCAGGTCCTGATCCTCGGCCAGCGTGTTCTCGGGATAGCCGCCCACGGCATCCAGCGCCGCGCGCCGCCATGCGCCCACCGCGCCCGGCACCACCGTCATCGCGTCGAACCCGGCCAGCGCCCGGCGCTCCAGATTCTGCGCGGTGATATATTCGACCGCCTGCCAGCGGGTGACCAGGTTCACCCGGTTCCCCACCCGCGCATCGCCCGCCACCGCGCCGAGCTTGGGGTCGGCGAACCAGCGGGCGAGCTTGGCGATCGTCTCGGGCTCGAACTGGGTATCCGCGTCGAGCGCGATCAACACCTCACCCGTCGCATCCTGAAGCGCGCGGTTCAGCGCCGCCGCCTTGCCGCCATTGACCAGCGTCAGCAGCTGGACGCGCGGTTCGCCCGCAAAGGCCTCGCGCACCACCGCGCTGGTGCGATCCTTCGACCCGTCATCGACGACGATGACCTGAAGGCCGGGATAGTCGCTCTCCAGCACGCGCGTCACCGACTGGACGATCACCCGCTCCTCGTTGAAGGCGGGGATGATGACCGAGACGCTGGGCGTATATTCGGGGGGCACGGGCTTCGACTTGCGGCCCTGGAACCAGGCCAGACCCGCCATGACGACGGCGCGTGCGATGCCAAGCGCGATGGCGAGATAGAAGAGCCACGCGAGCGCGGCCGATACGAAGGCCAGGAAGACGAAGATGGCGACATCGGTCCGCACCGCCAGCAGGTCCCTGCCCTCGACTTTCGGCATCGCCTGGTCGCGGCTGATCCCGACCAGTTGCGAGGCGGGGACGAAGCGATACCCCTGCGCCCGCAGCGTATCGATGATACGCGGCAGAGCCTCAACCGTCTGTTCGCGGTCGCCGCCGCCATCGTGGAGCAGCACGACATTAGCCGAATTCTCCTCGGTCGCACCGTGGACCTGATCGATGGTCTGCTGAACGATCTGGTCGACGCCCGGCCGCTGCCAATCGTTCGGATCGACGTGCAGGCCGACGACCGTATAGCCCAGATTCTGCGCGACCAGCGCCGGGCCGATCTCGTCGCCCGTGGTCGGCTCGGCGTCGCCGAAATAGGGCGCGCGGAACAGCGTCGTGGAACGGCCGGTATAGGCCTGGATCAGCCGCTGGGTGGCATTCAGCTCCAGCTTGATACCCCGGTCGCTGGTCGTCGCCATGTTGGGATGGGTATAGCTGTGATTGCCCAGCTCGCTGCCGTCATCGACGATGCGGCGGAGCAACTGCGGATGTTGCAGCGCATTCTCGCCGATGACGAAGAAGGTCGCCGGCACCCGCTCGCGTTCCAGCACGTCGAGGATCTTGGGCGTCCATTCGGGATCGGGCCCGTCGTCGAAGGTCAGCGCGATCGTCTTGGGCACCGCGCCCGCCCGCTGGACGACATAGGGGGTCGGAAGCGTCTGATAGACCTCGTTCCGAATGATCCCGTCCTTGTCGTAGCGCAGCGTACGCTGTCCATCGGTCGGCTGGGCGGTGATGCGCAGGATTTCGCCCGGCCCCTCGACATCGGCATTCAGCGGCGAGGTGATCGAACCCAGCCGGGGAATGACGCCGCGCGCCGTGCTGCGAAACGCGGCGAAGTCGGCCCACAGGCCGGGGTCCTCGCTGCCCAGCTGCCAGAAGGCGACATCGTCTATGCCCAGCTGCTTCAGCGCCTGAAGCTGGTTCCAGCTGGTGGCCGCGTCGAGCATCCAGACGGTATGATGTTCGCCATTCTCGTCATAGGCGAAACCCGCATTGCCGCTGGCCGGGTCGAACGTCACCTTGGCCTGGCTGTCATGCGCCATCAGCCAGGCTTCCTCGATCGACTTGGCTTCGGCGGGTTCGGCCGGGCCGTCGGCCTTGGTCGGCCAGTCATAGGCATAGCTGCCCAGCGCGACGATCAGCTTGTCGCGGCCGACCTCGCGCAGCGCCTTTTCGGTCGCCTGCAGGAACCAGGGCTGCGACGCGATCGGGCCGGGGGTGCCGGTCTGCCAATGCTCGTCATAGGCCATCAACATGACCCGGTCGACGACCTTGGCCAGCCGCTGGAGCTGCCACGCCTCGTCCTCGGCGGGCACGGTCACGGCCAGCACCGCGCCCTTGGGCAGGTGCGCCTTGATCCGCTGGAGCAAACGCGGATAGCCGGGCATCGCGCTGGCGGGCAGATTCTCGAAGTCGATGACCAGACCCGACTGGCGATTGGCCGTGATCGACTGGCCCAGCTGGGTCGCCAGCTTTTCGGAGGCGGCGGGGCTGGCGATGATCCGCGCGATCGCCTGGCCGTCCCATTCGTCATTGGCCAGATTCTGGACCATGGGGAGAAGACGCGGCGGCTTGGCGGCGCGGGCGATCAGCGTCGCCAGCTTGGGATCGTTGTTGATCTGCAGCTCGGCCTTGGGACCCGCGACGTTCATCAGCGAAGGGACCAGCCAGTCGATCTGGCCCATATGCGCGCGCAGCGACGACAGCGCCGAGTCGTTGCCCGGCGTATAGAAGGCGATGGTCAGCGGGGTATGCCCCTGCGCCACCGCCTTACGCGGCAGCCACTGGCCGCGCCGCCCCTTCAACTGGGCGGTGGGCTCCAGCGTCATCGGCTGGCGGCGCGCGAAGGGCAAGGGCAGCACGCCCGAATTGGGCACCGCGACCAGCGTCGTCGCAAAGGCGATCGCCGCGATCACCACCGACAGGATCATGACCGCGACCCCGCGCCGGGCCCATGTGCCCCGGCGTCCGGTGGGATCGAAAAAGATCGGGTTGGTCACGGGCATTGGTCCTTGGTGCATGGGTCCGGCGGGAAAGCGGCATTCCGCCATCCGACGGTCCCTATCGCGCTGCCCGATGGCAGATCACGCGCATAGAGCGCGTGATCGCAACATTACAGATTTTTCATAACGCTTCGTGAAGCGCTGTTGGGGGCCCGTGACAATGGGCGGACAATAGCGGTAGGACAGGCCATGTCCGATCTCTTGGCGCACCATCGCCGCAACAGCCGCAACATTGTCGCCGCGATCCTGCTGCTGGTCATCACCGGCCTCGCTATCCTTCTCTATTCGGGAAGTTATTTCGACCGAAACCCGTTTGTCCGCTTTCCCGCGCAGGGCCGGCCCCAGCCGATACTGGTACTATCGCTGTCGGGCGATATGGGGCTTCGCTATGGCATGGGCGGTGTGATCGCGCGCAGCTTGAGCGCGGCGGGAATCCCGGTCAGCGGGGTCAACTCGCCGGTCCTGTTCCGCCATCCCCGCACGCGGGCCGAGGTCGATGCGCTGATCGCCGATCTGGTCCGCCGCGCCGCGCAGGAAGCAGGCTCGCGCCGGCTGGTACTGCTCGGCCAGTCCTATGGCGCGGATATGTTGCAGACCGGCCTCGCCCGCCTGCCTGCCGATCTGCGCGCGCGCGTGGCGGCGATCATCCTGGTCGTGCCGGGCGAGACCGCCTTTTTCCGCTCCGATCCGTCGGGGCTCGCCTATCGCGGCAAGCCCGACAGCTGGGGCATCACGACCGCGCGAACGATCGACTGGGCGCCGCTGACCTGCATCTACGGCATCAAGGAGACGGACAGCCTCTGCCCGCTGCTGAAGCAACCCAATGCCAAGGTGATCGCGCTACCGGGCGGCCATTACATGAACCATGACGACGCCGCCCTGACCGCCCATGTCCTCGCCGCCGTCCGACGAGCCCGGTAGGTCGGGGCGACGTTCAGGAACCGATCAGGCGGTCACCGGCTCGATCGGCGCGGCGGTGCCCGGCTTGGTCCGCCAGACCGCTGCGACGCCTTGCTCATAGGGTTTGGCTAGGACGGTCGAGACGGTCATATAGCGCGCGGTGGCCGCCTCGCGGGTCAGGGTGAGGTGCAGCCAGCCCTTGTCATCCTGATCGCAGAAGCGGACCACCTTGGGATTGGCGGCGGCGATCTCGCGGCCGATGCCGGGCATCAGGTCGCCCCAGGACGGGCTGGTGATCGAGGTGCCAGCGAACTCCGCCGCGACCAGCGTCCCGTCCGCGTCATACAAGTCGTTGGCCCAGGCGGCATGGCTGTCGCCCGACACCACGACCGGACGGCTGCCCGCCCGCCGGAACGCCGCGTACAGCCGCTCGCGCGCCGCCGGATAGCCGTCCCAGCTGTCGAAATTGAGCGGCAGGCCCGCCCGATACGACGCCTGTGCCTCACCGAGCTGGCGCCGTGCGTCCTCGGAAAGCCGCTCGGTCAGCTTGGCATAGCCCGCCGCACCCATCTGCTTTTCCAGATCGGGGCCGTCGATCCGCGCCATGACGACCTGGTTGCCGATCACCTGCCACGGCGTGCCCGCCTGGACCGAGCGGGTCAGCGTCCGTTCGATCCAGTCGAGCTGGCCAGCCCCCAGCAGTTCGCGGTCGGGCCGCGCGCGTTCGGCCATCATCGTCGCATATTCGTCGGGCTCGGGCGCCTCCCCCTTGGCGCGAACCTGCTTGGAACGGGCCAGCAAGCGCGTCTCCAGCATGACCAGCGTTGCCAGGTCGCCGAACTCGAAGCTGCGGTTGATCGCCTCCCATGGCTTACCGGGCAGCGGATCGCGGATCGGCATCCACTCGAAATAGGCCTGCATGGCCGCCGCCTTGCGCTTGGCCCAGTCACCCTCGGTCTTGGGATCGTGGTTCTCCGCACCGCCGATCCAGTCGTCATTGGCGACCTCGTGATCGTCCCAGACGCAGATGAAGGCGGTGCGGGCATGCGCGGCCTGCATGTCGGGATCGCGCTTCACCTGGGCGTGGCGCATACGATAATCGGCCAGCGTCACGATCTCGTGCGCGGGTTCGGGCAGGCGGTTCAGCTTGCGCCCGATCGCCGCGCCATAACCGTCCGCGCCATATTCATAGATATAGTCGCCCAGATGCAGCACGGCATCCATCCGCTCCGCCTTGGCGATGGCGTCATAGGCGTTGAACAGGCCGCCCGGATACAGCTGGCAGGATACGACCGCCAGGACCAGATCCTCGACCCGACCACGCGGCAGGGTGCGGAAACGCCCCTCGGCCGAACGCCGACCGTCCGCCGCCTCGAACCAATAACGATAATCGCGGCCCGGCCGCAGGCCGGTTACCTCGACCTTGGCGGTGAAGTCCCGCGCAGCGCGCGCCGCGACCCGGCCGGTACGCAGGCCCACCGCATCGCGGCCGTCCAGCGGCGCGACATGCCAGGTCAATGGGATATCAGCCCCCTGCCCCTCGGCTGGCGTCGCGCGGGTCCACAGGATCGCGCCATCGGGCGAAGGATCGCCGCTCGCCACGCCGTGATCGAACCGGGCGACCGCCGGGGCGGCCTCCGCCATCGTCGGCAGGGCCAGGGTCGCCCCGCTGCCCATCAGCGTGATCGCGCGGCGTCGGTTCATCATCGTCATCGTATCGGTCCTTTCGCCGCCGTCGCTAGGCCCGGCGAACGACAGAGCGATGGCGGTGCTGTGACGGTTTGGCGACAGGGTAGAGACTGTCACAGAAACGACTTGCGCAGGACACCAACTGGTAATCCCTTTCGCCTAGGCGGCGGCGAAAGACGGTTCTTCCGGGGGGAATAAGATGAATGTGATCGTGCGCCGCGTGACGCTGGCGACCTTGCTCGCGGGTCTGAGCCAGCTGGCGCTTGCCCAGGTGGCGGGTGCCCAGGCGATGATCCAGCCGCAACAGGATGCCCGCGACGCCAACGACAATCCCGACGTCATCGTCACCGCACAGAAGCGCGAACAGCGGATCGAGGATGTTCCCCTGACTGTCAGCGCGGTGTCGGGCGCGCGCATGGCCGATATCGGCGTCAACTCGCTGTCCGAAGTCGCGCAATATATCCCCGGCCTCCAGATCCAGGAGCAGAGCGCGAACAATCCCGGCTTCGTCATCCGCGGCATCACCTCGGACTCGGGTTCGGCGCAGCAGGGCGCGCGCGTCACGCTCTATTATAACGGCGTGGACATCAGCCGGACGCGCGGCGCCTATCAGGACCTGTACGACATCGAGCGGATCGAGGTCGTGAAGGGGCCGCAGGCGACCCTGTTCGGCACCGCCGCCGC
>CAJYRW010000052.1:0-27789 GCA_913777475.1 uncultured Sphingomonas sp. | reverse complement strand
GGCCGCCTCAAGGACTGGCGACGCGTCGCTACCCGCTATGATCGCTGCCCAACCGCCTTTTTCTCTGCCATCACCTTGGCAGCTACCGTCATCTTCTGGCTGTGATCAACGAGTCCTGACCCTAGCGGGTTGGAGATGCGGAGAGCATTCTTTCGGGGGAGCAAGAGGCCGTCCCGCGTAAAACCGTCCCGACCATCGGCTTGGCAAAGCATCTCATCGCTTTCCGTCAACGCCCGCCTTCCTTCGCGATGTGATCCGAGGGCAGGCATAGGAATGACCAAGGCGAAGTCGCCAGTCGTCCGCATTGTCGCCACTGGGCGGAGGCCTGTTGCCTCATTGGTCGCCCTCGTCCGCTCTGGAAGCCGCTCAGAAATATTTTAGCCAGCCGATATCCTTGCGCCGCTGCTTGAGCCCGGCGAACCAGCGCGTGGGAAAATAAAGCGGTACGATCAGCGCGATCCACAGCCCCCATATCCAGGGCATCGAGGGCAGGCCGAAGACCGTGCCATGATTGGTGCCCCAAAGGGCAAGGCCGAGCAGGTACAGGCCGCGCAGGATATAGAGGTGAAAGAGGTAGAAGAACATCGGTGCACCGCCGAAGACCGCCAGCCAGCCGATCGCCCGTGTGCCCTCCACCCGCTCGAACAGGGCCAGCAGCAACAGGCCCACGCCCAGCGTCGACATCAGGAACAGCAGGGACGGCGGGTATTTGGTCAGGGCCAAGACGCTCATGGCCGTACGCAAAGGGGTGTCTGGGACCACGAACCAGGGGGCGTCGCCATAGATGTTGAGCGCGCGCAGCAGGATAAAACCGACGAGTAGCAGCGCGCCGGTCCGCACCAGCCGCTTGCGCCGCGTGGCGCCATCGCCGCTGGCGAACCATGGCCCGACGGTCCAGCCCAGAGCGATCACGCCGAACCACGGCAGCACGGGATAGCTGAAGCGGACCGGAAATCCTTGGATCGTCACCATCGCGCGGTCATGCAGCAACGACCAGACGAGATGCAGCGGATGTCCTTCCGCTACAGTCAAGGGATCGAGGAGATTATGTCCGGCGACGATGCCGATGCCGAGCGCGGCGACCACCTTGTGCGGCAGGTGGATCAGCGTGGCGAGCACGATCATGCTCAGGCCGATCGCCCAGATGACCTGGAGATACAGGATCGTCGGTGGGAATTGCGCGCGCCAGACGAAATTGACGAGCGTCAGTTCGAGCAGGATCAGGAATGCGCCCCGCTTGAGGAGGAAGGCGCTGGTCTGGGCCCTGCTGTGCCTTTGCGAGTAGAGATAGGCGCTGAGCCCGGTCAGAGCGACGAAGACGGGAGCGCACAAGGTGCTGGTCAGGCGAGTGAAGAAATAAGCGGGATCGGTGGTCGTTGCGGCGACCGGATCGGCGACCGGCACCCAGAGCAGGAATGTCTCGCGCACATGGTCGAGCAGCATCAACAGCATGACGAAACCCCGCAGCGCATCGATGCTGGCCAGCCGCGTGCTGGCGCGAACGGTGGGCGTGGTCATGGACAGGGGACGGATGGGGGCCGTCATAATGCTCGCCATCAGGCGGGACTCCAAAGCTATCGGTAATGCGTCAGCTAGCCGACCGCAGCGCGGAAATGGCATGAAATAACATAACGTTCAACAAGGGATAGCGCTGAATGGCCCTTGGTGATGCACGATCGGCAGAGCGCAAAGGGGGGTGCTTTTGCACCTGAATTTTGCCGATCATTCACCTACGCCGTCCGTCGGATGCCCGCATTTCCCAGGCGTCCCCGGCGGAATGGGCACAAACCTACCTAGCATTACGCGCAAAAATACCAGGAACAGCTTAACTTATCATAGGTTGTACCCGGCCAGATCGGTCGCATTTTCGCCGCCGGTTCTACGGGAGACTCCGGTGGTCAAAATCGTCGCAAGCATCGGCATCGCCTTGGCGGCGGTCGCCTGCACGCCGCCGTCGACGCGCATCGCCACCGGACTGGAGCGCTATGGGTTGGACAGCCAGCGCTCGACCTGTGTTGGCCAGCGGCTGGAGCGCAACCTGTCGCTCGGCCAGTTGCAGCAGTTGGGCAATGCCGCCGCGGCGTATCGTCGCGACGACCCCAATCCGTCGCAGCTGACGGTTGGCGACCTGATCCGGGTCGCAGGCGAGATCAAGGACCCGCGCGTCGCGCTGGAGGTCGGCAAGGCCGCCGCCGGTTGTGGCGTCGCGCCCTGATCCCGCGATCGATCTTCTTTTTTTTCCATTCGGAGACGAACGATGAACAAGCATGAACTGCACGGCAATGCGCGCCATCTGGGCGGCAAGGTGGAAAAGGCGATCGGCGACATGGTCGACAGCCGTGACTGGAAAGTGGCGGGTGTCACCGATCAGGTCGCGGGCAGCGCCGAGCATCTGTTCGGCCGTGCCCAGTCCGTCGCGGGCGAGGTCGCCGATGCGACCCCCAGCCTGATCGAGGAAGCGCGCGAGCGGATCGGCGATGTCGCCGATCGTTCGCTCGCCGCCGCACGTCGCGGATCGGGCAAGGCCGTAGAGGCGGTTCGTGCCCATAACGGCAATAACGGCGTCGTCTGGGCGGTCGTCGCGGCGTTGGGCGGCTATGCTTTGGCCGCACTGGTCCACGGGCGCCGGAACTGAGGCACGCGCCTTGGCCTCCTCGCTTGCCTCTTTGCGGGATACGGTCGACCTCCGGCACTTGCGACAGATCGTCGCGGGGCTGGACGAGGGGGTAATCCTGATCGACCCCGACCAGAGCCTGCTCTGGGCGAATGACGCCGCGCTGACCATGCACGGGGTCGAGCGTCTGGAGCAGCTCGGCCGGACGGTCGACGAGTATCGGGGCCGATTCCAGCTGCGTTACCGCAACAACCATCGGCTGGAGGCCGATGACTATCCGGTCGAGCGGGTCGCGGCGGGCGAGCGTTTTTCAGAGGTCGTGGTCGAGGTGATCGTCGCGGGCGAGGCGCAGCCGCGCTGGGTCCATCAGGTTCGCAGCCTCGTACTCAACGACCGTGATGATGGCGAGCCGGCGTGCGTCGTCCTAGTCATCCAGGACGTCACCGCGCGTTATGAGGCCGAGGATCGGTTCGAGCAGTCGTTCAACGCCAACCCCGCACCCGCGATCATCTGTCGCCTGGCTGATCTGCGCTTCGTCAAGGTCAATCAGGGTTTTGTCGAGATGACGGGCTTCCCGCGTGATCAGGTGCTGTGCCGCACCGTCTATGACATCGACGTGCTGCGCGGGGCCGAGCGGCAGGAACTGGCCAAGGAGCGGCTGGCGGAAGGGCGAACCATTCCGCAGATGGAGGCAGAGTTGGCGTTGCCCGGTGGCGGGACCAAGTTGGTCATCGTGGCAGGACAGCCGATCGACATGGGGGATCAGCCCTGCATGTTGTTCACCTTCGCCGATCTGGAGCCACGCCGGAAGGCCGAGTCCGCGCTGCGCCATAGCGAAGAGCGATTCACCCGCACCTTCCAGATGGCGCCGGTGCCGATGGCGATCGGTGCGCGCGACGGCCATGTGCTGTGCGAGGTCAATGCCAGCTTCACCGCATTGACCGGCTATGGCTCGGCCGAGATTGTGGGGCGTTCGCTCGCCGATGTCGGCCTGTGGGCCGGTGACGTGGCGCAGGCCGAGGTGGAGGTGGCGATCGACGAGGGGCGCGACCTGCGCGGCTTCGAGGCGCGGATCGTCGCCAAGGACGGCGGCCTGAGCGACTGTCTTGTGTCGACCGAACTCATTACGCTGGGCGACGATGCCTGTGTGCTGTGGGCGTTCCAGGACATCACCCAGCGCAAGGCCACCGAGCTGGAGCTGGTCGAGGCGATCGATGCGGTGATGAAGGACACCAGCTGGTTCAGCCGGTCGATCATGGACAAGCTGGCCCGGTTGCGCGCGCCGAAGGCGGAGCCGGACGGTGCCGGGCTGGACGACCTGACCGCGCGCGAGCGCGAGGTGCTGGGTCTGATCTGTCGCGGGCTGGACGACAAAAGCATCGCCCGGGCGCTGGGCGTGTCGGGCAACACCGTGCGCAACCATGTCGCGCGGATCTACGCCAAGATCGGTGTGAACCGGCGCACCGCGGCTGCCGCCTGGGCCCATGCCCGTGGTTTTGACGGCGAGGGCGTGATGGGCCGCCGGGAGGTCGCTGCATGAGTGACAAGACATCCAAGGTTCCGGTCGATCGCGTCCGCCGCGCCCAGGGCGCCGCGCGCGAGACGATTGGCAAGCTGATCGGCGACGACGCCGAGATTCGTCAGGGGCGAAAACAACAGGAGGCGGCCGGTCGCAAGACCTCGACCGAGCCCGCCCGGACATCGAAAGAACAGGAGTGAATATGGCTACGCATGCAACGCACGGCTACGTGCCCGAAGAGACCGCGATCATCCGCGCCGGTCGCCGGATTTCGTGGGGCGCGATCTTTGCCGGTGTGGTGATCGCGGTCGCGGTCCAGCTGGTGATGGGCATCCTTGGCACGGGCATCGGCCTGTCGATGGTCGATCCGGTCGAGGGCTCGACGCCGGGCGCGACGGGCTTCGGCATCGGTGCGGGCCTCTATTGGCTGATCACCACGGTGGTAGCGCTGGGCGCGGGTGGCTATGCGGCCGCGCGCGTGTCGGGGGTGACGGAGAAGTTCGACGCGCTGGTCCATGGCCTGGTCGTGTGGGGCGTCACGCTGATCCTGACGCTGTATCTGCTGACCTCGGCGGTCGGCGGCATCATCGGCGGCGCATTCCGCACGGTCGGCGCAGTGGCGGGGGCCGCCGGTTCGACCGTCGGTGCTGCGGCCCCGCGCGTCGCACAGGTTGCGGGTGTCGACCAGAACGATATCCAGCAGGAAGCGGCCAAGTATCTGACCGAAACCCCCGCCGACCCGGCGCAGATGACGCCCGAGCAGGCGCAGAAGGAAATCGCCAAGCAGCTGCCCGCCATGGCGCGCGGTGGTGCGGACGGCGTGAAGGCTGAATCGCGGGTGGTCGATATCGTCGCGGCCCAGCGCAAGATCAGCCGCGACCAGGCCCAGGCCCAGGTCAACCAGGCCAAGGCCGATTTCGTGAAGACCAAGAACGAAACCGTCCAGACCGCCAAGTCGGCCGCCGATGCCGCCGCCGGGGCCGGGGCCAAGACCTCGTTCATCCTGGTGCTCGCGCTGCTGGTCGGTGCTGGTGCCTCCGCCTTTGGCGCAACGTCGGCCGCGCGCCGCCGCCTGCGCTGAGTACCCGCGGCGGGCCGGCGTATCGGGCCCGCCGCATCCCCCTTTTTTGAGGAGATCGTCATGACCAAGAAGATCGCTTTGGGTGCCACCCTGTTCGCCGTCCTGACCCTGTCGGCCTGCAACACCGTGAACGGCGCGGGCCGCGACCTGCGCTCGGCCGGGTCCGCGATTTCGGACGCTTCGGGCGAGAACAAGCCGAAGAAGTAAATTCTGACCATTCCTCCCCCGCAAGGGGAGGGTGTTCGGGATGGTGGAGGGGAGTGGCAGGTCAAACCCGCCCTGCGGGTTTGAGGATTGCCGGGATCAATCCGGCCTGCCACTCGCTATCGAGAGAGTGACACCCCTACGTCAGGGCTTCGCCTTGCCACCTCCCCTGCCAGGGGAGGATTTCTTTTGCCCCTCCGGCGGCGCATCCGCCTCGACCAGTTCGACGACCTCGAACTGGTATCCGATCCAGCCGCGCTGCCGCACCGCTTCTGCCATGGCGGCATCGTTCGCCACCGCGGCCTTGCGCGACTTGGCATGGCCCCAGAAGACTTCGGTCTTACCGCCGCCCAGATCGGCGACGATCCGCCAATAATGGGTGAAGGGCTGTGACGTGGGGCCGATCGTCTTCACATAGCCGTCAGGCATCGTTGCGATCAGATAGCGGTTCCTGCGTGCCATCGGCCCTCCATAGCGCAAGCCTGCCGCGACCTCATCCCGCTTGACGCACGCCATGGCGACCGCCTAGCGATACGAGGCCGGAATGATCCGGCGATATGATCGCGCCGGTTCCCCTGACAAGGGGGATTAAAAGGGAACACGGTGAGGGCCTTGGCCCGAATCCGCGGCTGTCCCTGCAACTGTAAGCGGTGAGCGGCGATGCACGGGCCGACCGTCTGGTCGATCCAGCCACTGGGGCAACCTGGGAAGGCGCATTCGTCCGCGATGACCCGTGAGCCAGGAGACCTGCCGGCGTCAGGTCGCTCATGCCCGGTCCAGGGGATGGTCGAGGCTAGGTCTGTTCCGACGAGCGACGCCATAAGTGGCGGAGGCGCATGGGTGGCCCTGTGGAATGCGGAAAATGGCGTGCCGCACGCAGGGCGTCCGGCCGTTCGGCAACGATCGGAAGGCCTCGGCTTGTTCGCGACAAGACGCTATGGGCAATGAAATGATATATCGTAACCGATTCGGGCAGGTCCAACTCGGCCTGTGGAGTGGCGCGGCGCTTCTGCTGGGGCCAACCGACGCGAGGGCGCAAAGGGCTGGGGAGCAGGGCGGCGACGCCACCGTGCTGGTCATCGGGACGCGGGAGAAACAGGCGCTCGACACGCCCAATGCCACCGGCAGCCGGTTGGGCCTGACCCCGCTGGAGACGCCCGCGAGCATCGCCTCGCTGGATGGCGGAACGATCCGCGCCCGCGGCGACCTGTCGATCGTCGAGGCGGAGACGCGCGCGCCCGGCCTGTCGAGCGTCGCCAATCCGGGCAATGGCGGTACGGCGCTCGCCGCGCGCGGCTTTTCGGGGCAGGGGTCGGTGCTGCAACTGGTCGACGGCGTTCGGCTGTTCCCGGCGGCGGGGACGATCACCTTTCCGACCGATCCCTGGATGGTCGAGCGGATCGACGTGCTGGGCGGACCCGCCTCGGTCCTTTACGGCCAGGGCGCGTTGGGCGGCGCGGTCAATGTCGTGATGCGCGCGCCAACCGCGCAGACCCATGGCCAGGCCGAGATCGGCTATGGCGGGCAGAACAGTTTCCGTGCCGCCGCCGGGCTGGGCGGGCCGCTGACCCCGACACTGGGTTACCGGGTGGATGCCAGCTATCGCCGGTCGGACGGCTATGTCGATCGGGGGCGCTCGGACAGCGTCGCGCTGTCGGGCACGCTGCGCTGGACGCCGTCCTCGACGCTGGCGGTGACGGTGCGCGGCGATCATGGTGACCAGCGACCCATGGCGTACTTCGGCACACCGCTGATCGACGGGCGGCTCGACCTGAGGGTGCGGGATCGCAACTATAATGTCGGCGATGGGCGGATGCGCTTCCGCGACGACCGCGCCTCGATCCGGGTCGACTGGACGCCGAGCAATGCGGTCAGCCTGTCCAACATCGCTTATGTGCTGACCAGCGACCGGTTCTGGCGCAATCTGGAGAATTATTGCTGGGTTGCTGCGAGCGGTGTCTGCGCGAACGGATCGACGGGCATGCCCGGCACCATTAGGCGGAGCAGCAATTACGGCATCCGCCACGACCTGACCCAATGGGGCGATCAGGCCAGCGCGACCTGGCACACGGGACTCGCGCCGGGCATCGCCAATGCGCTGGTCGTCGGCTTGGACGCCAATCTGGTCCGCTTCACCCATGAGAACGACTTCGGATCGGTCGCACAGGTCGATTCGGTCGATCCCTTCGCCTTCGATCCCGGCCGCTTCCTCGACACCCAGGGAATCGCCCCGCGCTATCGCACCCGCACCACCGCGCTGGCGGTGTTCGCCGAGGACCGGGTGACGCTCGGCCCGAAATGGTCGGTGGTCGGCGGCGTCCGCTATGAGGTCGATACGGTCCGCCGCTGGACCGTCGCGACGCCCGACCGCTTCGTGCTGGAAAAGACGTTCCGCAACGCGACGTGGCGCGCGGGGCTGGTCTATCAGCCGGTGCCGACCCTGTCGCTTTATGCGCAATATGCCACCGGCGTCGATCCGCTGGGTACGCTGACCACCGTGTCGACCGGGCAGGTCCAATTCAGCAACGCGCGCGGCCATCAGGTCGAGGCGGGGGCCAAGTGGCTGTTCGCGAACGGACACGGCACCGCGACGCTGGCGGCCTATCGCATCGTCAAGACGGGGCTGCTCGCCCAACGCACACTGGCGAGCCCCGTCGAGCAGGTCGGCCAGCGCTCGTCGCAAGGCGTCGAGGCGGCGGTGACGCTCGATCTGCCGCAGGGCTTCGGGATCGACGCCAACGGCACGTTGCTGGATGCGCGGTTCGACGATTTCCGCTCCGGCGGCGTGGATTATACAGGCCGCACCCCGCCCAACGTACCGGAGGCGCTGGCCAATCTCTGGCTGCGCTGGGATGCCTCGGCGAAATTGCAGGCGCGCGCTGGGCTGCGTTATGTCGGGCGGCGCTTCTCCGATAATGGCGGTGCGTTTCGCATCCCGGGCTATGCGACGGTGGACACGACCTTGTCCTATGCGCTGACGCCGCGTCTGGCGGTCGATGTCCGTGTCTATAACCTGTTCGACAAGGCCTATGCGGTGACAACGTACGGCGACCAGCAATGGATATTGGGTCGCCCGCGTGCGCTGGATGTGGCGCTTCGTGCCGGGTTCTGACCGATCCTGGGGGAAGGCGGCTTTGCGGCTCGCCTTCCTCACCCATCGCTGGGTCGGGATCGTCACCTGCCTGTTCCTAGCCATGTGGTTCGCGAGCGGGCTGGTGATGCTGTACGTGCCCTACCCGTCGTTAAAACCGACGGAGAGATGGGCGGGGGCGCAACCGATCGACTGGGCGCGGGTGCGCCACGCGCCCGTGGCGCCGGACGCCCGGCGGATCACGCTGGAGATGCGTGACGCCGCGCCGGTCTGGCGGATCGAAAGTCGTGATGGCGACACCCGCATCCTGTCGGCTGAGGGCGGAGCGGTCGCCCCCGTTGATGCCGCGCTGGCCACACGCGTCGCCACGCGGTTTGCGGGGCCCGTAAGCCAAGTCGAGCGGATCGCCGACGACCAATGGACGGTTGCGGGAGGTTTCGACCGGCATCGTCCCTTATGGAAGCTAGCGCTGGCCGATGCGGCCGGGACCGAACTCTATATCTCCAGCCAGACCGGACAGCCGGTGCAGCGGACGACGCAGGGCCAGCGGTTCTGGAACTGGCTCGGCTCGGTGCCGCACTGGATCTACCCGACGATCCTGCGTCGGGATCGCCAGGCTTGGCGGCAGGCGGTGATGTGGGTGGCGGGCCCGTGCATCGCGGTGGCGCTGACCGGCCTGTGGATCGGCATATGGCGGCTGCGCACCGGGCGGCGGCGCTATCGGGGCGGGCGGATGACGCCCTATCGCGGCTGGATGCTTTGGCATCATGTCAGCGGGCTGGCGGGCGGTGTGATGCTGACGACCTGGATCGTCAGCGGCTGGCTGTCGGTCGATCCGGGGCATGCTTTTGCCGGGGGTGAGGCTCCGGCGACGGCAATGCGGGAGTATGCGGGGAGGGCGGGGGAGCCGCGCGATCTCGACCGGCTGGCCCGGATCGCGCCGGATGCGCGTAGCATCGAGTGGAGCGGGGACGCCGGGTTCGCGCGGATCGCGGTCGACCGCGCCTCGCCGCATCCGCTTTGGCTGGAGCAGGCGACGCTTTCCCCGGCCCGTGCCGCCGATCCGCTGCGTGCCACGATGCTGGTGCCGGACGGACGGCGGGTGGCGCGGGAATGGCTGGTGCGGCCCGACTTCTACTGGACCGATGCGATTCGGTTGCCGCTATGGCGGCTGCGGTTTGACGATGCCGCGGCGACCTGGCTCTATGTCGATCCGATGAGCGGTGCGCTGGTCGAGCGGCAGGACCGTACCCGGCGCGCCTATCGCTGGGTCTATACGCTGCTTCACACCTGGGACTGGCCGTGGCTGACCGCGCATTTTTGGGTCTGGACCGGCTGGATGTGGCTTTGGTCGCTGGCCGGTCTGGTGCTGTCGATCAGCGGTGTCGTGCTCGGTTGGCGCCGGTTGCGCCGCCCTGCGCGTCGTAAGGGGTGAAAACATTGTCGGCGGGGTTGGCGTCGCGCGTTCCGCCCGCTTAAGTGGGCGGCATGTGGCAACTCTACCAATTCCCGCTCTGTCCCTTTTCCCGCAAGGTCCGGCTGCTGCTGGGCGAGAAGGGCGTCGGCTATGAATTGGTGCGCGAGTCGCCGTGGCAGCGGCGCGACGAGTTCCTCGACATGAACCCCGCTGGGCAGACCCCGGTGATGGTCGATGAGGAGCGCGGCGTGCTGCTGGTCGACTCGATGGCGATCAGCGAGTTTTTCGAGGAGACGGTCGAAAAGTCGGCGATGATCAACGGCACCGCCGTCGGTCGCGCCGAAATCCGGCGGCTGGTGACGTGGTTCGACACGCATTTTTATCAGGACGTGACCGGCCCCTTGCTCCACGAACGCATGGTCAAGCGTGTCGCGCGCACCGGCAGCCCCGATGCCAAGGGCCTGCGCGAGGCGATGAAGGCGGCGGTCGGGCATCTCGACTATACCGACTATCTGCTCGACCATCGCAACTGGCTGGGTGGGGCGACGATGAGTCTGGCCGATCTGGCGGCAGCGGCGCAGATTTCGGTCGCCGATTATCTGGGTGGCATCGACTGGAAGGGGCATGAACAGACCGCACGCTGGTATCGCGGGCTGAAGAGCCGCCCCTCCTTCCGTCCGCTGCTGTCCGAGCGGATGGAGATGGTCACGCCGCCGTCGCATTACGACAATGTCGACTTCTGAAGCCCCCGCCGAGCGGATCGGGATCGAGGATTTCCTGGCGGTCGATATCCGCGTCGGCACCGTCATCGCCGCCGAGCCTTTCCCCGAAGCGCGCAAGCCCGCGATCAAGCTGACCATCGATTTCGGTGAGGTGATCGGCGTGAAGCGCTCTTCGGCGCAGATCACCCGGCATTACACGCCGGAGACGTTGGTCGGGCGACAGGTGGCGGCGGTGGTCAACTTCCCTCCGCGGCAGATCGGGCCGATGATGTCCGAGGTTTTGACGCTGGGCTTCCCCGATGCGGAGGGGCAGGTGGTGCTGATCGCGCCCGACCTGGCCGTGCCGAATGGCGGGCGGCTGTTCTGAGAGTTTCTCTTGGGCCTTCTGCTTGTTAGCCTTACCATTTTTGCTTGCGTCCGTCACCGCAAGGCGTACCATCCTGCTCCGACCGTAGGGACATAACCCACGGAGGACAGGAGAGGATATGACGTCCAATCGCTGGGCCAGCCATGCGCTGGCCGCCTTGCTAGCGCTCTCGGTAGCCGGACCCGCCATGGCGCAGGCCGACAAGATGGCGCCGATCGCCATACCCGCCCAGCCAAATGCCATCCCGCTAAACACCGGTCCCTTGCCGGGTGCGACCAACAAGGAAAGCTGGCACAGCCAGTATAACAGCGTCTTCGCGCGCAACGTGACCGAAGCCACGCTGACGCCGTTCCTGCCCGATCCCGCCAAGGCGACCGGGACCGCCGTCATCGTCGCGCCGGGCGGTGGCTTTCGCACCCTGTCGATGCAGAATGAGGGCTGGGACGTGGCCAAGGCGTTGGCCGATCGCGGGATCGCGGCGTTCGTGCTCAAATATCGGCTGAACCAGACGCCTGCCGATATGGGCGCGTTCGAGAAGTCGATGACCGCGATGTTCTCCAGCGTGGCGCGCCCCGCCGCGCGGCCCGATCCGGCGGCGGCGTTGAAGAGCCTCGCCCCCCAGATCGCCGATGCGAATGCCGCCTTCGCGCTGGTCCGCCAGCGGGCGGGGCAGTGGAAGGTCGACCCGAACCGCATCGGCATGGTCGGTTTTTCGGCGGGCGCGATGCTGACCGTGGCGACCGTGCTCGACGGTCAGGCCAAGCCCGCCTTTATCGGCGATATCTATGGCCCGCTTCAGCCGATGACCGTGCCCGCCGACGCACCGCCGATGTTCGCGGCCATCGCCGCCGACGATCCGCTGTTCGCGGGGAAAGGCTTCGGACTGATCGACCAGTGGATGGCCGCGAAGAAGCCGGTCGAGTTCCACCTGTACGGGCGCGGCGGCCACGGCTTCGGCATGTATCCGAAGGCGACGACCAGCACCGGCTGGTTCGATGCCTTTTACCGCTGGATCGCGATGGAAGGGTTTCTGAAGGCCAAATAATCCTCCCCTGAAAAGGGGAGGGGGACCGCCGCGAAGCGGTGGTGGAGGGGGCGTGCCGCAAAGGCCATTACCTGTGGGAAACCCCCTCCACCGCCCTGCGGGCGGTCCCCCCCCCCGTGCCGGGGAGGATCACTCGACGCTCTTGGACGCTTGCTCGAACAGGTCCTTGGACAGGCCGGGCGTGCCGACGATGCGGATCAGCTCGGCGCACATCAGCTTGGAGCGCTTCGGATCGAACCGACGCCAGCGGCCCAGCGGCGGCAGCAGCTTGGCGGCCGTCTGCGGGTTCAGCCGGTCGAGCGCGATCAGCTGATCGGCCAGGAAGCGATAACCCGATCCATCGGCCGCGTTGAACGCGCGCTGGTTCATCCCGAACGCCCCCAGAACCGCGCGGGCGCGGTTGGGATTGGCCAGGGTGAAGTCGGGATGCTCCGCCAGCTTCGCGACCGCCGCGCCGGTATCGCTGCGCGACGACAGCGCCTGGGTCTGGAACCACTTGTCCAGAACCAGCGGATTGTCGGCATAACGCGCGTGGAAGCGGGCCAGCGCCTCCTCCCGCTCGGGCGCGTCCGAATTGACCAGCGTGGTCAGCGCCGCCTGTCGGTCGGTCATGTTGTCAGCCGTCTCGAACTGCGCAAAGGCCAGCGCGGCGGCGTCTGGCGCGCCGCTGGCGGCGATATAGCCCAGCGCCACGTTGCGCAGGCGGCGTCGTCCCTTGGCATCGGGCGAATAGACATAGGCCTCTTGTGCCATCTCGGCATAAAGCCGCCGCCACACCGGCTCCAGTGCATGGCCCAGCCGCTGGCGCAGTGCCTCGCGCGCGACATGGATGGCGTCCGGGTCGACGGTCACCAGCTGGTCGCCGATGAAATTCTCCGACGGCAGCAGGACCGCCTCGGCGAGGAAGGCGGGTTCGAGCCCCTCGGCCTCCAACGTGCGGGCGACCGCGTCGATCACCGCATCGGCATTCATCTCGCCGTGCAGCGTGCCCGCGACCAGCGTGTCGAGCATCAGCTGCTGCATCGCCTCATAGCGGGCGAAGGGATCGTCGTCATGCGCCGAGAGGAAGGCGAGGTCCTGCGCGGTGCGGTCGCTTTCGACCACGATGGGCGCGGAAAAGCCGCGATTGATCGACAGGACGGGGCGCTCGGTGATCGCCTCGAAGGTGATCGTCTCGGCTACCTGGTCGAGCAGGACCAGCCGCTCCTCGGTCAGCGGGCGGCCGGTCTCCGCCCCGAACAAGCGGACCTTCAGGGGAAGAAGCATCGGCTGCTTGACGCTTTGGCCCGGCGTGGCAGGGACATGCTGGGCCAGGCACAGCTCGGCACGGCCGCCGCCGGGCTCGTGGCTCAGGCCGGCCGAGACGCGCGGCGTGCCCGCTTGGCTATACCACAGGCGGAATTGCGACAGGTCGACACCGCCGGCTTCCTCCATGCAGACGACGAAATCCTCGCAGGTCGCCGCCGTGCCGTCGAACCGGTCGAAATACATGTCGGTCGCGGCGCGGAACTTCACTGGGCCCAGCATCGTCGCCATCATGCGGATCAGCTCGGCACCCTTGTTATAGATGGTCGCCGTGTAGAAATTGCTGATCTCGATATAGCTTTCGGGGCGCACCGGATGCGCGAGCGGCCCCGAATCCTCGGGGAATTGGCTGGCGCGCAGGCCGCGCACATCCTCGATCCGCTTGACCGCCGCCGATCCCTGGTCGGCCGAGAAACACTGGTCGCGATAGACGGTGAAGCCTTCCTTGAGGCTCAGCTGGAACCAGTCGCGACAGGTGATCCGATTGCCCGACCAGTTGTGGAAATATTCATGCGCGACGACGGCGGCGATCGCGTCGTAATCGTAATCGGTCGCGGTGTCGGGGTCGGCCAGGATGTAGCGGCTGTTGAAGATGTTCAGCCCCTTATTCTCCATCGCGCCGAAGTTGAAATCGTCGACCGCGACGATGTTGAACACGTCCAGGTCATATTCGCGGCCATAGACCCGCTCGTCCCAGGCCATGGAGAGCTTCAGCGCGTGGAGCGCATGGTCGGTCTTAGCGATGTCGGCGGCGCGGACCCAGATGCCCAGATCGACCACCCGGCCGCTCATGGTGGTGAAGGTCGAGGCGTTGACCGCCAGATCGCCCGCCACCAGCGCGAACAGATAGCTGGGCTTGGGGAAGGGGTCGTGCCACTCGGCCCAGTGGGTGCCGTCGTCATTCTCGCCGCTGGCCACCGGATCGCCATTGGCGAGCAGCACCGGGAAACGCGCCTTGTCCGCCGTCATCCGCACGCGGTAGACGCTCAACACATCGGGCCGGTCGGGGAAGAAGGTGATGCGGCGGAACCCCTCCGCCTCGCACTGGGTGCACAGATTGCCGCCCGAGGCATAGAGGCCCATCAGCTGGGTGTTGCGGTCGGGGGCGATGACGACCTCGGTCTCGACCAGATGCGCCTCGCCGGGCAGCGCGATGACCAGCTGTTCGCCCTCGATCCGCCAGTCCTGGAACGGCGCGCCATCGACCTTGACCGACAGCGGCGTCTGCCCGGCGCCGTCCAGCCGCAGCGGCTCGTCATGCGGGCTGTGCCGCTCGACGCTCAGCGCGGCGCGGACGCGGGTGTCGGACGGGTCGAGGGTGAAGTCGAGCGATACCTGCGGCACGGCCCAGGCGGGCGGGCTGTAATCCTCGCGCCGGATGGCGGCGGGGGTCATGCTGGGCTGGGCGGCGCTGCGCTGAATGTCCATGGCGGGACTATAGCCCGTCCGGCCATCCCAGGCCCATGAAAAACGACGCGGGCGGGTGAAGGGCGGGGTTGATCGCAGGTCGGGGCGTGATACCTCTATGTCACACCATCTCCCCGAAAGGTCCTGCATGTCGCGTATGACGGCCCTGTTGCCGCTGCTTCTCCTGTCCACTGCCGCCATCGCGCATGATCACGACCATGGCCAGGCCGCCGCCCCCGCTCCGGCGGCAAAGGCTGCCCCGCAGCGCAGCGCCGCTGAGCGCAATTCCATCGTCACCGCCGCGCTGCCCGAGGACCAGGCCGCGATGAAGGCGCATGTGATGTTCCTGGCGTCGGACGCGATGGCCGGGCGCGAGGCGGGCACGCGCGACTATGACATCGCCGCCCAATATGTAGCCGCGCAATTCTATGCGGCGGGGCTGCGGCCTGGCGGAGAGGATGGCGGCTATCTGCAGAAGGTGCCGCTCGTCGCGTATAACGTCGCCGACAAGGGCAGCGCCTTGTGGACGCCCAAGGGCGGCCAGCCTCAGGAACTGGTCTTCGGCGAGGACTTCGTACCCTCGGCCGTGCCCGACAAGCGGGAGACCAGCCTCAGCGCCCCGGTCGTCTTTGTCGGTTATGGCATCGACGCCGCGCCCTATGGCCTGACCGATTACAAGGGCGTCGACGTGCGCGGCAAGATCGTCGCCTTCGTCCCGGGTACGCCCGAGGGGCTGGACGGCGAGGCGCGCGCCTTTTTCGGATCGGCGGGCAACAAGGCCTCGCTGGCGGCGGCGCATGGCGCGGTCGGCGCGATCCAGATCGATATGCCGCGCGCCGGACCCCGCCAGCGGCCCTTCTCGGCGCTGGCACGTTATTACAATGCGCCGCGCGTGACCTGGGCCAATCCGGACGGCACCGCGCACGCCTTGACCCCCTCGACCCCGGTGCTCGGCACCCTGTCGCAGACGGGCGCGGCCAAGCTGTTCGGCAAGGGCTGGGCGGCGGTCATGAAGGCCGCCGCCGCGACCAGGCCCGCCTATAAGCCGCTGGTCGCAGCGGGCCAGTTGACGGTCGCGTCGAAGACCAGCTTCAAGCCGATGGATAGCAGCAACGTCATCGGCCTGATCCCAGGCAGCGACCCCAAGCTGAAGGATGAGGTGGTCGTCCTGTCGGCGCATCTCGACCATATCGGCACCAATGAGGGTGGCGACGGCGACCGGATCAACAATGGTGCGCTGGACAACGCCATCGGCATCGCCAGCCTGATCGAGGAGGCCAAGCGGTTCAAGACCGCCGCCACCCCGCCCAAGCGGACCGTGATGTTCCTGGCGGTGACCGCGGAGGAGAAGGGGCTGGTCGGATCGGATTATTTCGCCAACCACCCGACCGTGCCGCTGAAGTCGATCGTCGCCGACGTCAATCTCGACATGCCGATCCTGACCTACAAGTTCGAGGATATGGTGGTGTTCGGCGCGGATCGCTCGACGCTGGGGCCGATCGTGCGCAAGGCGGTGGGGGCGATGGGCCTGCCCGTCTCGCCCGATCCGATGCCGGAGGAAGGCATCTTCGTGCGCTCCGACCATTTCCGCTTCGTGCAGAAGGGCATCCCCTCGGTCTTCCTGTGGCCGGGTCAGAAGGGGCCGGGCAAGGCGGCGGTCGAGGATTTCATGAGCCACCGCTATCACCGCCCCGGCGACGAGATCGACCAGGGCATCGACTGGAGCCAGGGGCCGCGCTTCGTCAGCGTGAACTATGCCATCGCGCGCGAGATCGCCGACGCACCCGAGCGGCCGGTGTGGAACAAGGGCGATTATTTCGGCACGCTCTACAAGGGGCCGATGGCGGCGAAGTGAGGCACCGGGCCGTTGCAGCCAAGCCGCCTTCCATCCGTTCAGCCTGAGCGACGTCGAAGGCCATGTCGGGAGGTAGGGTGAGTCAGCTGTTCGTGTTCGGCCTGGGCTATGCCGCAGGGCATCTCGCGGCCTTGCTGGAGGGGCGAGGCTGGTCGGTGACGGGCACCACCCGGGACGGACGCGGCGGCTCCATCCGCTTCGACGACCGGGAGCGCGTGACGGCGGAGATCGCCGCCGCCACGCATATCCTGTCCTCTGTCCCGCCCGAGGGCGAGGTGGACCCGGTGCTCGTCGCCTATGGCGAGCCACTCGCCCGGTCGGACGCGTGGCTGGGCTATCTCTCCTCGACCGGTGTCTATGGCGATACCGGCGGCGCCTGGGTGGACGAGAGCGCCGCCATCGGCTCCGGCCGCCGCGTGGCCCGCGCGGTGGCGGATGCGGACTGGCAGGCGCTGGGCGCGCGGGTGTTTCGCCTGCCCGGCATTTACGGCCCCGGCCGCTCGCCGATCGACCGGGTGCGCAGCGGACGATCGCACCGCGTCGGGCTGCCCGGCCAGGTGTTCAGCCGGGTGCATATCGCCGATATCGTCTCAGGCGTTGTTGCCGGGTTCGACGGTCCGGCTGGGGCGTACAACCTGTCGGACGATTTCCCATGCGACCAGGATGCGGTCGTGTCCTATGCCGCCGAACTGGCCGGGCTGGCCCCGCCGCCGCTGGTGCCGCTGGAGAGCCTGTCGGCGGCGGCGCGGGGTTTCTATGCCGAGAACCGGCGGGTGGCGAACGGGAAGGCCAAGCGGGTGCTGAACTGGCGTCCGCGCTACCCCGATTACCGGTTGGGCCTGCGCGCCTTGAGCGCGATGACCAGCCCCAGCGCGGTGACGCCCGCCCCGGCCCCGGCGAGCAGCGACCAGCGATAACCCTCGAAGATCGTCGACAGGCTCATCGCGATGACCGGCACGATGACGCTGGAATAGGCCGCCTTGGCGGGGCCGATGGCGCGCAGCACGCGGTAATAGAGCGGAAAGGCCAACGCCGAGGCGAACAGCCCCAGATAAAGGATGCCCAGGACATAGCCTGTGCGCATCTCGAACGCCGGCGGGCCGTTCAGCGTATAGGCGATCACCGCATCCATTGCCGATCCGACCAGCATCGCGACGCTGAGCGTGGCGTGCATCGGGAAACGCTTGGCGGTATTGGTCGCCTGCATGACATTGGCGGTCGAGGCCGACAGGATCGCGACCAGCGTCAGGACGATGCCGGTCAGGGCACGCGCGGGCCCGGCCGGATCGACTCGGGCCTCATGCAGGAACAGCAGCGCCGCCCCCGCCATCGCGATGGCGGAGCCGACCAGCAGCTGCCGCCCCATGCGCTGGCCGAGAAAGAGGCGTGCGAACCCGGCATTGGGAATCAGCAGCATGGCAAAGACCACCGCCACCAGACCGGAGGTAATGTAACCCTCCGCATGATAGACGAAGTTGAAATTGAGGACGAACTGGAACAGCCCGATCCCGGCGGCGAAGAGAAAGCCGGTCAGGCCCAGCCGAAAACTCTCCCGCCGGGCCAGCGCAAAGACCCCCATGGCAAGGCCGCCGATCAGGAATCGATAGCTGACCGACCAGGTGGCGGGGACGAGCGAAATCTGGTCGCGGATGACCAGCCAGGTCGATCCCCAGATCAGCGTGACGATCGCAAAGGGGATCAGGACGGCGGCGCGGGTCGAACGGGGCCCGGTGTCAAACTCGCTCACGTCGTGCTCTTGTTCAGGGCGGCGATCGCGTCGGCCAGGCGGCCGACCGCGCCCGCATCGGTATCCCAGGCGGTGACGAGGCGAATCTCGCCCTCCGCCCAGTCATAAAAGTCGAAGCCCTGGGCGCGGAGCTTGGCGGTCTCCTCCGGCGTGGCGCGCAGGAAGACTTCGTTCGCCTCCACCGCATGGATCAGCCGGTCGCCCGCCGCCTCGGCCAGCCGCTCGGCACAGGCATTGGCGAGCGCGCCGTTGGCGATCCACAGGTCGCCCTCGACCATCGCCAGCACCTGCGCCGCCAGATAGCGTCCCTTGGACATCAGCAGGCCCGCGCGCTTGCGGCGGCGGCGGGTGGCGTCGGCCAGGCCGGGCTTGAAGAAGACCAGCGCTTCGGCACTCATCGCGCCGTTCTTGACGAAGCCGAAGGACAGCGCGTCCACCCCCGCCTGCCAAGTCAGGGCCGCGGGCGTGCAGCCCAGCCGCGCCACCGCATTGGCGAAGCGCGCGCCGTCCATGTGGAAGCCCAGCTTACGCTCCTTCGCCAGGCCCCCGATCGCGGCCACCTCGTCGGGGTTGTAGACGCGGCCATATTCGGTGGCGTTGGTGATCGAGATCGCGTGCGGCTGGACCCGGTGGACGTCATTGGCGATGGCGTCGATCACGGTTCGGATCGTGTCGGGGGTAAGCTTGGCCCCCTCGCCATCGGCCAGCATCAGCTTGGCGCCATGGGTATAGAATTCGGGCGCGCCGCCTTCGTCATTCTGGATATGCGAGTCGCGGTGACAGACCACGCCGCCATAAGGCGGGCAAAGCGCCGCCAGTGCCAGGCAGTTGGCGGCGGTCCCGGTGGGCACCCACAGCACCTCGACATCGGTGCCGAACAGGTCTGACAGCCGCTCGTCCAACGCTTTCGACCAGCGGTCGCCGTCATAGGGGCTGTCCATCTCGTCGGCCCCGACGATGGCCTCCATCACCTTGGGATGGATACGGGCGGCGTTGTCCGAGAAGAAGCGCATGGCGATGGCGTTTGGGGGAGGTAGCGGATCAGGTCAACACCGGTGTCCTATGGATGGGACGCACCGGTAGAGGGAGCGGCTTCTCGTGATTCCTCCCCTGCAAGGAGAGGTGGCAGGCCTTCAGGCCTGACGGAGGGGTGTCACCCTATCGATAGCGGGACACCCCTCCACCATCCTTCGGATGGTCCCCCTCCCCTTGCAGGGGAGGAATAAGAACTATTCCTCACCGTCATAGCGTTCGTCCGGCGGGCGGCGGTCATCCGGGCCCGGTGGCGGGCGTTCACCGCGGCGGCGGCCGGGGCCGATGCTGATCGAGCCGTCCTCACCGGTTTTCAGGTCGATGCCCAGCCCCTGGATGATATCGCCCACGGGGTCGGTTTCGGCGGGCATCGCCTCTTCGTCCATGCCGTTGGTGATCGCATCCGGGTCGGCTTCCTCCATCACCACCGGCGCCGGCACCGGCGGGATATCGAGCGCGGACTGCATGAAGGCGCGCCAGATGCGTGCCGGGACACCGCCGCCCGACAGGCCGGGATTGGGCGTGTTGTCGTCATTGCCGACCCACACGCCGACCACCAGGTCGCGCGCGAAGCCCATGAACAGCGCGTCGCGCGAGTCCTGCGTCGTTCCGGTCTTGCCATAAGCATCGACGGTCAACAGCGCCTGCCGTCCGGTCCCGGTCTTGATCGAGGACGACAGCAGGTCGAGCATCCCGTCATGCACCGCCGAGGCAAAGCCGGTCTTGCGCTCGGTCAGCGACTGATACCAACCCTTCTCCTTGACGTCGTTCAGGCCGCGCGCCGCGACCGGATAGCTTTCATTGGCGACCGCGGCATAGGCGGCGGTCAGCTCCAGCAGGCTGACGGTCGAGGTGCCGAGCGCGATGGTCGCCTCGTTCGGGATCGGCGTGGTGATGCCCAGATCGCGCGCCGCCTTGATGACCGACTTCACACCGACCGCCTGGGTCAGCCGCGCGGCGGCGACGTTGGACGAGCGCGCAAAGGCCTGGCGCAGCGTGATCTTGCCCAGATAGCGCCCGTCGCTGTTGCGCGGCTTCCATCCGGCGATGTCAATCGGTTCGTCCTCGATGGTCGAGTCCGGCGTCATGCCCGAGCGGAGCGCGGCGAGGTAGACGAACAGCTTGAACGCCGAGCCGGGCTGGCGGCGCGCCTGGGTCGCGCGGTTGAACGGGCTCTTGGAATAATCCTTGCCGCCGACCATCGCGACGACACGGCCATCGGGGCGCATGGCAACCAACGCCACCTGCGCCTGGTTCAGCCCGGCGCTGCGCACGGTGCGCTCGGCGATCCGCTGGAGCCGGGGATTGAGCGTGGTCTGGACGGTCGCTTCGGTTTTGATCTCACCCGCCTGGTCGCGCGCCTCGGGCAGCACCCAGTCGGCGAAATAGGTGCCGCTGGGCAAAGTCTCGGGCCGTGAGGCAAGCACGCGCTGCGGCTGGACGGCATCGGCCTCCGCCTTGGTCAGGAAGCCCGCATCCTCCATCGCCGCGACGACGACGGCCTGCCGGGCCCGTGCGCCCTTGAGGTTGGTAGTGGGAGCCAGGCGCGAAGGGGCCTTGACCAGTCCGGCCAGCATCGCCGCCTGGCCGATGTTCAGCTTGTCGGGCGTGCGTCCGAAATAATGCTTCGACGCAGCAGTGATGCCGTACACATTGTCGCCGAAATAGACGTTCGACAGGTATCGCGACAGGATCTCGTCCTTGGTCAGCCACGCCTCCAGCCAGAAGGCGATCATCGCCTCGCGAATCTTGCGCCCCGCCGTCCGGTCGGAATCGAGGAACGCGTTCTTCGCCAGCTGCTGGGTGATGGTCGATCCGCCCTCACGCACCCCGCCCGATCCGACATTGTGCCAGGCGGCGCGCAGGATGCCGCGCGGGTCGACGCCCCAGTGCGAATAGAAACGTCGGTCCTCGATCGCCATGAACGCCTCGCGCACATGGGCGGGCAGCTTGGCGGCATCGACCGGCGCGCCGATGATCGCCCCGCGCCGGGCAATGGGCGTGCCGTCATCGGCGGTCAGCGTGATCGAGGGCGGCGTCGGCGGCTGGAGCGAGCGTGACAGCGGCGCGGTGACGGCCAGCCAGATGATCGCGATGACCAGCAGGATGATGCCCGCGCCCATCCCACGCATGATCCACCGGCCCCAGCGGATGCGGCGGCGGGGACGCGCATCCTCGGGCGCCTCGTCGGTGCCGAAGGACCAGCTCTGCGTCTCCGCGTCGTAGAGCGGATAATGGGGCCCGACCGGCTCGTAGGGACGGTCGAGGGGTACACGGTCGGGATTGAACGGATCGGGGCGCATCACAGGGTTCCGGTGGTCGGCCACTCGCGTGTATTACTCCACCAGAACACCGCGCGCAAGCTCATGCACGCGTTTACCCTGTTTGCGGCACCTCCGGCAAGCGGTCCGCCGGGGGCGTGTCGGTGATGAGGCCTGCGCGGTGCGCGACGATGGTCGGGACCAGCGCCTGGCCCGCGACGTTGATCGCCGTGCGCCCCATGTCGAGGATCGGATCGATGGCGAGCAGCAGGCCCGCGCCCTCCAGCGGCAGGCCCAAGGTGGACAGCGTCAGCGTCAGCATCACGACCGCGCCGGTCAGCCCCGCCGTGGCCGCCGAACCCAGCACCGATACCAGCACGATGAGCACATAATCGCCGACATGCAGCGGCAGGCCATAATATTGCGCAACGAACAGCGCCGAGATCGCCGGATAGATGGCGGCGCACCCATCCATCTTGGTGGTCGCGGCAAAGGGCACCGCAAAGGCCGAATAGGCGCGTGGCACGCCCAGTCGCCGCTCCACCGCATCCTCGGTCACGGGCAGCGTCGCGATCGACGAACGCGACACGAAGCCCAGTTGGATGGCGGGCCAAGCGGCGGCGTAGAAGCGCTTCGGCGAAAGCCCGTTGGCCAGCAACAGCAGCGGATAGACCACGAACAGCACGAGGCCGAGGCCGATATAGACGGCCAAAGCAAAGCTGCCGAGCGCGGACAGCGACTGCCACCCATAGCGCACGATCGCATTGCCGAGCAGCGCGCCCGAGCCGAGCGGGGTCAGTCGGATCACCCAGGACAGGATGCGGCGGAAGATGGCCAGCGCCGAGGCATTGAACGACAGGAAGCTCTCGCCCTTGTCGCCGACCCGCACGGCGGCGACGCCGATCGCGACCGCCATGACGATGATCTGGAGGATGTTGAACGACAGCCCGGTCTTCAGCGCGCCGCCGTCGCTCGCGCTGGTCGAGGCGGACAGGCCCAGGATGTTGGACGGGATCAGCCCGCGCAGGAAGTCGAGCCAGGACCCGGCCGTATCGGGCCGCACCGCGCTACCCGGCGCGACGCCCGCATGCAGCCCCGGTTGCAGCACGGTGCCCAGCGTCAGGCCGATGGTGACGGCGATCAGCGCGGTGATCGCGAACCAGATGAAGGTGGCGGCGACCAGCCGCGCGGCATTGTTCAGGTCGCGCAGCGCCGCGATCGACGCGACGATGGCGGTGAACACCAGCGGCACGACCAGCACCTTGAGCAACTGGACGAAGCTCTCGCCGATGATGCGCAGGCCCTCGGCCAATCCGGCCAGCCCCTGCGACCGGGCGAGCAGGCCAAGCAGCAGTCCCACGGCCATGCCGACGAACACCTGTGCGCCGAAAGAAAAACGGAATCTCATCCGACCATAGCTAGCAAGCCGGCGAAACGATCCCAATCAAGTTTTGCGTGGGGGGCGGAAAGCTCCCCAATTCGGGCCCCTTGCGGGGCGGGGGGAGAATGGTGCTGCCGGTGAGGATTGAACTCACGACCTCAGCCTTACCAAGGATGCGCTCTACCACTGAGCTACGGCAGCACTCGCGTTTCACCGCGGGAAGCGCGCCTAGAGACGATTGGGCGGGCATTGTCAAGCGACCTTTGTGCGGATTATGCGAAAAGCCATGGCAAAAGACGAACGGGCGGAGCGGCTGGCGGCGGCGCTCCGGGAAAATCTGAAGCGGCGAAAGGCCCAGGCGCGAGAGCAGGGCGAAGCGCCTGCGCCCGATGCGCCATCGCGCGACGAACCCGCCTGACCGTTCAGCGGGGAGAGATCAGCCCCAGGACCAGGGTCAGGCCCCCCAGACCCAGCGACAGGGCCCAGCGCAGCCTGACCCAGCCCGTGATGGCCCGCATCGCGTCGCCGACCCGAAGGTCGGCCAGCGGCGTGATGATGATGACCAGACCCAGCAGGACCAGCGCGATCCGGATCGAGCCGCCCGCCAGCAGCGGGGGCAAAAGCAACGCCCATCCGATCAGGCTGGGTAGCACCGCGACCAGATAGGGCCAGACGCGTCCGTCGCGGCGGAGCAGCGCCTCCATCCACCACATGCCGCCCAGGAAGGACAGGATGAGCGCGGCGTAGAGTCCGCCGCCGATCGTCGCGGGCAGGGTCAATGCCGGATCGACCAACGCCAGCCCGACACAGGCCAGAGGCGGCAGCACACCCGCCGCGCCCAGAATCCGCGGTGGTCGTGGCAGATGGTCGTGATTCATCGCGGCATTCCCGGAAACATGGCGTTGCGGGGTGGCTACGCAGGGGGCGCGTGTTGGTTCATTCGGGGCAAGGCCCATTCCTCCCCTGCAAGGGGAGGAATGGGATGTCAGATTTCCAGCCGCAGCGACGCGCGCACCGTCCTCGGTGCGCCGGGATAGATCCACAACCGGCTGTACGAACTCGCGGCGTAGCGCGCATCGAACAGGTTGTCCGCCTCGAGCCGGAAGCGCAGCTGGTCGGTGACGGGCATCTCGACCGCCGCCTTGGCCTTCACATAGGACGGCAGCACCAGCGGCTTCGCGTCGAGCGAACCGGCCCGGTCGCCGACATAGGCGATACCACCGCTCAGCTGCCAGTCGCGCCCGGCGACGGGCAGTTGGTGGACGACCAGCACCGTCCCCGAATGCGTCGGCACGCCCAGCACCGCCGTGGTGGCGAAGCTCTTGTCGTCGTTGCGGGCATGGACCCAGGCATAGTTGGCGATCACCTGCCACCGGCGGGCGAGACGCAGCGAGGCGTCGGCCTCGATTCCCCGGCTGTTCATCCGGCCCACCGGCGCGTTGAAGCCGGGATCGACCGGATCGGTGGTCAGGATGTTGCTCTTGGCGATGTCGAACCAGGTCATGCCCAGGTCCAGCCCGGCCCAGCGACCTGCGACGCCGACTTCGTAGCCGCGCGCTTCCTCCGGCTGGAATCCCTCGCCGGTGCGGCCGGTGCCGGAGTTGAGCAGGAAGGACTGACCCCAATTGGCATGGACCGAGACATGGTCGTCCACCGCATAGCGGGCCCCTGCACGGAACTTGACCGGCTCGTCGACGATCTGCCCGACGCCGCCGGTGCGGTTGTTGACGATCTTCTGCCGATAGGGATCGAACCGCGCGCCCCCGACCAGGGTCAGCCGGTCGGTCACCGCCCACATGTCCTGGACATAAAGGGTTCCCGCCCAGCGATTCTCGTCATTGTTGGTGAAGGGCAATAGCGACGCGGCGGTCCCGCCATAGGTCGATGCCGGATCATAGAGATCGACCGCATAGGGCGACGCCGCCGATGGATTGCGCCGCATCCAGCGCTCGCCATAGGTCATGCGATAGCCCTTGATGCCGACGCTCAGCTGATGCCGCCCGACATTGCCCGCCAGTTCCAGCCGCGCGGCCAGATCGTCGATCACGAAATCGCGCGAACGGCGCTGGCGCCAGACCTGGGTGCCGACGATGCGCGACTGGTCCGCCGAAAAACCCTTGAGCGAGCCGGTCCGCCAGACGATGCCGCCGTTCAGCGTCCATCCGCCGCCCAGCTTCGCCAGGCCGGTCAGCTGGTGCCGTTCGTTGCGGAAGCGGGTCAGGCCGTTGGACGGCTCGCCATAATAGTTGGAGCGGGGCAGGGCATTGGCATCGTCGCCGACCGCCGGGATGCCGCGATCGAACGGCGTGTCGAACTGCATGAACTCGGCCAGATAGGTCAGCCGCAACGCGTCGCTCGGCGCCCAGGTCAGCGAGGGCGAGACCACCCGCCGCTTCAGCGACACCGTGTCGCGCCAGCCGTCGCTATCCTCCGCCGCGACGACGATCCGCGCGGCGAAGGTGTCGGAGAGCGGCCCCGTGGCATCCGCCTCGACCCGGCGGGTGTCGAACGAGCCATAGGTCGCGACCAGCCGCGCGGACGACGTGAAGCGCGGCATCTTCGAGACGATGTTCACCCGGCCGCCCGGATCGACATCGCCGAAAATCGCGCCCGCCGGGCCTTTCAGCACCTCGATCCGTTCGACCGTGGCGGGGTCGCGCGGCGGCACCATGCCGCGATTGGCGATGAAGCCGTCGACATAGAATTCCGCGCCGCCGTCCGGCGTGCCGAGAAAGCCGCGAATCGCGAAATTGTCGAGCACGCCGCCGCGATTGTTCTGCTGACTGAACCCGCTGACCAGCTCCAGCGCGTCGTTCAGGCGATAGGTGCCCGCCGCCTGCAACACGTCCTGCTCCAGCGAGCGGCTGGACTGCGACATGCGTGCGGTCGCGGGATCGGACGACAGGGTGCGATCGACCGAGCGGCGAGTGCCCAGCACCACGATGTCCGAGCGATCCTCGGCCTGTTCGCGCCCTTCGCTGTCCTGCGCATTGGCGCATAGCGGCATGGCGCAGGTGGTCATGGCAAGGGCCAGCGCGGCCAGGCGGGAACGGCGAAGCGAGTGGTCGGTGACGGCCATGGGTGATCCGGTGATGTGGTATGTTGCAACGTCTCATAGGGCGACGATGCCGCAAGGCAACACTCCGGCCGGGCTATCCTGAAAAAATCGTCATGCTGCCCTTCATCGTCCGGGGTGGATGACGCGCGCCTTTGCGGCTAGTCCATCCGCCCGTGAGGATCGCGATCATCGACACCAGCACGACGCGCGCGGCGATCATCGCCGAGGGACTGCGCGAGGCCGGACTGGACGATCAGGTGCTGATCGATCCCGCCGGGCCGATCGTCCGCCAGATCGAGGCGTGCGCGCCCGAGGTGGTCCTGATCAACCTGGAGAATCCCGGCCGCGACCTGCTGGAGGATTTCTTCGCCATGTCGCGCGCGCTCGACCGGCCGATCGCGATGTTCGTCGACCAGTCGGATGCCGAAAGCGCGCTGGCGGCGGTCGATGCGGGGGTGTCGGCCTATGTCGTCGACGGGCTGGCGAAGCAGCGGATCAAGCCGGTGCTCGACGTCGCGATCCGCCGCTTCCAGGCCTTTTCGCGGCTCCAGGCCGAACTGGCCGAGGCGAAGACCGCGCTGGCCGACCGCCAGACGATCGACCGGGCCAAGGCGATCCTGATGCGGCGGCGCGGGATCGACGAGCCCGCCGCCTATGCGCTGCTGCGCGGCCATGCGATGCAGTCCAACCGGCGCATCGTCGAGGTGGCCGAGGCGATCGTAACCAGCGAGGCGCTGATGGGAGATATGCCGTGAGTCCCGACCGCTTCCGTATCGGCTTCGTGCCGCTGGTCGACGCCGCGCTGCCCATATTGGCGCATGAACTGGGCTTTGCCGAGGAACAGGGCGTCGCCATCGAAATGGTGCGCGATGTCACCTGGGCGGCGGTGCGCGACCGGCTGCTGTACGGACATACCGACGCCGCGCACATGGTCGCGCCGCTCGCCATCGCGACCGCATTGGGCCGGGATCGTCCGGCGGTGCCGATGGCGGTGCCCTTCGTCCTGGGGCTGAACGGCAATGCGATCACCTTTTCGACCGAGCTGGGCGAGGCGTGCGGGCTGGGCGAGGGGCTGGGCGATCCGATGGCGGTCGGGGCGGCCTTGCGCGATGTGGCGGCACGGCAGCGGTTGCGCTTCGGGGTGGTGCATCGTCATTCCAGCCATAATTACATGCTCCGCTATTGGCTGGCGGGGGTCGGCATCCGGCCGGATACGGATGTCGATATCGTCGTGACCAGCCCGCCCTTCGCCGCCGATGCGCTGGCGGCCGGGGAGGTGGACGGTATCTGCGTCGGCGAGCCGTGGAACTCGATCGCGGTCGATCGCGGCGTCGGGCGGATTGCGCTGGCCACCGCGCAAATCTGGCGGCGCGGCGTCGAAAAGGTGCTGGCGATGCGCGCCGACCAGGCCGAGGAACGGCGCGACGCGGTGCTGCGGCTGATCCGCGCGCTGCACGCGGCGGCGGCGCATTTCATCGATCCCGAGACGGTCGAACAGAGCGCCGACACCCTGTCGCGGGCCCATTATCTCGACGCGCCGATGGGCGCGATCCTGCGCGCGATCACCGACCGCATCCGCGTGGTGCCGGGCGGCGAGCCGGTCCATTATCCCGACTTCATGTTCCAGTATCGCGAGGCGGCGAACTTCCCGTGGCGCAGCCAGGCGGGCTGGCTCTATGCGCA
>CAJYRW010000051.1:0-16564 GCA_913777475.1 uncultured Sphingomonas sp. | reverse complement strand
CGATAAAGGTGCCCGCCAGAAAGCCACGCAAGGGGAGCGCGGCGAACGAGATCCGCTGGACCAGCCAGTAACCGCGCCCTGCGGCGACCTTCATCGCCAGCAGGCTGGCGACGATCATCACCGCCTGCGCCACCATGACGGTGGTCGCGGTGAACATCGCCGCATCGCCTTTGCCTGCGCCGACCACCGCCATGCCGTACAGCGGCAGCATCGCACCATTGCCCAGATGGAAGCAGGCCAGCGCCCCCGCCAGGATCAGCATCGGCTTGTTGGACAGCAGCGCCTTGAAACCCTCGGCCTGACCGCCTTCCTGATCGTCGCCGTCTTCATCCTCCAGCCCGCGCGCGGCGCGGTGGTCGATGGCGCGTTCGGGAATCGACAGGACCGAGATGATCGCCAGCACGCCGAAGGCAGCGGCCAGGAAGAAGATGGCGGGCATGCCGAACTTCCAGCCCAGAAAGCCGGAAAGCCCAGCGCCGACCATATTGCCCGCATGGTTCCAGGCCTGGTTGCGGCCGTTCTGCGCGTTGAAGCCCTTTTGCCGGACGACGCCCAGCGTCATACCGGTCACCGCAGGGCCGATCGCCGCGCCCGCAATGGCGGTCGCCACCTGGCTGACCCCGACGACGATGCCGGTCTGCGACCAGAGGATCAGGAAGGACGCCAGAACGGTGCAGATGCCGGTGATCACCACCACCCACCGCTTCTTGTCGGTATGGTCGATGAACGCGCCCGCCGGTACGGTCATTACCATGCCCGCCACGCCGCCCAGCGTCATGACGGTGCCGATCGGCCCTGTCTGCCACCCGCGCTGCTGCAGGAAGACCCCCAGGAACGGGCCGATGCCCGCCTGCATGTCGGCCATGAAGAAATTGAGCGCCTGCAACCAGCGGGTCGCGCGGCGGCGATCGCCGTCGGACGATGGGGACGTTCGAGTATCGGATAGTGCCGCTGTGGCCATGATCGGTCTCCGCGAGATGCGGGGCCTAACCCAGCAATAGTTTGAAATATCCGCCGATCGTATGATTTATGTTTGCCGCACGACTGGCGACAAACTTATCCCGTTGTAGAACAAAGACAAACCTGCCGGTGGCAGGATTACCGCACAAGATGTCATGACAATAACTTCATGAGAAACCGCCGGAACCTTTCCCGTCAACAGGCTCGATAGGCCGCAAGGAAGGCATCGCCATGGATCACCACTGCGTCGCCATCGTCCCCGCCGACAATCTCGATGCCAGCACCGCCTTTTACGAACGGCTCGGCTTTTCGGTCGCTGCAGACTTCGGTCATTACCGCATCTTGGAAGACGGACGTGGCTGGCATCTGCACCTCAACCACCTGCCGGGCTGGCCGGTGCGCACGGAGGACAATCCGTTCGGCCTCTATCTCTATATCGAGGATGTCGATGCGGTCGCCGAGCGGGTCCGCGACTGCATCATCGAGCCGGGCACGCCGCACGCCAAACCCTGGGGCACCTATGAGTTCGCGGTCAGCGACCCGAGCGGGGTGCTGGTGCGGATCGGCCGGATCGTGGAATAGCGCCGCCAGCTTGCCCTGTCGGCCCGACGGCATCACATAGGCGACCTTTCCGGACGCGGAAGGCTCCGCGCCCTGCTCCGCCATGATGATGGACGATTGCCGTGACCACCAAAATCTACCTGTCCGCCGACCGCCTGCTGGAGGACTCCTTCCGTCTCGGCAACCTGGTCTTCGACTCCGGCTTTCGCCCGACCCATATCGTCGGCATCTGGCGCGGCGGTGCGCCGGTTGGCATCGCGGTCCAGGAACTGCTCGAATATCGTGGCGTCCAGAGCGACCATATCGCGATCCGGACCGCCTCCTATACCGGCATCGACCAGCAGGAGCCGCAGGTCCGCATTTACGGGCTGGGACATCTGGTCGACGTCCTGAACCCGGAGGATCGCCTGCTCCTGATCGACGATGTGTTCGATTCCGGGCGTTCGATCCGCGCCTTGCTGAAGGAACTGAAGCAGCGCTGCCGGAACAATATGCCCGACGAGGTCAAGGTCGCGACCGTCTATTACAAGCCGTCCCGCAACGTGACCGACCTGACGCCGGACTTCTTCGTCCATGAAACGAATGACTGGCTGATCTTCCCGCACGAGATCAACGGCCTGACCGAGGACGAAATCCGCGCGCACAAGCACGGGGCCGCCATCATCCTGCGCTGACGATCGAAGCGCGGGCCGGGCGCGGACGGACCGCGCCCTGAAACCTCAGTGCAGCTTGGCGATCGACAGCCCGTCTTCCTTCGCCCGCGCCTTGACCGACTCCTCGCTGCGGGTCAGCGCCTTGGCGATGGCCTTCAGCGCCATGCCCTTCTTGGCGAGCGTGTGGAGTTTCTGAATCTCGTCCTGGCGCCAGGGCTGGCGGTGTCTCTCGAAGCGTTCGGCCATGGCCCCTTATAGCGCGCTCGCGGCCCCCTGGCCATGGCGGCGCCCCGCATGATGGCTCGCTTACAAATGCGTCATGAACCCTGACCCGCCTTGCCATCGCATCGCGGTGCAGCAAGATAGCCCGCTCGGGAGACGTTATAACATTTGGGGTCGTCAATGCGTTTTTGTGCTCTCCTTTGCTGTGTCGCGTCGTCCGCGATTGCCCTGCCCGCGCTCGCCCAGAGCCGCGGCGTGCCGACGCCCGATGCGGACGCCACCCCGGCGGCCACGGCGAATCAGCCGTCCGACATCGTCGTCACGGCCAAGCGGCTCGACACCGCGCGCGAGCATATCCAGCCGAGCCTGGGCGCCTCCAATTATGAAATCACCAGCGCCACGATCAAGGCGCTGCCCGGTGGCGAGAACCAGCAGTTCAACCAGATCCTGCTCCAGGCCCCCGGCGTCGTGCAGGACGGTTTCGGCCAGTTCCATGTCCGCGACGACCATAACGGCCTGCAATATCGCATCAACGGCACCATCCTGCCCGAGGGGCTGGCGGTGTTCGGCCAGACCCTGTCGCCGCGCCTGGTCGACAAGGTCAACATCCTGACCGGCGCCCTGCCTGCGCAATATGGCCTGCGCACCGCGGGCGTGATCGACATCACGACCAAGAGCGGACTGTTCGACAATGGCGGCACCGCCTCCATCTATGGCGGCAGCCACAACACCATCCAGCCGAGCCTGACCTATGGCGGGTCTTCGGGAAGCACCAATTACTTCGTGTCGGGCGATTACCGGCACAGCGGTCTCGGCATCGAAAGCGTCGATGGCCGTTCCAACCCGGTGCATGACGATACCGACCAGTATCAGGGCTTCGCCTATGTCGACCATATCCTGGACGACCAGAACCGCGTGTCCTTCGTCGGCGGCTATTCCAACCAGTGGTTCCAGATTCCCAACCCGGTCGGCCAGCAGCCCAGCGCCGGATGGAGCGTCGGCGGACAGACCGCCTTCCCAAGCGAGAAGCTGAACGAGACGCAGCTGGACAAGACCGGCTTCGGCCAGGTCGCCTTCCTCCACGATGCCGAGCCGTTGACGGTGCAGGCGTCGCTCTTCGCGCGCTATTCCTCGCTGCGCTATCGCCCCGACATTTTGGGCGAACTGCTCTACAACGGCCAGGCGCAGCAGGCGTATAAGCAGGACTTCGCGATCGGCGGACAGGTCGATGCGGTCTATCATCTCGGTGATGCGCACACGCTGCGCGGGGGCCTGCTGGTGACGCGCGACCGTTCGACCAGCGCGACCACGACCAATGTCTTCCCCGTCGATGGCAGCGGTGCCCAGGCGGGCGAACCGATTGCGATCGTCGACAATAGCGGCAAGACCGCGACCAGCTTCAGCGCCTATCTTCAGGACGAGTGGAAGCTGCTGCCCAAGCTGACGCTCAATTATGGCGCACGCTACGACCTCTATAACGGCTATCGGCGCGAGGGGCAGTTGTCGCCGCGCGTCAACCTGGTCTGGCAGCCGGGCGACATCTACACGCTGCACGCGGGCTATTCGCGCTATTTCGTGCCGCCGCCCTTCGAGCTGGTCGGCAATACCAGCATCGCCAAGTTCGTCGGCACCAGCGCCTACCCGTCCGTCACCGTCAACGACGTGCCCTATGCCGAGCGGCAGGATTATTTCGATGTCGGCTTCCAGGCCAAGCCCAGCCGCTACTTCACCTATGGCATCGACGCCTATTACCGCATCTCGAAGAACCTGATCGACGAGGGGCAGTTCGGCGCACCGATCATCCTGACCCCGTTCAACTACAAGCAGGGGCGCATCGGCGGGATCGAGGCGAATATGAGCTATGCCCGCGGCGGCCTGCTCGCCTATGCCAATTTCGCCGCCGCCAAGGCCAAGGGGCGCAATATCGTGTCCAGCCAGTTCAGCTTCGGCCAGGACGATCTCGACTATATCGCGCGGCATTACATCTATCTGGACCACGACCAGACGTTCACCGGATCGGCAGGCCTGTCCTATGCCTTTGCGCAAGGCACCAAGCTGGGCGGCAGCATGATCTATGGTTCGGGCCTGCGCCGCGACGACGACGTCAATTCCATCCCCAACGGCGCCAAGCTGTCGCCCTATGCGCAATTCAACCTGACCGCGAGCCAGCATCTGGCGGGGCCGAACCTCGACATCCGGTTCGACGTCATCAACGTGCTCGACCACAAATACGAAATCCGCGACGGGACCGGCGTGGGTGTCGGCGCGCCGCAATATGGCCCGCGTCGCGGCTTCTTCGTCGGCGTGTCGAAGGCGTTCTGAGAAATCCTCCCCGGCACGGGGAGGGGGACCAGCGAAGCTGGTGGAGGGGGCAAGCGGCAAAGCGATTCTTTTGTGGCGCTCCCCCTCCGTCAGTCCTGCGGACTGCCACCTCCCCGTACCGGGGAGGACTTTTTAACCGATCCCGTATTTCCTCATCCGCTCGGGCATGCGCTTGTCCAGCGCCGTCGCCAGTGTCCGGTCCCGTGCGGCCTCGGTGGTCGTGCCCAGATGCGTCTCGGCGATCGAGCGCCCGTACAACGCCCAGGGTCGTTTCGGATCGATCGTCAGCGCGGCGTTGAAATCGGCGAGCGCGGCCCGGTCGTCCTTCTGGCGGAGATGGATGAAGGCCCGGCTGTCGAGGAAGCTCGGATCGCTGGGGATCGCGTGGACGGCGGCGTTGCAGTCGCCCAGCGCCTTGTCGAGATCCTTGTCGGCCAGCATTCGCGACCAGCACCGGCCGTTCTGCGCACTGCTGCGACGCGAGTCGTCACGGTGCGCGGCCATCCACAGATCATATTGCGCGATCGCCGCATCAAAGGCGTCCGCCCCCGAATAGAGCCGCGCCATCTGCAACCGCACCGCGTCCTCGCGCGGCAACTGCCCGTTCAGCAGGTCGAGATCGGTGATCGTCCCCGCCGGATTGCCCGCGCGCAGCCGCAATTCGGCGCGGATCAGCCGCGCCTGCGTATCGGTCGGGTCGAGCGTCAGCGTGGTGTTCAGATCGTCGATCGCCAGCACCGGGCGATGCTGGTCCAGATAGGCGAGCGCGCGCTGACGGAGAAAGCGCGGGTCCTGGGGCGCCATCGCGATCGCCTGTGTGAAGGCATCGATCGCATGGGGCAGGTCGTGCTGGGTGACGAACATCGCGCCACGACGGCTATAGCCTTCGGCATCGCTCGGCGGCGCGGCCTCGGGGGTGGCTGGCGCGACGACCGCCGCCGTGGCTGGATCGGCATGGGCCACCGCGTCGAACAGCCGCCCGCCGCTATAGGTGAAATAGATGCGGTGCTGGAGGTTGGAGACATAGAGCCGGTGCGACACGAAGAAGTCCGCGCCCAGCAGCATGTCGGTTTCCAGCGGCCCCAGATCGGCGATGTGGAGCCGCACATTGTGTAGTTCCTCATTGCCGATCTTCAGCAGCTTGAACCGCGCGGTCCAACCCTGGACGACATGGCGGCCGAGGCCACGCTCCCATCCCGCCACCTCGACGCCCGGATCGCCGGGATGGACGCCCGCCCGGGCGGCGGCGTGCAAGCTCAGGACGGTTTGCGCCGCCCCGGTGTCGAAAGTCGCGTTCAGTTTCGCACCGTCCAGCTCGACCGTGCCGACGGTGTGGCTGTGCGCCTGATCCTTGGTCTCGATCGGGATTTCGAAATAGCCCTTGCCGCCGGTCCAATAGGCCATGGAGGCGTGCGCGCAGCCGCTGGGTCTGAACAGGCGGACCATGCCGCCGGGCAGGTCATATTCGACGTCGCCGAGGCCCAGGACATTCTGCCCGAGCAGGCCGGTCTGTCCGACATCGCTGCCGCTGACGATGAACTGAATGTTCGGGATGTCGGCCCCGGCCAGCGTGAAGTGCTTGACCGTGGCGACGGTGGCGTCTGAGCTGCCGCCGATCCCGTTCACCCGGAAGCCGAAGGGCAAGGGCTGTTCCGGCAGGCCCAGTTCGCGTGCGACGGGAGGCGAGATGTTGCTGTAAAAGGCCCCGCTGTCGAGGATGAAGGGGGCGGGCTTGCCGTTGATCCGGGTCTCGACCACCGGGCGCAGGCCCTGCATCGTGACCGGGATCGCCGCCATCTGGCCGACCTTGCACGTCTGCGCCATGGCCGGACTTGCCGCTGCCCCGACCAACAGCGCCGCGATCGCGATCCGCCCGGTCCCCACCCCTATCACCATGCCACCATCCCCATGCCAGCTATAGGGGATGAGCATATCAGCGGGGAGCGCGGGACAAGATGACGCGCGGCTGACATTCTCGAAATGCAGAAGCCCGGAAGAGCGTCAGGCCATCGCCTCCGGCCCGTTGGCGAATTGCGCGAGCATCTGCGCCAGCTCCTGTTTGCGGAACGGCTTGGTGAGGCGCGGCATGGAAGGCTCCACCCCTTCCGCCTCGGCATAGCCCGAGACCAGCAGGATCGCGACGCCCGGCCGCCGCGCCTGGACGAGCCGGGCCAGGTCGGTGCCCGACATGCCGGGCATCAGATGATCGGTGACGAGCAGGTCGAACGCCGTGTCGGCCTCGACCAGCCGGACCGCTTCCTCGGCCGAGCCCGCCTCGATCACCGCATAGCCCAGATCGCCCAGCATGTCGGCGGTGCTGTGGCGGACCAGTTCCTCGTCATCGACCAGCAACACGCGGCCGCTGCGCTTCGCGGGCCCCGCACAGGCCGGTCCGGCTGCCGCGGCCGGCGGCGCCGATCCGCTGACCGGCAGGAACAGCGCAACCCGCGTCCCCTGCCCCGGCACGCTCTGGATATCGAGCGCTCCGCCGAGTTGCGAGGCCAGGCCATGGACCATCGACAGGCCAAGGCCCGTACCCTTGCCCACGCCCTTGGTCGAGAAGAACGGCTCGATCGCGCGCGCCAGCGTGGCGGCGTCCATGCCGCTGCCCGTATCGGCGACCGACAGGCAGATATAGTCGCCCGGCGCGCCATCGGTGCCCGCATCGCGCCGTGACGCCGTGATGCGCAGCGTGCCGCCCTCCGGCATCGCATCGCGCGCATTCACCGCCAGGTTGAGCAGCGCCATCTCCAACTGGTTGGGATCGGCATCGGCGGGCGGCAGGCCGGGGGCGATATCGACCTGGACCGCGATCTGCGGCCCCGTGGTGCTGGCGACCAGATCGCGCATGCCCGCCACCAGTTGGGCCATGTCGACCGGGATCAGCTGAAGGGGCTGGCGCCGCGCAAAGGCGAGCAACCGCTGGACAAGGGTCCGCGCGCGATCGGCGGATTGCGCCGCGCCCGCGATCAGCCGCTGTTCGCGCGCGCCGCCCAGCTGCTTGTGCTGCAACAGGTCGAGCGTCCCGACGATCGGGGTCAGCAGATTGTTGAAGTCGTGCGCGACTCCGCCGGTCAACTGGCCCATCGCCTCCATCTTCTGCGCCTGACGCAGCGCCTCCTGCGCCTCGACCAGCTGCGCCTCGCGGCGCAGGCGCTCGGTCACGTCGGTGACGAACTGGTACAGGCCGACCTGCACGCCCGCCTCGTCGAACAGGGGGTGGAAGCTGATCTCGTAACAGGGCCGGTCACGATCGGGATCGCCGAACTCCTGAACGACGGTCAGGCGCCCGCCGTCCATGGCCCGCGTCCAGGCCGTGCGCACCTCCTCGCGGAACTCCGGCTGGTCGTCGAGCAGCGCCAGCATATTGTCGCCGGTGTGCGGGCGCACGCCGAACACCCGCTCGAACTCCGCGGCATTGGCGGCGTTCAGCGCCAGGATATTGAAATCCATGTCGATCGCCATGACCATGATGTCGGTGTGTTCGACCAGCTTGGCCAGCATGTTGCGCTCGGCGGTCCGCTCGGCCACCCGCTGCTCCAGGGTGGCGTTCAGCTCGCGCAGCTGGTCCTCGGCTACCTTGCGGTCATGGATATCGACCGACGATCCGAACCAGCGGACGATCTCGCCGGTGCGCGGGTCGCGATAGGGATGGGCGAGGTCCAGGAACCAGCGATATTCCCCCGCGGCCGATCGGATGCGGTGCTCGGACCGGTGCACGCCCTCGCTGTCGCGGGCCGCCTGGAACGCCGCGACGACATGCGGGCCGTCGCCGGGATGGATGAAGGCCCCCGCAATCTCCGCCGGGGACAGCGATTGGAAGGCGGCGCCGGTATAATCGGAGAATTGCCGGTTCAGGAACTCCATCCGCCCCTCGGCATCGGCGATCCAGATGATCTGCGGCACGGTATCGACCATCAGCCGGAACCGCGCCTCGCTTTCGGCCAGCGCGGCCCTGGCAGTGACATGGCCGGTCGTCTCGGCCAGCACGCACAGCACGCCGCCGGGCCGCCCGTCCTCGTCGATGACCGGCGAGTAATCCAGGTTCATCCATACCTGTTCGGGTACGTCGTTGCGGTACAGGGTCAGTTCCTGATCCTGATAGCGCAGCGTGCCCCCCGCCAGGCCGACGCGCATGACATGATCGTTGAAGTCGGCGACTTCAGGCCAGCCCTCGCGCACCGGCGATCCCAGCAGCCGGGGATGCCGCCCCCCGGCAAAACCCGCATAGGCGTCGTTATAGAGCATGACGCCGCCCTCGCCCCACAGCATCACCATCGGCACGGGCGAGCGCAGCAGGATCAGCGTGGCGGTGCGCAGCGGCGCGCTCCAGCCCTCGATCGGACCCAACGCCGTTCGCGACCAGTCACGCTCCGCGATCAGTGCGCCACACATCCCGCCACTGTACAGGCTGTCGCGAAAGCCGGGGGCGGTCATCATGAGTGGGCGCAGTCCTTCAGGGCCGTAACCGACGAAGCCGGGCGGCGGAGCGACGTTAGAGCAAATCCCCGTACCATGCGACGGATTTCGGGCCGAAATCCGTCGCATGGCTCCGTGGCGACGGTCAGGCCAGGGTGATCCGCCGCCCCTCCCGCGCCGAGCGATAGATCGCCTCGATCACCCGCATATCGGCCAGCCCCTCCTCGCCGGGCACCAGCGGATCGGTGCCGTTGGCGATGCACTCGGCGAAATGGTCGAGCTGTCCGGCATGCTGGCCCTTGCCGGCGGGCACCTGCTGCTCCTCGGTCCGGCCATTGCGGCGGACCCACATCTTCTGCCCCTCATAAGAAGTGGCGGGCTCCAGTTCGATCCAGCCATCGGTGCCCGACACGCGGTACATATTGTGGTTGGAGCTGTAGCTCGACACGCAGGTCGCCTCGATGCCCGAAGGGAAGCGCAGCAGGAAGCTGATCCGGTCCTCGACGGTGCGGAAACGCGGATCGCTGCGGTCGGTGGATTCGATTGCGCTGACCTCCACGGGCTCCTCGCCGGTCAGATAGCGGGTGGCGTTCAGGCTGTAGATGCCGATGTCCATCAGCGAGCCGCCGCCCGACAGCTTGCGGTCCAGCCGCCACTGGTTGGGCTGCGCGTTGAAGCCATGGTCGGCCGTGATGATCCGCGTCGGCCCGACGAAACCCTTCCGCGCCATGTCGATCGCCAGCCGGTTGTGCGGCTCGAACCGCGATCGGTATCCGATCATCAGCTTGCGCCCCGCCGCCCGGCACGCCGCGATCATCGTGCGGCATTCCGCGACCGAGATCGCCATCGGCTTTTCGCACATGACATGCTTGCCCGCCTTGGCCGCGCGCACCGTATATTCGGCATGCAGCGCATTGGGCAGGATCACATAGACGATGTCGACATCCGGATTGTCGCGGATGCGGTCGAAATCGGTGTAGGAATAGCGGTGGCTCTCGGGCACGCCATATTTCTCGCCGAAGCGCGCCAGCTTTTCCGGCGTGCCGCTGACCAACGCGACCAGCCGCGACTGTTCGCATTCGGCGAATTTCGACATGATCAGCTCGGCATAGCGGCCCAGCCCGACAATGGCGTACCCCGCCTTTCGCCCGCGCGGCGCGGCACAGGCCCCGCCCCCCGCCGCCAGGGCCAGCCCGGCCCCCAGCCCCGCGATGATGGTCCGACGATCGGCGTCCCGCATGATGCTCTCCCATATTCGCCAGGCATGTTTGCCTGTTCGATCATAGGGTTATCATGAAGGACGAAGCCGTGTCATGGTAATCCTCCACCGCTGGAACGGTCGGGATCAGTCGCGCATCTTCTGGGCCTCGACGATCCGGGCGTCGCTGCCCAGCGTATAGAGATAGGCTTTGCGCTGCTCCGAGCCGGATCGGTAGCGGCGCAGCGTGCGCGCCTGTTCGCGGGTCAGGGCGAAGCGGACATAACCCGACCGGACCAGGCACTGGTCGACCTCGGACTGCAGTTGCGACTGCAGGGCATCGACCTGCCGGTCGGGCGCATAGGCACGCCGTACCAGCACCTGGCGCGTGCTGATAGCGAACGCGTCGTCGGTCGGGACCATCGGTGGGACGTTCACCTCGCGATCCATCACGGCGGCACCGCGCACATAGCGTTTCGTTGCCGCGTCCCCGGCCACGTCGCGCCGGACCGCTTGCAACATACAGGCACGACTGCCGCCGTCGAAAGCCTCCCGCAAAGCGCCAGGCCTGCCCCAGCTATAGGCCTGGGGGGTTGTGGCCAGAGCGGATGACGACGCGCACAACAGGGCAAGCGCAAGACCGATCTTCGGCATGACCTCTCCTCGGTTTCTCTGCCCCGAAGCTATCCGAAAAGCTCGGGCACGTCATGCCTTTACCATTCCTACTAACAGAGGACCTGCGACGGCCAAAACATCGGCCTGTGCCGTCACCACCGGCACAACATACATTAGTGAAAACCGATTCATCCTTTCTTTCCCTCTATCCACTAAAGAGAATGAATTGATCGAATTTGGAGCAGGGAAACTGCCATGGGGCGGTCCGGACCGGGCTATAAAAATCGCGAAGCGCGCCGACAGGTTCTGATTCCCTGTCGGATCAAGTCCGTCCGCGGCTGGGGTGATGCGTGCATCCACAATATCTCGCCACGGGGCATGATGATCGCCTGTGACGATCCGCTCGCGCCGGGCGAATATCTCGACCTGCGACGTGGTCGTCAGGTGGTGATCGGCCGGGTCGTCTGGCGTCGCGACCGATTCTCGGGCGTCCGTACGCAGGATGTCATCAGCGCCGATGCGCTGGTCAGCGAGCCCCGCCTGGAAGCCCGGCCGACCGGCACGCGTCGCAGCGAGGATCGCGCCACCCTGCGTCAGTCCATGGCGGGGGAGATCGACGCCGCCCGCCGGATGGAGCGCAGCCGCTCGATATCGCAGGCGATGCAGTTCGGTGCGCTCGGCCTTTTCGGGCTGGTCGCCGCCGCGACCGTCGCGATGCAGGTCAGCCATGTTCTGGCCGCGCCCGCCGCGCAGATCACCCAGGCCCTGTCGAGGTAGACGGTGTCGCGGTAGCCGAGGGGGGGCCGGTCAGTCCTGATCGGCCTGCAACGCCGCCGCCAGCCATTCGGGACGGATCGCGTCGCCCAACGCCTCGACGCGGCGGTGCTCGACCATCAGACCCAGTTCCGGATAGGTCGCGCGGGTCCGGTCGCCCGCCTCGCCCAGGGGCGCTACGACCAGCCGCCGATTGACCTTCGAGCGGTGGTGCATCCGCGCCGTGTTTTCCTGCCCGACATAACAGCCCTTGGTGAAGCTGACGCCGTTCAGCTCGCGGGCATTGCACTCCAGCCACAGCGTCTCGCCCGAGCCCAACTCGCCGACACCCTCGGTCACGCCCAGCGACAGCCGGTGCGCGGTCCAGCCGCTTGTCGCTTCACCCGCCGGGGCCAGCCAGCGATGACCCAGCTCGGACAGGCGCGGATCATGCGGGCGTCCCTCGGCGCTGCGGCTCCAATGGACGGCCAATCCCTCGACCGGCGCGATCGTGATCGCGCGGCGCAGGCGGTACATGCCCAGCCGCCTCGCCAGCGCCTCGGCCTGCGACGCCTCCGCATCGATCAGCACCGCCTCGCCCTCGGCCCATAGGAGGAAGTCGAACAGCGCCTTGCCCTGCGGCGTCAACAGTGCGGCCCAGCGCGGGGCGTCCGGCGTCAGGCCCACGACATCCTGCGTCACCAGCCCTTGCAGGAAACCGCGCACATCCTCACCCACGATACGGATCAGGCGGCGATCGGCCAGGGTCGTCGCGGCGGTCGTCGCGGGAATGGCTGTTGGGGTGGCATCGGTCATGACCGCAAGGTAGGAGGGCGTGACCCTATGCGAAAGGCCCGTCTGCCATGACCTTCGACCTGCTTCTCTCCGGCGGCACCGTCCACACCCCCGGCGGCCCCGTCCGCGCCGATGTCGGCGTGCGCGACGGCCGGATCGTGGAAATCGGCGCGCGTGGCGATGCGGGTCGGGTGATCGACTGCACCGGCCTCGACATCCTGCCCGGCGTGATCGACAGCCAGGTGCACTTCCGCGAGCCCGGCCTGATGCACAAGGAAGACCTGGCCTCCGGCAGCCGTGCCGCGGTGATGGGCGGCGTGACCGCCGTCTTCGAAATGCCCAACACCAAGCCGAACACCGATTCGGCCGAGGCGATCACCGACAAGCTGACCCGCGCGAAGACCATGTTCTGCGACCATGCCTTCTATGTCGGCGCGACCAACCACAATGCGCGCGACCTGGCCGAGCTGGAGCGGATGCCGGGCACGGCGGGCGTAAAGATCTTCATGGGTGCCTCGACCGGCGACCTGCTGGTGTCCGAGGATGCGAGGCTGGCCGAGGTGCTCGCCTCGGGCCATCGCCGCGTCGCGATCCATGCCGAGGACGAGGACCGGATGAACGCGCGCGCCGACGAGCGGATCGAGGGCGATCCCTCGTCGCACCCGGTCTGGCGCGACGACGAGAGCGCGCTGCTCGCCACCCGTCGCATCCTGCGGCTGGCGCGCGAGGCGAACCGCCGCATCCATATCCTGCACGTCACCACGCCCGCCGAGCTGGAATATATCGCGCAGCACAAGGACATCGCGACCTGCGAGGTCACGCCACAGCATCTGACGCTGGCGGGCGAGGAAGCCTATCCGCGCCTCGGCACGCTGGCGCAAATGAACCCGCCCATCCGGTCGGGCGCGCATCGCGACGGCCTGTGGCACTGGCTGAACCAGGGCGTGCCCGACGTGATCGGCTCGGACCATGCGCCGCACACGCTGGAGGAAAAGGCCAAGCCCTATCCGGGCAGCCCCAGCGGGATGCCGGGCGTGCAGACCTTGCTGCCGCTGCTGCTCGACCATGCGGCGAATGGCCGCCTGTCGCTCCAGCGGGTGATCGAGCTGACCAGCGCGGGCGCGCAGCGCATCTTCGGCATCGTCGGCAAGGGGCGGATCGCGGCGGGCTATGACGCCGACTTCACCATCGTCGACCTGAAGAAGCGCTGGACGATCGAGGATCAGTGGCTCCAGTCCAAGTGCGGCTGGTCGCCCTTCACCGGCATGGAGCTGACCGGCAAGCCGATCGGCACCATCGTGCGCGGCCAGGTGGCGATGTGGGAAGACCAGCTCGCCGATGCGCCGACCGGCCAGCCGATCCGCTTCGAGGCGGTCGACTTCGGATGAGCGACAGCCGGTGGGTGCGGGACATCCGGGTCTATTGCCCGGTCGCACCCGCCACGCTCGCGGCGCTGATGGCGGGAGAGGCGATAGCGGTGGAAGACGACCCCACCGCCGCCACGCTGCTGGCCATCCTGCGTACGCCGCCACTCGGGGATTTCGGGCGGTATCGCGAAGTGGTCGAACTGGCGCTCGGCTATGAGGGGTTCCGGCCGGGTGAAGGCGCGGTGCCGACGCTGGGGGCGTTGGGACAGGCGAGTTGGTCGCCGACCGTCATCCTGACCGCGATCTACGACGCCGAGGCGGATATCTCCGCGCTCGCGGACGCCCTGCTCGCCGCGCATCCCTGGGACGTGCCGGTGATCGCCGTGAGCGAGCCTTATCGGTTGCTGGTGCGCGGATAGGGCAAAGCGTGGGCTTCGCCTTCGCTCAGCCCGAACGGTTGTGGGAAAATCATCCTACCCTCCGTTCAGCCTGAGCGCAGTCGAAGGCCAAGGGAAACCCTCACCCCCAAAAGATCAGAACGGCAACCACCGCGCCTTGTGCGTGAAGTTCATATACCCGACGTTGACGCCCGCGCGCCAACCGACGCCCAGCCGCACCGGGATCAGCACGACGTTGCCGCGCCGCAAATAGGTCGCGGCGAACCCGCCGACGAAATACAGCCGCCCCTCGGCCGCCGGAAAGCGGTGGAACAGCTCCTCGGTGTCGTAGAGATTGTAGACCAGCACGAACACCGTGTTCGCGTCGCCGCCGATATCGAAGCCCAGCGACGGCCCGGTCCAATAGACCGGCATCTGCCCCTCGACCTTGTGGGTCATCACGCCCGAGCCATAGCGCAGGCCGACGACGAACGCGCCCGAAGCCTCGCGCCCGGCGATATAGGCGTTGGGCCGCCCCTGTTCGCGCAGGATTCGCTCGATGATGCCCGCCAGCCCCTCGGCACCTTGGCCGAACACGCCCTCACCCGCCGCCAGCAGATCGTCCCGCTCGAACGTATCGGCGGCCTGCGTCGTCTGGGCCGCGCGCGAATCGGGGGTGCCCGGCGTGGTCGTGACCGGCGGTTGCTGAACGGGCGGGGCCGACTGGACCGGTGGATTATAGTCCTGCGGCGGCGCGCTCTGTTGGGGCGCGGGGCGCGAAGGCTGGGTGCCGAGGTCGCTGTCGATGCCCTGATTGGGGTCGATCGTACGGACCTGTGCCGCGACCGGCGCGGTGGCGACCAGGGCCAGGCCAGCCAGCAACGACAAACGCCATGACAGGCCCAGACAGACGATACGCATGAATTCTCAACTCCCCCGGCGAACCGATAGGCCACGTTAACCAGCCCGCAGCTTGCGGCGCAATGAATGACGAAATGGGGATTAGTCGATTTTCCTGATAAAATCCCGCCCAGACCCGGTTGATTGCCTCCACCGGCCCCGCTATAGCCGCACCTCGCCGCAGCCGGAGACGTGGGTGAGTGGCTGAAACCAACGCTTTGCTAAAGCGTCGTACGGGAAACCGTACCGAGGGTTCGAATCCCTCCGTCTCCGCCATATTGCGCGCCGCCTTCCGACATTCCATCGACCGCCCGCACGGGCCAGCCCCGCCGCCCCGGATCGCGCGTGTCCGGCATGCCTGAGGACATCCTATGAGCCAGACCACCATCCACGCCATGGGCGAGCAGCATCTGGTCCATCGCACGGGCTGGCTGCGCGCCGCCGTGCTGGGGGCCAATGACGGCATCATCTCGGTCTCCAGCCTGATCGTCGGCGTCGCGGCCGCGCCCGGTGCCACGGCGGGTGCCGTGCTGGTGGCGGGAATCGCGGCGTTGGTCGGCGGCGCGCTGTCGATGGCGGCGGGCGAATATGTCTCGGTCAGTTCGCAGGCCGATACCGAGGAGGCCGACCTGGCGCGCGAGGCGGCGGAACTGGTCCGGGCGCCGCTGGCCGAGATGCGGGAACTGGCCGCGATCTACGAACAGCGCGGCGTGGAGGCAGGGCTGGCGCGACAGGTGGCCGAGCAGATGATGGCGCATGACGCGCTGGGTGCGCATCGCCGGGACGAGCTCGGACTGGCCGATGACGGCGGCTCCAACCCGCTCCAGGCGGCGCTGTTTTCGGCGGGGGCCTTCAGCGCGGGCGCCATCCTGCCCGTGCTGGCCGCCGCGCTGTCGCCCCGGGCTTGGGTCCTCTATCTGACGCCCGCGACGGCGCTGGTCCTGCTGGCGGTGCTGGGCGCGCTCGGCGCAAAGGCGGGCGGTGCACCGGTCGGGCGCGGCATGGCGCGCGTCGTGCTACTGGGCGCGCTGGCGATGGGCGTGACCGCACTGATCGGGACGCTGACCGGCACCGTCGTTTAAGAAGGCGTTCAATAAGGCGGGGCGACCTTCGCCCGCTGTTCGCGCGCGGCCTGGGTCCACCAGGCGAGATCGTCGGCAAAGCGCGGGAAGCTGCGCGACAGCGCGGCCCCGCCATCGCCGGTCGGCTGTCCCTGGGCATCCAGCGTCTGGCCGATGCCACCGACGGTGAGCGTACTGGACACCACGACCATGCCCATTTCGCTCAGCGTCCCATGCCAGGCGACGCTGGCATGCGCGCCCGCCAGCCGTCCGGCCGAATAGCTGGCGATGGCGGCGGGACGCCAATACCATTCCTCCAGGAAATGATCGGTCAGGTTCTTCAGCCCCGGTTGCTGCCCCC
>CAJYRW010000050.1:0-16438 GCA_913777475.1 uncultured Sphingomonas sp. | reverse complement strand
ACTTCACGGAGGGACGACGGAAGCGCCGCGTACCCTCCCTACGCCGGTATGACCCGGATCAGGTTCAGCGGGTCATGGGCTGCTGCCCATCTCTCAACCGCGCATCAGCGGCCCCCCGGGGATGGCGCCGTCTAGGCGGTTATGCGCCGCATGCAAATGCTTATCGCGCCTGGCCTTGTCGCAAGCCCCCCCGAAAGGGCTGGCAGGTCCGTCGCACCCGTGGCACATAATCCACCATTCATCACAAGGGGTTACGAATGCGCACTGGTGCCTGCCTGATCGCTCTGCTGCTAACCACCACTGCCCATGCGCAGACGCCCGGCACCAAATATCACCGCGCACCGGATGCCATCGCCAAGGCGCTGGAAAATTCGCCGACCCCGGCCGTCGCGGTCAGCCCCGATCACCGCACGCTTGCGATCCTGGGTCGTGAGAACCTGCCCACCATCGCCAATCTGTCGAAGCCGATCCTGCGCCTCGGCGGCTACCGCATCGATCCCGCGACCAATGGCCAGGCCGAAGTCCGCGTCCAGTGGCTGAACGCCCTCAGCTTCAAGGACATCGGCAGCGGCCGAACCGTCGCGGTCCAGCTGCCCACCGGGATGCGGTTCGCGTCGCCGGACTGGTCGCCCGACGGCAGCCGCCTCGCCTTCTATGCGCAGGATACGGACGGCCTGTCGCTTTGGGTCGCCGAGCGCGATGGCCGGGCGCGGGCGGTCGCACGGGGACTGAACGGTGCCTTCGGCACGCCGTTCGTCTGGATGCCGGACAGCCGGTCGCTGGTCGCCTACACGGTCCCAGCCGGGCGTGGGTCGCCGCCCGCCGCCGCGACGACGCCGACCGGCCCGATCGTGCAGGAGAGCAGCGGCCGGACGTCGGCTGCGCGTACCTATGAGGATCTGCTCGGCGACGCGCATGACGAGGCGCTGTTCGACCATTATTTTACCGGCCAACTCGTCCGCATCGGCCTGGACGACACCGCCCGGCCGATCGGCACGCCCGGCCTGATCCGTGATTTCAGCGTCTCGCCCGATGGCCGCTACCTACTGACCGAGCGGCTGAAGCGTCCCTATTCCTATCTGCTGCCCGCCCGCTTCTTCCCGACCGAGATCACGATTTCGACCATCGACGGACAGCCGGTGAAGACGCTCGTCGACCGCCCGCTGGCCGACGACCTGCCGGTGGATTTCGACGCGACCGTAAAGGGCCCGCGCGATGCGGAGTGGCGGTCCGACGCACCCGCGACCCTGGTCTGGGCCGAGGCGCTGGACGGCGGCAATCCGCGCGTGAAGATCGCCTTCCACGACAAGGTGATGATGCAGACCGCCCCCTTCGATACCCCGCCGGTCGAACTGGCGAGGACCCCGGCGCGCTATGCGACGACCATGTGGGGCGATGACGGCTTTGCCATGGTCGTCGACCGCGACTGGCGGAGCCGCACCGAGCATCGTCTCGCGGTGGCGCCTTCGCGGCCGGGGGAGACCCGGATGCTGCTGACCCGAAATTATCAGGATCAATATGGCGATCCCGGCCGCCCGATCCTGGAGGAGAATGCGGCGGGCAAGCCGGTGATGCGCTTCACGCCCGCGCATGACGGCGTCTATGTCACCGGCGACGGCGCGACCAAGGCGGGGGCTTTCCCGTTCCTCGCCACCATGACGCTGGCCGGTGGCGAGCAGACGAGGCTGTGGAGCGCCAAGGCCCCCTATTACGAGCCGGTCGTCGCGATGCTCGACGACAAGGGCCAGCGCATCCTGACCCGGCGGGAGAGCACGACGCTCGCTCCCAATTACGTCATCCGTACCGTCAGGGGCGGCGGGGCGAAGGCGATCACCGCCTTTGCCGACCCCGCGCCCGTCTTCGCAGGCGTCACCCAGCGGACGATCACCTATAGCCGCGCCGATGGCGTGCCGCTGTCGGGCACCCTCTATCTGCCCGCCGGTTACGACGCGAAGCGCGACGGGCCGCTGCCGACGCTGCTCTGGGCCTATCCGGCGGAATATACCGATGCCAAGGTCGCCGGACAGACGGTCGACCAGGGCAATCGCTTCGTGCGGCCACGCGGTATCAGCCACCTGTTCCTGCTGACCCAGGGCTATGCGATCCTCGACAATCCGGCGATGCCGATCATCGGCGAGGGCGGTGCGGAGGCGAACGACACCTATGTCAAACAGCTGCGCGAGGATGCGCAGGCGGCGGTCGACGCGGTAGTGAAGCTGGGCGTCGCCGACCGGACCCGCATGGCGGTCGGCGGCCATAGCTATGGCGCGTTCATGACCGCCAATCTGCTCGCCCATACCGACCTGTTCCGCGCGGGGATCGCGCGGTCGGGGGCCTATAACCGTACCCTGACCCCGTTCGGCTTCCAGGCCGAGCAGCGCACCTACTGGCAGGCGACGCCGACCTATACAGAGATGAGCCCCTTCACCTATGCCGACCGGATCAAGGCGCCCATTCTGCTCATCCATGGCGGCGCCGACGACAATAGCGGTACCTTCCCCATCCAGTCGGAGCGGATGTACGCCGCGCTGAAGGGCAATGGCGCAACCGTGCGCTATGTCGTCCTGCCGAACGAACCGCACGGTTACCGCGCGCTGGAATCGACCGAAGAGACGCTGTGGCAGATGACCGACTGGCTCGACCGCTACGTCAAGCCGAAGCAGCCTGCGGCGGCGGACTGACGGGGCGTTCACGATGCGTGCCGCGCGGGCATTTGATCCGCTTGATCAGCCCGCTTGCCCCGCAGCCGCTTTGTCGCCTAGCTTCCCGTAAATAGTTTTATAAAGGGGGAAATTGGCATGGATCGTCGCAACTTCATCGTGTCCGGTGCGGCCACGGCCGGGCTGACCATGCTGCCTGCGCGGTCCGTCCTGGCGCAGGCGTCCGGCGGCGCACCGGCCGCTCCTTCGCCGGGCGACGCGCGCCTCAATACCGCCTTCGATCAGGTCCTGGCAGAAACGGTTCGCGAGTCGCCCGAATTCGCGACCTCGCTGGGTCTGGACACCGGCCGGAATGCCGATCTTCGCCACCAGCTGGGCGACAACAGCTATGGCGCCATTGCCAAGAACCTGGCCCGCAGCCGCAAGGCGCTTGCGCTCGTCACGGCCGTCGATCCCGCCTCGCTGTCGCCCCAGGCGCGGATCGATCGTGAGGTCGTGCTCTACAATATCAAGTCGAACATGATCGGCCCGGAGCAGTTCGGCCTGTCCTCGCCGCAGGGGCCCTATCCGATCTCGCAGCAGGACGGCGTGTATTTCTCGCTGCCCGACTTCCTGGCCTCGACCCATCCGGTGAAGACCGTGGACGATGCCGAGGCCTATCTCGACCGGCTCGCGTTGATGGGGCGTCAGCTCGACAACGAAACCGATGTGCAGCGGCGCGAAGCCGCCAAGGGCCGCCTGGCACCCGACTTCTCGCTCGACCTCGCGCTCGGCCAGATGGCGAAGCTTCGGTCGCCGGCCGCAGCCGACAGCCAGCTGGTCGAGGCGCTGACCCGCCGCACCGGCGCGGCAAATATCGGCGGCGATTGGAAGTCGCGCGCGACCCGGATCGTGGCAGAACAGGTCTATCCCGCGCTCGACCGCCAGATCGCCCTGCTGCGCTCGCTACGCCCCTCGGCCCGCAGCGCCGCGGGCGTCTGGGCGCTGCCCGATGGCGAGGCCATGTACGCCGCGGCGCTCGCCCAGGCGACGACGACCACCCTGTCTCCCGATGCGGTGCATCGCATGGGCCTGCAGCAGGTCGCCGAGCTGACCGCGCAGCTCGACACGATCCTGCGTGGCCAAGGTCTGACGCAAGGCAGCGTCGGCGCGCGTCTCGATCAGCTCAACCGCCAGCCTGCCCAGCTATACGCCGATGACGACGCCGGGCGCGCCGAACTGCTTGCCAGCCTCAATGCCAGCGTAAAGGCGATGCAGGCCCGCCTGCCCCAGGCGTTCACGAACCCGCCCAACGCCGCGTTGGAAATCCGCCGCGTCGCGCCCGAAATCCAGGACGGTGCGCCCAACGGCTATTATTTCCGCGCGCCCCTCGATGGGTCGCGCGCGGCGATCTACTGGATCAACCTCAAGAACGTCCATGACTGGCCCAAATACACGCTGCCCAGCCTGACCTATCATGAGGGCGTGCCGGGCCATCACCTTCAGATCTCGACCGCCCAGCGCGCGCCGACCCATCCGCTGCGCAAGATCGCCTTTTTCAACGCCTATCTCGAAGGCTGGGCGCTGTATGCCGAGCAATTGGCCGACGAGCTGGGCGGCTATGCCTCACCCGTCGAGCGCGCGGGCTATCTCCAGTCCTTCCTGTTCCGCGCCGCGCGACTGGTGGTCGATACGGGCATCCATACCAAGCGCTGGACGCACAACCAGGCGACCAAGTATCTCGTCGACACGGTCGGCTTCGCCCTCGGCCGTTCGCAGCGCGAGGTAGAGCGCTATTGCGTCTCGCCCGGCCAGGCCTGCAGCTACAAGATCGGCCATGCCGCCTGGCTGCGCGCGCGCGAAAAGGCCAAGGCGATTGCGGGGAGCCGTTTCGACCTGAAACATTTCCACGACGTGTTGGAAGCGGGCGCGATGCCGCTGTCGATGCTTGAGCGTATCGTCGAGGAGCGGGCACGGGCAGTCTGACGACGCGCGTCAGTCCACCTCGCGCGCGATCGGATAGCGAAGCGGATAGGGATGCCCCGGCCCGGCCTCGGCATAGAGCCAGGTCAGCCGGGCATCCGGGTCGGCGGCAAAGGCGGGCTCGTCCTTGAGCTTCTGCTCGAAGCGACGCTTCACATCGGCATCGGTCTCGAGCAGTCGCTCGCCCAGTGCGGCGAGGATGTAAGCGTCGGTATTGGGCGCCGGTGCCAGCATCTCCGGGAAAAAGCCCCAGGCCAGGAACGAGTCCTGACTTTCGGGTTCCAGCAGGGAGGCGGCCAGCAAGCAGAGCGGTTGGTCGGCTGGAACACGGATACTGCCGGCGGGCATCTCCTGCTCGACACTGGCATGGGCGAAGCGTGCGGTGATCGGATAGCGTCCCTCATTGGGCTGGGACAGCTTTGGGTCGATCAGCCGCACCCGGTCGAGTTTGCGGGTCTGCGGCGCCTGTATCGTCTCGAACCGGATGCCGTGCAGGCGAAGCCGTTCGATCACCTCGGTCTGCTCGGGCGGGATCCACCAGGCCTTGGGCAGGCGAACGGTTTCGACCGGCTGCTGCCCGATGATCGGCATCCGGAAGGTGATCGGCTTGCCCAGCCAGCGCTGCTCGTCGCGCCCCGAAGCGGGTGAGCGATAGGTGTCGAATGCGACGCCCTTGAAATCCTCGATCCAGCCGATGGGCGCGGGGGCGGGCTTCCACCGCGTCAGCAACTCGGCGGGGCGGCTCGCCCGGTCGGCTGCCTTGGCTTCCGCGATACGGTCGCGATCGCGGGCGGCGACCTTCAACGCGGCTTCCAGCAGGACATAGGTCCCCAGGACACGCTGGCGATAGGGCTTGAGCATATGGTTCTCGACCAGCACGGTCGGCATACCGATGAAGTCACCATAACCAGTCGAATAGCGCGGCCCTTCGGGGCTGTAGCGTATGCCCTTTTCCGGGTGCCGCGTATCGATCGGGCTGGGATAGATGATCGGGATATGCCCCGCCGCCGCCAGCGCCGTCGAGACCGCCGGGCCGAAGCGCCCCTCCAGCCAGTCGGCGGTGGCGCGATGCCGCGCATAGGTGCCCCAACCGGCATAGGTGAAGGTCACGTCATACTGCATGTCGAAGCCTTCGCTGACATGGCAGTCTATATAGAGTATGGGATCGAGCGCCCGGATCAGGCCGATCATCGCGCGCGATTCCGGCGCATCCAGCTTGGCATAGTCGCGATTGAGATCAATATTGCGCGCATTGGCATCCCGCCCCTTTTCGGCGGGGCCCCGGATGTGCGGGTAGTTGTACGCACTCCTCTGCTCATGCCCGTCGATATTGTAGATCGGCACGAACACCAGATCGACCTGATCGAGCAGGCTGTCCTTCCCGCGCAGCGCAATGTCGCGCAGCAGCATCAACCCGGCATCCTTGCCGTCGATCTCGCCCGAGTGGATACCGCCCTGCACCAGCACGACCGGCTTGGCCGCACCGCCCTTGCTGGCGCGGACATAGATCATCTCGCGCCCCTGGGCGGTCCGGCCGAACGTCTCGATGGTGATGAGGGGCGACGCCGCTTGCAGACGTGCCAGCCATGCCCGCACCTCGGCATAGCGCGGGGTCGTCCGAAACCCCGATGCTTCGGCCGGGGTGATCCAGGGATCGTCCGGCTTTGCGATCAGGGTTTCGCTCTTCCCGGACCATGGCAATGTCGGGGGCAGGCGCGCGGGCTCCTGCGCATTCAGACTGCCTGCTGTCGTCAGGAGCAGAAGGGCGAGAAAAGAAGCATGCTTCGTATGCAAGGCAGCGCTTTCATAGGGGGACGAACAGGACGCGGCTGCCTTATGATACGATATAGTGTACCGCAACCCGGGGATCATGCCGGTCGCACATCGCTCCCGCGGAGGCCGCCAAAGTCCCGCCGCCAGCAATATTTTGTTACTTTCCCGCTCCCCTCGCGTTGTTGTGAGATGATCCGTTCGAGGTACCGTTACATATGCCCTTTCCTGCCGATCGTGTTGCCATTCTCGAAGCCCGACGTACTCTGAAGATGGCGCGATCCGCCCATGCCTATGTCCGGGGCAACACGGCGAAATTCTACGAATGGCTGGCGGCATCGGAGGCGACCCGGCGGGTGCCCCAGGGACCGGCGATCTGGATTTGCGGCGACTGCCATCTGGGCAATCTGGGGCCAGTCGCCAATGGCCGCGGCTCGGTGGAAATCCAGATTCGCGATCTCGATCAGGCCGTGATCGGCAATCCCGCCCATGACCTCATCCGGCTCGGCCTGTCGCTGGCCACGGCGGCGCGCGGTTCGGACCTGCCCGGTGTCGTGACCATGCGCATGATGGAGGCGATGGTCGAGGGCTATGCCATGGCGATCCGCGATCCTGAGCATGGCGATCCCGACCTCGACTCAGAGATCGTCCGCAGCGTGGAGCGCGAGGCCCTGGGTAGGCGCTGGCGCCATCTGGCCAAGGAGAGGCTGGACGCGGTCGAACCGCGCATACCGCTGGGCAAAAAATTCTGGGAGCTGGCGCCCGATGAACGCGAGGCGCTGACCGCGCTGTTCGCCGACGAACGGGTCGGTGCCATGGTCCTGTCGCTGAAGGGCAAGCCGCAGGATCGCGAAGTCCGGCTGGTCGACGCGGCCTATTGGATGAAGGGATGCAGTTCGCTCGGCCTGCTGCGCTATGCCGCCATCGTGGCGCTCCGGACGCGCAAGGGCAACTGGTCGTACGCGCTGGTCGACCTGAAGGAAGCGACCGCCCCCATCGCCCCCACGGCACCGGGCGCGGAAATGCCGGGCGATCCTGCGACACGGGTGGTGACGGCGGCCCGCCATTTGTCGCCCTATATTGGCGAGCGGATGATGCCCGTCACGATGCTGGGCCGATCCCTCTTCATCCGCGAACTGACCCCGCAGGACATGAAGCTGGAGGTCGATCAATTCAGCCAGGGCGAGGCGGTGCGCGCCGCCCGACATCTCGCCTTCGTCGTCGGGACCGCCCATGCGCGTCAGATGAACGCGACCGCCCGCTCCGAATGGCTGGCAAGGATCGATGCGGATCGGAGCGGCGCGCTCGATACCCCGTCATGGCTCTGGGAAAGCGTCGTCACCCTCTCCGGCAGCCACGAAACAGGCTATCTCGAACACTGCCGACGCTATGCCATCGCCGCCTAGCGATCCGTCGGGATTGACCCGTTGGCATCGGCAATCAGCTGCGCCATGCGCGCGGCATCCTTCGCGACCTGTTCGTCGTCCAGCTCACGGCGCAACCACCGCACCTCGTGCAGATTGCCGTGTTCGTCGAGTTCACCGCACCCGATCCGCTTGCCATAGTCCAGCAGCGCGCAGGTCGCACCGGGGACATGCGCCCGGACGATCTTCTGCACCTCGTCGATAACATATTCGCCGGAACCAGCAATCTGCGCCATATCATCCTCTGATCGAGCCTCGGGATAGCATTCGCATCTGCCTACGCGAAGTCGTTTCTTCCCTGGTCCATACGAGGCGGCATCGGGGGTATAAAGAAGGGGCGTGGTGCACCGGACCAGCGTCCCGTGCACCACGCCCCCATAAGGCAATCTGCGAGCTTAGCTGGCTTGGTTGGCCGACACCGGCTTGGCAGTCACGTCGAAGCGATCGGCGTTCATCACCTTCACCCAGGCCCGCACGAAGTCGCGCACGAACTTCTCCTCATGCCCGTTCTCAGCATAGACCTCGGCGGTTGCGCGCAGTTGCGAGTTGGAGCCGAAGATCAGGTCGGTCCGCGTCGCACGCCACTTTTCCTGGCGGCCGCCCCGGTCGTAACCGATGAACTTCTCGTCGCTCGAAGCATCGACCAGATCCCAAAAGGTATCATTGTCGAGCAGGTTTACGAAGAAGTCGTTGGTCAGCTGGCCCGGACGATCGGTCAGCACGCCTTCCGGTGCATCACCGAAGTTGGCACCCAGCACGCGCAGGCCACCGACCAGCACGGTCATCTCCGGCGCGGAAAGCCCCAGCAGCGCCGCCCGGTCGAGGAGCAGTTCCTCGGTCTTCACCGGGTTGCGGGTCTTCAGATAGTTCCGGAACCCATCGGCCTGCGGCTCCATCCACTTGAAGCTCTCGACATCGGTCCATTCCTGCGTCGCATCGCCGCGACCGCCCAGGAACGGAACCACGACGTCGAACCCGGCATCACGCGCTGCCTTCTCGACCGCCGCCGAACCCGCCAGCACGATCGCATCGGCCAGCGAGATTTCGCCGCGCAGTTCGTTGAGCTTGGCCAGCACCGTCTGGAGCTGTTCGGGCTCGTTGACCGCCCAATCCTTCTGCGGGGCCAGCGCGATGCGGGCACCGTTCGCGCCACCACGATGGTCCGACCGGCGATAGGTCGATGCCGAAGCCCAGGCGGTTTTGACCAACTGCGCAACCGTCAATCCGCTGGACAGCACGGCATCCTTGAACGCGGCCACGGCCGCATCCGACGGCGCGATGCCTTCCGGTACGGGATCCTGCCAGATCAGCGTCTCTTCGGGAGCTTCCGGCCCGAGATAACGGATCTTCGGCCCCATGTCGCGGTGGGTCAGCTTGAACCAGGCGCGGGCGAACGCATCGTCGAGCGCCGACTGGTCGTCGCGGAAACGCAGCGCGATCTCGCGGAACTCGGGATCCATCTTCAGCGCCATGTCGGCGGTGGTCATGATCGTGGGCACGCGCTTGTTGGGGTCGCGCGCGTCGGGGGCCATGTCCTCCGGATCGGGGTTGACCGGGGTCCACTGCTTGGCACCCGCCGGGCTCTTCGTCAGCTCATAGTCGTATTTGAACAACAGCCGAAGATAGTCGCCGGTCCACTGGGTCGGATTGTTCGACCAAGCACCCTCGATGCCCGAGGTCGTGATGTGCCCCTGGCCGATCTCCTCGCTGTTGGTCAGCCAGCCCAGACCCTGCTGGTGGATCGCTTCCGAGGCGGGGTTCTTGAAGCCCGTGGGAGGCTTTGCACCATATGCCTTGCCGAAGGCGTGGCCACCGGCGGTCAGCGCCACCGTCTCTTCCGAGTTCATGGCCAGACGCTGGAACGTCGCCTTCATGTCGCGCGCCGAGGTCAGCGGATCGGGATTGCCGCCGGGACCTTCGGGGTTGACGTAGATGAGGCCCATCTGGATCGCGGCAAGCGGCCCTTCGAGTTCGGGCAGTTCCTCGGTGATGCGGGTCTGCGCACCTTCGTCGACCCACAGTTCCTCGGCACCCCAGAAGGTGTCACCCTCCGACGCATAGACGTCCTTGCGGCCGCCCGCGAAGCCGAAGGTCGGCCCGCCCATGCTCTCGATCGCGACATTGCCCGCGAGGATGAACAGATCGGCCCAGCTGATATGCTTGCCGTATTTCTGCTTGATCGGCCACAGCAGGCGTCGCGCCTTGTCGAGATTGCCATTGTCCGGCCAGGAATTGAGCGGCTCGAAACGCTGCTGACCCGAGGACGACCCGCCACGCCCATCGGTCACGCGGTAGGTGCCGGCGGCGTGCCAGGCCATCCGGATCATGAACGGGCCATAATGGCCATAGTCCGCAGGCCACCAGGGCTTGCTGTCGGTCATCAGCGCAAGCAGGTCGGCCTTGACGGCGGCATAGTCGAGCGCGTTGAACGCCTCGGCATAGTCGAATTCCTCGCCCATCGGGTTGGGCGAGACGCCATGCTGGTGAAGCATGTCGACCGGCAGCGAGTCGGGCCACCAATCCTTGTTGGTCCGCCCCAGCAGCGACCGCGCCTTGACCTCGCCGCCGCCCTTGCCGCCCATCGGGCAACCGCTGCCCTTGGGCTGTTCGTAATCGGCCATCTCGGAGTCCTCTTCCAACCGGTTTTCCTATGGAGGCGAAGGTGCCGCATCGGACGGTACACTGTCCAAGCGATTTTTCGGGCCTGACAGATTTTATTAATCAATCAACGTCGGCACCGCGCCCATGGAACCAAATGCCTCGGACGCAGACTGGTTGCCGAATGGTATGGCGGTCCATCTTTCCGATCGAACGTCCGAACCCGCTGCCCGGCGCCGATGACTTACGCCGACCGCCGAGACGACAACCGCAGCAACCGGCCGCCATCGCCATCCTCCAGCACCCACAAGGCGCCATCGGGTCGCCGCCGTATAGCTGGAGTACATGGTGCCGTTGCGATAGCCGTTCTGGGGACGGGGGCACGCCGCGCAGCCTTCGGGATCGCTTTCGCCGATCACGACCGGCTTGGACGCCAGCGAGGGCGTGGAAAATGTGTTGTCGAAGCCGCTGTTCACGCCGCGAAGGTGAACGTCGAAACCCATGCGGACATGGCCGTACACGAACTTAGGGTCCCCCTTGGCATGAAAGGCCAGGAAGTCGGTCGGCGTCCCGATCTGGCCGGAGCCGTAATTCCTGCCTGCTCACATGGCGCAGAAAGCCGTGCATGAAGCTGCCACCGGAACCCGCTGCGCCATAGCCCCCTCCCTGAGCAGCACCGAACTGCCTTATCCGGCAACAACAATTTGTCGCACCAGCTTTGAAAACGACAAAGAGTCGGGACTTTACCGACTATACGCCTTCGCAATCTCGTAAGACATCGCATTTGGCGCCGCTCGTGCTTGACGCATGGCGGCGATCGTCACCATGGTACCGATGCGACGGCCGGTGACGCTGCCGGCTTCTTTCGCAAAAGCCGCCCGACGGACGCTCACGGGGCGACTGCGCATGAACTGGGAGTGGTGATCATGAGCGGCGGAATGGCCCTGCGGCCAAGGGCCTTGTCGTGAATCGCGTGAGGAGCGCAACGCGTCCAGCGACGCCGGGGTCGACCCCGATCGATGATGGGCCGGTCCAGGAAACTTTGACGGGCGGATATCCCGCGTCACTCGACAGACGTACGCCGCACCCATAGCACCGCGATGAGGACGATGGCGGTCAGCACCCCGCACATCGCCCAGGCGGCGTTGACGGCAGGGACAAGCGCGGCCTTCTCCACCAGCGGGCGCACCATCTCGACGGCGAAATCGTCGAGCGGCTGGCCGCGTTGTTCCAGAAAGGCATCCTTGGGGATGCCGATGCGCAGCGCCGTGTCGAGATCACCCGCCTGAAGGCGGCTGGCGATATGACGCCCCTCGGTCGCGGCACGGCTGAAGATCATGGTGTCGACGAGCGCCAGCCCGACCGCACCACCCAGATTGCGCATCAGGTTGAACAACCCGCTGCCATCCGCGACCAGCGTGCGCGGCAACCGACCCAATGCCATACGGGTCGGCGGCAAGAGGCAGAACATGATCGCCGCGCCACGCACCACCTGCGGCAGGATCATGTCGTGGAAGTCGGTCTGTGCGGTCTGCCCCATGCTCATCAACAGGCCGATTGCGAACAAGCCGAAACCGAAGGCGGTCAGCCAGCGCGGATCGGCCCGCCGCTCTGCCCAGACCGCGATGGGCGCGCTGATCAACTGCGCGATGCCGGTGACCAGCATGATCTCGCCGATGCGCAGCGCGCCGTGCTCGCGCACCAGTCCCAGGAAGAAGGGCATCAGATAGGTCGAGCCGAAGAGGCCGAACCCCAGCACGAAGCTGAACAGGCATCCGATCGCGAAATTGCGGTCGGCGAAACAGTGCAGTTCGACCAGCGGCACCGTCGCGCGCCATGTCCGCACGACGAAGCCGATCCCGCAAATCACGAAGACCGCCAACAGGCCCAGCACGCGCGCATCGCCCCAGCCGCGCGTCGGCGCGTCCTTCAACCCGATCTGCAGCGCAACGAGCGCAAAGGCGAGCAGGACGAGTGCCACGATGTCGATGGCGCGACGCGTGCCCGACCGTTCGACCGCCGCCTGGCCGCGCAACAGCCACGCCACGCCCAAGGCTGCGACGATACCGGGCGCGATGTTAATGCGGAACAGCCAGTGCCACGAAAAGGACTGGGTCACCCAACCGCCGACGATCGGCCCGATGGTCGGTGCCAGAACGGCGGCTACCCCGGCGATGGTGGTCGCCAACCCCTGCACCCGCACCGGGAACAGCAGGAAGACGGCGGAAAACACGATGGGGATCAGCGTCCCGCCCGAAAAACCCTGAAGGACCCGCCACAGGATCAGGCTTTCGAAACTGCCGCTCATCGCGCACCCGATCGAGGCCAGCGTGAACAGGCTGACCGCACCCACGAACAGCCGCCGCATCCCCAACACATCGGTCAGGTAACCGGTCAGCGGGATCGCGACGATCTCGGCGGTCAGATAGGCGGTCTGGATCCAGACCATCCGATCGGGCGCGATGCGCAGCGCCGCCTGGATCGTCGGCAGCGAGGTCGCGACGATCTGCACGTCCAGAATGGCCATGAACATGCCCAGGCACATGAAGGTAAAGCCCGCCCAGGCGGCGAACCCCGCCGTCTGCGGCTCGGGGGCGGGCGATGCGGTCACGGGTGTCATATCTTCGCTTCGCCTGCCATCCGTCGACCCCATCCTGTATTTTTCGACAGGTTGAACAAGCCGCGACGCGGATCGTTGCGGTCCGGTATCCATTTCCGCCGGTTGACCGGCTACTCGGACGGTGCATGTCTCAACCGGTTTCCCTTTTGTCGCTTGCGACCCGCACGCCCCATCATCGACTGTCCCAGGATCAGGCCCTCGCCACGGCGCGGGACCTGATCGGCGACCGCTTCGCCGATTTCGATCGGCTGGCGCCCGTCTTCGACCATGCGGGCATCGCCGAGCGCCAGGTGGCCATGCCGCTCGACTGGTATCGCACGCCGCGCTCGTTCGAAGAGCGCAGCGCCGCCTATCTCGATGTCGCGCTCGACCTGTTCGTCGCCGCCGCCAGCGGGGCGCTGGCAGAGGCCGGACTGCAAGCCGGGGATGTCGATGCTATCGTTACCGTCTCTTCGACCGGAATCGCCACGCCCAGCCTGGAGGCGCGAGCCATGGCGCATCTGTCGTTCCGGAACGACGTGCGGCGCGTGCCGGTCTTCGGCTTGGGCTGTGCGGGCGGCGCCACCGGGCTGGAGCTCGCGGCCGATCTGGCACGGGCGCGGCCGGGCGCCACCGTGCTGTTCGTGACGGTCGAACTATGCAGTCTGGCGCTGAGGACGAACGGCGCGGACAAGGCCGACCTGATCTCCACCGCGCTGTTCGGTGACGGCGCGGCGGCATGCCTGCTGCGAACCGGCGACGAAGGCTTTGCCCAGATCGTCGGCAGCGCGGAAAATACCTGGAACGACACGCTCGACATCATGGGGTGGCGCACCGAGCAGACGGGGCTGGCGGTCGTCCTGAACCGCGCGATCCCGACCTTTGTCGCGCGAGAGATGCGCCAGGCGGTTACTGGAATGCTGGCGACGCAAGGGTTCGCCCTGTCGGATATCGACCGCTTCATCTGCCATCCCGGCGGCGCGCGGGTGCTGGATGCGCTGGAGAACGCTCTCGGGCTCGATCACGGTGCCCTTGTTCATGAGCGGACAGTCCTTCACGACCATGGCAACATGTCCGCACCGACCGTGCTGTTCGTGCTGGATCGATATCGCCGGGAAGGCCTGCCGCCCCGCTCTCTGCTGAGCGCGCTGGGACCGGGCTTTACCGCGTCTTCGCTGGTGCTGGAGTGCAATCGATGACCCTGCCCTATGCCATCATGGCGTTCGTCACCCTCCAGCGATTGAGCGAACTGGTCATCGCGCGGCGCAACACCGCCCGGCTGATGGCGGCGGGTGCGCGTGAATATGGTGCGGGCCATTATCCGGTGATGGTCGCGATGCATACCGCATGGCTGATCGCCTTGTGGTTCAGCGTGGGCGACCGGACGGTTTCCTGGCCCTTGCTCCTGATCTTCGCCGTCTTGCAGGGGATGCGGATCTGGGTGCTGGCGACCTTGGGTCCGCGCTGGACGACGCGGATCATCGTCCTGCAGGGCGCCTCATTGGTTGCCCGGGGGCCGTTCCGTTTCCTGCGCCACCCCAATTATGCGGTCGTCACCGCCGAGATCGCGGTGCTCCCCCTCACCTTCGGACTGGTCGGCATCGCCGCGCTGTTCACCGTTCTGAACGCGGCGATGCTGTATGTCCGGATCGGTGCGGAAAACCGCGCTCTGGGCCTCAACGCCGGGTCGTAGCCGCCTCCCGCTCGGCCTTGATCCGTAACATCGCGGCGTGACAGGTGGGCGAGGTCTGATCGATCTTCTGGATCATACAGGCCTCGACCTTTTTGCGGCTCATCGACTTCATCTCCATCGGGCACAGCCGTCGTGCCTCGGCGACGCAGGCCTTCTTGCCGGGATCGGATTCGGCCTGGGCGACGCCGATGGAGAGGGGCGACAAGAGCGCCGCGACGGTCAGGGCTTTGTACATCATGCGACTGGGACCTCTTCGATATCGTGGCTGCGATGTACCCTATGATATGGGTGAGACGCCAGATTTTCGGCGCATCGGTCTTGCGACGCAGCGCCTGACAATCATCCGCGGCGGGTGCCATTTCCACCGACGCCATGCCGAAAAGCGGCATCCTGCATAGGCTTTTCGATAACCCCGGCGTCAGCGTGCGATGATCGTAGAATCGATGTCCGCGATCTTTCTTACGCCGGTCAGCGCCATCGCCACCCGCATTTCGCGGTCGAACAGATCGAGCAGATTGGCGACCCCCGCCTGGCCATCGGCGGCCAGCGCATAGATGAACGCCCGCCCCAGCATGGCCGCATCCGCCCCCAGCGCCAGCATCCGCACCACGTCCAACCCCGACCGCACTCCCGAGTCCGCCAGGATCGTGAGCTTTCCCTTCACTGCATCGGCGATGGCGGGCAAGGCGCGCGCCGAGGACAGCACTCCGTCAAGCTGTCGCCCGCCATGGTTCGACACGACGATGCCCTGCGCGCCGAAGCGCACCGCCTCCCGCGCGTCCTCGACGTCGAGGATGCCCTTGATGACGATCGACCCCTTCCAGAAATCGCGAATCCATTGCAGGTCGCGCCAGCTGATCGACGGATCGAAGTTCGCGCCGAGCCATCCGATGTAATCGGCAAGCCCGGTGGCGGCCCCGCGATAGGCTGAGATATTGCCCAGGTCATGCGGCCGCCCATGAATGCCGACATCCCATGCCCAGCGCGGGTGCGTGACCGCCTGCAGCATCCGCCGCCACGCCGCGTGGGGCCCCGACATGCCCGAATGCGCATCGCGATAGCGCGCGCCCGGCACCGGCATGTCGACGGTGAAGACCAGCGTCTCCACACCCGCCGCCTGCGCGCGCTCCAGCGCGTCGCGCATGAAGCCGCGATCCTTCAGCACATAGAGCTGGAACCAGATCGGCGCGGGCGACTGGCGCTGCACCTCGTCGATCGCGCAGACCGACACGGTCGACAGGGTGAAGGGCACCCGCTTGCCCGCTGCGGCCCGTGCCGCCTGCACCTCGCCGCGCCTGGCATACATGCCGGTCAGTCCCACGGGGGCCAACACCACCGGCATCCCGAGCGATTGCCCGAACAGCGTCGTGCTCAGGTCGATATCGGCGACGTCGCGCAACACCCGCTGGCGCAGCGCCACGTCGGAGAGGTCCGACACGTTGTGGCGCAACGTATGTTCGGCATAAGCGCCGCCGTCGATATAGTGGAACAGGAACGGGGGCAGACGACGCCGCGCAGCCTCGCGATAGTCGGTGGTGGCGGAGATGATCATCGAAACGTTCCCAAATCTATAGCGAAGGGTCGGCGTTACACGCGGCGGCCGCGGGTCCGGACCGGGCTAGGTCATTCTCAACCCGCCGGACCGTCTTGCGCACGAAATCGAAATGGACATCGGCCGCCTCGCGCGCGCCGTCCGCATCTTGCAGCTTTCTAGCACCCCGAGTCGGCAGCG
>CAJYRW010000049.1:0-14428 GCA_913777475.1 uncultured Sphingomonas sp. | reverse complement strand
CGCCCTGGCTGCGCGACGAGGCGACGACCGCCAGTTCGTCGATCGGGAATTCCCGCTCCGCCAGAATGTTGATCATTTCCCGGCCGACATTGCCCGTCGCCCCGGCGACCACCACGCGATAACCCATCATACCCTCCACTCGGAAGCGTGAGCCGGTAGCGTCATTGCGCGGACACGTCCACCAACTTTGCGAAAAGTGCGCGTTGGGCAAGGCCAAGCCGGGATTTACGCGGCCCGGCCCAGCGCTGCCCCCTGCCACCCATCGGGCAGGGTCTGCGGACGGATATCCGCCGCCGCGATGCGCGGGGCGATCAGCGCGAAACGGCCGCCCTCCACCATCACCTCGGCGGCCAGCGCGCGGCTGTTGTAGCAGGACGCCATCGACGCACCGTAAGCGCCCACGTCCCGGATCACGGCCAGGTCGCCCTCGCCCACCCGGTCGATCATTCGCGCGCGGGCGAGCCGGTCGCTGCTTTCGCACACCGGACCGACCACGTGCGCGCGCATCGTGGCACCGTTGGGCGCGACCGCCGCGAAGTCGTGCCACGCATCGTATAGCGCGGGCCGGGCAAGGTCGTTCATGCCCGCATCAATCACGACGAAAGGACATTCCTCCCCGGGCTTGACCCAGAGCACACGAGTCAGCAGCACTCCGGCATGGCCGGCGATATAGCGCCCCGGCTCGAACAGCAGCGTCACGTCCCAGTCTCGGGTGACGCGCGCGACCATCGCGCCATAGCCCGCGACATCGGCATCCGCCCCGCCACGATAATCGATGCCCAGCCCTCCGCCGAGATCGACATGAGTGATCCCATGCCCCCGCGCCCGCAGCGCCGCGACCAGTTCGCCGACGCGGCGATACGCCGCCTCCAGCGGATCGAGCGCCAGGATCTGGCTGCCGATATGGACCGCCACGCCCTGAAGCGACAGGTCGGGGCGTGCGGCCAATCGATCGTAAATGGCGAGCGCATCGGCAATCGCTACCCCAAACTTGCTGTCGCTGGTGCCGGTGGTGATCTTGGCATGAGTGCCCGCATCGACATCCGGATTGACGCGCAGCAGCGCCGGGGCGGCCCGCCCCATGCGCACCGCGATCGCCGCCAGCACCTCGCCCTCGCGCTCGCTCTCCAGATTGATATGGCCGACCCCGGCACGAAGCGCCTGCGCCAGTTCCTCCGGCGTCTTGCCGACACCCGAAAAGGCGATGTCGCGCGCCGCCATTCCGGCGTTGAGCGCCGCGCTCATCTCCCCGCCCGACACGATGTCGGCGCCGTACCCTTCGTCGCGCAACAGGTTCAGCACGGCGAGCGAGGGATTGGCCTTCACCGCAAAGGCCAGTGCCTTGCGCGGCACCGAGGCGAGCGCGTCCCGAAACCGCCCGGCCGCCGCGCGCAAGGCGGCGGCGGAATAGACATAGGTCGGTGTGCCCACGGCCTGCGCGATGGCGGCGAGCGACACGCCCTCGGCATGAAGCACGCCGCCGCGCACGGCAAAGCCCGGATCGGCGCTCATGACCGCCGCCCCCGCCGCAGCCGCGCGGCATGGATCGCCTCAGCGGTGTGGTAATGGCCGCGCCGCTCGGCCCGCAGCGCCTGGGCCAGGCGCTTGCCGTTCAGCAGCAGCGTCAGGCCGCCCAGCGCCACCAGGAACCAGAACAGCGCCAGCAGCGAGCCCGTCGGTCCCATCAGCGTCGCCACCGACGCGCCCAGCATCATCGCACCGCCCAGCATCCGCCAGGCCATATCCCGTCCCGTCATGCCATCATCTCCCGGGGCGCCCGCCCCTCGACCGGATCGCCGATCACCCATGTCCCCGCCGCCCGCAGCGCGCCCATCAGCCCGCCGCCGCGATGCCAGACCACGATATCGGCCGGAAACTCGCACTCGGTCGCCAGCGCCTCGGCCGGATCGGCGCGCTCGAAGACCAGACCCATCGCCGCATCGCGGTGCCGCCGCGCCGCCGCTTTCGCCCGGCCGATCAGCGCGGGCGAGCCACCGATGCCGCGCCCCTCGATCGCGGTGAAACCCATCGCCCGCGCGCGCTCGGCGACCGCGATCAGGAAGCCGCCCGCACCGCAATCGGCGTCGACGATCCGCACCGCCCGGCGATGGTGTTCGCGCAAGGCCCCCAGCGCCGCCTCCACGGCAGGCCAGCGAGGATCGTGCCGGTGTCGCATCAGGGTATCCATCACGCGGCCTGCGGCATCGGCAAGGGGCCGAAGGGCACCAGCGGGATCAACGCCGTGCCCGACATCCGAACGCTGGCGTGATAGATCTCGGCCTCTTCGGCGGCATAACGCATCGCCGCCCCGCGCGAGACGAAGCGCCCCTCCAGCAATCGCTCGCTATCCTGGACCAGCCAATGACCGTCCCGGTCCTGGCCGACATAGATGATCCGCGCCGGACCGTCCGGCTGGGGGAAAATGTCGGAACTCATAAGGACTTGAAACCTCTGCCGATCGGGCGATCCGTCGCCCGCCCCGATCAGCTACGCCTCGCCCCATAGGGTTTCGAGAGCGATTTCCGGCTTTCGCATAGTGGCGGCATAATGTCGCTCACACCCGTCGCCAGCGGGCGCTGACCGGCACCTCATCGAACACATGGCCACCCAGGATGGTAAGCGCACTGCCCAGGCTGCCCGCCATGAAGCCCAGCGTGGCGAGCGCATAACCCGCAAGCGTCGCCCGCCCGCCATGGCTGGCCATCGCGACCAGATGCGCGATCATCCGCCACGCCAGCACGCAGAGCCCGACCCCCAAAAGGCGCAGCGCAAGCCCTTCCCATGCTGTCCGAACCCGTGCCGCCATATCGCCTCCTTGTCAGGCTCAGCGGCTAATCTCAGGCGGCATAGCAATGCGAGAGCGATTCCCCGGTTTCGCATAGTGCGCGCATAGTGCCGGCTCAGTCGTGGGTGCTGGCGCCCCAAGTCGCATGGGCGATGCCATGAACCGACTGGAAATGGTCCGTAATCCGGTCCAGTTCGCTTGCCTCCACGATGGTCGGCGTCAGCGTGGCGGTCACGCGGACCTGATCCTCGCCGCTCTCTTCGATGTCCAGTTCGCCGACGGGCAGCCCGGCGCCTTCCAGATGCTCGACCAGCAGGTCGCCGATCGGCCCGGCCTGGGCTGCGGTGGTCGTCAGGCTGACCGAATAGGTCGCCTCGACATGGCGTCCCTCGACCGGGAAGCGGTTGATCGCATCAACCAGCGGGCGCAACGCGGTGTTGGCGAGCAGGACGATGAGGGTCAGCAGCACGGCTTCGGCCACCATGTCGCTGCCTGCGATCGAGCCGACCGCCGCCGAGCACCAGAGGGTCGCCGCGGTGTTCAGCCCGCGGACGTTCATCCCCTCCTTCATGATGACGCCCGCGCCCAGGAAGCCGATGCCGGAGACGACATAGGCGATGATGCGGATGGACTCGACATCGCCGCCCAGCCGCTGGCCGAGATCGACGAACGCCGCCGCCCCGATCGCGACCAGGGCGTTGGTGCGCAGCCCCGCCGTACGCTGGCGATATTGCCGCTCCGCGCCGATCACGGTGCCCAAGACAAACGCGGTCAGATAGCTGACCAGCGTGTCGAGAAAGGGCCAGAGGTGGAAGGTCTTCAGGAATGCCATGTGCATGTCCCTAAATCCTCCCCGTTACGGGGAGGTGGCAGCGCGCCAGCGCTGACGGAGGGGGGCCGCCACGCTGGGCGGCCATCGCGGCAAGCCCCCCTCCACCATGCTGCGCATGGTCCCCCTCCCCGTACCGGGGAGGATGTCTGTTATTTCGCCGTCTTGTCCTTCACCGTACGGTTCAGGAAGTTCAGGATCGTGTGCCACAAATGCTCGGACACGCCCGGACCGCCGACGCGGTGGGTCTGACCGGGATAGAGCATCATTTCGAACGGCGTGTCGGTCTTCTGCATCTCGGCGGCAAAGGCCGTCGCGTTGTCAAGGAAGACGTTATCGTCCGCCATGCCGTGGATCAGCATCAGCGGATCGCGGATCTTCGCCGCATCGGTGATCGCCTGCGAGCCCGCATAGCTTTGCGGGTCGGTGCGCGGATCGCCCAGATAGCGCTCGGTGTAGTGCGTATCGTAGAGCTGCCAATCGGTGACCGGTGCCCCCGACACGGCGGCGGCGTACACACCCGGCGTCTTTTCCAGCATCTTGATCGACATATAGCCGCCGTACGACCAGCCATAGGTCGCGATCCGCGCGGGATCGACGAAGGGCAGCGTTTTCAGATAGTTCGCTCCCGCCAGCTGATCGGCGACCTCGACCGTACCCATCGCGTGGTAGATGGCATCCTCGAACGCCTTGCCGCGATTATACGAGCCACGGTTGTCGATCTGGAAGAAGATCCAGCCCTGATCGACCAGATATTGCGGCAGTGCGCCCTGCCAGCCGCGCGTGACCTGCTGGCCGGTGCCGGGGCCGCCATAATGCTGGAAGAAGACGGGGTAGCGCTTGCCCGGTTCCAGCTTGGGGGTAATCATCTCCCAATAGAGGGTCGTGCCGTCATCGGCCTTGATCGTGCCGAACTTCGTCTCGCGGTGGCTGGCGAGATAGGGCGCATAGGGGTGCCCAGCGACGATGGCGTTCTCGTTGATCCAGCTCAGCCGCTTGCCGGTCGTGTCGGCCAGATAGACCTGGGTCGGCTGGCTCGGGCTGGAGCGCGAGACGATGAAGCGGCTGGCCGACGAGTCCATCGTCGCACTGTTGGTATAACCACGCTCGGTCAAGCGAGTGATGACATTCGGCTGGGCGATGTCGACGGCATAGAGATGCTGTTCGAGCACATCGTCCTTCAGGCCGGTAAAGTACAAGCGGCCCTTCGCTTCATCGACGCCGACCAGGTTGGTGACGACCCACGGCCCCTTGGTCAGCTGTGTCCACTGGCCGTTCGCGAAGTGGTAGAGATGGCCATAGCCGTCACGCTCCGACCGCCAGATCAGGCTGCCGTCCTTCATCGGGCGATAGGCGTCCGAGAGGTTCAGCCAGCTGCGGTCGCCCGAACGCTCGGTAAAGAGGACCGTCGACTTGCCCGTCTTCGGATCGACGCGGAGCATGTCGAGCGTCTTCTGGTCGCGGCTCTCGCGCTGCACCAGCATCGCCGAGCCGTCCGGCGTCCAGTCGACGCGCGCCAGATAGATGTCGGGGTTGGTGCCGAGATCGACCTTTACCCGGCCCGAGCCGTCCGCCTTCAGGACGTACAGATCGACCAGTGCATTGGGCGTACCCGCCGCCGGATAGCGCTGTTCATAGACCTTGGTGCCCGCTGCGCCGATAGCGGCGCGGACGGCGACCTTGACCGGCGCATCGTCGAACCGTTCGACCGCGATATAGCGTTCGTCGGGGCTCCACCAATAGCCGGTGAAGCGGTGCATTTCCTCCTGCGCGACGAATTCGGCCTCACCGAAATGGACGGTGCCGCCGCCTTCCTTGGTCAGCGCGCGCGCCTCGCCGCCACCCAGCGGCATGGCCCACAAATTCTGGTCGCGCACGAAGCTGACGTAACCGCCCTTGGGGCTGACGATCGGGTTCAGCTCGCCGCCGGGCGTGTTGGTCAGGCGACGAACCGTGCCGTCCAGGCTGGCGAGGTACAGGTCGCCGTCCAGCGGCACCAGGATCGACTTGCCGTCGGGTGCCCAGTCATAGGCGACGATACCCTTCGACCCGCCGATCCGCGCGCGCTCGCGCTGCATCTTTTCCGCCTCGGAGAGCTCGGCGCCCGAGCCGACCTTCTTGGAATCAACCAGCATCCGCTCCTCGCCGGTGCGGGTGTCGCGCGCCCAGAGGTCCAGCCGCTCGCGCTCGTCGGCGCGCGGGCGCAGCGAGGTCAACAGCGTGCCGTCGGGCGACAGGCGAAGGCCGCGCGGTTGCGATCCCGACAGGTCGGGGCTGCCGAATACACGGCCGAGGGTCAGTTCGCCCTGCTTGCTGCCTTGGACGGCCGGACCATCAGCGGCCATCGCCGGTGCCCCCGACCCGATTGCGATCGACGCTCCCACCGACGCCAGCGCGAGACCCAGCACCCATTTGCGCATTCATACCACTCCAGACCCTATCGCACCGGGTCGTCGCCCGATGTGTGAGGGCGCGTTATTGCGAGGCCACCACGATCCGGCAAGCGGGATCGGCACATCGCCGCGCAACGGGCGCGTTTCGTCGCGACGGAACGCCCGCACAACTCGTTACGGTAGCGATTTCGATTTCGTAAACCGCGTGTTAACGAAAACTGGTTAGGCCGACCGATCGGGAGCGACAAAAGGACCAGACGTCTTTGCGCCGCAACCACCCATTATCGGAACGGACATGGCGACCCTGACGGCATTGGACATTCAGAGTGATCGACGGGGCGACATCCGGGCCATCATGGCCCGGCTGGGCAGCGCCGGGCATCCGCATGTCCAGTCGCTGCTCCTGCCGCAGGTTCTGCTCCACGACCTGACCGACGCCGTCCATGCCGTGTGTGCCGTGCACGGCAACCATCCGTGCATGATCGACTATGCCATGGCGCGCGGGATCGAACTCGACACGCTGCCTTGGCTGATCGGTTCGTCGAACGCCTTTTCGCACGAACGCGCCTTTCTCGCCCATCTGACCTCCGCCGCCGGTCCGCTGCCTTCCACGCCGGGACAGGCGCAGACCGATGCGGCGCTGACCCAGTTGCGCCAGACGCTGGAGATGCTGGCCAATTCCGACCGGCGGGGCTGCGCCACGGGCGCGGTGTCCGCGCTGATCCTCGACTGGCGATCGATCCGCCAGATCCTGTCGCAGGCGGCAATGCGCTTCGGCGTGTCCACGCCCCCGAGCACGCTGCCCGAGCCGTTGCTCGATTGCGAGGACGACGAATCGGCCATCGGACTGGCCCGCGCCCGGGGTTTCGGCGCGACCCAGTTGCTGGGTCAGCACCGAGGTCTGTGGGACCTTCTCGAAGCCCGAGCGAGCGCCCGGCGCGGCTAGGCTGTGATCCGCGCGCACGCCCTCCACCGGTCGCGCCTTCTACTCACTCCATCTCGTTACCAAGCCGTTAACCATGCCGAACAGGTGTGGATTAAGGCGTGCTTCATAGGATCGACACCATGAAAGGCATGGTGTCCAAAGCAATCCTATCGCTCTGCGCACTGACGGTCGCTCTTCCGGCCGAGGCGCGTTCGCTGCTCGATTATGTCGGACAGTGCGTCCCCTTCGCACGCGCCGCCTCCGGCATTCCGATCTACGGCGACGCCTGGACCTGGTGGTCGCAGGCCGAGGGCAAATATCCACGCGGCCATACTCCGCGCGTGGGTGCCGTCGTCGTCTTTGAAAAGACCAGCCGCCTGCCGCTGGGCCATGTCGCGGTGGTCAGCCGCGTGGTCGAGGACCGGGTGCTGATGCTGACCCATGCCAACTGGTCGATCCAGAATGGCGAGCGCGGCCATGCCGAACAGGATGTGACGCTGTTCGACGTATCGCCCGAAAACGATTGGAGCCGGGTCAAGGTCTGGTTCCGCGACTCGGACGGCCTGGGCAGCTCTACCTATCCGATCTACGGCTTTATATATGGCAAGGGCCGCCCGGCGCCGGGACTGACCAGCGACAAACCCGATTATGTCGGCGCACTGATCGACGCCTATGTCGCGCGCTGATTGTCTCTGACGCGGTGATACTGTAACATCCTCCCACATAAAGGGAGGAAGTCGATGATGTTGCTCGTCGCATTGGCGCTCTTCGCCGATTCGGGCATTCCCTATTCCACCATGCCGACCATCGGCCAGCCGCCCGAACGCTGCGTGCCGAAAGACCGGCGGGTTCGCGGCAAGGCTAAGACGCCCAGCCTGCGCAAATTGAACGAGCTGCCGGATGCCGAGCCGCAATATACCGTGCTTCGCGAAATCGACGGCTGCCCCATCCCAGCCAAGGTCAACGCGAAGAGCGCCAAGCCGCGATAGGTCAGGCTCCAGCCGGGCGATGGATCACACCGCCGGTCATCGCCTGCGGCACGCCGGTGGTGCCCGGAAAGCTGATCGGCCGCTCGTCCAGCCGTCGGACCGCCATATAGGCGAACCCTTCCGCCTCCAGCGCATCGCCGTCCCAGCCGAGCGTATCGGTCGGCTCCGGCGTCAGGCCCGTTTCGGCGGCGATCATCGCCAGCATCGTGGCATTGTGCCGCCCGCCGCCCGCGACCAGCAGCCGCCGGGGCCGCTCGGGCAGATGATCGAGCGCGCGCGCCACGGTCCGCGCGGTAAAGGCGGTCAGCGTCGCCGCCCCGTCCGCCGCCGACAAGCCTCGCGCGGGCTGGATGGTGAAGTCGTTGCGGTCAAGCGACTTGGGCGGCGCGAGGTCGAACCAGCCATTGTCCATCATCGTGTCGAGCACGGTCGGCTCGACTCGCCCGCTTGCCGCCGTCTGGCCGTTCGCATCATAGCGCTGGCCGGTTTCGGTCTCCATCCAGCTGTCGATCAGGCCGTTGGCGGGGCCGGTGTCGAAGGCGACTAGCGCACCGTCGCGACCGATCCAGGTCACGTTCGCCACCCCGCCCAGATTGAGGATCGCGACGGGCTTTTCCAGCTCGGCGGCCAGCGCAGCGTGATAGACGGGGATCAGCGGCGCGCCCTGCCCGCCCGCCGCGACATCGGCCGAGCGAAAGTCGGAGACGGTGACGATCCCGGTCGCGTCCGCCAGCGCCTGCCCGTCGCCGATCTGCCACGTCCAGCCGCGATCGGGGCGGTGCGCGACCGTCTGGCCGTGAAAGCCAATGACGTCGACCGTCCCCGCCTCGACGCCTGCATCGCGCAGCAGCTTCTGCACCGCCATCGCATGGGTCCGCACAATCAGCTCGCTCGCCGCGACAATGGGTGGACTGGCGCGCGGCCGGTCGAAGGTCAGCGCCAGCGCGGTCGCCTCGGCCAGTTCGGCCCGCGCCGCGTCCGAATAGGGTTCGCTGCGGAACGCGATCGGGTTCACCGCCGCCTCGCCATCGGTCTCAATCAGCGCGGCATCCACGCCGTCGAGCGAGGTCCCCGACATCAATCCGATCGCCAGCATCGCCCAGTAACCTTTTAACCCAGTTTCCCGTGCGTCATGCCGCGATCGCGGGCCCCTGTCGACCGGATCGAACCCCGCATCTGGAAAAGTGATCCAATCTGGACTATGTGCGCGCGCATCCCATGGCAACCAAACTCCCTACTCCGCCGCGTGTCGGCATGGTCTCGCTCGGCTGTCCCAAGAATCTGGTCGACAGCGAACGCATCCTGACCCAGCTGCGCGCCGATGGCTATCAGATGTCGCCCGACTATGCCGGGGCCGATGTCGTGCTGGTCAACACCTGCGGCTTTCTCGACTCCGCCAAGGAGGAAAGCTTGGAAGCGATCGGCGAGGCGATCAAGGAAAACGGCCGCGTCATCGTGACCGGCTGCATGGGCAAGGAAGCCGAGGCGATCCGTACCCGCTTCCCGGATGTGCTCGCGATCACCGGTGCGCATGAGTATGAGCAGGTGGTGGAGGCGGTCCACGCCGCCGCGCCCGCGAACCTTTCGCCCTATATCGACCTGATCCCCGATGCGGGCCTGAAGCTGACCCCGCGCCACTACAGCTATCTGAAGATTTCGGAGGGCTGCAACCACCGGTGCAGCTTCTGCATCATCCCTAGCTTGCGTGGCGATCTGGTCAGCCGCCGCCCCGACGCCATCCTGCGCGAGGCGGAAAAGCTGGTTGCGGCGGGCACGCGCGAGTTGCTGGTCATCAGCCAGGACACCTCGGCCTACGGCATCGACATCCGCAAGGAACCACGGATGTGGAAGGGGCAGGAGGTCGTGCCGCACATGACCGACCTCGCCCGCGAACTGGGCAAGATCGCGCCCTGGGTACGCCTGCACTATGTCTATCCCTATCCGCATGTGGATCAGGTGATCCCGCTGATGGCGGAAGGGCTGGTGCTGCCCTATCTGGACATCCCGTTCCAGCATGCCGCGCCTTCGGTCCTTCGCCGCATGAAGCGCCCCGGCAATGACGCCAAGGTGCTGCAACGCATCCACCAGTGGCGCGACATCTGCCCCGACATCACGATCCGCTCGACTTTCGTCGTCGGCTTCCCCGGCGAGACGGAGGAGGACTTCGAATATCTGCTGGACTGGCTGGACGAGGCCCAGCTCGACCGCGTCGGTGCCTTCCGCTTCGAGCCGGTCGAGGGTGCCGCCGCCAACGCCCTGCCCGATCACGTCCCCGAGGAAGTGAAGGAAGAGCGTTACGCGCGGATCATGGAAAAGACCGCCGCCATCTCGGCTGCCAAGCTCGCCGCCAAGGTCGGCCGCACCCTGCCCGTCATCATCGACGCGGTGGACGAAGAAGGCGGCGCGACCGGTCGCTCCCAGGCCGACGCGCCCGAGATCGACGGCGAGGTCTTCTTGCGCGACGCCGGGCATCTGAGCGTCGGCGATATCGTGAAGGTCGCGATCGAGGATGCCGACGAGCACGACCTATACGGCGTTCCCGTCACAGGAAACGAATAAGCATCATCACCAGGCCGATCATCGACACCAGATAGGCCAGCGACCGCACATAGCGGACGCCGAAAAGGTACAGCGGCACATAGGCGACCCGCGCGAGGAACCACACCCACGCGCCGGTCGCCGCGATGCCGCCGCTCCGCCCCGTGACGGCAAGCCCCAGCGCCAAGGCGATGAAGATCGGCCAGGTCTCGCGAAAATTGGCCGAAGCGCGCTCGGCGCGGCCCGCACAGCGGCCCAGCGGCGCGGGCGTTCCATCGCGCGGACCTGCGTTCCAGCCGATACCCCGGTCCAGCGTCGCCATCTGCGACTGCAGCGCGATATGCACAAACAACAGGATGATCGACCAGCCGAGAATAGTCAGTTCGGTGGTCAATTGCCTATCTCCCAAGACCACCCCGGCGAAGGCCGGGGTCCAGATACGGCGCGCCCTGAGGCTCGCGATGCTCTTCCCCAACGCCGAACGTGGCAACTGGACCCCGGCCTTTGCCGGGGTGGAAGCAAAAAAGTCTGCGCCCCCCATACAGCCAAGGCGGCCTCAAAGCCCAAGCACCCACACCCGTTGCGCGCTTCCCGCAAACCTGCTTCCTTGGCGCGCATGAGATACCCCCATTTGCTGGCGGCGATCGCGCTCATCGCTCCCGCCCCGCTCCTCGCCCAGGCCCTCACCCCGGCGGAAACCCAGAAGATCGACGCACTGGTGACGAAGACGCTGGCCGATACCGGCGTCCCCTCCGCCTCGGTCGCGGTGGTGCGCGGCGGCCGAATCGTCCTCGCCAAGGCCTATGGCAAGCAATATGAGGGGCAGACCGGCCCCGCCGATCCTAAGCTCCCCTATCAGATCGCCTCGGTGTCGAAGCAGTTCACCGCCGCCGCGATCCTGTTGCTGGCGGACCAGGGCAAGCTGTCGCTCGACGACACGGTGTCGAAATACATCCCCGGCATCACCGATGGCGACAAGATCACCATCCGCCAGCTGCTCAGCCACACTTCTGGCCTGCGCGACTATTGGCCGCAGGATTACAGTTTCAAGGCGATGGCGACTCCGACCACGCCGCAGGGCATCGTCGACCGCTGGGCCAAGGCGCCGCTCGACTTCGCGCCGGGCACCCAGTGGCAATATTCCAACACCGGCTATGTCGTGGCGGGCATGATCGTCGAGAAGGTGTCGGGCCAGCCGCTGCTCGCCTTCCTCCAGGCTCATGTCTTCAAGCCGCTGGGCATCCGCGCGATCGACCAGGACAAGGCGGTCGGCCCCGGTTTCCCGCAAGGCTATCTGCGCCACGCGCTCGGGCCCGTGCGGGTCGAGACGCCCGCCGCTCCCGGCTGGCTCTATGCGGCGGGCGAACTGTCGATGTCGGCGGAGGACCTTGCCAAATGGGACATCGCCCGAATGAACCGCACGCTGCTTTCGCCCAAGGACTGGGCCGAGCAGGAAACGCCGGTCAACCTGACCAGCGGCACGAGCACCGGCTATGGGCTGGGCGTCGGGATCGCCGTCGCCGATGGCCACCGCATGGTCGAACATAGTGGCGAAGCGGTCGGCTTCCTCACCGAGAATATCGTCTACCCGGAGGACAAGGCCGCTATCGTCGTCGCGGTCAATGCGTGGTTCGCCGATGCGCAGAACCGCATCGCCAAGGGCATTTCGCAGATCATCCTCCCCGCCCCCCAGGCCAATAGCGAGGATGCCGCCGCCCTGGCCCGCACCCAGGCGGTCTATGCGCAGTTGCAGGCCGGAAATCTCGACCGCGCGCTGCTGACCGAGGATGCGGCCTATTATTTCACGCCCGCGACCATCGCCGACTATAAGGCCAGCCTGTCGCCGCTGGGCACTCCGGCCACGATCGAGCAGAGCGGCCGCACCCGGTTGCGGGGCGGCTTCGTCAATCGCAACTACCGCGTCACCTATCCGAACCGGACCTTGCGCATCAGCACCTATGCCGAGCCCGGTGCGAACGGAAAGATCGAACAGTTTCTGGTGAGCCCCGCCGAATGACCGACTTCGCATCCCTTCTCCAGCCCGATCGTGGCCAGAGCGCCCGCACGATCACCCTGCTGACGCCCGAGACGTTCGACGCCTGGCTGAACCGCCAGTCCGCCGCGACCCGCGCGTTGGCCAGCGCACAGCGTTTCACCGCCAAGCCGGGCACCCATGTCCTGATCCCTGACGGGGACGGCATCGCCGTCGTCGCGGGGGTCGCCGACGCCAGCTCGCCCTGGGCACTGGCCAAGCTGGCCGAGGCGCTGCCCGAGGGCAGCTATCGCCTCGACGGGGTGGAGGTCGGCGCCAATGCGCTCGGCTGGCTGCTCGGCCAATATCGCTTCACCCGCTATCGCAAGGCGGAGGACGCCGCGCCGCGCATCCTGCTGACCCGCGATGTCGCGCACCGCGACGAGATCATCCGCATCGCCGCCGCGACCGCACAGGTCCGCGATCTGGTCAATAGCGGTGCGGGCGATCTGGGCCCCGCCGAACTGGAGGCCGAGGCGCAAACGCTGGCGCGCGCGCATCATGCCGACGTGACCGTGACCAGCGGCGAGGCGCTGGCGCGCGACTATCCGATGATCCACGCGGTGGGCCAAGCCGCCACCCGCGAGCGCGCGCCCCGGCTGATCGAACTCCACTGGGGAGACCCCAGCCATCCCCGCATCGCCATCGTCGGCAAGGGCGTTTGCTTCGACACCGGCGGGCTCGACATCAAGCCGTCGGCGGGCATGCGGCTGATGAAGAAGGATATGGGCGGCGCGGCCCATGCGGTGGCGCTGGCCGGGCTGGTGATGGCGGCCAAGCTGCCGGTGCGGCTCCACCTGCTGATCCCGGCGGTCGAGAATGCGGTGTCGGGGGCGTCCTTCCGCCCCGGCGACGTGCTGCGGACGCGCAAGGGCCTGACGGTCGAGAACACCAATACCGACGCCGAGGGCCGGTTGATCCTGGGCGACGCGCTGACCCGCGCGGGCGAAGAAGCACCGGAGCTGATCCTCGACTTCGCCACCCTGACCGGCGCGGCGCGCGTGGCACTGGGTCCCGACCTGCCGCCTTTGTTCACCGATGACGAGGCGCTGGCCGCGGACCTGCTGACGGCGGGTGTGGCGGAGGACGATCCGGTGTGGCGGATGCCGCTCTGGGATGGCTATGACGACATGCTCAAGTCCGACATCGCCGACATGGTGAATGCGCCGGACGGCGGCTTTGCCGGGGCGATCACGGCCGCGTTGTTCCTGCGACGCTTCGTGCCGAAGGACACGGCCTGGGCCCATCTCGACGTGTTCGCCTGGCGCCCCTCGGCCAAGCCAGGGCGGCCCAAAGGCGGCGATGCCTATGCGCTGCGGGCCGCTTATGCGATGTTGAAGAAGCGCTATTCGGTCGCTTGAGAAGCGTGCGGGGCGGGGCGTTCGACCACGCCCCGCCCTTACCCCATGATCACAACCCCGCTGCCGCCTCGATGATCGGCACGAACTTGGCGGCGGTCAGGCTTGCGCCGCCGACCAGCGCGCCGTCGACATTCTCGATCGCCAGCAACGTCGCGGCATTGTCGCCCGTCACCGAGCCGCCATACAGGATGCGCACCCCGTCCGCCGCATCGCCGATCAGCATGCGCAGCTTGGCCCGCGCGATCGCATGGATGGTCGCGATCTCGTCGACGGTCGGTGTCCGCCCCGTCCCGATCGCCCAGCGCGGTTCATAAGCGAGCGTGAACCAGCTCCCGTCGGCATTGTCGGGCACCGACTTCTCGATCTGCGCCTGCACCACTCGCTCGGCACGGCCCGCATTGCGCTCCGCCTCGGTCTCGCCGCAGCACAGAATGACATTCAGCCCCTGGCGATGCGCCGCCGCCGCCTTGGCCCAGGCGTCCTGGCTGGTTTCGCCCTGGTCCGCGCGGCGTTCGGAGTGACCGACGATCGTGAAGCGGGCCCCCGCCTCCTGCACCATCGCGGCCGAGACGCAGC
>CAJYRW010000048.1:0-31207 GCA_913777475.1 uncultured Sphingomonas sp. | reverse complement strand
GCTTCAGCCGGGGCAGCATGTTGATCTGCGCCCGGCTCTCCACCTGGAACACACCGATGCTGTCGCCCTTTTGCAGCATCTTGTAGACACGCTCGTCCTCGTCCTGCGCCAGCGTGTCGAGGTCGGGGCGGGCCAAGCCGTTCGCCGCCATCAGGTCGAACGCCTTGCGGATGCAGGTCAGCATCCCCAGCGCCAATATATCGACCTTCATGATCTTCAGCTCGTCGATATCGTCCTTGTCCCATTCGATGAAGGTACGCCCCTCCATCGCGCCATTGTGGATCGGCACGGTCTCGTCGAGCCGTCCTTGGGTCAGCACGAAGCCGCCGACATGCTGCGACAGATGGCGCGGCGCGCCCAGCAGCCGGTCGACCAGCGTGCGCAGCCGCGCGATTTCGGGATTGTCGGGAGAGAAGCCGGTTTCGTGGAACCGCTTTTCCTCAAACTGTTTGGAAAAGCTGCCCCAGACGGTGCTGGTCAGCCTTTGCGTCACATCCTCGCTCAGCCCCAGGGCGCGGCCGACCTCGCGCACCGTGCTGCGCGGGCGATAATGGATGACGGTCGCGGCGATGGCGGCGCGGTGGCGGCCATAGCGGCCATAGATATACTGGATGACCTCCTCGCGCCGCTCATGCTCGAAGTCGATGTCGATATCGGGCGGCTCCTTGCGTTCGGTCGATACGAAGCGGGAAAAGAGCAGGTCGTGCTTGGTCGGATCGACCGAGGTCACGCCCAAGAGCCAGCAGACCGCCGAATTGGCCGCCGAACCCCGCCCCTGGCAGAGAATGGGTTGCGGCCGACTGCGCGCGAACCGCACCACGTCGTGCACGGTCAGGAAATAATGGGCGTAGTCGCATTCGCGGATGAGGGTCAGTTCCTCGGCAAGCGTAGCCTGTAGCTTGTCGGGCACGCCATCGGGAAAGCGCGCCGCCGCTTCCCGCCGCACCAGTTCCTCCAGCCAGTCCTGCGCCTTCCACCCCTCGGGCACCGGCTCATGCGGATAGTCATAGGACAGGTGATCCAGCCGGAAGGTGATGCGGTCGAGGATCGCCAAGCTCTCCTCCACCGCCCCCGGCCGGTCGGCGAACAGTCGCGCCATTTCGGCGGCGGGCTTCAGATGGCGTTCGGCATTGGCCGCCAGTCGTCGACCACCGGTGCGGACGGTCAGCCCCTCGCGGATGCAGGTCAGTATATCCTGTACCGGTCGGTCTGCGGGTGCGGCGAACAGCGCGTCGGTGGTGGCGAGCAGCGGCACGCCCCGCGCTTCGGCCAGGGCGGCATGGGCCATCAGCCGCCGCCGGTCCGCCCCCGATCGCGGCATGGTCACGCCCAGCCAGACCCGCCCCGGCGCCACCGCCACCAGCCGGTCGAGCGTCGCCGCCAGTCCCGGATCGGCGCGTTGCGGCGGCAGCATCGCGTCCGTCATCGGCTCGCAGGGCCTTGCCGAGGATTCGGGGAGCGCGATCAGCAGCAGGTCCTCGGCATGGCGGATCAGGTCGCCCAACCCCAGGATGCAGCCGCCTTTCCGCGCCCGCTTGTTGCCCGTCGTCAGCAACCGGGTCAGCCGCCCCCAGCCGGTCCGATCGATGGGATAGGCGACGATGTCCGGTGTCCCATCGGCAAAGACCAGGCGCGCGCCGACGACCAACTCGAACGGCGGCATCCGGTCCCCGAGCTTTTCGCGGATTTCTCGCAGCGCCCGGTGGGCCCGCACCACCCCCGCCACCGTGTTGCGGTCGGCAATGCCGATTCCGTCCAGCCCCAGCACGATCGCCTGCTGAACCATCGCTTCCGCCGAGCTTGCGCCGTCGAGGAAGGAATAATGCGTCGCCGCGACCAATTCGGCGAAGTCGGACATTGGCTTCAATCCTCCCCGGTACGGGGAGGGGGACCATGCGCAGCATGGTGGAGGGGGCGTGCCGCTGGGTACGTCCCTTGCGGCATGTCCCCTCCGTCAGCGCTCCGCGCTGCCACCGCCCCGTGCCGGGGAGGATCGTGGCGACCTCCCCTCATGCGAACAGCCCATGGACATACCAGCGCGGCCGCTCGGTTTCCGAGTACAACCCATGGCGGAAGATCCAGAAGCGCCGGCCGCGCACATCCTCCACCCGGTAATAGTCGCGGGTCGGCGGGGCCATGTCCGCCCGCCGCCACCATTCGCCCGCGATCCGCTCCGGCCCTTCCGCGCGCGCCACGTCGTGCAATTTCCGCCGCCAGCGAAAGCGTGCAGGCGGGCCGTCCGGCGTCTCGGCGGCGAGCGATTCGATCGGCTGGGGCGGGTCGAACAGGTGAATCGGGCGCGACGGCGGCTCGCCTGGTTGGGGCGGCGTCCATTCCGCCTTGGGCGCCGTATCGGTCGCGGGCAGCAGCAATTCGGCCTGTTCGGGAATATGGCTGTCGCGCGGATGGATGCGCCGCACCCGCTCGCGCCCCAGCCGGGTGCCCAGCCGGTCGATCAGCGCGGCGACCGCCTCCGACTTGGCCTCACCGCCTTCCAGCCGCAACTGCACCGCGTCGAGCTTCTCGGCCAGCCCGACATCCAGCCGAATGAGGTCATAGCCAAATCCGGGGTCGAGCGGATCGGCCAGCGCCTCGATCCGCTCGCGGAACAGGCGCAGCAGGACGGCGGGGTCGCGCGTCGGCTGGCCCGTCTCGACCCGCAGGCCCTGGACCTCGCCATCCGCGCGAAACAGCCGCGCGTCCCAGCGGCGGCCGCCTTCATGCCGCTCCTCCAGCCGTCGCGCCGCTTCACCCGCCAGTTCCTCCAGCACGCCCAGCATATGCTCGGTCCGCGCCACCGGCTCGGCAAAGCGGCGCTCCACGCCGATCGGCGCGGCGACGACGCGCGGGGTCAGCGGGCTGTCCTCCTCCCCGGTTAGCCGCCGCAGTGCGGTCGCCGCCTCGCGACCGAAGCGCGCCGCGATCGTCGCCATCGGCCGGGCCAGTACGTCGCCGACCGACTTCAGCCCCGCCGCGACCAGTGCCGCGCAGCCATCCTCGTCCAGTTCCAGCGCGGCGACGGGCAGGCGGCGAATCGCCCCCATCTCGTCCGGCGCCGGAGCACCCGCATGCCGCGCCAGCGCCCGCGCCGCCTCGGGCGTGTCGCCATAGGCCAGCCGCACGGTCAGGCCGCGCCGCGCCATGCGCATCTCGATATCCTCGGCCAGCCCCCGCTCGCCACCGAACAGATGATCCGCCCCGGCGGAGTCGAGCACCAGTCCCTGCGGCGGATCGAGCGCCACCGCAGGGCTGTAGCGCCGTGCCCCTTCGGCCAGCCGCTCCAGCCAGTCGGCATCGGCGGCGGGATCGTGCGGATAGATTTCGATCTCCGGTACCCGCGCGCGCGCATCGGCGAGACTCAGCCCGACCGACAGCCCCGCCGCGACCGCCGCCGGATCGAGCGCAGCCAGGCGAATCGCCCCACCGACCGATTCGGCAAAGGCAATGGGCGCGTCACCCCGCGCCACGAACAGGTGCGGGCGGCGTGCCCGCAACCGCTCGATCGGCAACCAGGGGAAGACGAGCGCCAGATAGCGGCGCGGGATCGAAGCTTTGCGTGTCACGGTTCCACTCCACGCGCCACCGGGCGCCCGAGGGCCCTCCCCGTCGGCGCAGCAATTCCAGATCATAGGCGGGGGCGCCCGGCGCATCGGCGGCCAAGGCGCGGGACGGCGCGGCGGCGACCGACCAGCGGGTCGCCGCGGCACTGGGCACCACCTGCCCCCCGACGCGCAGCAGGATCATCAGCACGCCCGAGGCTTCGGCCGCCAGCATCAACCGGCGCGAGGCGGTCAGGTCCATCCCGCGCATCGCGCCCCAGCCCTCGGCAATGACGCTGCCCAACCCCGGACAGCGCGCGCCATCGGCGGCGGCGCGCAGCAGCGCCGAATCATCGGCGACGACCACCACGACCAGATCGTCGGGGTCGAGCCCCATGGCGAGCAGCCCCGGCCCATGGAGTCGCCCGCCCTGTCGCTCGGCCGCTTCGGTGCGCAACCACAGGACCGGCCGGGCCTGGGCGGCCAGGACACAGCCGATCGCCAACCCCGCGCCGCTGGCCGCTTCCCCCAGTGAAAGCGCATGGATTTCATGCAGTTGGGCATGGGGCAGGCGCGGCATGACCCCCGCCCGCTCCGCCACCTCCCCCGATCGCCCATGCGCCGACCGCGCGGCGGCACCACGCAGGCGATCGATCAGGGCGAAGGGCTCCTCCATATATGTTCTTGTAATGTTCTATCGATGGAGTCGCCAATGCAAAATTTCTGAAAAAAGGGCTTGCCGGTTCGGAAACCCCCATCTATTAGCGCGCCTCACCCCAGCCGGTTCGCCGGTTCGGAACGCCAGAGCGGGCGTAGCTCAGGGGTAGAGCACAACCTTGCCAAGGTTGGGGTCGAGGGTTCGAATCCCTTCGCCCGCTCCAGTTTCTCCAGGCATTGCCATGGGGGTAAGAACGGTCCTTCGGGACCGTTTTTTTGTGTCCGTCGCATTCCCCCGGTGGACGAAGAAGCAGCCGGGCCGCCCTTTTCACCCAGCATGAATCGCGTCAGTCGAAGGGCGCCATCACGTCGGCAGGGTGCTTGCGCGCGTGCTCGACATATTCGACCAGCATGCCATCGGGATGCCGGACCAGCATGTTGCGCCCGGTCGGCACCGACTTCGGTGGCTCGACAATGATGCTGCCGGTCGTTGGGAGGTGCGCGGCGAAGCCATCCAGATCCTCGACCATGAAGGTCGCCCCGGTGGCGCGGAACGGCGCCAGGCTTTCGTCGGTGCCCGCGATGAACAGGATCGAGGCGACCTGTGCGAGCTTCAGGTCATAGTCGGGATAGTCGAATGTCAGGCGGCGCTTCTGCCCGATCAATTCCTCGTAGAAGGCGACGGCCGCGTCGATGGCGTCGAGCGGCAGGTAGCGGCGGACCAGGATGTTCAGGATACGCATGGCGGCGATTCTCCGAAGATGGGATGCGTCACATTAGGTGGCCAGGCGGCGTTGAGCGCGTCGAGGTTCACCGTGGCACGCTTCACCGCGACGAGGTCCGCCAGCGGTCCGTGCGGGAAAACCGGCGTTCTTAAATCAGCCATGCCCTCCTCGTCGCATCCGCAGATGACGTTTCGATGGAAGATGGCGATGCCGCGCGTGGCGCTCCCGACGGATTCGTCGGGAACGGAGCATGGGTCTGTCCTCACCCTTCGGCTCGGTTTCCTATGGGGCTGCGCTACGTTGAGCGGGCGAGCCCCGCCATCTGTCGAAATCCGGGATTGCGGGCCTGCGAAACCTGGCGGAAAGGATTTGACCCATGCTCATCCGCCCCGCTCTTCCCCACGACGCCGCCGCCATCGCCGCAATCATCCTGCCGGTGATCCGCGCTGGCGAGACCTATGCACTGGACCGCGCCATGTCGGAGGAGGCGGCGACCGCGTACTGGCTGGCCGACGACAAGACGGTGTTTGTGGCGGAGCAGGACGGCGCCATCCTCGGCACCTATTACTTACGCGCCAATCAGGCGGGCGGCGGGGATCACGTCGCCAATGCGGGCTATATGACCAGCGCGGCCGCACGCGGGCGGGGTGTTGCGCGGGCGATGGCGTTGCATTCCTTCGATCAGGCCCGGGCGCAGGGCTTTGCCGCGATGCAGTTCAACTTCGTGGTCGGCAGCAACGAGGCCGCGGTGCATTTGTGGACGTCGCTGGGCTTCGCGACGGTCGGGCGGGTGCCGGGGGCGTTCCGGCACCCGCGCCTGGGGGCGGTCGATGCGCTGGTGATGCACCGACCGCTCTGAGCGCTTATCCCGCGCGCGCGACCTGAAAGCCCGCAAAGGACTGGCTGACCGGCATCAGCTCCAGCCGGTTGATGTTCAGGTGCGGCGGCAGTTGCGCCACCCAGAGCAGGGTCGCGGCGATGTCCTCGGCGGTCATCGGGTCGGAGCCCGCATAGAGCGCGTCCGACGCCGCCTGATCGCCGCCGGTGCGTATGGTGGTGAATTCGGTCTCGACCATGCCCGGCTCGATCGAGGTGACGCGCACCCCCTTGCCGTGCAGGTCGGACCGCAGGTTCAGCGAGAATTGCTTCACAAACGCCTTGGTCCCGCCATAGACGTTGCCGCCCGTATAGGGATAGTTGGCCGCGACCGAGGACATGTTGATGATTCCGCCGCGCCGCTCGATCAGGCGGGGCAGCAGCCGGTGGGTGATGGTGATGAGGCCGTCGATATTGGTCGCGATCATCGTCCGCCACTGCGCCAGGTCGCTGTCCTGCGCGGGCTTGGTGCCCAGCGCCAGTCCAGCATTGTTGATCAGCCAGTCGATCCCGGCGAACGCCTCGGGCAAACCGGCCAGCGCCGCATCCAGCGCATCCTCGTCGGTGATGTCGAAGGCGAGCGGATGGAACGCCCCGCCCAGCTCGTCGGCCAGCGCCTGAAGCCGGTCGGCGCGGCGGCCGGTGCCGATGACCCGCCACCCGGCGGCGACGAAGGCGCGGGCGGTCCCTGCACCGATCCCGGCGGTCGCACCGGTGACGAGAACTGTCTTGGTCATGCTGTCATCTCCTTCGGGCAGACGGTGGCGCTGTAGCGCGGCCTGCGCATCGCATCAAAAGGGCGATGGGTGCGGATGCGTTCCCCCTTTGTGAAGCGGATGAGCATCCCCACATGAGGGTTCGCTTTCCCATCGACCCAGGATTCCCCATGCCCCGCCGCTTGCGTATCGACTTCGTGTCCGACATTTCCTGCCCCTGGTGCATCATCGGCCTGCGCGGGCTGGAGATCGCGCTGGAGCGGATGGGCGATGCGGTGGAGGCCGATATCCATTTCCAGCCCTTCGAGCTGAACCCCGCCATGGCGCCCGAAGGCGAGAATATCGTCGAGCATATCGGCCGCAAATATGGCGCGACGCCCGAACAGTCCGCCGCCAACCGTGCCAATATCCGCGAGCGAGCGGCCTCGGTCGGGTTCACCATGGCGATGGCCGACGATGCGCGCATCTATAACAGTTTCGATGCGCACCGCCTGCTCCACTGGGCGGAGGGCGAGGGCAAGCAGGCCGCGCTGAAGCACGCCCTATTCCAGAGCTATTTCACGCACGGGCAGGATATCTCCAGTCATGACGTGCTGATCGCCGCCGCCGCCCGCGCCGGCCTGCCCGAGGCCGAAGCGCGCAAAGTCCTCTCGTCCGATCGCTACACCGATGAGGTGCGCGAGGCGGAGCGGCTGTGGCAGGGCAAGGGCATCCAGTCGGTGCCCGCCATCGTCATCGACAACCGTTACCTGATTTCGGGCGGACAGCCGCCTGAAGCGTTCGAGCAGGCGCTGCGCCAGATCGTCGCCGAAGCCTGACAATATCCCGAAAAAGGAGTCCCCCCATGGCCGACACCCGTTATGCCAAGACCGAGGAAGCCCTGTCGCGGCTGACCCCCGAGCAATTCTACGTCACCCAGCAGAGCGGGACCGAGCGTCCCGGCACCGGCGAATATCTGCATACGCGCGAGCCGGGCCTGTATGTCGACATCGTGTCGGGCGAACCGCTGTTCGCCTCCGCCGACAAGTTCGATTCGCATTGCGGCTGGCCCAGCTTCACCCGGCCGATCGAGCCAGCCCATGTCAACGAGCTGACCGACACCACCCATGGCATGGTGCGCACCGAGGTTCGCTCGGCGCATGGCGACAGCCATCTGGGCCATGTCTTCCCCGATGGGCCGCGCGATCGCGGCGGCCTGCGCTACTGCATCAACTCCGCCTCGCTGCGCTTCGTGCCGCTGGAGGAGATGGAGGAGCAGGGTTACGGGGACTATGTCGATCAGGTCCGCCGCGCGTCGGACGAAGCGTAAATCACTCACACCCGACAGGACATGATCCCTGTCGGGTGTGAGCTTCTATCGGTCAGAGCAGCGCCTCGGCCGCCTGTCGTCCGGACAGCCAGGCGCTTTCCACGCGAGGGGCCAGCAGCCAGTCGCCGCAGGCGGCCAGCCCGATATCGGGTCGTGCATAGGCACCGACCGCCGCCTTGCCCGACCGGGCATAGCGCCAACGATGCGCCGCTGCATAAGCAGGGGAGGGCAGGGTGCCGACCCGCTCCTCGAATGCGCGCAACAGCGAGGCGGTGACCGAAGTCGTGTCGCTTTCCAGATGCCGCCGCGACCAGTCCGGCGTGGCATGGATGGTCCAGGCTTCTGCACTGTCGCGCCCCGGCTTGGCCGTGTTGCGTGCGGCCCAGTCGATCGGCTCGCCGGTCGCCACTATATCGGGAGCGGAAAGCCGCGTCTCGAAGCCCAGCATGACGGTCCAGCAGGGTGCCGAAGGATGGGCTTCGGCCAGCCGGGCCAGGGCCGGGTCATGCGACTGGGCCAAAGCCGAAACCTGCTCGGCGGGGAGGGCCAGGATCACCGCGTCATAGGGGCCTTCGCGCCCCGCATCATGGACGAGCCACCAGCGCTGCCCGTCGCGAACCAGCTCACGGATATGCGTCGACCAGCGGGGAGCAAGCGGTTCGGCCATGTGCGACAGAACCTCGTTCATGCCGGGTGTGCCGACCCAGGCGTCGTCGCCCGCTGCGGGCCAGCGCGCCGCCACACCGTCCCGCTCCCACCGCGCGACCTGCGCGGCAAAGCCGGGATCGCGCGCCGTCATATATTGTGCGCCATAGTCGAAGGTGAAAGACAGCCCCTCGGCGGTCACCGTCTTGCTCGCCATGCGTCCGCCGGGGCGGCGACCCTTGTCGAACGACGCTACCCGCCATCCTGCCTCCACCAGCCGCGCGGCGCAGGCCAGTCCGGCCATGCCCGCCCCGATGACCGCTGCCGATTGGATCATGTCGCTGCTCCTCCATCCCCATGCGGCAAGGCCCGTGCGGTGGGGGATTGGCGGCAACGGGTATCCAGGAAAGCACTTCAACGTCCCAATATCGGGACTGATCCAGACTAATTTTTTCCGTAGATCGCGGTATTTCCAAGGATCGACGCGGGCGGCGCAACGTTGTCGGGGCGGATGAGCGGCGGATGGTGCCCGCTCCAGGAAAGATCCGGCCGCCGATGTTCATGACATCAGGGACATGATCCTCACCAGATGGGGTGGGATGACGGGCTTGACTGTCCGTCATGATGTCTTGCCGCGTGCCGTTTCGATCCGATCAACGCCGAAGAGGTTGAGCCATGGAAGACTATAAGACGGTACTCGCGGGCAAATGCCCCTTTGGCGGCGATCGGATCGGCGGCGCCTTCACCACGCCGCCGACACTGGCCGAATGGTATCCCAACCGCCTGCGCGTCGAGCAACTGCACCGCCATGGCCCCCGCGCCAATCCGCTGGGCGAGGATTTCGACTATCGCGCCGAATTCGCCAAGATCGACCTCGATGCGCTGAAGGCCGAGATCAAGCGCTTCCTGACCAGTTCGGTCGCGTGGTGGCCGTCCGACTATGGCAATTACGGGCCGCAGATGATCCGCATGTCGTGGCACTCGGCGGGCAGCTATCGCATCGCCGACGGGCGCGGCGGCGCGGGTGAGGCGATGCAGCGTTTCGCCCCGATCAACAGCTGGTGGGACAATGGCAATGTCGACAAGTCGCGTCGCCTGCTCTGGCCGATCAAGCAGAAATATGGCGCGGCGCTGTCCTGGGCCGACCTGATCATCCTGACCGGCAATTGCTCGCTCGAGATCATGGGGCTGCCGACCTATGGTTTCGGCGGCGGGCGCGAGGATGCGTGGGAAGCCGATGACGCCACCTATTGGGGGCCCGAAGTCTTCGACATGACCAAGGTCGACAGCTTCGACGAGATGGTCAACCGCGACAAGCGCTGGCGCGGCCAGAATGGCGATGCCGATTACGATCTGGAACAGCCGCTGGCCGCCTCGCACCAGTCGCTCATCTATGTGAACCCCGAAGGCCCTTATGCCAGCGGCGATCCGATGGCCTCGGCGCGCGACATCCGCATCACCTTCACCCGCATGGCAATGAACGACGAGGAGACGGTGGCGCTGATCGCGGGCGGCCATGCCTTCGGCAAGAGCCATGGCATGGTGAAGGCGGACCGCATCGGCGCGCCGCCGGAGATTGCCGCGATCGAGGAGATGGGGCTTGGCTGGCACAATCCCGAAGGCACCGGCAATGCCGAGTTCACGATGACCAACGGCATCGAGGGCAGCTGGACCCAGAACCCGACCCAGTGGGACAACAGCTATCTCGAAAACCTCTTGGGCCTGGAATGGGAACAGACGCGGAGCCCGGCGGGCGCGTTGCAATGGACACCGGTCAGCGGTGATGCGCCGCGTACCCCCGACGCGCATATCGAGGGCAAGAGCCATGCGCTGATGATGATGACCAGCGACATCGCGCTGAAGGTCGATCCCATCTATCGCCCGATCTGCGAGCGGTTCCTGACCGACTTCGACTATTTCACCGAGCAGTTCTCCAAGGCGTGGTACAAGCTGACCCACCGCGACATGGGGCCGCGCGAGCGTTATGTCGGGCCCGAGGTCACGATCGAGCCCGACCTGCTCTGGCAGGACCCGATCCCCGAGCGGGATTACGAGCTGGTCGATACGGCCGACATCGCGACCCTGAAGCAGCGGATTCTCGATAGCGGCCTGTCGGTGTCGGATCTGGTGTTCACAGCCTTTTCGGCGGCGGTCACGTACCGCGACAGCGACAAGCGCGGCGGCGCGAACGGTGCGCGCCTCGCGCTCGCCCCTCAAAAGGACTGGGCGGTCAATCGTCGCACCGTGCCTGTCATCGCGAAGCTCCGCGAGATCATGGCCGCGTTCAACGACGGGGCGAGCGGCGGCAAGCGCGTGTCCCTGGCCGACCTGATCGTGCTGGGCGGCACGGCGGCGGTCGAGAAGGCGGCGGCGGATGCGGGCGTGGCGGAAGCGGTGACCTTCACCGCCGGGCGCCGCGACACGACCGACGAACTGACCGACGCCGACAGCTTCGAATGGCTGAAGCCGGTGGTCGACGGTTTCCGCAACTATGTCGACGACCAGTTCGACACCATCACCCAGGGCCGCGTCGCCCCCGAGGAGCTGTTTCTCGACAAGGCCGCGCTGCTGAAGCTCAGCGCGCCTGAATGGGTGGTGCTGACCGGCGGCCTGCGTGCGCTGGGCGCGAACTGGGACGCAAGCGAGGCGGGTGTGTTCACCGACCGGGTGGGTGTGCTGAGCAACGATTTCTTCCGCGTGCTGACCAGCATGGACTATGTCTGGACCAAGCAGGACGAGGCGGGCTTGCGCTTCACCCTGGATGACCGGGACTCGGGCGAGACGCGTTATACCGCGACGCGCAACGACCTGATCTTCGGGGCCAATTCGCAGCTGCGCAACATCGCGGAGTTCTACGCCGCCGAGGATGGCCATCCCCGCATGGTCCGCGACTTCGTGCGGGTCTGGAACAAGGTGATGACTGCCGACCTGTTCTGATGGTGGTGGCGGCCCGGTAATGATCGGGCCGCCCTTGCCGGAGAGAGGGACATGACGACCGTCACCGTCTGGTATGATGCCGCCTGTCCGTTGTGCCGCCGCGAGATCGCGCTGATGCGGCGGCTGGACCGGCGCGGGCGGATCGCATTCGTGGCCATTGGGGGCGATGGGCCGGACCAGTGCCCGATCGACCGCGACACACTGCTCGCGCGCTTTCATGCGCGCGAGGACGGGCATATGCTGTCGGGAGCGGCGGCCTTTGCCGCGATGTGGCGGGCGATCCCTTTGTTGCGACCGCTGGGACTGGCGGCGCGCTCGCCATGGGTGCTGGCGCTGCTCGAGCGGGGCTATCGCCGCTTCCTGAAAGTACGGCCGCGCTTGCAGCGCCTGATGGGTGCCCGTTCCTAGGTACGGGCCCCTCTCCCCTCTCGGAGGGGAGAGGGTTGCGCAGACTTGGTCTTTGTCAAAGCAAAGGCCTAGTCGGAGCTGGGTGAGGGGTGCGCGCTCGCATTGCGAGCGCGCGAGCCCGGTGGGCTCGCTCAACCCCTCACCCAAGCTGCGCTAGCCAGCATGGCTGGCAAGCTTCGCTAACCCTCTCCCCTGTCCAGGGGATAGGGGGCGGCAGATGCGAGGTGCCCTACCGCCCCGGCGGCAGCCAGCTGAGGTCCAGCCCCTCGAACCGGTCGATATAGCGCGCCTCGCGCACCAGTCGTGCTTCGTCGAGCAGGTGGACGCGGCCGCCCTCGCGCTTGATCAGCGCCTCGTCCTCCAACTGGCGCAGCATCCGGTTCACATGCACCGCGGTCAGGCCGATCGCGTCGCCCATCTCTTCCTGCGTCAGGCCGGGGGCGAAGGACGCGCCGACATCCATGCCCGCCTGGCGCATCTGGCCGCGCAACGACAGGAGCAGCGTCGCCACCCGCGCCCGCGCCGAAGTGCGGCCCAGCCCCGCCAGCCGATCGGTGGTGATGACCCGCTCGATCTGGTTGAGCACCAGGATCAGGCTGAGCAGGCGGGGATGATCGGTCGCCAGCATCCCGATCTGCGACCGGTCGAAGGGACAGACGACCGCGTTCGACACCGCCACCACCGTATCGGGCGAGCGGCCATAGATCAGCGCCGACAGCGCGAAGAGATCGCCGGGAAACAGGAAGCGGACGATCTGGCGACTGCCATCGTCGAGCAGGACATAGCACATCAACATGCCCTGCTGCACGACGAACAGCTCCTCGCCGCGCATCTGTTCGTCCATCAACACCGTACCGCGTCGGATCGCTCTGGGCCGATCCTCCAGCCGCGACAGCGCGTCGCGTTCGGCCGGGGTCAGCGAAACCCATTTGTCCAGGCGATCCGCAAGCCCGAAATTCGACACCGACACCTCATCTCCCGAGCGGACCAGTGCCTTAGCCACCAAGGGCGGGCGGCCGCATTAATATGTATCAACCGTGTCTTTTCTTGGGACCGGGCGGCGTTTTGCCGGTCCCGGCCCGCCGCGACCCTTGGCGGTGGCGTGCGGCTGGGCTAGGACGACCGGTCTATGGACCGTATCCTCATTCGCGGCGGCAACCGGCTGTCGGGCCGCCTGAAGATCTCGGGCGCGAAGAACGCCGCGCTCACCCTGATGCCCTGCGCGATCCTGACCGACGAACCGGTCACGCTGCGCAACCTGCCGCGCCTGGCCGATGTCGATGGCTTTGGCCATCTGCTGAACCAGATCGGCGCGTCGACGCGGGTCGAGGGCACGCGGCCGGAGGATTTCGGCCGGGTCATGACGATCCGCGCAGGGCAACTCTTCTCGACCGAGGCCCCTTACGACATCGTGCGCAAGATGCGCGCGTCGATCCTGGTGCTCGGCCCGATCCTGGCGCGCGCGGGCGAGGCGCGAGTGTCGCTGCCTGGCGGCTGCGCGATCGGCAACCGCCCGATCGACCTGCACCTGAAGGCGCTAGAGGCGATCGGCGCGGAGATCGAGCTGACCGCCGGTTACGTCAAGGCCAGCGCGCCGGGCGGCCGCCTGTCGGGTGGACGCTACACCTTCCCGGTGGTGTCGGTCGGCGCAACCGAGAATGCGCTGATGGCCGCGGTCACGGCCAAGGGCACCTCGGTGCTGGGCAATGCCGCGCGCGAGCCCGAGATTGTCGACCTGTGCCGCTTGTTGATCGCGATGGGTGCGCGGATCGACGGCATCGGCACCGAGACGCTGACCATCGAGGGTGTCGACCGGCTGCACGGCGCGACCTATTCGGTGATGCCCGATCGGATCGAGGCGGGCAGCTATGCCTGTGCCGCGGCGATTACCGGCGGCGACCTGGAACTGGTCGGGGCCTGTGCCGACGATATGCGCGCAACGCTCTCGGCGCTGACCGAGGCGGGCGTGACGGTCGAGGAAAGCCGCGATTCGATCCGCGTGAAGGCCGATGGCCCGCTCCAGCCGCTGACCCTGTCGACCGCCCCCTATCCGGGCTTCGCCACCGACATGCAGGCGCAGTTCATGGCGATGCTGTGCAAAGCCGAGGGCACCAGCACCCTGACCGAGACGATCTTCGAGAACCGCTACATGCACGTGCCCGAGCTGGCGCGCATGGGCGCGGACATCCAGGTCCATGGCCGCACCGCGATGGTGAAGGGCGTGAGCAAGCTGACCGGCGCGCCGGTGATGGCGACCGACCTGCGCGCCTCGATGAGCCTGATCCTCGCCGGTCTGGCGGCCGAGGGCGAGACGGCGGTGTCCCGCGTCTATCACCTCGACCGGGGTTACGAGCGTCTGGAAGAGAAGCTGTCGGCCGTCGGTGCCGATATCGAGCGCGTCGGCGACTAAACATCATTCCTCCCCTGCCAGGGGAGGAATGAAGTTCTCTACGTCACCAGCCGCTTGAGCGTCTCCACCCGGTCGGCCTCGGCGGCGGGCTTGTCGGTTCGGATGCGGGCGATCCGGGGGAAGCGCATCGCGACGCCCGACTTGTGCCGCTTCGAATCGTGGATCGAATCGAATGCGATCTCCAGCACTAGCGTCTTTTCCACTTCGCGAACCGGACCGAAGCGGTGGACGGTATGGGCGCGCACGAAGCGGTCGAGCTGCCGCAGCTCCTCGTCGGTGATCCCCGAATAGGCCTTGCCGACGGGCAGCAGCTCACCCTCTTCGGTCCAGCAGCCGAAGGTATAGTCGCTATAATAGCTCGACCGCCGGCCATTGCCGCGCTGCGCGTACATCATCACGCAATCGGCGGTCAGCGGATCGCGCTTCCATTTGTACCACAGGCCGACGCGCCGCCCGCCGCTATAGGGCGAGTCGCGCCGCTTGAGCATCACCCCCTCGATCGCGGCATCGCGGGCGGTGGCGCGCAAGCCCTCCAGCGCGGTGAAGTCCTCCGCCTCGATCACCGCGCTGACATCGAACCTCTCGGGGTCTAGCTTGGCGGCAAAGGTCTCCAGCCGCTGGCGTCGTTCGGTCCAGGGCAAGGCGCGGACATCCTCGGTTCCGTCCACCAATATGTCGTAGAGCCGGACAAAGGCGGGATACTCCGCCAGCATCTTTGCCGATACCGTCTTGCGCCCTAGGCGCTGTTGCAGCGCGTTGAAGCTGGCCGCGCCGCCGCCGTCTTCCAATGTCCCGCCCTGATGCTCGCCCTTGACCAGCAATTCGCCATCGACCGCGCCCACCGCATCGAAGGCGCTGGCCACATCGGGAAAGGCGTGGGTCACGTCGTCGCCGGTCCGACTGTAGAGCCGGGTCTGCCCGGCGACATGGACGATCTGCACCCGGATGCCGTCCCATTTCCACTCGGCGGCATAGTCGGTCAGGTCGACCCGCAGATCCTCCAGCGGATGGGCGAGCATGAAGGGGCGGAAGACGGGCACATCGGCGGGCGTCGGCTGCGCGCCCGTGCCCTCGCCCCAGGCGAAGAGCTCGGCATAGGGCGGCGACAGGCCGTGCCAGACCTCCTCCACCGCCTCGACATCCAATCCGAAATGTTGGGCAAAGGCAGTCTTCGCAAGGCGAGCGGACAGGCCGATGCGCAGGCCCCCGGTCGCCATCTTCAACAGCGCGAATCGCTCCTCGGCGGTCGATCGGTCGAGCATGTCGGCCAGCACGGCGGGCGCGTCGGAGCGCGACAGATGGCGCAACCGCTCGACCACATCGCTGACCGACAAGGGTTCGGGGTCGAGCGGTCGGTCGGGCGCGGGCCAGAGCAGCGCGACCGTCTCGGCCGTATCCCCGACATAGTCGCGGCTCATGCGGAAAAGGACAGGATCGACCCGCTGCTCGATCAGCGCGCGGATCAGCGCGGGCTTGACGCCGGGCAGGTCCAGATCGCCTGTCAACGCCGCCATCGCCCAACCCCGGTCGGGATCGGGCGTGGCGGCGAGATAATCCGCGACCAGCTTCAGCTTGGCATTGCGCGACCGCGTGTAGATCAGTGCGTCGAGCAACGCCGCAAATTCGCGCATCTTGGGGTTCAGTCGATCGCGTTCTTCACCGACTTGCCCGCGACCAGTCCGAGCACAAGGAAAATGACGAACATCGCGATTGCGATGAAGAACAGGATTTTGGCGATCCCGACAAACGCTCCGCCGATACCACCGAAGCCTAGCGCACCCAGCACCAGTCCGACGACGAGAAATGTGATGGCGAGCTTCAGCATGGGGCGATCCTCCTGACCTGTCCTGCTTTTAACCGGCCAGACGGGTTGGTGTTCCCGTTACGGAATGCTGCCATCGACCCGGCGCTTCCTGACATTGGTACAAAGCATAACCAATTTTTAGGAGTCGAGAGAATACCAAAGAGTATCCAATGTCGTCACGGGAGTGCGAATGGTATTCCAAGATATGCTTTTGGTATGAATCGCAATCGATTCTTCACCTAAAGGACGGCTGCCGGTCGTCTGAATTTCGGGGGCGAATGCGGGGAAATCTATTTCGATAGGCCTCTGTAATTCCCCACATTTATCAAAATCAGGGAAATTCTTCATGCGACCGACAATCAAGGTCAAATTGGCGGCGATCTTCGCCGTGCTTCTCGTGCTCATGGCGACGGTGATCGGCCTGGGCTTGTTCAAGATGAATTCGCTCAACAGCGCGATCAACGATCTGGTCGCGGGTCCGGCCAAGCGCCTGGAACTGGCGCAGAGCTTCGTGATCAAGGCCAGCTATGTCGTCCGCCAGGAAAAGAATCTGGCGCTGACCAATGACGATACGCTGATGCGGCAGATCGACGGCGATCTGATGAAGGCGCGCGGCGAGACGCAGGCTCTGCTGAACCAGGGTTATTCCAGCGCGACCACGGAATCGCGGCCGCTCTGGGAGCAGGCGCGGGCGAAATGGGCCGAATTTCTGCCGTTGAACGACGAGATTCGCGGCCTGGGCCTGCGCAACGACAATGTCCGGGCGGGTGAGCTGTCCATTACCAAGTCGCGGGTTATCATCGGCCAGCTCGGCGATGTATCCGACCAGATCGTGGCGATGAACAAGCGCAGCATGGAACAGGCGGTGCGTGACACCGATACGCTTTACGATCAGGCGTTCATGGTCCTGCTGGTGACCGGGGCCGTTGCGTTGACGATCGCCATGGCCGGGGCGTTCTGGATCTCGCGCACAGTGTCGCGCGGACTGGCGACGATCGGCACCGCCGTGACGGCGGTGGCGGACGGTGACCTTTCCACCGAGATGCACGTCCAGACGAACGATGAGATCAAGGATTTGATGGAGATCGTGAACCGCATGATCGAGCGGCTGCGCGATACGATCGGCCAGACCAGCCTGTCGGCGCAGAATGTCGCGGCGGGCAGCGAAGAGCTGTCCACCACCTCGCAACAGGTCAGCCAGGGTGCCACCGAACAGGCGGCGGCCGCCGAGGAAGCCTCCGCTTCGATGGAGCAGATGGCGGCGAACATCAAACAGAATGCCGACAATGCCAGCCAGACCGAGAAGATCGCGCGCCAGTCCTCGATCGACGCCGATCAGAGCGGCGAGGCGGTGCAGCAGGCCGTGGTCGCCATGCGGACCATCGCCGAGAAGATCGGCATCGTGCAGGAAATCGCCCGCCAGACCGATCTGCTCGCCCTGAACGCGGCGGTCGAGGCGGCGCGTGCGGGTGAACATGGTCGCGGTTTCGCAGTCGTGGCGGCCGAGGTACGCAAGCTCGCCGAGCGCAGCCAGGTCGCGGCAACCGAGATCAGCGGCATGTCGTCCGACACGGTGAAGGCGGCAACGCGCGCCGGAGAGATGCTGGGCAAGCTGGTGCCGGATATCCGCCGCACCGCCGAACTGGTCGCCGAGATCGGTGCCGCCTGTCGCGAACAGGATATCGGCGCGGTCCAGATCAACCAGGCCATCCAGCAGCTGGACATGGTGACGCAGCAGAATGCGTCGGCGTCGGAGCAAATCTCTTCCACCTCGGAAGAGCTTGCCAGCCAGGCCGAGGAGATGCAGCAGAGCATCGCCTTCTTCCGCATCGGACAAGCCGAGCGGCCCGCATCGCGGCCTGTGGCCCGGGGTATTTCGGCGAAGCGGATGCCCGCGCCGCGTCCCGGCTCGGTCGCGGATCAGCAGGCCCGGGCGCGCGGCTTTGCCCTCGATATGAGCACCGGGGCGCCCGATGCCGAAGACCTCGATTTCGGACGGGCGGCATGACCGGGGCGGCGGAAGACCATCAGGTCGTGATCTTCGGCCTGGGCACGGAGAGCTTCGCGCTCCCCGTCGCCCAGGTCCGTGAAATCCTGGATCACCGCCCCTGTTTCCGAATGCCCCATATGCCCGCATGGATATTGGGGCTGACCGATATCCGCGGACAGTCGGTCCCGGTGGTCGACTTGCGCCGGCGCCTGGGGATGGCGCCGGTAGAGACGACGCCGACGACCCGAGTGCTGGTGACGGAGTTCCAGCCAAAGGCGGAAGGCGCGGGCCCTCAGCGCCTCGGCCTGGTGGTGGATCGGGTTCTGGACGTCAGCCTCTGCGATGCCGGGGCCGTGGAGTCGCCGCCTGCCATCGGAGGACGCTGGCGCAGCGAATGCGTCGCGGCCATTCTGCGTCACAAGGGCGATTTCGCCGCGCTGCTCGATCTGGCGAGCATTTTTGCCGAAGACGATCCGGCGATGCTGGACGGCACCGCTTTGGCGAGTGCCATCGCGGCATAAAGGGGCTGGTCGCCCTCGCATAAAAAAAGGCCCCGGTGTTCGCCGGGGCCTTTTTCCTGTCGGCTGGGGGCGGCTCAGCCCTTGCGGCCCGCCTCGAACAGGAACCAGGCGCGCTCCTCGGCCTGGTCGGTCCATTCGTCGACGATGCCGCTAGTGGCATTGTCCTTGGCCTCTTCGGCGGCGTCCTTCACGGCGCGGAAACGCTCGACCAGCTTCAGATTGTCGTCGCGCAACTCGACCAGCATGTCGGCCGCCGACACGAAGTCGCGGTCATTGTCGGTGATGGTCTGGCGGCGCGCAATGTCGCCGATCGAGCGCAGCGTGACGTTGCCGGTCTTGCGCACCCGCTCTGCGATGGCATCGGTCACGCCCAGGATCTGCGCCGCCTGATCGTCGAGCATCAGGTGATAGTCGCGGAAATGCGGGCCCGAGACGTGCCAGTGGAAATTCTTGGTCTTCAGGTAGAGGGCATAGCAGTCGGCGAGCGCGCCGTTCAGCGCGTCGGCGACGCTGGCGGTGGCGTTACGGTTGAGGTCGGTCGGCGTATCGAGCGCCGGATTGATATCGGACATGGATCGGCTCCGCTGTCTGGATGGGGATCGTTGCGTAAACGATCCGATGACGCAATGGCTCCCACCCGTCCATGCACAAAGACCGTCCAGTCTGATCGAACCGCTAGATCAGCCCCTTGGTCGCGAGCGCGACGACGATGGCGGCAAGGATCAACACCACGCCCGCCACGCTGCGGATCGCGCGCCACGGCATACGTCGCCATTCCCGTTCGCCCAGCAGCAAGGGGGGCGTCAGGGCGCCGAGCAACCCCAGCACCGCCCCCGGCCATGCGGCCCAGGGCAGGGGGGAGTGCGCCGCCGCCGCCGCGATCAGCAGCAACCCGGAATCGGCCGACAGGATCGCGCCGCCGCCGAACAACGCGGTCCCGAATGCGCCGAGCCGTGGCCATCCGAACGGCGACCCCGCTCCGGCCCGCGATACGCCCAGCCCCCCGGTCAGCCCGATTCCGACCAGTGCCAGCGCGATCGCCAGGATCAGCGTGCGCGTCTCCGGCGTCACTTGCGGCGCCAGCGCGATGCCGAGCAAGACCGCACCCGCCGCCAGCACGCCTTGCGCGACCAGCACGCCGACCAGCACCGGAGCGATTCGTCCGGTCCGCTCGCCCAACTGCGTCGCAAAGCCGCTGAGCCGCCCGCCCGCCTGGGCGAGAAGCGTGACGACGAGGACGGTCATCAACGCATCCATTCAGCGCGCCAGTCGGACCGAACAGGCCTCGGCAAAATGCTGGGTGGTCTCCAGATCCTGGCGTTCGCTGGCGACCGCATCGGTCAGCATGGCCAGCCAGCCGTGAAAGGGGCCCGCCGCCGCACCGCGCATCAGCGCGCGGTCGATGAAATGGGTAACGGTGACAGCGGGGGCCAGGCCATGGGCATGAGCGAGGCGACGAATCGATTCGATGCCGCGCATCAGGTCGCTGGCGGGGGCATAGGGCGCGCGCACGTCGAGCGCGGCGATCCGGGCCCAGAGCTGGTCGCGGATATCGCTGCCTTGGGGATTCTCGTCGGGCGAATCGGTCATGTCCATCAAGCGCATCCCCTCTCCGTCATGGCGTCGCTATCGCCCCCGACTAGGAAGCCAGGCTGTCGGAGTATAGGGGTTTGCGCGTAAAGAGGGGCTTAAATCGGGCGAAATGCTTGACTCACGCCGGGCCATGGGCCATGGGCGGCCCTTATATAGCGGCGGCTCCGGCTGCCGCTTTCGCTTTTTCACGCATACAGGAACCAGGTCATGGCCAAGCCGACCACCGTCAAGATCAAGCTCGTCAGCTCGGCTGATACCGGCTTCTTTTACGTCACGAAGAAGAACCCGCGCACCAAGACCGAGAAGCTGAGCTTCAACAAGTACGACCCGGTCGTGCGCAAGCATGTCGAGTTCAAGGAAGCCAAGATCAAGTAATTCACGGGCGGGCGCCCGCTCGCGGTGCCCCGTGATTCTTGAAGGCGTGAAGCCGCCGTCCGAAAGGACGCGCGGCTTTTTGTCGTGTACGTAGCGGGCGTTTGTCCTTGATCGGCGGCGGCGGGATGGTCGCTTCAGGAAAACCAGCCTCGTAAAGGGTTGTTCGGGTCTGCCAGCAGCTTGATCGTGAGGGCAAAGGACATCACGACCAGCAGCGGGCGGACGCCACGCCCGCCGAAACGAATGGCCAGCCAGGCGCCGACCTGATTGCCCGCGATATTCGCGACCGCCATGCTGAGGCCGAGCAGCCATAGCACCTTTCCGCCCGCGATCATCGCCGCCAAGCCCGCTATGTTGGTGGCGAGATTGATGAATTTCGTATTGGCGATCGCTCTGACCAGTCCCAGCCCGCCAAGTGCGACGAGCGCGGTCGTCAGGAACGATCCGGTGCCGGGACCGAAAAAGCCATCGTAAAAGCCCAGTCCCCCGCAAACCAGCGTCAGGCCCCAGCGCCCCAATCGGGCATGGCGATCGACCTCGCTCATCTTGGGGGCGAGCAGGAAGTAGAATCCCATCGCGATCAGCAGCAGCGGGACGAAGGCCGTTAGAAAGCTGGAATCGACATGCTGAACCGCCGTTGCCCCCAGCAAGGAGCCGATGAATGCGCCCGCCGCAGGGACGGCGAACACCTTTAGATCGATCCGCCCCGCACGCAGAAATGTCAGCACCGCAGAGCCCGTCCCCAAGGTGCTCTGCAATTTGTTCGTCGCGAGCGCGGCCACCGGCGGAATGCCCGCCGCCATCAGGGCCGGGATCGTGAGCAGCCCTCCGCCACCCGCCAGGGCATCGATGCTGCCCGCCATGAAGGCCACAAGGGTCAACAGGGAGAATGCTTCGATCGTGAGGTCCATGAGGTTCGCTAGACCTGCGCCACCCCTTTTGCCAACCGCACGACCTCTGGGCTTAATTTCCGATGGGAAAGGGCCGGCATTGTCCTGTCGGGCTGATTCAGCAAGACGTCGGACACCCGGAACGCCTTGCAGACACGGCACCCGGCCCGGTCGACTGGCCCTTATTCCGCTTCCGGGTAGAGCGTGCCGATCAGCCAGTCGTGGAACAGCTTCACCGACTTCTGCTGCAGCGCGCGCGGGCGGCAGACGAACCAGTGACTATAGGGGCTGTCGACCTCGATATCGAACAGCCGGACCAGGCGCGGATCGTGCGCATGTTCGAAATGGCTGGCGTGCATGAAGGCGACGCCGAGCCCCTGCGCGACCGCCTCCAGCATCAGGCCGCCCGAGTCGAAAAAGTCGATCGCCTTGGGCTTGATGTCGGTCAGTCCCGCGACTTGGCACCAGGCGGTAAAGGCGTCGGGCATTTCGCGGTGCAACAAGGCCGTCATGCCGTTCAGCTGTTCGGGGCGCAGCAGCGGGTTCGGCCCTTCCAGCAACCGCTTCGACCCGATGACATAGACTTTGTTGCGGTCGAGTCGCTTGGCATAGAGCGAGGGGTCGATGTCACGGCCGAGCGCGATCACCGCGTCCAGCCCTTCGCCCAATCGCGCGATGCCATGCCCGGCGGTGTCGATGTCCAGATGCAGCTCGGGATGCGCGGCGCGGAGCAGGCCCATATGCGGGAACAGCCGCTGCGAGGCGTAGAGCGGCAGCACGCCCAGACGCAGGCGCAGCACTTCCTGCCCGCTGGTCATCGCCTCCACCGCGTCGGACAATTGGTCGAGCAGCGGTGCGATCTGTTCCATCAGCCGCTGGCCGTCCTCGTTGGGCACCATCGCCTGGTGCCGCCGGGCGAAGAGCGGCTTGCCGACGAACCGTTCCAGAGTCTGCACCCGGCGGCTGAGTGCGGGTGCGGAGAGCGCCAGTTCCTCGGCAGCCGCCTTGATAGAGCCCAGACGGACGACCTGGACAAATGCTTCGATGGCACCCAGCGGTGGCAGCCTGCGCATGTCACACCTTACTCGTTGACCTATGGGTCAGAGGATTGCACAAACTGCAATCATAACCAAGCTTTTCGCACTTGCAACATAACGTTTCGCACCGCAAAAGGAACGGGCCTTTCAGGCATCCTCTCCTAAAAACTTTTACGGGCTGGTCGTTTCGATCGGCCCTTTTTTTTGCCTCGCTCCGGCGGACGGGCCTTTCGCTGGCCGGAACCCGCCCCCACGTCCCGCGCTTTCGTGTGGAAACCGATAGCCAAGGGACGATCATGGCCGACAGCGACGCGCCGACCCGCAAGATACAGGTGGCCAATAGCCGCCCCGAGGATTCCGGGCGCGGCCTGGCCCATATGCCGCGCACGCTGATGGCGGCGCTCGGCATTACCGAGGGCGATGTCGTCGAGATCGTCGGAAAGCAGGCCACGCCTGCGCGCGCGGTCGCCCCCTATCAGGAAGACGAAGGGCTCGACCTGTTACGTATCGACGGGTTGCAGCGAGCGAATGCGGGCGTCGGCTCGGGCGATTTCGTCGAGGTGCGCAAGGTCGAATCTAAGCCCGCGACTCGCGTCGTCTTTGCGCCTGCGCAACAGAATCTTCGGCTCCAGGGCTCGGCCCAGGCGCTCAAGCGCACCTTCTTCAATCGGCCGCTCTGCCAGGGCGATGTGGTCGCGACGGCGGGGCAGCAGCGCGTCACCAATATGCCGCCGGGCGTCGCGCAGTTCATGAACGCGCCCGCCTATGCGCTCCAGGAAATCCGCCTCGCGGTCGTCGCGGCCAGCCCCAAGGGGGTGGTCCATATCGACGAGAATACCGAGGTCGAGCTGCGTCCCGAATATGAGGAGCCGCGCGAGGCGCGGCGCGCCGACGTCACCTATGACGATATCGGCGGCATGGCCTCGACCATCGACCAGTTGCGCGAGATGGTCGAGCTTCCCTTGCGCTATCCCGAATTGTTCGAGCGGCTGGGCGTCGAGCCGCCCAAGGGCGTGCTGCTCCACGGGCCGCCCGGCACCGGCAAGACCCGGCTGGCGCGCGCCGTCGCCAACGAATCGGACGCCCAGTTCTTCCTGATCAACGGCCCCGAAATCATGGGCTCAGCCTATGGCGAGTCGGAGCAGCGGCTGCGCGAAATCTTCGAGGAGGCGACCAAGTCCGCTCCCTCGATCGTGTTCATCGACGAGATCGACTCGATCGCCCCCAAGCGCGACCGCGTGCAGGGCGAGGCTGAGAAGCGGCTCGTCGCGCAGCTGCTGACGCTGATGGACGGGTTGGAGGCGCGTGCGAACCTCGTCATCATCGCCGCGACCAACCGACCCGAAGCGATCGACGAGGCGCTGCGGCGGCCGGGTCGGTTCGACCGCGAGATCGTGGTCGGCGTGCCCGACGAGCGCGGGCGGCGCGAGATCCTGGGCATCCACACGCGTGGTATGCCGCTGGGTGATAAGGTCGACCTGAACGAACTGGCGCGGACCACCTTCGGTTTCGTCGGGGCGGATCTGGCCGCGCTGACCCGCGAGGCAGCGATCGAGGCGGTGCGGCGGATCATGCCGCGCCTGAACCTGGAGGAACGGACCATCCCGGCCGAGGTGCTCGACACGCTGTCGGTGACGCGCGAGGATTTTCTGGAGGCGCTGAAGCGCGTCCAGCCCTCGGCGATGCGTGAGGTGATGGTGCAGGCGCCGACCGTCCGCTGGGAGGATGTCGGCGGCCTCGACACCGCGCAGATGAAGCTGAAGGAAGGCGTCGAGCTGCCGCTGAAGGACCCGGACGCCTTCCGGCGGCTGGGCATCCGGCCCGCCAAGGGCTTCCTGCTCTATGGCCCGCCCGGCACCGGCAAGACGCTGTTGGCGAAAGCGGTGGCGCGCGAGGCGCAGGCCAATTTCATCGCGACCAAGTCGAGCGACCTGCTGTCCAAATGGTATGGCGAGAGCGAGCAGCAGATCACCCGGTTGTTCGCCCGCGCGCGACAGGTGGCGCCGACCGTGATCTTCATCGACGAACTCGACAGCCTCGTCCCCGCGCGTGGCGGTGGCTTGGGGGAGCCGCAGGTGACCGAGCGGGTGGTCAACACCATCCTGGCCGAGATGGACGGGCTGGAGGAATTGCAGTCGGTCGTCGTCATCGGCGCGACCAACCGGCCCAATCTCGTCGATCCCGCGCTGCTGCGCCCCGGTCGGTTCGATGAGCTGATTTATGTCGGCGTGCCCGACAAGGCGGGACGGCGGCGTATCTTGGGCATCCAGACCGCCAAGATGCCGTTGGCCGAGGATGTCGACCTGGACGATGTGGCGGCGCGGACCGATCGGTTCACCGGCGCGGACTTGGGCGATGTGGTGCGCAGGGCGGGCCTGATCGCGCTGCGCAAGTCGTTGGGAGCGACGCAGGTCGACATGGCGGCCTTTGACGAGGCCCTGACCGAGGCGCGGGCGAGCGTGACGCCCGAGATGGAGCGTGATTACGAACAGATCGCGGCCAAGCTGAAGCAGGAAGCGGCGGCGATCCAGCCGATCGGCTTCATCGCACCGGGCATGCTGACGCCCAGGGGCGATAAGCAGCCTTAAGGGTTGAGACCCTCTGCCTTTAAGCCCCTCCTCCCGGTAGGGGGGAGGGGTTTGGGGAGGGGGCTATGCCCCAGGCGATGGTCTCGGTGAGACTCATTGCCCTCCCCCATCCCCTCCCGCCTGCGGGAGGGGAGCGGCAAGGTCAGCCCGCTGGGTGAGATAATTCATTTTCCCACCCATAACTCCGCCCAACCTGCGCCACCGCGACCTCATAAGCCGAATACCACTCCGCCCGCCCGCGATCCCGGATCGCCGCATGCTCAGGATGCGCCCGCCATGCCAAGGCGCTGGTTTCATCGGCCCACCAACTGACGGTGATCCCAAATCCGTCCGCACCGCGCGCGCTATCGACCCCGCAATATCCCGGCTGTCGCGAGGCGAGGGCGTCCATCGCCTCCGCCGCTGCGGCATAACCTTGCGGATCGCTATCCGTCCGCGTCGACACGAAAATCACCGCGATCTGCCCCGTCCTGTCGGTCATAATGCTCCATCCACCGCACCCGCTTTGCGACGGAATGCACGGGTCGGCGGCAACCCAATAGCTTGAAAGTCGTTCGGCACCTGTGCGACGAGGGGATTTCCCTCGCGCGTCCCTTACGCGGGGATCACGAACGACAGGAACTCGATGCCCAGCTCGACCACCGCCGCGCGCAAGTCCCGCACCGATGCCACGGGGTATCCCTCGCCCGGCCAGATGTTTTTTCAGCAATTTCTGAAGCATCCGGTGATGGTGGGCTCGATCATTCCGTCGTCGGGCAAGCTGATCCGCAAGATGCTGGGCCCGGTCGATTGGGCCAATACCAAGCTGTTCGTCGAATATGGCCCGGGCGTCGGCACCTTCTGCCGCCCGATTTTGGAGCGCATGGCGCCCGACGCGATGCTGATCGCGATCGATACCAATGCCGATTTCTGTGATTATCTGCGCCACACCATCATCGATTCCCGCTTCAAGGCGGTGAACGGGTCGGCGGCGGACGTACAGAAGATCGTGCGGGATCATGGCTTCGATCATGCCGATTATGTCCTGTCGGGCCTGCCCTTCTCGACCCTGCCGCCCGGCGTCGGCCCGGCGATCGCACAAGGCACGCATGACGTGCTCCGTCCCGGCGGCGCGTTCCTGGTCTATCAGTTCAGCCCCAAGGTGAAGGATTTTCTGGTCCCGCACTGGTCGAACATCGACCACGATATGGAATGGTGGAACGTGCCCCCGGCGCAGCTCTACTGGGCCTGGAAGGACTGATTTTCATCCTCCCCGGCACGGGGAGGGGGACCATGCGAAGCATGGTGGAGGGGGCGTGCCGATAAGGGTGACCTGTTTGGAAGCCCCCCTCCGTCAGGGCTCCGCCCTGCCACCTCCCCGCGAGCGGGGAGGATCAATCGCCATCCGGCGCTTCGATCCCGAAATTCAGCCCTCGCGACACCGACGGATCGATCACCGCGATCAGCAGATAGGCGGCGAACTGGCGCAGTCGCTGGAACCAGCCGGTGTTCCGCTTGTACCAGTCGGGCGTGATCGCCTCCGACCGGGCGACCTCGCCATCGACATAGGCACGGACATGGGTCGCAAAGGCCCTGTCCTCCACCCTCAGCATCAGCTCCAGGTTCACGAACAGGCTGCGCATGTCGAAATTGGCCGAGCCGACATGCACCGCATCGTCGATGACGTATAATTTCGTGTGCAGCTTGGTCAGCTGATACTCGAAAATCTGGACGCCCTTGCGCAGCAGGCCCGCATAGGTGAAGCGCGCCGCCGCGATCGTCGCTTCGTTGTCCGACTTGCCCGCCGTCACGATCCGCACCTCGGCGTCGCGGCGACCGGCGCGATCGAGTCGCCTGAGCATGGTCGGGCTGGGGGTGAAATAGGCGGCGATCACATCGATCCGCCGACCCCGCCGCATATCGTCGCGCACCGTCCGCGCCCAGGGCGACAGCCGCCGCGTCGGTCCGCCGATCAGCCAGCGCAAGCGGCCTGTCGACTCGCTCCAATGCGCCAGCGCCTTGTTCAGGTCGCGCAACCGGCCCTTCGGATTTTCGGTCCAGGCGAACAGCGCATCGAAATAGCCCGCCATGCGCGCCGCCGCCGGTCCCTCGACCAGCAAACCCAGGTCGCGCCAGCTCTGGTCGGCGGGGGTGCCGAAATAGTCATCCTCGATATTGAAGCCGCCGATGATGATCGAGGGTGCGGGCCCTTCGGCATCGGCGAGCGCCAGCTTCTGATGATTGCGCAGGAGGTAGCGGCGGCCGAAGCGCGGCTCGAACCGCGACAGCCGCGCGCCGGTCTCGATCAGCGGCCGGAAGAACGCCTCGTCCGCGCCCGCGCCGAAGCCGTCGACGATCACCGACACCGCGACCCCACGCCGCGCCGCCGCGATCATCGCATCGCGGACCCGCCGTCCGGCCGCGTCATCGGTATAGATATAATAGAGGATGCGCAGCGAAACCCGCGCCCCTTTGATCAGCGCGAGCAGCGCCTCCAGCCGCCGGGGACCCGTGTCGAGCAGGGTCAGGTCATGGCCGTCGACCCGGAAGCGGGGCTGCTCAGGCGGGGTGGACGGGGGCGGCGTGGATGGGAGTTGGGCGGTGTCGTCGGGCAAGGTCATCCTCTCGACCGCGTAACGATTCAGGCAAGCCGGGCGTTGCATGTCCCAAGGCTTTTGACTTGCTGACGCATTGCTGTTAGGTGGCCCGCTTTCATCCCAGCATTATTTGCGAAGGACACACGCATGGCGCGCGTCACCGTCGAGGATTGCGTCGACAAGGTTCCCAACCGTTTCGATCTGGTGCTGTTCGCGGCGCAGCGGGCTCGTCAGATCTCGGGTGGAGCGGACCTGACCGTCGATCGCGATCGCGATAAAAACCCGGTCGTCGCGCTGCGCGAGATCGCCGAGGAAACCGTTCGTCCGACCCATTTGGAAGAGTCGGTCGTCAACAGCCTGCAGCGCGTCCAGATCGACGACGAGGACGAGGCGGATGACGTCGGCAGCCTGCAGGCCTCGGCCGAGGCGCTGCGCCTGACCGCCGCTGCCCCGCCGCGCAACCAGAATCTGGGTGCCGACTACGACGGCTGATCGGCCGTCTTCGGACTCGGACATGAAAAAGGGCCGGTGCGAACCCCTCGCACCGGCCCTTTTCGTATTCGCCCGACAGGCTCAATAGCCGCGCCAATAATCCCAGCGCGCCGCATGACGCTCATGCCGCGCGAAACGCGCATCGCGCCACGCCTCGTGCCGACGAACGGCGGCGGCATGGGCATAGGCATCGGCCGCCCGGTAATCGCCATAATAGGCGGCCGTGTCGGCGGCCCGCTGGTCGCGCCCCGCCTGATAGGCATGGACCTCTGCTCCCCGCGCCGCCTGATGCGCGCGATATTCGTCATAACGCCAGTCCTGCGCGCTGGCGGTGCCCGCCGTCAGCAAGGCGCCACCGGCCAGCGCGACCAGCAATCCCGTCCTGAACATGGTCATCGCAACATCCTCGAAACTATAAGCTCCCGTATGTGGCCGAGATTGCGCCGCTTATCCTGAATGGCGCGTGGCGGCGGCGTTCAGCGAATTGGCAGGATGGTGGCACGGAAAGCCCGTGTTGATTGCCACCTCCGCAGGGCTGGTTCAGACAGCGATGGGAGGATGCCGCATGGCCATGATCGAAGTCTATGAAAAGGACGAGATGGTACCGCTATTCACGGGCGATTTCGCATTCCTGCCGCGCCTGGGAGACACAATTTCCAAAGAAACCGGGAGCTATTTCATCTATTATACGGTGGTAGAAATTTGGCACCGTCAGGAGGGAGCGACCGATCGTTTCCAGGCTTGCGTGCGGGTGACGGAAAATGACTGACGCCACCGGACATGTGTCTGCTCGACGTTGGCGCTGGCTCCACTGAGCTGCCCCCTTCTGAGTGGTCCATCGACTATGACAGTCTGGACCAGGGAAGGGACGAAGAATGCCTGCGAAGAAGCACAAGCCGGAGGAGATCATCGGCAAGCTGCGTGAGGTGGAGATCGTGCTGGGCCAAGGCGGCACGACCGCTGAGGCTTGCCGGCGTATCGCGGTTAGCGAGCAGACCTACTATCGCTGGCGCAAGGAATATGGCGGCCTGAAGACGGATCAGGCGCGTCGGATGAAGGATCTGGAGAAGGAGAACGCCCGGCTGCGTCGTGCGATCTCGGATCTGACGCTCGACAAGCTCATCCTGCAGGAGGCGGCACGGGGAAACTTCTGAGCCCCGCCCGGCGCCGACGCTGCATCGACCAGGTCCGGGAGGTGCTGGACGTGTCCGAGCGGCGGGTATGCCGCGTGCTTGGCCAGCACCGGTCGACGCAGCGCAAAGTGCCGTGCAGGGCAGATGATGAGCAGGCGCTCACCGACGACGTCGTCGCGCTGGCGAAGCAGTATAGGCGCTACGGTTACCGTCGGGTAACCGCCCTGCTGCATGCGGCGGGCTGGTCGGTGAACCACAAGCGAGTCGAGCGGATCTGGCGGCGCGAGGGGCTGAAGGTGCCGCAGCGCCAACCGAAACGCGGCCGGCTGTGGCTCAATGACGGCTCCTGCATCCGGCTTCGACCAGAGTATCCGGGGCATGTCTGGGCCTATGATTTCGTCGAGGAGCGTACCCACGATGGGCGCAAGTTCCGCATCCTGACCATCATCGACGAGGCCAGTCGCGAGTGCCTGGCACTGGTCGTGTCACGCCAGCTGCGCCACGAAGACGTGCTGGCCGCGTTGGCCGACCTGTTCGTCGAACGCGGTCCGCCAGCGCACATCAGGTCGGACAACGTCCTATGTCGGGAAGCAGCGGCGGGTTTTTGCCAGCAGATATCCAAGCGCCGACAACCATCGGCGCGGTATGCAATTTGAGCCAGATGGCTCCCACCGTCAACGGGATCGCTCCCTGCCATAGCAAACACAGGATCCAGCGGCGCCGGGGCGACCGTGGTCCTCACCGTCCTTAAAACGAGATACGCACCCAGGTGGAAGGCCCGAACATTATCTACAGGGTCGCTCGACGAGCGCCCTCACGGCACTTGCAGAGAGGGGTCCTTCCACCTGGCATCCGGCCGTTCGAGGAACGGCCGGTACTCTGTCCCCGTCTTGACGACGGCGTGAGCCACGCGCGCCATCTTGGCGGTGAGCGCCGTCATCGCCTTGCGGCGACGGTCGGCATCGCCCGCGTGGCCGGCGGTGTACCGTCCGAGCTTATCGCGGAAGCTGTTGTCGCGCTGACGCGCGGCGACCTGGGCAGCCATCCAGAAGGTGCGGCGCAGGCGCGCATTGCCGTATTTGGACAGCTTGGTGCGGCCGCGGAACGCGCCTGACTGACACGTTGCGAGATCGAGGCCGCAAAACTTCAGGAACTGACGATGATGGTTGAAGCGCCGCAGATCACCGGCCTCGGCCAGGATGGTCAGCGCGTTGATTGGACCGATGCCCGGAATGTTGCGCAGCAGCTGGTAGTCGACGTCATCGGCGAGCCGCGCATGGGCCAACCGCTCGATCTCGTCGCGCTGGTGGATGAGGCTGCGGCCCTGCGCGATGACCATACGGAACATGGTGATGGCGGCCGAGTCCTCCGGGACCGGCAGCGCCGTCGAGGCGGACGCCGTCTCGTAGATGTCGTTGATGAGGCGTGCCTTGGAAACCTTGCGGCCGATGAGCGGCCATGCCGCAGCCGAGAATGCCTCGCGGTCCAGCGCCGTGATGGTGGCCGGTGTCGGAAACCGCTCGATGAGCGCGAGGAACCAGTCGGACCGGCTATTGCCTGCGAAGCGGGCGATCTCGGGGAAATACAGCGGCAGGTAGTGGGTCAAGACCCGGTGCCAGGTCTGCGTCTTCATCCTGGAGATCGTCTCGTGGGTTTTCGACAGCTCCTGCAGGTCGTTGATCCCGGCCACCAGCGGGTCAACGTAGCGCTGCGTCGCGCCAATCCGCAGCATATGCAGGATGACCTGCGCGTCCTTGGGGTCGTTCTTGTCCCAGCCGTTGTGCAGCGCCTCACGCGTTCGGGCGAGCGCGACCGACGAGATGAGGCGCAGCTCGAACCCCGCCGTCAGCAGCCGGTGTGCCAGCGTGCGATGGTAATTACCCGTCGCCTCGAACCCGACGATGATGGGGCGCCCGATGGCAGCGAGTTGCTCGGCAAAGCCGTCATAGTCCTGCCTGGTCGCCATGACGGTCATCCGCCGGCGCC
>CAJYRW010000047.1:0-58845 GCA_913777475.1 uncultured Sphingomonas sp. | reverse complement strand
CGACTTCGACTCGACGATCGTCTCGCCGGGCACATAGTCGATGACGAGGTGCGCGAAGTCGGGCTGGCCGGTCACCGGGCATAGCGAGGTGAACTCGGGTGCCGCGAACCGGATCAGATAGGTCCGTCCGGGACGGGGGTTGGGAACATAATCGAGCACCGCCTCTTCCGGGGAAGCGGGCAGCGCGCTGGTCTGGCCGAGATGCTTCATGAAGGCCATGTAGGATAATCATGCCCCAATCGCCAACGCTGATCCCCATTCTCGGCGACCAATTGTCGATGAACCTGTCATCGCTGGAGGGCGCGGACCCCAAACACACCGTCCTGCTGATGATGGAGGTCGAGGACGAGACGGGTTACGTCCGCCACCACAAGGCCAAGATCGCCTATATCCTGTCTGCCATGCGCCACCATGCCGAGGCGTTGCAGAAGGCGGGCTGGCGGGTCGACTATGTGAAGCTGGACGACCCCGACAATGCGGGCAGCTTCACCGGCGAGGTCGCCCGTGCGGTCGAACGGCACGATCCGACGCGGATCGTCGTCACCCAGGCGGGCGAATGGCGCGTGGCCGCCATGCTGGAGGCATGGGAGACGATGTTCGGCATTCCCGTCGACATCCGCCCCGACACCCGCTTCATCGCCAGCCAGGCCGAGTTCGAGGACTGGGCGAAGGACCGCAAGGAACTCCGCATGGAGTTCTTCTACCGCCTGATGCGCCGCAAGACCGGCCTGTTGATGAACGGCGACAAGCCCGAGGGCGGCAAGTGGAATTACGACGCCGACAACCGCAAGCCGGCACCCAAAAAGGACACGCCGCCAGAACCGCTGACGTTCGCGCCCGATGCGATCACCCGCGACGTGCTGAAGCTCGTCGCCGGGCGGTTCGACAACCATCCCGGCTCGCTCGCCGATTTCGCCTATGCCGTCACCGCCGAGGACGCGCGAGCCCAGGCCGAGGCGTTCATGGCGCATGGCCTGCCCAAGTTCGGCGACTATCAGGATGCGATGCTGACTGGGCAGCGCCAGCTCTGGCACTCGGTCCTGTCGCCCTATATCAATTCGGGGTTGCTCGACCCGCTCGACCTCTGCCGGATGGCGGAGGGGGAATATGAGGACGGCAACGCCAGCCTGAATTCGGTCGAGGGCTATATCCGCCAGATCATCGGCTGGCGCGAATATGTGCGCGGGCTCTACTGGCATGTCGGGCCGGATTATGTGGACCGCAATTTCCTGCGCGCGCATCGCAAACTGCCCGGCTTCTATTGGACCGGCGAGACCGACATGCATTGTATGGCGCAGGCGCTGGGCCAGACGCTCGACACCGCGCATGCGCATCATATCCAGCGGCTGATGGTGACGGGCAATTACGCCATCCTGATCGGCGCCGATCCGGCCGAGGTGCATCGCTGGTATCTGGAAATCTATATCGACGCCTATGAATGGGTCGAACTGCCCAATGTCGTCGGCATGAGCCAATTTGCCGATGGCGGCATCATCGCGTCCAAACCCTATGTGTCGTCCGGGGCCTATATCAACCGCATGTCGGATTATTGCGGGTCGTGCCGCTACGACGTGAAGCAGCGGGTCGGCGAGGACGCCTGCCCGTTCAATGCGCTCTATTGGGATTTCCTCGCGCGGCACGAGACACGGTTCGAGGGCAATGTGCGGATGGCGATGGCGTATCGGAACTGGAACCGGATGGCGGACGAGGACCGGAAGGCAGTGCGGGCGCAGGCCGCGGGGTATTTGAAGAGGTTGGAGTGAGTCCTCACCCTCGCCTCTAGCCGCTCCCCTCCCGCAGGCGAGTTTCAGGTCGGTCATGTCCCCGACATGACCTAAACGATGCGGGGCATCGTTTACCTGAAACTGGGATGGGGGAGGGCATGACGTCTCACCGAGACCATCGCCCGTGGCTCTGCCCTCCCCAAACCCCTCCCGCAAGCGGGAGGGGCTTACCGCGCCCCCGCTTGCGACCCCGCCCCCAACGCGCCTAGGTACGGAGCCGACCGACCGAGGAGCTCCAAGATGCCGCCACTCATCACCCCGGAAGAGCTCGCCGCCATCGCAGGCGAAGCGGACCTGCGCATCCTCGACGTCACCTATTTCCTCGACGATGCGCACGGCACCAAGGCTAGGGGCGGGTTCGAGGACGGGCATATCCCCGGCGCCCGCTTCCTGCCGATGGGTGCGCTCGCCGATCCCGACAGCGACCTGCCGATGACATTGGCCCCGGCCGAGTATTTCGCCCATGTGCTGAGCGAGGCGGGTGTCGGCCATGCCGACCGGATCGTCCTGTACGACCGGTCGCCGCTGCACAGTTCCGCACGGGTCTGGTGGCTGCTCAGCCTGTTCGGTGCGCCATCGGTGGCGCTGCTCGACGGCGGGCTGGAGGCTTGGGTAGCGGCGGGGCACCCGGTCACGGTCGGCCCGGCGGGCGCCCCCGAAGCCCCCGGCCTGTTCCTCGCGCAAGCCGATCTGGCCCGCGTGCGCAGCCTTCGCGAGGTCCGTACCCATGTCGAGGCGGGTGACGCCCAGATCGTCGACGCCCGCTCCCCCGGCCGCTTCGCCGGGGCCGAGCCCGAGCCGCGCCCCGGTGTCGAGCCTGGCCATATCCCCGGCGCATTCAACCTGCCCTATTCCCGGTTGTTCGAGGCCGATGGCCGCTGGAAATCCCCGGACGCCATCGCGTCCGAATTCGCCGCCGCCGGGGTCGATCCCGCCAAGCCGATGGTCGCCACCTGTGGCTCCGGCATCACCGCTTGCGTCCTCGCCTTCGCAGCGGAGCGGATCGGCGGCCTGATGCCGGTCTATGACGGCAGCTGGACCGAATGGGGTTCCGACCCCAGCACCCCCAAAGCGAAAGACGCTTGAAACGATGACCGACGACGACCTGCCCATCAAGCCCGCCACCCGTCTGGTCCAGGCGGGCCGCCGCGCCGAATGGACCAAGGGCGTGGTCAACGTCCCCGTCTGGCGCGGCTCGACGGTGCTGTACGACAATGTCGCCCATATGCGCGCCACGGGTGCGGGCGATCTGCACGAAAAGCTGTTCTATGGCCGCAAGGGCCTGCCGACCCAATGGTCGCTGGCCGACGCGCTGACCAGCCTGGAGCCGGGGGCGGAGGCGACCTTCCTCTACCCATCGGGCGTGGCGGCGATCGCGGCGGCGCTGCTGTCGGTGCTGTCGCCCGGCGACGAGTTGCTGCTGGTCGACAGCGCCTATGACCCGACGCGGGGGCTGGCGACCGGCTTGCTGGCGCGGATGGGGATCACGACGCGCTTCTATGATCCGCTGGTCGGCGCGGGGATTGCCGAGCTGATCGGCCCGGCGACCCGCGCGATCTTCCTCGAAAGCCCCGGCTCGCTGACGTTCGAGGTGCAGGATATTCCCGCCATCGTCGACGTCGCCAAGGCGCATGGCATCACGACGATCCTCGACAATACCTGGGCGACGCCGCTCTTCTTCCCCGCCATCGCAAAGGGCGTCGACCTGACGGTGCTGGCCTGCACCAAATATATCGTCGGCCATTCGGACGCGATGCTGGGGTCGGTCACCGCCGCGCCATCGCACTGGGCGGCCTTGCGCGACACGAGTTTCCAGCTGGGGCAGGTCGCCAGTCCCGACGACGCCTATCTGGGCAGCCGCGGGCTGCGCACCATGGGCGTCCGCCTTGCCCAGCATCAGGCCAGCGCGCTGACCATCGCCCAGTGGCTGGCCGAGCAGCCGGGCGTGGCGCAGGTGCTGCATCCCGCCTTGCCCTCCTGCCCCGGCCATGACGTGTTCGCGCGCGATTTCCTGGGGTCGAGCGGGTTGTTCGCTTTCGTGCTCGACGGTGGCAACGACGCCGCGCGCACCGCAATGCTCGATGGCCTCGCGCATTTCGGACTCGGGTTCAGCTGGGGCGGCTATGAAAGCCTGGCCATCCCCGCCGACCCGCATCGCTATCGCAGCGTGACGAGGCGCGAATTCGCCGGGCCACTGATCCGGTTGCAAATCGGGCTGGAGGACACGGACGACCTGATCGCCGATCTCGACCGGGGGCTCGCCCGCTTCCGGGCCGCGCGCGGATGACGCTGTTCGAATGGCTTCAGGCGAGCGGCATCGAACTGCCGACCCGCGCCGAGGCCATGGAGGCGGCGGTCGCCTCGGTCCTGACGCTCGCCATGCTGGCGGGCGGCGTGGTCGCGGGGCGCAAGCTCGGGCCGCCCATCGCCGCGATGGCGCAGCGTTTCGCCATCGCCAAGGGAGAGGCGCTGCACACCCGCATCTGTGCGATCACCCGGCATGGCACCGCCGCCTTCCTGCTGATGACATTGGGCGCTATCTGGCCCTGGGATTCGCTGGCGGGGGTGCCGATCGGGCTGGCGCTGGGCGCGTCGGTGGCGCGCGCGGGGTTCCAGCTGCTGCGCGGGCTGAACCTGCCGCGCTGGCTGGCCTGGGTCTTCGCCATCGTGTGTTTCGTGGCATTGTTCAGCCGCGAGATCGGGGGGCTGGAACCGGTCAGCCGCTTGGCCGAGCAGATCGGCTTCACCGTCGGGTCGCGGCGATTCTCGGTCATGCTGCTGGTGACGATGCTGGTCACGGTGGTCGCGATCCTCGCCGTCACCCGCGCCGTCACGCGGATCACCGAGCAATGGATCGGCCATGCACGCGGGCTGGACCCGACGCAGAAGCTGCTGGCACAGAAACTCGCCAGCATCGCCATCGTCGTCCTCGCCTTCTTCTTCGCAATGGACCTGCTGGAGATCGACCTGACCAGCCTGGCGCTATTCTCGGGCGGGTTCGGCCTGGCGATTGGTTTCGGGCTTCAGAAGACGATCGGCAATCTGATCGCCGGGATCATCCTGTTGATGGATCGCTCGATCAAGCCGGGCGACGTCATCGCGCTCCAGAACGAAATCGGCTGGGTGAACAAGATCGGCGTGCGCGCCGTCTCGATCATCACCCGCGACGGCAAGGAACATCTGATCCCCAACGAGAATCTGATGACGCAGGAGGTGGAGAACTGGTCCTATTCCGACCGCAACGTCCGCGTCCGCATTCCCGTCTCCATCGCCTATGACAACGACCTGAAGCTGGCGCAGGAATTGATGCTGCGCGCCGCACGCGAATCACCGCGTGTCCTGAAGAGCCCCAAGCCGACCGTCTGGCTGATGAGCTTTGGCGATTATGCGCTCCAGCATGAAATCCTGGCGTGGATCAGCGACCCTGAAAGCGGCGTCGGCAATGTCCGTTCCGACGTGCTCAACCGCCTGTGGTTCCTGTTCAAGGAGCATGGCATCGGCCTGCCCTATCCCCAGCGCGATATTCATATCCGTTCGCTGCCCACGAGCGCGCGGCACGAGAATCTCGACGCCTGATCTGTGTTATTCGCGCAACATCGCGTCATCATGGCATCACCGAGTGTTAGATTATACTTGTGCAGTGCACCACGGCCTGCCAATCTTTCATAACTTGCTAAGGCAGACGGTCCGCTGGGTTTTACCCGACATATAGAGGCCGCACCGATGCGAGCTTGCAGGTGAGAACATCGAATTTCCGTTTGGAAGGGAAACGATGCGCTTCTCCACGATCCTCCTTGGCGGCCTCTCGCTGGTCGCCGCGACTCCCGCCTTTGCGCAGGACAGCGGTTCCGAAACCGCCGCGCCTTCGGCGATCACCGTCAGCGGCAGCGCCGCGGTCCTGACCGACTATCGCCTGCGCGGCGTGTCGCAGACCAACAAGAACGCCGCCGTTCAGGTCGCGATGACCGTTTCGCATGAAAGCGGCTTCTATATCGGCACCTTCGCGTCGAACCTGGCGGGCTGGGGCACGTTCGGCGGCGCCAATATGGAGCTGGACGGCATTGCCGGGTACAAGCACACTTACGGCACCGCGACGGTCGATGCGGGCGTGACCTGGTACACCTATCCGGGCGGCGCGTCGGAAACCGATGTGGTCGAATTCTTCGGTCGCCTGTCGGGCACCGCGGGTCCGGCGACACTGACCGCCGGCGCCTATTACGCGCCCAAGCAGACCTCGCTCGGCAACTTCTCCAACACCTCGTACAGCCGGGGCCAGCGTTGGGATAACATCTATCTGACCGGCGACGGCGCGGCCGCCATCCCGAACACGCCGATCACCGCCAAGGCGCATATCGGCTATTCCAAGGGCAATCCGGGCCTGGGCCCCAACGGCACCAGCCTGTCGCCGACCGGCAGCTATTGGGACTGGTCGCTGGGCGCGGATGTCGCGGTTCACAAGAACCTGACCTTCAACGTGTCCTATGTCGACACCGACATCACCAAGGCGAAGGCCGCCTATATCCAGCCGAACTTCTCGCAATATCAGGTGCCGGGGGGCGCCTCGATCTCGGATGCGACGGTGGTGTTCTCGCTGACCGCTGCCTTCTGATCGACAGCGAAAGCGTTTCTTGGGGAGAGAAGGGCGGTGCCGATCGCGGTGCCGCCCTTTTTTCATGGTTTCGGGATTGGGGGTGAAAATCCCCCTCGCCTCGCGCCCCGGCAGCCCATAGGCTGTCCCCCGGATCGGTCCCGGCCCGCCATGGCGGCGGCTCTTGTCGGCCGCGTCCCGTGGAGCGCGCGATGATCCGGTTCCTTCCCTCCGCCCCTGCCCTGATCGCCTCGTTCGGCCTGGTGACCGCGTCCGGCGGCGCCCAGTCTCCCAAGACGAATGTTCCGCCACCCATTATTTCGGTCTCGAACCCCCGCGTCCTGATCCAATGGAGCCCCGGCGAGGTCCGCTGCGACGGCGCGGTGCTGGCCGGGCCATCGACGGTCCGGCGGCCCTGGAACCAGCTCGGTTGGGCGGGCGGGAACGGCGCGCGCAGCATCACGATCCGTTTCGCGATCGACGCCAGCGGCCGACCCGTGTCGATCGGCCGGGGCGGCACCGACTTCGTGCCCTATGCCGACGATGTCGCGCCCGCGCTGACGGCCAGCCGCTTCGCCGAGCGCGCGCCGCATCAGGACTGCAGCATCACCTACACGATGCGCAGCAGCACCATGGCCGAGGCGGACGCGCCCGAGTTGATGTCCTACACCGTCCATCCGCTGTCGGGCCGCATGCCCGAGGAAGGGTGGAAGCGGATTCGCGACGCGGCCGGGGATTGCCAGGACCCGCCACAGCCGCAGCCGCTGGAGCGGCATTATCCCGATTTCGCGACCATCCCGGCGACACCCGGCGTACGTGACTGGTCGATGATCCGATACGATGTGGACGCGTCGGGCAAGGTACGCGCGCCGACCGTCCTGACCGGCACGGGCAACCGGGCGCTCGACGCCGCCGGGCTGAAGGCGATGCGCGAATCGCGCTTCACCAAGGGCGCGCGCAAGGGCTGCCTCTATCCCTATTGGCGGACGGCGGCCAAGCTGCCCGCCCCCGACATGCCCGAGGCGATCCGCGATACCAAGGCCACGGGCCACTGCCCCGACCAGCATGGCTGGGCCGTCCCGCCGCAGCTGCGCTTTCCCGAACCCTATCGCCGCCGCTCGATCGAGGGTTGGGCGGTGATCCGCTATGACGTGGCCCCCTGGGGCGAGACGGGCAATTGGACGGTGGTCGAGGCCCAGCCCTCGGCCGATTTCGGGACCCAGGCGATCGCGATGATCCGCGCCGCCCGCCTGCCGACCAGCGACCAGGGCTATACCGGCTGCATCGACCGGGTGCGCTTCAACATGGGTCCGCCCGCACCCGGTGGCCTGGGCGGCGAAGGCGGGGCGCCGGTGCCAACGTCCTGAATTCCTCCCCTGCAAGGGGAGGTGGCAGGGCGAAGCCCTGACGGAGGGGAAGCGCCGCGAATAACGGCATTGGCCGCACGCCCCCTCCACCAGCTTCGCTGGTCCCCCTTCCCGTGCCGGCGAGGAATGGGAATGAAAAAGGGCCGGACAGGCGTTCCCGCCCCCGGCCCCTTTCCAAACGGAACGAACGCTTACTTGGTCGTCGCGCGCGCGTCCTGGCCGTCGCCCTCAGGGGCGGCGACGATGTCGCGGGTGGTAGCGCCCTTGTCGACGACGTTTGTGCCGGGGTCACCGACCGACGAACGGATGCCCGCATCGGCATTGTCAGCCCCGGCATTCTGCACCAGGCCATATTCCGACTGGCTGCGCGCCGACTGACCACCGAACAGCGCGTCCAGCGTCTGCTGCTGGCCGCTGCGCGCCTGGACGGGCGCGGCACCCGGCTGGGGCGGGACCAGCGCGAAATCGGGCGGGATGATCAGCGAGGGCTGGCGCGCGACGGCGAATTCGTCGGGACGCGCCCGGTCCAGGCCACGCCCGGCCCCACATCCCGTCAGCAACGCGGCGCAGGACAGACCTGCGATGACGGGCACCAACTTACGCATTGCTCTTCTCCACGGGAGCGGGCCGGTCGCGCACGAGAAGCGCGCGCGCCAGCAGAACCAGAACGCCTATCGTAATCGCTGCGTCAGCGACATTGAAGACCAAAAAGGGACGCCACTCGCCGAAGTGCAGATCGGCGAAGTCGACGACATAACCAAAGCGTACCCGGTCGAGGATATTGCCCAGCGCGCCGCCCAGCACACAGCCGAGCGCGACCTGATCGACCGGATTGCGCTCGCGCGTCATCCAGAAGGCCACCGCGAGCGCGATCGCGCCGGTCATCGCCACCAGCGCCCAGCGCGACGCATTGCTGTCGGCGGTCAGCAGGCCCAGCGAAATGCCATAATTGGGCACGAAACGCAGGTTGAAGATCGGGGCGATTTCGCGAACATCCCCCAGCGCACGAAGCCCGCTGGGACCCGTGATCGCCCATTTGATGACCTGATCGAGCAGAAACAGCGCCAGCGCCGTCAGCAGGCCGAGGCGGGGGAACTTAGCCATGCGCGACCACCTCCGCGCAGCGCCCGCAAAGCGCACCATCCGCCGCCACATCGGGCAGGTGACGCCAGCAGCGGCCGCATTTGTGCTTGTCCGTGCGGGTCACGGACACCGTTTCGGCCATGCTGACATCGGCGACGATGAACGCTTCGGCCAAGGCATGGGGTTCGAGCGGCAACGACGGCACGGTCACCTCGGCCTCGTTGGACGAACGCACGGTCTTTTCGCGGCGCAGCGGCTCGATCGCCTCAGTCACCTGCGCACGAAGGCCGCGAATCTCGGTCCAGCGCGCCATCAGCGCCTCGTCCTCGCCCAGCTGCGGCAGTTCCGGCCATTCGAGCAGATGGACCGAGCCATCCTCCGACGGGAAGCGCGACTGCCACACTTCCTCGGCGGTGAAGCACAGGATCGGCGCGGCATAGCGGACCAGCGCATGGAACAGGATGTCGAGCACGGTGCGATAGCTGCGACGCTTCGGATCGGTCGCGGCATCGCAATAGAGCGAGTCCTTGCGGATATCGAAGAAGAAGGCCGACAGGTCCTCATTCGCGAAATCGGTCAGCGCGCGCAGATAGCGGTTGAACTCGTACGCGTCGGCCGCGCGGCGCAGCTCGGTATCGAGCGCGGTCAGACGGGCGAGGACATAGCGTTCCAGCTCGGGCATCGCGTCGAACGAGATGCGCTCCTCTTCCGTAAACCCGTCGAGCGCGCCGAGCAGATAGCGGAAGGTGTTGCGCAGCTTGCGATAGCTGTCCGAGGCGGTGGCGAGCACCTCCTTACCGATGCGGACATCCTCGAAATAATCGGTCGAGGCGGTCCAGATGCGCAGGATGTCGGCGCCCGACTCGCCGATGATCTTCAGCGGATCGACGACATTGCCCAGCGACTTGGACATCTTGCGCCCCTGTCCGTCGAGCGCAAAGCCATGGGTCAGCACCGCGTCGTACGGCGCGCGACCGCGCGTGCCGCAGGATTCGAGCAGCGACGACTGGAACCAGCCGCGATGCTGGTCCGAGCCCTCCAGATACAGGTTCGCCCGCGTGCCCTCGCCGTACCGCGCCTCGATCACGAAGGCATGGGTCGAGCCGGAGTCGAACCACACGTCGAGGATGTCGTTGACCGGCTCGTAATCGGCCAGGTTATAGTCGGCACCCAGCAGCGCCTGGTGATCGGCGGTGAACCACGCATCCGCGCCCCCTTCGCGGAAGGCGTCGAGGATGCGGGCATTGACCGCCTTGTCGGCCAGATATTCGCCGGTCTGGCGGTTCACATAGAGCGCGATCGGCACGCCCCAGGCGCGCTGGCGGCTGATGACCCAGTCGGGACGCCCCTCGACCATCGAACGGATGCGGTTGCGGCTACGCTCGGGCACCCAGCGGGTGCGCTCGATCGCGTCCAGCGCGGTCTGGCGCAACGTCGCGCCATTGCCCAGCGGCACGGTGAGCAGCGGCGTCACGCCCGAGATCGGATCAACATTGGCCATCGCCAGATCGGGGATCAGCGAAGTGTCGGCGCGGTCCATCGGGATGAACCATTGCGGCGTGGCGCGGAAGATGACTTTCGCCTTCGACCGCCAGCTATGCGGATAGCTGTGCTGGAAATCGTCCGAGGCGGACAGCAGCGCGCCGGCTTCGCGCAGGTCCGAACAGATCGGACCATCGGCGGCGACGAACTTCTTGTTGATGACGCTGCCCTGGCCGCCCAGCCACGCCCAGTCGGCACGATAGGTGCCATCGCCCTGCACCGCGAAGACCGGATCGATGCCATGCGCCTTGCACAGCAGGAAGTCGTCCTCGCCGTGATCGGGGGCCATATGGACCAGGCCCGTACCGGCGTCGGTGGTGACGAACTCACCCGGCAGGAACGGACGGGGCTTGGCGAAGAAACCACCCAGCTTGTGCATCGGGTGGAGCGCGGTCGCCCCCTCCAGCACCGGACCCTTGGCCAGCGCCAGGAAGCCCTTCATCGAGATGCCGGTGCGCTTGGTGAAGGCGGGCAGCAGCGGCTCGGCGACGAGGTAGCGGCGGCCGTCGCACTCGAAATGCAGATAGTCGATCGCCTCGCCATAGCTCAGCGCCTGGTTGACCGGGATCGTCCAGGGGGTCGTCGTCCAGATGACCGCCAGCGCGCCGACCAGATCGGGATATTCGGGGCAGGATGCGACCTCGAACCCGACATCGATCTGGGTCGAGACGATATCCTCATATTCGACCTCGGCCTCGGCCAGCGCGGTCTTTTCGACCGGCGACCACATGACAGGCTTGGCGCCGCGATAGAGCTGGCCCGATTCGGCGAACTTCAGCAGCTCGCCCGCGATCACCGCCTCGGCATCATAGGTCATGGTGAGGTACGGATTGGCCCAGTCGCCCATCACACCCAGCCGCTCGAACTGCGCCTTTTGCGTGCCGACCCAGGTATCGGCATAGGCGCGGCACTCGGCGCGGAACTGCGCGACGGGCACCTCGTCCTTGTTCAGCTTCTTGGCGCGATACGCCTCTTCGACCTTCCACTCGATCGGCAGGCCGTGACAGTCCCAGCCGGGGACATAGGGCGCATCCTTGCCCATCAGGGTCTGCGACCGGACGATGATGTCCTTCAGCACCTTGTTGAGCGCATGGCCCATGTGAATGTCGCCATTCGCATAAGGCGGGCCGTCATGCAGGATGAACCGCTCGCGCCCGGCGCGCTCGCGGCGCAGGCGGTCGTACAGCCCCATCTTGGCCCAGCGATCCAGGATCGCCGGTTCCTTGGCGGCAAGTCCCGCCTTCATGGGGAAATCGGTCTTCGGCAGGAAGACGGTGTCGCGGTAATCGGGCGCGTCGCTCATAGGGGACAGTCCCTTAGCGCCTTTAGGTTAACACGTCATGCCGGATTATGCGACGCCAGTATTTCGCGCGCACGGGCACAATCCGCGTCCATCTGCGTGACCAGTGCGTCCAGCGTATCGAACTTCGCCTCGGGCCGCAGATAGTCGATCAACTCGACCGACACGGTTCGCCCATAAAGATCGCCCGCGAAATCAAAGAAATGCGGCTCCAGCAATTCCTTGGGCGGATCGAAGCTGGGGCGGATTCCCAGATTGGCCGCACCGTCCAGAACACGCCCGTCGTCCAGCCGTCCGCGCACCGCATAGATGCCGTAAGCGGGCCGCAAATATTCGCCCATGTCGAGATTGGCGGTCGGATAGCCGATCGTGCGGCCCAGCTTGTCGCCATGCTGCACCACGCCCTGAATCGCATAGGGCCGGGTCAGCAGCCGCGCCGCCGTTTCCGCATCGCCTGCGATCAGGGCGGCGCGAATCCGGCTGGACGAGATGGTCTCGCCGTCCAGCCTGACGGGCGCGACCGCATCGGTGGAAAAGCCACGCGCCCTCCCCCAGGCGCGCAGCGCGTTGACATCGCCGCTGCGTGCGCGACCGAAGGTGAAATCCTCGCCCGTCACCACCCCGCCGACCTTCAGGGCCGCCAGCAGCCGCTGCTCGACGAACGCTTCCGCCGACAGGGCGGCCAGTTCGGCGTCGAAGCCGAACACGATCATCGCATCCACCCCGGCCGCGGCGAACAACCGCTCGCGCTGGTCGAGCGTGGTCAGGCGAAAGGGGGCGGCATCGGGCTTGAAATAGCGGATCGGATGCGGATCGAAGGTCGCGACCAGCGCGGGGCGTCCCTCCGCCCGCGCACGCGCCACCGCGGCACCGACCACCGCCTGATGCCCCAGATGAAAACCGTCGAAATTGCCCAGCGCGACGATACCGCCCGCCAGATGCGCCGGGATCGCCCCCGCGCCGTCAACACGCTGCATGGCCGCGCGCTATAACAGGCCGCGCCAAATTGGCTAGGCGCGCGACAACACACGGTTGCCGCTCCCCTCGACCGCCAGCGCGCGCAGCGATTCAGCCTTGTGGAAGGTTTGCTCCATCACCACGCCGACGCCGACCGCGACCCCGCCCGACAGGGTGACCACGCCGATCGGCGCGCCCGAACCGCGCAGGCGCAGCGTCCGGGCCTGCATCGCACTGCGCGCATCCTCCATCATGCCCGCCACCATCGACAGCGGACGACCACGCAGCACGACGACGAACAGATTGCCCTGCCACCGGATGATCTCTGCCCCCTCGCAACTCTGGCGCAGCGTGGCGACAAAGGCGCGCAGGACATTGTCGGCGACCGACCGACCGTAACGTTCGTTGATCCCCTCCAGATCGTCCACGCTGCACGTCGCGATGACATAGCCGTGCGGGTCGCTGGCCAGCCCCTCGATCAGGGCGCGCGCGCCGGTCCGGCTCATGACGCCGGTCAAAGGGTCGACATCGTCGCTCTGCGGCACCGAGTCGATGCGCGTGCGCAACGCGGCGACATGCCCCGCCAGCTCTTCCAAGTCGCGCTCGGTCCGGGCGATGCGCGCGATCAGCTGTTCCAGCAGCAGCGCGACCGCGCCCGAATCGGGCCCCATGTCGTTGCCGCCGCTGCGCGCATGGGACAGGGCCGCGAACTCGCTGGTGAAGCCGCCGGTGATCTGGCGCGCATCGGCGGTCAGCGATTCCAGCCGCTCCGCCTGCTCGCCCAATTCGCGCTCCATCCGGGTGCGGTCCTCATGCCGCTCGGCCATCTCATGCTGGCGGACCAGCGGCATCAGGCTGCGCACATCCTCGTCGGTCAGGCGGACACCGCCATCGGTCCGCTGCGCCACTTCCAATCCCAAGGGGCCATAAGGATGCAGGACCGCCTGCAACGCCAGGGCATAGCTGTCGGTGGTACGCGGCAGGCTGTGCCGGTCGAGGAACGACAGGGCCTCGCGGCTGGCGTCGAACAGGCCGGGAAGATCGGTGTCCGGCCGCCTACGCCCGTCGCTATCCCAGTCCATGACCATGATGCCTGATCCATCCCCAAGATGAATGCGGGCCACGGACCGCATTTCGTCGTTGCCGCCAGCCTAAGGCCGTTCGGATCGCGAATGAAGACGGGCGCGGGGCAAAATTTTCGGAACGCCGTTAACCGGCCTTAACCACATCATCCTTCTGTTCGCGCCGCAACGTCACAAATGAATAGCCCGGCCGCCCGTCCACAGCGGGATGGGACTGCCGATCCACTTCACACCAGCCAGTAAAGGGCGCGACGATGGTGTCGCCCTGAGCATCGCAGTCGATCTCGGTCAGTTCGATACGATCGGCCCGATCGCGGAACAGGTCGAAGATCTCCGCGCCGCCGATGACGAAGACATCGCCCTCCCCGGCCAGGGCAAGCGCCCCCGCCACGTCATGCGCCACCTCCGCGCCCGCCGCCTGCCATGCGCGGTCGCGCGTCAGCACGATATGCCGTCGCCCGGGCAGCGGCGCGGGAAAGCTGTCGAAGGTCTTGCGGCCCATGATCATCGGACGCCCCATGGTCAGCGCCTTGAACCGCTTCAGATCGGCGGGCAGGTGCCAGGGCAGCCCGCCGTCGCGGCCGATCACGCCGTTGCGCGCCCGCGCCAGGATCAGGACGATCATATCGCGACCGGCGCCTTGATATGGGCTTGCGCCACATAGTCGTGCAGCACGAAATCCTCCGGCTCATAAGCATCGATCGCCGCCGGACGACGCAGGATCTCCAGACGCGGCAGCGCGCCGGGCTCGCGCCCCAACTGGGTCTGCGCCTGCTCCAGATGGTTCAGGTACAAGTGGCAGTCGCCGCCGGTCCAGATGAACTCGCCCACCTCCAGATCGCATTGCTGCGCCAGCATATGGGTCAGCAGCGCATAGGAAGCGATGTTGAACGGTTTTCCGGTGAGGCCCACCGGTCCCAAATCGCTATGCATAAATTGCCTCTTCGAAGGTGCTGCGTTTGACTTCAAGTCCAGTTCTAGGACGATCGCGATGACGGCGGAAGCGGCATTCATGTGAGCGCATCCGCGATCCGCCGCAGTGCGTCGGCCGCCTCTGCGTTGCGGCCAGCGCTCAGAAGTGCGCCCGCTTCGCTCAGCTCCTTAGCGCCATGCAGTCTGCGGACCCAGGCGCCGACTTGGCGCTCGATTTGGCGCGCCTGCGCCGCGAGCCGCCCGACCTTCGTGGCTTCAGCGGTCTGGATCCTGCGGTTCAGCACGTAGGTGAGATAGGGCCTGAGCGACTGCGGGTGGGCGTGTCCCATCTTCTCGGCGGCCTTCACGAGGATCGTCTCGAACCAGAGGGATTCACTCCCGAGGACGGCTCCGTCGTGCGACAAGGCTTCGACGAGCTCTTCGATGACGCGAACGGCGAACCGTGCGCGCAGGCGATGGGGACTGGCGTTCTCGATGCCCGCCAGCCTGAACGCCTTGCGACCAAGCGCGGTCACGCTGTCGAGGTGCAGCGCCATGCCTGTCGTCCCGGAAATGAATACCTCGTCCGGTTCCTTGTAGCCGACGATCTCAGCTTGGCAGCGCGCGACTATGTCCCGGCGTTCGTACTGAATGTATTGCAGCGTTCGAATGAGCAGATGCGGCGTAGCCTCGAAGGGTTTCGCGTTGCCCCCTTTCCGCCTCACGCTGATCAGCCAAGGCTCATCGCGCTCGATCAGATCGTCCAGCTGGCCGGATGTCGGCAGATGGGACTTGCCGACGCGGCCGACCTCTGCCCGCCGAGGCCCGGCCTCCTCCATCCATGAAAACAGGAGCGAGTTGCGCTCTCCGTGCATCGAATCAAAGAGCGTGCGGTGCAGGCGCTGGATCTCGTCTTCTGTCGGAGTGTGCCGCATACGCGAGCCGGCACTAGGGGCGCTGAGGGTCAATGGCGTCGTCCAGTTGCCATAGATTCGTCCGCTTCGGTTCTTGCCGAAGGTCCGCTTGGCGGTGATCGCGAAGCGGGTCTCGCTGATCGACGGGGGCAGTTCGTCCGGTGAATAGATGCCGACATGGAACTGGAGCCGCCGCGTCTCCTCCGCCCAGCGGTAGAAGGCGAACACGATCTTGAGACAGGTGTTCACGCGAGGAATACCGACGCCCTCGACACGTCGCTGATGCTCGCGCCACATGATGAGGAAGTCGTCGTCCACCGACCGCCAGTCCCTGCGGCGATCGCGGCAGAAGCGCAGGAACGGGCGGAGGATGTTCGCGTATTCGTGAGCGCTGCTCGGCGCGGTGCCGAACTCGACGACGACCGCACGCAGCCAGTCTGATGCGGCTTCGTCGATCCCCTCCGGCCACAGGAGGGTCGGCACACCGGCCCACGACTGCCCCTTCAGGACGCAGCGCGCGGTGGTGCCGACGATGATGCCGTCCTCAAGCCGCGATTCGGTCATGTCCCCCCCCCACGCGATGCGACATGTGCTTGTCGAGAAGGGCGGCTAGGCCGACGCGGCGCGCATCGACCCGAGGAGGAGTGGAGCAGGCTCGCCTGACGAGATCAGGCGTGCCGACCAGAACGACCTGGAGCCTGCCACGTGTCGCCGCCGTGTATAACCAGCTTCGATCGACGCGCTCATCGAGCACGACGACGACGCGGCTGAAGTCGGACCCCTGCGCGCGGTGGCAGGTGAGTGCATAGCCCCAGGAGCAATCGAGGAGATGCATGTCGTCGAGAGAGCGGATTCCGCCATCGACGTCGACCAGCGCAAGCGGGAGGCCGTCCCGCGGCATCTTCTCCGATCTTCCGCGAACCTCCGCGTCCACCTCGTCGGAGGTGAGCATGCGAACGATGCGCCCGAGGCTGCCGTTCATGAGATCGACATGCCAGTGGTTCACGTCGCAGACGAAGCGATCCCCTACGCAGAAGCCGGTGTCGATGCTGCCGTGCTCCCGACCGACGACCGCGGCCCCATGCGTGAAATAGCTGTCATGGATTGCTTTGTTGATCTGGAGGGCGTTGCCTGGGCCGGCGCGCCTGCGCGGCGTCATCACGGTGACGTCGCTGTCTTGCGCCGTTCCGCCTAGATCAGCGAAGATGGCGCGCACCGTCTGGACGGGATTCAGTCCGGGTGCGGCCAGCGAGACGCCTTCGCCAAGCCCCTCGTAGGCGGGCATGTCCGGCACTGCACCGGCGCGCACCGCGGTGGCAACAGTGCGGATCGAGTTCCCATCCTCCTGTCTCCAGACGCGGTTCAGGATCGTCACAGGGATGTCGCGGCGGTGCGCGAGCAGATGAAGTATCTTGCCGCCGCCTATCGGCGGAAGCTGGAAGTCATCGCCCACCAGCACGATGGAGGCACGCCCCTTGAGGCGACGCAGAACCGCGTGGAAGCCCGGTACGTCCAGCATGGAGGCCTCGTCGATGACGACGTGGGTGACGCCTCTCAGCCCGTCCTCCTTCATCGTGTGCAGAAAGCCGGCGATGGTGACGGCATCACGGCCGGTGGCTTCGCGCAACCGCTTGGAGGCTCGGCCTGCCAGAGCCATCTGGAGGACGCCTCCCGGTCGGCCATTGAGCTTGTCCACGACGTGGTGCAGGGCAGCGAGGCACGCGGTCTTGCCCGTTCCCGCCCCGCCGACGACAATCGAGAACGGGAGCGTCGCCCCGCTGCGAACCGCCTGACGCTGTTCGTCGGTCAATTGCATTCCCGATGCGGACGACGCCTCGTACTCGCAGATCGCCTCGTCGATGCCGAAGTCCAACGACGGCTGCATGCCCGCCGCGCAGCGACGGGCGACGTCGTCAGCGATCGCGTTCTCCATCGCGTGGACGCCGCGCAGCTGGAAGAGGTCCGGCCCCGCACGAACGAAGCCGCCGTCCAAGAACACCAGCTTGAGCGCTTCCTCTGCGGCGGCATTCCCGACGTGCAGCATCGCCGCCACGGCATCCGACAGCACCGAGGAGGGCGTGGCGGTATGGCCCTTCCTGTATTCGCGCATGAGGCACTCGACCACGGCGGCGTGGAGGCGACGACAGTCGTCGTCGGCGATGGTGAAGCCCTCGCGCGCGATCTCGTCGACGCGATCCCACGACAGGCCGAAGGCAAGCAGCCGGTAGGGATCCGCATCGAGCCGCTCAACTGCTCCATTCTGATCGCGATAGGCCTTGAGGAGGGCGATGCAGAGCCGCCGCGGAACGCGGTGGGTGTCGAGCCACGTCACAAGCCTTTCCTGCCCGCAATCGGCCCAGCCATCGATCAGAAGACGTGCGTGTTCGGTGGTAAGGCCGGGGACCGCGTTGCGGATCCGATCGGGATCTCGTGCTTCGAGCAGATCGTAGACTTCTGGACCGAGGCGATTCCAGATGCGCTCGGCGCTAGCGCGCCCGAGACCTGGAAAGGCGGGACTTCCGGCGACGTAGTCGATCCAGGCGGATCCGCTCGGCCGCACCTCATGCCATTCGGAGACGGCGAGCTGCTGCTGGTCGGATCCCGTCCGCGGATCGCGCCAGCATTCCATGCGCCCCTTAGCGTGGATGGTCTGGCCGGGATGGAATGATCGGCCTGTGCCGGCCACCGAACCCGGAATGCGTAGCACCACGCGATCTTGCGCACGACCTTCGGCGTCCAGGCGGAAGCATGAGACGATGGCGCCACCGGAGCTCGCGTCCTGGAAGCGCAGTCGTCTGATTCGGAACGCGCCATCGGCGCGGGGACCGCTCACCATGGGAGCCGTCCGTGTTCTGCCAGGTCGGTCTGCAGCCAACCGGCTTCGCGCAGCTTGCGCTTCAGATCGGCGATCTCAGCCGCCTGCACCTCGTTCACGCGCCTAAGTTCGTCCACCGTCGCTTTAAGCTCGTCGTCCTGACCCGAGCCCGCGCCGGGGGAGGGTCTCGATCGCGACGGCTTAATCGAGGCCAGCGTCGCAGCGCGAGCGTCCGCGGTCACGATGAGGTTCCTGATCTTCGGGTTCTGAACCGCGACAGCCGGCCCGGCACCGATCTCGTCGGTGAGGTAGGTGCGGTTGAACTTGCCGGCACGGAAGGCCTCTGGATGGCCGGACGGATCGTCAAGCGCCCGGGCGACCACCTGCTTCGCGCGTTCGAAGTAGACGCGACCGCGGTCCGCGCGCGACAGCGCGTCAAGGTCGGCATCCCAAATGTTCTCGATCTCGTCGTATTTCATTCGACGCTCCTCAGCCCATCACGCCGGGCGATCTGCCCCCTGAGATCTGCGATAAGCCTGTCCTTGGCCGCGTTCTCCTCCAGCAGTGCGATGCTACGCGCCTCCGCGGCGTCGGCACGTGTCTTGGCTGCCACTGCGCGATCCCTTTCTGAATGCCACTGGGAGACAGCCGCCTCGAGCTGTCGATCGTGGGCCTTGCGGTCGAAGATCGATGCGGAACCGCCCTGAGCCGCGCGGGTCTTCTTCTTTCCCTTCGGCAGCGAATGGCGCTTGCCCAGCCTCGTCAGCAGACCGGCGATGTCGCGGATGCGTTCGCCAAGGATTGCGTGGCTCTGGGTGAACTCATTGGGCGACGAGATTGGCAGAATGCCGAGTTCGGGATCGTCCCAGATCCGCGCCTCTTTCAGCGAGCCGGGGATGCGCTTGCCAAGCGGTAGGCCGTCGCGATCCCAGTCGCGCAGGACCTCCAGCCTGCGCTCGACGCGCATTTCGACGGTCTGCTTCGTGGTCGATCCGCGAGCGATCAGGTCCGTGACCATGGCGCTATCCCTCATCGCTGTGGCTCCTGGTCGGTTGCTGCAGATGATCGGGGCACGGCCGTCGCCTCGGCGAAGCGCGCGTCCGCGCGTTGGACGTCGACGACGCGCAGTGCTTCTAGCTCGCCGAAGACGGTGCCCTGCCGCGGGCGCGTGATCGAGACGGCTTCAAGAGCGGCGACCTCACGGGAGACGAACGGACGTCGATCTCCCTCGATGATGGCGTGCGGGCAGGAGGGGCAGACGGTCGGCCCGGCGTTGGCGAAGTCAGGACCGATGGCCTCGCGCCCTTGATTACCGATGCGACGGCAGGCAGCCCGGGCTGCGGCGTCCGCCGTCCTCGGACTGGAACAAGTGACCCACGGCTTCGGGGTGATGACCAGGCCCTGCCGTTGCATCATCATCGTCATGCTCGCGCCGATCCTCTCGGGCGAGGCGACCTGCAGCTTGCGGCGGAAGAGGTCGACCAGGCGGCGCGCCGTGGTCTTCAACCGCTCGCCCATCGCCCCGGCCACCGAACGCTCTCCGGCGGCGATCGAACGGGCGATCTCGCCCATGTAGCCCCATTCAACGTCGGTCCAGAGCGCGGCGACCTCGGGGTCCTGGGTCACGTAGCGGCGCGTCATCTCCAGGTTGAAGTGCCTGAGGTGGTGAGACAGCGCCTCGATCCTCGCGCCGTCGAAGCGGTGGAAGTAGAGGACGGCGAAGAAGCGGCGAAACTGGTGAGGATGCCAGTGCCATGGAACGGGCGGCGCCCCACGGGGTCGATGGTCGGGAACGTCGACGGCAGCGGCGAAGTCGTCGAGATGGCGGCCCACGTCAAGCCAGACGAGACGTCCATCGGCGGTCTGCCACTGGAATAGCCGGTCGCTGCCGGACTGGCCCCGAGCTTCCTCGCTGATCCTCATCATTAGGCGGATCGCGGATGCGACGAGCCCTGGGACGGGGATCTTCTCCTTCCGCTGCAGGGTCTTCTCGATGTAGACCTCGAGCCACCAGCCGTCGGCCTCGTCGCCCTCAAGACACCCTTCGGAGAGGTCGTCGATCTCCTCGTCCCGGCGGGCTGTGAACGCCGCGATGAGGATCCAGCAGGCAGTGGCGAGCCGGCGGACGTCGCGGATGTCCGCTATGGAGCCGATGTCTGCCTTCGCGTGGTCGGTCACCCATCGCGCTGCATGTTCAAGCAGGTGCAGTGCGAGCTTGGGCGGCGGGATCGGCGTTCGACGGGTGCCGACGCCCTTGACGGCCGCTACGCGCGCTGCGCCGCGCGGAAAGGGCCTAAAGCCGATGGACTCCGCCTCGATCCGATGGCGCATCGCGTGCAGCTGCTCAAGCGGGTCGAGCCACCGCTGCAGGGCTTGAACCGTGACGTTGGGAAGCGGATCGAGGGGGCGATCGGCGGATGAGACTCCTCGCAGACCGTTGGCTTCGGCGGCGCGCGCGATGAGCGTCGATACCCTTGGCAGCTTCGCCGCAGCCGCCGGCAGGTGGCAGGCGCTGACGATGGCCGTGGAAAACACCGTGTTCGTCGATCTGCCGGTGACGGCGTTCACGTAGCGAGGCAGCCCCCCGAACGGAGCGGGTCTCGCGAGGTTCGCCTCGGCGAGCGAAATGAGATGAGCCTCGACTCTTTCGGACGCGTGCAGGACCGCGTCGACGCCATACCGACAGTCTTCGACCAGCTGTTCGACGTCATATGGCTGCAGATGCGCGAACGAGCGAAGCCCCCGCAGAGTGACTGCATGGGCGAGCATGACCAGGTTGCGAACCATCGTCGCATGCGCGAACGCGTCGTCGATGCGGCTGTATCGCGGGTCGCGCACCCACCATGCGTATTCCTTCACCGTCGCGTAGAGCCGCGGGGCCTCATTCAGCGGCGTTCCGTCCGCAAGCGGTACCGTGAAGTCGATGACGGCGGTCTTGGTAAGATCGAGCGAATCCGCGACCGTCCAGCGATGCTCCGAATAGTCGTTCAGCAGCCAGTGCGCGCGACGGCGGCCGTCGAGCGTCGGTTCGGATGATACGGCGGCGGAGGTGAGGCGTACGTTGGTCCTCATGGATCACCATGGTCTCGGAGGTAGATAGCCAGGCTGACGGGCGATGGCGTCGGCGCGAATGCCAGCGCGCTCCCAAACGGTGATTAGCTGTCCCCGCAGCATTCGCTCCTGCACGACTTCGGCCAGACACAGCCACGGAAGCCAGACCGCGTCCCATCGTTCCGGCCGGTCCCGTTCCCATTCGGGCTGGGCGGCACGAAGGGACGCCTGCCAGAGCCGCAGCTGGGCAATGGCCTCCACTTCGGCAACGACCAGCATCTGTGGACAGTCGTTCCAGCAATCGATCGTCGTGCAGCTCGCCGTACCGGCACCAGGGCGGCCGCGCGGGTCACGACAGAACGTGCCGAGACCAGTCGCGCGCAGAGCGCCGAGGCGGCCTTCGAACTCGACCGTCGTGATCCCGAGCAGGGTAGCGGCATCTTCGACGTTCGAGAGGACCAGGGTCTCGAACGCCTGCTGAAAGCGCTTGATGTTCTCGTCGTAGAGCAGGCGGGTCGCGTGCTTCTGCTGGTAGCCCTGGGTCACGGCGAGGCCGTGTTGCCCGAGCGCCATCCCGGTCCCGAGGCGACCATCGTCGCTGAGCGCTGCGTGCAGTAGAACGCTGGGCCGGATCATGTTGGGCGTGAGGGTGAGGTCCGAGAGGCCGGGCACGCCGGCGGCGAACGCCTTGAACCAGGCGGTGAACCAGTGCGGGGTCATGAGCTGCACCCGGTCGCCCACGCGCATCAGCATCAGGCGGTCTCCGTCGTCCTTGGCGGCCACCGCCAGCGGCCTGCTTGCGTCGACCAGCCAGTTCATCGCCCGTAGCGCGGGCGACGTGCCCGGCAGATCGACGATGATCGGCTTGCCTTGGGCGCGAGCCTTGTGGCCCGTGATGCGGTGGTGCCCCTTCAGATCGCTGACCTCGAAGCAGTCCCGTTCGAGGGTGCGACCGACGGACACGTTGGCGCCGCTTTCGCATAGGTAGAGCGTCAGCACCGCCCCGACGGTGTTCGCGTCGGGGATGAGCATCCGCTCGATCGCGCTCAGGCCGCCGTAGGCAAGATAGCGCTTGGCGAAGAACTGACCGTAGCCGGCCGCTCTGGCCGTTGCGACCGACGGCGGTATGGCGCCGTGACGCGTCTCGATCAACGCGAGGAGGTTGGCGATGCCCACCTCCGCTCGGTCCGATTCGACCTTCGATGGATCTGGGAAGCTCTGCGTCGTCAGCCGACGCCGTTCGTGATCACCTAGCTTCTCGTCCAGATAAGACCTTTCGAACGCGGCGGCATCGATGTCGGCAATCTCCAGCCTGCGCCGGCCTTCACTGTGGTCGATCATCGCCCGGTCAACGATGGCGGCGGCCTGATTCTGCAGCGCCTGAAGCCGAAGTTGCAGGACCTCGCGCACCGCCATCGCGGCGGCCATGCCCTTGGATCTATGAACGGCGAGGTCCGCCGACAGCCCGCCGAGGAATTCGTCCGCATCCTTGCCGAGGTCGAGGCCGAGCCCCTTGGCCGTGGTGCGCAGCTGGGCGCGCGCGAAGTCCACATAGTCGTCGCCTGCGGTCCGATCGACGACTTCCGCGACGCTGCGCAGTCGTCCGCTCTTGCGGTGGATGTGCTTCACGCCCGGAAGTGGGATCGAAATGGACGGCACGATGCCGCCTGACGCCAGTCCCGCTAGGCCGGCACGCAGCTGAGTTATAGTCGTGTCGGCGGCGCTGCCGCCGAGCGCGCTGACGAGGTGCGAACGATAGAGAAAAAGCGATTCCTCCCACCTGTCATCGGTCGAGATTCGGGTTGCAGCCGCCTCCACCACGACTGCGACGCAATGTTCGTGCTCGCTGGCGCCGATCCATTTGAGGCAGTCGAAAAGCGCACGATAGTTGCCCTTCACGCTTTGGCCCGCGAGCCCGGCCGAGACCTGCTTGAACCGGATGCCGACTTTTTCGAGGAAGGCCGTTGGCCACAGCGAAGCGAGATCGCTGAAGGCATACACGCGGCCGTGGAGGAAGGGGTCGATCCGACTGGCGGTCACCGAATTCGTCAGCTCGTCCTGACGCTTGGCGAGAAGGGTGGAGAAGCCGGTGTCGCGCAGGCGCATCAGTGGGATGCCGGCGGCCTTCGCCAGCACGGTCTGATTGATGGTCAGACGGTCCTTGTTGAGTTCGAGCGGACCGTTCAGCATATCGACGAACCGCTCGTGCTCAAGCCGCACCGCCGTCGGCATGTAGCCTTCGCGCTGCGCGCGCTCGTCGAACTCGTCGAAAAGGCGCCTGATCGGTTCGTGCCGAGTGAGGAAGGTGCCGCCGCGAAGGCCGAATTGCCGTTGGAAGCAGACCCGATCGAGCTTTCCGTTTCGGATGTCCAGGCGACCCGCGTCGTATTCCGCGGCGAGCCACGTCCTCATACTCGACAGGTGGCGGAGGGGACCCGTGGATACGTTGTGCTTCGCCTCATATTCGGAGAACAGGTCGCGGAAACGCGCGAGCGCCCCGCTCGTGCAGCCGATGATGCCCGCATAGTGCGTTCGGCTGATCTTCCCGTCCCGAACCGCCACGAGGCCACCGGCTGCCAGATCGCGATCGAGCAGGCTGCGCAGCAGCTCCTCGGTCAACCCGCCGCGTTCGAACAGAGGTTTCATGGCGTGCGTAGTCATGATGTTCAGACCGCCACGTCGCCCTTGATCGGGGGATGCGGATCGTATCCCGTCACTTCGAAGTCCTCGATCCGATAATCGTCGATGCTGGCTGCCTCGCGGACGAGGCGCATCTTGGGAAAGGGGCGCGGTTCCCGACCTAGCTGCACGCGGGCCTGGTCGAGGTGGTTGAGATACAGGTGCGCGTCGCCCGCGACCCAGATCAGCTCTCCGGGACGCAGGCCGGCCTGCTGGGCAAGCATGAGCTGGAGCGCAGACGCGCCCGTGAAGTTGAATGCGGCCCCGAGCAGCAGATCGACGGACCTCTGGAAGAGCAGGCAGTTCAGACGGCCGTCCGAGGTCACGTGATACTGGTAGACCATGTGGCACGGCGGCAAAGCCATCCCGCCGAGCTCGGCGACGTTCCAGCCGTGGAACAGCATGCGCCGGCTCGCGGGGTTCGTTCGAAGCGTTTCGACGAGGCCGGCGATCTGGTCGTGTTCGCGGCCGTCGGCCCCGAGCCAGCGCCGCCACTGCTTGCCGTAGACCGGCCCGAGCTCACCCCAACGGGCTGCGAATTTGTCGTCAGCGACGACGCGGTCCTCGAAATCGGACTGCGTGATGTCCTCTCCCGTCTCGCGCCGGTATGTCGCGAGCGGCCAATCGGTCCAGATACGGACGTTCTCCCGCAGCAGCGGCTGGATGTTGGTGCCGCCGGTGAGGAACCAGAGCATCTCCTTGACGGCGGTCTTCCAGTAAACGCGCTTGGTGGTGAGGATGGGAACGCTTCCGTCCGAAAGGTCGAAGCGCAGCATCGCGCCGAACAGCGAACGCGTGCCGACGCCGGTGCGGTCGAGGCGTTCGTCCCCGTGATCGAGCGCATGGGCCAGGAGATCGAGATACTGCTGTTCGGGGTGTGTCGGGGTCATGGTTCCCTCCTAAGCGAGCGGTAGAGGGTGTTCCTCCCCACGTTGAAGTGCCGCGCCACCTCGGTGACGCTGACGGTATCATCTGCGAGCATTGTCTTCGCGAGGCGGACCTGCGCCTGTCCGAGCGCCGGCGGTCGTCCGCCCTTTCGACCTCGCGCACGCGCGGCGGCAAGCCCCGCTTTGGTCCTTTCCGACAGCAGGTCGCGCTCGAAGGCCGCCATGGCGGCGAAGACCGTGAGCATCAGCTTGCCGCTCGCGCTGCTGGTTTCAATCCGCTCATGCAGAGATGTGAAGCCGATGCCGCGTTCCGTCAGCGCCTCTATCATGGCGAGGAGATCCTTGGTCGAGCGGCCCGCCCGGTCCAAGCGCCACACGACCAGCTCGTCGCCCTTTCGCATCGCTTTCAGGACGGCCTGGAACTCGGGCCGATCGAAGCGGCGGCCGGAACCGATATCGACGTAGATCCGCGAGCCATCGACTCCATGGGCTTTCAGCGCATCGGCCTGCAGATCGACGCGCTGTTCGGCAGTTGAAACACGCGCGTATCCAAACTTCACGCCACCACCCTTTTCGTCACACTGATTTCGGATCAGAGTTCCAGAACACTTTTCATCACCCTCAACACGCAGCGCGAGGTGCCTGTCGATCTGTTCGCAAATCGGACGTTTTCGACGCAGCCAGATCCCGCAAAGGAGAATGAACCAAGAACATAGTCCAAGGTTCAATCATTGACAATAGTTCTATGCGGGGAATTAAAGTCTCGCCACAGGCCATTCATTCACTGAGTGGCGGGCGCTATGCCGGAAAAGTAGGCCACGCCCAGGAAGATGTCGGCCGAACGCTGATAGAGCTGCAGCGACAGGCGGCCATCGGCGACATGGGTCTGGAACAGGCAGTGGCAAGGTGCCAGCGCCATGGCGTGCAGGTCGCCGGGGTTCCAGGCCGACACGATCTGGCGGCGCGAGGCGGGCTGGGTGCGGATCTGCTCCACCAGTTCGGCGATCTGGTCGATATGGCGGCCATCGGCCGTCGCCCAGTCGCGCCACTGCTTGCCATAGACGGGGCCGAGATCGCCCGTCTCATCGGCCCATTCGTCCCAGATGCTCACCCGGCGGTCCTGCAGCCAACGGACATTGGTGTCGCCGCGCAGGAACCACAACAGCTCGACGATGATCGAGCGCAGGTGGAGCTTCTTGGTGGTGAGGACGGGGAAGCCCTGGGCCAGGTCGAATCGCATCTGATGGCCGAAGACCGACAGCGTGCCCGTGCCGGTCCGATCCATCTGGCGAACGCCCTGGGTCAGCACCCGGTCCATGAGGTCGAGATATTGCCGCATGGCCACCGGCCTAGCGCCCTGCGCGGCCCCCGCCAAGCCGAACCGGACCGGCGCGGGATAAAGGTGCATCGGGCCGCACCACGGAGCAGAACTGGTCGTGTCCCGTTTGCCCCGCCCTCCCCATCGCATCGCCACGCGCCGCGACGCGCTGGCGCTGTTCGGCGGGCTGAATCGCGGGGTGGGAGAGGCGATGGGGATCGCCTATCTAGGTTCGGAACGGATGCTGTTGGGCTTGCGCCATGTCGTGGGACGACCTGATTCGGTGTCGGTTCCTATCCCCCGGATCGCCCGCGATGCGATCCTGATGGGGGCGAGCGCGGTGCTGATCGCGCACAACCACCCCGATGGGGATACCCGGCCCAGCTCCGCCGACCTGTCGCTGACCCGGCGGCTGACGCAGGGGCTCGCGGCGCTGGACGTCATGCTGCTCGACCACCTGATCTTAGGCGGCGGGGTGGCCACCAGCCTGCGGGAAGAGGGAATGGTCTGAAAGCCCCTCCTCCGGGACGGGGGAGGGGTTGGGGTGGGGGCTAGGCCACGGGCGACCAAGCTTGGGGCCTTTCCCTCCCCCATCCCCTCCCGCCTGCGGGAGGGGCAAGCCCGTGGCCAGCGATAAGAGAATTTTAGAACCCGAACCGCACCCGCCCGACGATCCGGTCGCCCGAATGCCGTGCATCGGCGAGCATAAAGGCCGAGGCGGCGCGTTCCGACACATCGGTGCCGACATAATCCAGGCCCAGCGTCACCGGCCCGGTCACATGCTCCACGCCCAGCCGCCAGTCGGTATAGTCGCCGCCGGGACGCAGCCGCGCGGAGCGGAACGGATCGTCGGTCTTGCCGGTCGATCGGCCGATCCCGGCGAGAACGGTCCAGGGGGTGCCGGGAATGCCGCTCTGCGCGCCTGCGTGAAGATAGAGATTGTCGCCGCCGATCGCGTTTTGCGACGGGGCGTAATCGGCGCCGGCATCCAGCTGTACCGGACCCAGCGTATAAGCGGCCGAACCGCCCAGCTCGACATAATCGGCGTTGAAGCCCGCGCCGCCGAACAAATGGCCGGTCACCCGCCCGCGCACCGTCACCAGGCCGACCATCGTGCTGGCCCCCAGGGTCAAGTCGCCGACCACCCCGGCACCGCCATGCCGCTCCGACTCGCGCAACGCGACGATCCGGCCGCTCGCCTCGAACGGACCGCTCGTCGCGAAGATATCGGCGGAGGGCGATACCCGCCCCCCGCTCCAGCTCAGTCCCCGGCGATTCTCGTCGCTGTTCAGCTCGACCCCGATGGCGGGCCGCTGCTCCTGCGCAAGGACCGGCGTGGCCGGGATGACGCCCAGCAGGGCGCCCAACATCAACTTGCTATCATTCATCCGGTACGCGTCTCGCTATGCAGTCTGTCCAACTCGGAGCGGAGCAGACCATGATCCTCCTGCGCCACCGCCTGGAGATGCTCCTGCACCGCGTCGCGACGGGCGGCTACCTCCTGGGCGATCGCGGCGCGCTGGGTGGTGCACCAGCCCGGACGACTGCCCTCGATCACGCCGTCGCGCGCGGCGCTGCGCATCAGCGTGGTGCCGGTGGCCCCGCGCGCCTCGCGGTGCACGGTGACGTTCGCGCTCCACAGGCAGCGCAGCGTCGAGGGGCGACCGCCGGTGGTCACCGCGCCGATCTGCTTGTGGGTCACGCCGACATCGGCGCTGTAGCGGACCGCGACGGGCCCCGAATGGTGATCCAGCTGTACCTGGTGCTCCAACGCGCCCTCGGACGCGGCCGCCGCGCCGAGTGCCAGCCCGGCCATCCAAAGCATATGCATGGTCTTCTCCTTCTTGCGGTGCCTCGGCCTATTCTGGCCGATGGCCTGCCGACCCCGTCGGGAGCCGACACCGGATCAATGCATGACAAAGCTGTCATGTTTCAAGTCCGTCACCGCCGTGACGACTTTTCATCGATTGCCCGACCAGGGTTCTCGGAAAGAAGGGATGACGGGCACGTTGCCCGCCTTGATCTGCCTAATTGTCCTTCATCCGGCACGGCCGGATCGCACTGGGCTCGGGGCGCGGGCCGGTGGCGCGGAAGGTCGCCAGATAACCTCCCGCCGAGGGCATGTTCTGAAACGACACCTGGGTAAAGCCGACCGCCGCGAACTCGCATTTCAGGAGCGCGGGCGGCGTGCCGTGCGCGCGGGTGCGGCGATTGGCGTCGACCACCACGACCAGCCCGTCGGGCTTCAGCGCGGGGAACAGCCGCCAGAGGAACTCATAGGGCTGCGCGATCTCATGATACATGTGCACCATGAGCACCCGGTCGAAGCTGTTGGGCGGCAGCTTGGGATCGGCGGGCAGTCCCAGGCGGACGCTCACATTGTCCAGCCTTTCGCGCGAGACACGCTCGGCCAGCTGGTCGCGCCAGGCAGCGACGATATCCTCGGCCAGAACGCGGCCATTCTTGCCGACCCGCTGCGCCAGGCGGACGGTGTAATAGCCCTCGCCCGCGCCGATATCGGCGACCGTCATGCCCGGCCGGATCGCGGCCCGGTCCATGACCTGATCCGCCTCGCGCAGGCGATCGCGCTCGTCCTCGTTTGACCAGCGCGCGGACACGACATGGGCGACCGGGCGATCGGCCGCCGGGAACGGACCGATCTTTTCCTCCTCCTCATCCTTGTGCGGGATGAGCGGCTTCGATCCGTCGCACGCCGATATCGCGCCGCCCAGCGCGATGGCGAGCGTCGCCGCCAGGATGGCCCGTGCCCCCCGCATGCGCATCTTAATCGACATCTTCCACGGCGACCGCTTCACCGGTCACGCGCTGCGACAAGGCGGCGGCCATGAAGGCGTCGAGATCGCCGTCCAGTACATCGCCCGGCGCGGTCGAGGTGACCCCGGTACGCAGGTCCTTCACCAGCTGATAGGGCTGGAGGACATAAGAGCGGATCTGGTGGCCCCAGCCGATATCGGTCTTGGTCGCGTTCTGCGCGTTGGCCGCCGCCTCGCGCTCGGCCAGTTCGCGCTCATACAGGCGGGCACGCAGCTGGTTATAGGCCTCGGCCTTGTTCTTGTGCTGCGAACGCTGGTTCTGGCATTGCACCACGATGCCGGTGGGCAAGTGGGTGATACGCACCGCCGAGTCAGTGGTGTTGATGTGCTGACCACCCGCACCCGAGGCGCGATACGTGTCGATGCGTAGCTCGCTCTCGTTGATCTCGACCTCGATATTGTCGTCGATCACCGGATAGACCCACACGGACGAAAAGCTGGTGTGGCGGCGCGCGGCCGAGTCGTAGGGGCTGATCCGCACCAGCCGGTGCACGCCCGATTCGACCTTGGCATAGCCGTACGCATTCTCGCCCTTGACCAGCAACGTCGCCGACTTGATGCCCGCCTGTTCGCCCGCATGATAGTCGATCAGCTCGACCTTCATGCCGTGCCGCTCGGCCCAGCGCGTATACATGCGCTGCAGCATCCCGGCCCAGTCCTGGCTCTCGGTGCCGCCCGCGCCCGCGTTGATTTCGAGGTACGTGTCGTTGGCGTCGGCCTCGCCCGCCAGCAGCGCCTTGACCTTGTCGGCCTCGGCCCGCTTGGCCAGCTCGCCCAGGCTGGTGACGGCTTCCTTCTCCAGCTCTTCGTCGCCCTCCATCTCGGCCAGCTCGATCAGCTCGACCGTGCCGGACAGCTCGTTCTCGATGGCGCGGGTGGCGGTGATGGCCTCGTCCAGGCGGCGACGCTCGCGCATCACGGCCTGCGCCTGCTTGGGATCGTTCCACAGCGTCTGGTCCTCGACGCGCGCGTTCAGCTCGTCCAGGCGGCGCAGCGCGCGGTCCCAGTCGAGGAAGCGGCGCAGCAGCTCCAGGGCTTCGTTGATCGTATCGACATGAGCCTGCGCTTCAGCGCGCATGGGTATTCTCCAAAAACCGGTCGTGCCTCGCCCCGATGGGAAAGGAAAAATTCATATGGAAAGCGGGCTAGTAGATTCCGCCTTCCCTTTGCAAGAAATCGCTGTCGCGCGGAGCGGCGGGCTTGGCCGGACCGGCGGGCGTCGCGGGTGCCGGGCTCGCCGCCTCGGCACGGCGGGCGCGGCGGCGCGGCTCGCTTTCGGGCTTGAACGCTTCCCAGATCACGGCGGGCTTGGGATCGTCGCCGGTCGGGAAGGTGCCATAGACCGGCCGCCCGCTCGCCCGGTCGATGCGGACCATGCGGATGCCGGGCGCAGCGCGGAAGGGCAACTTGTCCAATCCCTCATAGGCCTTTTGCGCGAACTGGTGGAAGATCGGCACTGCGATCGTCCCGCCCTGCGCATAGCCGCCCAGCGAGCGCGGCGTGTCATAGCCGATATAGAGGCCACCGACGAATTGCGGCGTGCCGCCGACGAACCAGACATCGGTCGGGCCGTTATTGGTGCCGGTCTTGCCGAACATCGGCCGGTTCAGGCCGCGCAGGCCCGTGGCCGTGCCGCGCTGGACCACGCCCTCGGTGATGTGGACCATCTGGTACGCGGTCATCGCGTCCATCACCTGGCGCTGGCGGCTGATCGGGCGGGGCATCGGCTTGCCGTCATAATCGGCCGCGTTGCACCGGTCGCAGGCGTGCCAGTTCTCCGGCCAGATCACCTTTCCGTGCCGGTCCTGCACGAAGTCGATCAGCGTCGGATCGCCGCCGCGCCCGTTATTGGCCAGGATCGCATAGGCGTTGACCATCTGGCTCACCGTCGTCTCGCCCGCGCCCAGCGCATAGGCGAGATAGGGCGGGAAATCGCCGATCCCCATCTGCTTGATCATCGCCACGACATTCTTCATGCCGACGGTCGATGCCGTACGCACGGTCATCAGGTTGCGCGACTGCTCGATGCCCCAGCGCATGGTGTGCGGCCCCGCACCGGCGGAATTGCCGAAGTTGCGGAAGCATTTGGTGCCCAGCCCCGCGCCCTGGTCGATACAGAAGGGCCCGTCGACGATGATCGAGGCGGGCGTCATGCCATGGTCGAGCGCGGCGGAATAGACGATCGGCTTGATCGTCGAGCCCGGCTGACGCTCGGCCTGGGTCGCGCGGTTGAACGCCTGGAGCCGGGCGTCGAAGCCGCCCTGCATCGCCAGCACGCGGCCCGTCGCAGGCTCCTCGACCACGAAGCCGCCCGAGATGCGCGGGACCGAGCGAAGCGCGAACTGGCTGCCCTCCGGCGAGACGGCGATGATGTCGCCGACCTTCAGCGCGCTGAACGCGGTCGCCGCCGTGCCCCGGCGCGGCATCTGGGCCAGCCCGCGCGGCAGGGTGCCGGTGCGACCATTGGCGAACCCGATCGTCGCCTCGCTCGAATCCTTGGCGGTGACGATGCCCGCGCGCCAGTCGCGATAGTCGAGCCCGATATTGGTGTTGAGCAGCGCCTGCTGCCAATTATCGCCGTCGATATCCTCGTGCCGGATCGGCCCGGACCAGCCGCGTCCGCCCTCGAACCGGACCAGCCCGTCGCGCAAGGCTTCGGCCGCCAGATCCTGCAACCGCGTGTCGAGCGAACTGCGCACCCACAGGCCGCCGTCATAGACGCTGTTCGGTCCGCTCTCCGCCTTTTCGCCATAGCGCTTGATCAGCTGGCGGCGCAGCTCCTCGACGAAATAGCCGCCGACCTGCGCATATTTCGGCGTGCGGCGCAGCACCGTGCCCAGCGGCTCGGCCATCGCCGCGTAATATTGCGCGCGGGTGATGAAATTGTTCGCCAGCATCTCGCGCAGCACATAGGCCCGGCGCTCCAGCGCGCGGTCGGGATGGCGGATGGGGTCGTAATTGGCGGGCCCCTTGGGCAGCAGCGCCAGATAGGCCATCTGCCCCAGCGTCAGTTCGTTCAGTTCCTTGTCGAAATAGGCATGAGCCGCCGCCTCGACGCCGAAGGCATTCCGCCCCAGCGCGATCTGGTTGAGATACAGCTCCAGGATCTGCTGCTTGGTCAGCGTATCCTCGATCTTATAGGCGAGGATCGCCTCCTTGACCTTGCGGGTGGGCGAATAGGCGTCGCCGATCAGCAGGTTCTTGGCGACCTGCTGGGTGATGGTCGACCCGCCGCGCGCGCGCCGCCCGGTGCCCCATTTCTTGGCATAGTCGAGGACCGCGCCCGCCAGCCCCGGATAGTCGACGCCGCCATGCTCGAAGAAGCTCTTGTCCTCGGCCGCCAGGAAGGCGCGGACGAGCAGCGGCGGATATTCGTTGAACGACAGTTCGACCCGGCGTTCGCGCGCATAGGACTGGATCGGCGTGCCGTCATTGCCGCGCACATGGGTGGGCAAGGGTGGCTCATAGGCCTTCAACGCATCGACCGAGGGCAGGTCGCGCATGAAGACGAACCAGAACACCCCCGCCGCGATCGCCAGCAGCAGCGCGAGCGCGGCAAACAGCCGGACCCACCAGCGGCGCCAGAGCGGGCGACGCGGCGTTTCGGGGGTATCGGGCGAGGTGGAGGGTGTGAGGGCCATGACGTTGCGAAGGCTCGTGTAGCAGGTTCGCCCCGGCTTGCCACCCGCCTGGGAATGGTTTGCGCGTCAGGGCTCGCGCGGTTCGTCGCGGCTTTCGTCCTGCACGGGGAAGCGCGCGCCGACATGCGCCTCTCCCCGCGCCGCCGCCAGCCGCTCCTGCCGGTGTCGCTCGGCATAGGCGGCCAGCCGCTCCGCGTCGCGCGTGCCGTGGCAGGCGGGGCAGCTCACCCCCTCGACATAAAGCGGCGAGGCGCGCTCTTCCGGGCCGACCGGCATCCGGCAGCCATGGCACAGCCCGTGATTTCCGGGCGCCAGCCCATGGCCCACGGCCACGCGCGCATCGAAGACAAAGCATTCGCCGCTCCAGCGACTCCGCTCCTCGGGCATCGTCTCCAGATATTTCAGGATGCCGCCGTCGAGGTGGAAGACGTCCGCCACCCCTTCCGCCTTCAGGAACGCCGTCGCCTTCTCGCAGCGGATACCGCCGGTGCAGAACATCGCGACCTTCGACTTGCCCGCCATCAGTTCGTCGCGATGCTCGCGGAACCAGTCGGGGAAGTCGCGGAAACTCTTCGTCCCCGGATCGACCGCGCCGTCGAACGTGCCGATCGCCACCTCATAATCGTTGCGCGTGTCGATCAGCAGCGTGTCGGGATCGGCGATCAGCGCATTCCAGTCCTCGCCTGCGACATAGGTGCCGACTTCGCGGGTCGGGTCGATGCCGTCCACGCCCATCGACACGATCTCGCGCTTCAGCCGCACCTTCATCCGGTGGAACGGCATCGTCTCGGCGGCCGAGTCCTTATAGTCCAGATCGGCGCAACCGGGCAGCGTGCGGATATGCGCCAGCAGCGCCTCGATCGCGTCATGGCGACCCGCCACCGTGCCGTTAATCCCCTCGCTGGCGAGAAGGAGCGTACCGCGAATCCCGTTCGCCTCCGCCACGGCGAGCAGCGGCTCGCGGAGCGAGGCGGGGTCGGCGAAGGATGCGAAACGGTAAAGGGCACAGACACGGATCATGCCTGCGCCATTACGCCGATCAGCCAGGTACGGCCAGACATGCGTATGCGCGCCGGTGCCAGCAGAGTTGCTCAGCCGTCGAAGCAGCCCGGCCAAGAAAACATCTGTCAGCGAAAATGTGGAAAGGCATATCCACCATAGAAGCGCGCCGGAATATCACCGAGACGCGTCATCCTGGCTCGAAAATCCTCCTTGCCCCACGTCACCAGGCTCAATTCCATCGGCCAATCGGCCAGATGAGCGCCCTCCATGGCTCGGACCGCTTGCTCCTGAGGCACCTTCCAGAAATCAGACATGATGTCGCCCATTGCGATCCAAGGTCCCTTTCCCTCACGGCGAACCCTGGGCTGGAAATTCGGATTGACGACGACCCAATGTCGTTGCTCGAACGTATTGGGGGCGCCGGTCGTCACCAGGCTGGAATCGATCTGGATGACGAGCCAATGCGAACGCCAGAAGCGCATCAGATTGGCGAACATGAAGAGGCCCGATTTCAACGCGCCCAGTCCCATGCTGTCGACCTGCGGTCGCGATCCGCCAGCTTGAAACCATTGTTTCAAAACCCAGGGATAGGTGATCGACAGCCCCACGTCGTCAGGTCCTGCGCCCCTGCGCAGGGCAGAGAGCGGGCGGGTCGATGCACTCAGTGCAGCCATCGTCATCCAGTCGAGGTCGGAGATTTGCTCCTTGCCCCTTCGCCGCCCCGCGATCGCCGCCAAGCTGGCCTTGGTCCGATCCGCCGACTCTACCTCGACATGCCCTACGCCAGTCCTGAAGGTGTAATGCCCTGCCTCCCACAGCGCGACCGCATAGGACACATAGATGTCCGGTCGATCCTTCAGGATGCAGTACAGAAAGGCTGCCGGGCCACAATAGGATGTCGCCAGTTGTCGCGGCATGCTGGTCCCGCGCAGCCTCGCGTCGATCTGCGTCACGAGATCGTCGCGAGCCACTGGCCAGCCGACCGGACTTTTTTGCAACGCGGCGATCGAGGGCGGTTTTGCGCCAGCGGGACGACCCGCACTGGCGAACCGTTGAAGGATAACGCGCGCATGACGCATCCGCTCGAACGCCGCAGCCGTCATCCCTCCATCACCCTTAAGACAGCCGGCGACCCTATCGAGAAGGCATAGCGACTTTCGCGATCGGCACGAATGCTATCGGTCGTCGTCTGGATGGCCAGGCCTATCGCAGCACAGCCCAGAATCGACACTCCCGCCCAGGCCAAACTGCCACGATCCACCGGCTCGGCGTCCGGCCTGCTGACCTGCAATGGCCCCGGTGGCGGCACGCCATGAGAATTGGCGCCGGACTGCCCCGGACGGAGAAACGTGAACACGAACACAAGCGCGACGACCACGCCAATGCCGATGGCCGTCGCGCCCACGATCAGGAGCGAGAGAATAGAAAGGACTGCGCCCAGCACGCCGATAAGGACCACCGCGCCAAGCATCGACCCGCGCCCCAGATCATGACATCGCCGCCCTGCTTCGGCGAACAGCTTGGCGAGCGCCGCGCCCGCCAATGCGCCAAGTATCGGGTAGGTCGCCGCGTCAAGAGCCACAATGCCCCAGACGACCAAGCTGACGACGACGACCATAGCGAACGCCACCGCCATGAAACGGATAGGACCGGCCCTGCCTTTGGTGGAAAAAAACCACCCAAGGCCGCCGAGAATTTCGGTTTTCTGCCGGTTCGACATCGTCTCTCCTCGACACCGATCGCACGACAACTTGGCCGCAGGCGTCAATATTGTCGACGACTACCGAACGGTCAACAGTCAATCCGTCAGCAATACTCCAGGGCAAAACCGACGAAATGCCATGGAAGGACGTGTGTGGAACACCACCATCAGGACGGTGTTCCCCCCCCTACCGCGACGCCATCCGTCGCGCGAAATGCACCTCGACCGCCTGCAATACCGCTTTCGCAATCCGCTCCTGGCCGTCCTTGCTGCTCAGGAACGCCGCGTCCTGCATGTTGGAGATATAGCCCGTCTCGAACAGGATCGACGGCATGTCGGGAGCCTTCAGCACCATCAGCGAGGCCATGCGGTGGAAGACCGGCTTGACCGGGATCAGCGGCTGCGCCTCGCGGCCCAGCAGACGCGCGAAGCTGGCCGAGTCGTTCATCGTCTCGCGCTGGGTCAGGTCGATCAGGATCGTCGAGACGTCGCTGTTGCCGCCCAGGTCGACACCCGCAATCACGTCCGCCTTGTTCTCGCGCGCCGCCAGCCGCGCGGCTTCCTTGTCGGAGGCGACGTCCGACAGGGTATAGGCGGTGGCCCCCCGTGCCTCACCCGCGCCCGCACTGTCGCAGTGGATCGAGATGAACAGGTCGGCATGCAGCCGCCGCGCGATGCCGTAACGCTCGCGGTGGAGGATATAACGGTCGTCCTCGCGGGTCAGCGCGGCGCGCACCCGGCCGCTGGCGACCAGCGTGTCGCGGATCGCCTTGGCGATGGCCAGCGTCACGTCCTTTTCGCGCAGGCCCGTGACCGGGTTGATCGCGCCGGGGTCGACCCCGCCATGGCCTGCATCGATCACCACCAGCGGCCGGTTGTCGGCGCCCTTCACGCGCGGCAGCGGCAGGGCGCGCGCGGGGCTCGGCACGGGGACGGTCAGGGTATAGGCGGGCTTGCGCTGGAAATGGAATGGAAAGAAGTCGAGCCCGCCCGCAAAGCTCGCCTGGGTATAGCCCTGGCGCACCGGCTTCAGCGTCAGCGAGAGCTGCCGCGCGTCATCGTCGAATCCGCCATCGAAGATCGTCGCATCCTGCGCCAGCGAAAAGGTCAGGCGGGTGACGCCGGGCTTGACCCGCGTCTGGGTCAGGCCGCGCACCGTGCCCTGGCGGACCGTGCTGGAGCCGGGCGACGCGCCGGTCACGTCGATCGCCACGCGGCGCGGCTCGTTCAGCATGACGCTGCGCGCGCGCTTCACGGGCGAATCGAAGCGGATGATCAGCTGCGCACCGCGCACCACGACCCTCTGCACCGTCGCGGCCAGCGCACTGACCGGCGCGAACAGTCCGAACAGAAAAGTGATCAGCATCAGCACGACACGGGGGATATGCCGTGCCGGCCTGCCGCTGGTCCAGCGAAAAGCCATCGTACCCAAACCCTTTTTGGCGATCCTTCGATCGACGGGTCCGGGATAGAAGCCGCTAGCTGACGCAGGGCTTTCAACCATTGGTTAACACAAAATTCGGCATTTTTTTGCCGTCGGAATCGGCAGTTTTCCGCCTGTTGCGCAAACGTTCCGATGATGCTAGCACAACAGCGGACCCCGGCCCCGATCAACCTCTCCCAACCGATCGGGGCGGGGCCACTTCCAAGGAACGGGACTGCGACACCATTCGCGCCCGGGCCAACCAGGTTGACGCTCGCATGACGCATATGATCCACCCCGCTGACCGACCGGCCTTTGCCGGTGGGATCGCGGTGTCGTGGGTCCGCACCGGCCCCGTTGCCGGTGCTGCGGCTGAGAGCGGCACGCTTTCCGTTATTTCCAGCGGACCGGCGCCCCGCGCCGCCGCCCATCCTATTTACCGCGCGCGACGGCTGCCACAGGGCCCGGCGCGCGCGTGGAGACTTCATAATGACCACGCGTATGCTGATCGACGCACGCCACCGGGAAGAGACCCGGGTGGCCGTCGTCAAGGGTAACCGGATCGAGGAATTCGACTTCGAGTCGGCCGAGCGCAAGCAGCTCAAGGGCAATATCTACCTCGCCAAGGTGACCCGCGTCGAACCGTCGCTGCAGGCGGCGTTCGTCGATTACGGCGGCAACCGTCACGGCTTCCTGGCCTTTTCGGAAATCCACCCCGACTATTACCAGATCCCCAAGGAAGATCGCGAAGCCCTGCTCCGCGAAGAGGCCGAACACGCTGCCGAAGAAGCCGCGCTGCGCGCCGAGCTCGACGCCGAGGATGATGACGATCACGACGGCGACGATCATGACGATCACGCCGACGACCATCATGACGATGAGGATGGCGAAGCCCCGCCGCGCCCGCGCAAGTCGACCGTCAATGACGACCAGGTCGAGGCGCTGCGCCAGCGTCGCCAGAATCTGCGTCGCCGCTACAAGATCCAGGACGTCATCCATCGCCGCCAGGTGCTGCTGGTCCAGATCGTCAAGGAAGAGCGCGGCAACAAGGGCGCGGCGCTGACCACCTACCTGTCGTTGGCGGGCCGCTACTGCGTGCTGATGCCCAACACCAGCCACGGCGGCGGCATCAGCCGGAAGATCTCGAACGCGGCCGACCGCAAGCGGTTGAAGTCGATCATGGCCGACATGGCGCTGCCCTCGACCATGGGCTGCATCGTCCGCACCGCAGGTCTTCAGCGGACCAAGACCGAGATCAAGCGCGACTTCGACTATCTGGCGCGCCTGTGGGACGGCATCCGCGAAAAGACGCTGCACAGCTCGGCGCCCGCGCTGATCTATGGCGACAGCGACCTGATCAAGCGCGCGATCCGCGACATCTATAATCGCGAGATCGAGGAAGTCATCGTCGAGGGCGAGGACGGCTATCGCCAGGCGAAGGACTTCATGCGCCTGCTGATGCCGACGCATGCCCGCCGGGTGAAGCAATATGCCGATGCCGTGCCGCTGTTCCAGCGCGCGCACGTCGAGGATCAGCTGGCTGCGATGTACAATCCGGTCGTCCAGCTGAAGTCGGGCGGCTATCTGGTCATCAACCCGACCGAAGCGCTCGTCTCGATCGACATCAACTCGGGCCGCTCGACCCGCGAGCATAATATCGAGCAGACCGCGACCGCGACCAATCTGGAAGCCGCGCAGGAAATCGCGCGCCAGCTGCGTCTGCGCGACATGGCGGGCCTCGTCGTCATCGACTTCATCGACATGGACAACAACTCCAATGTCCGAAAGGTCGAGAAGGCGATGAAGGAGGCGCTGAAGAACGATCGCGCCCGTATTCAGGTCGGCCGTATCTCGTCCTTCGGCCTGATGGAAATGAGCCGCCAGCGCCTGCGCACCGGCGTTCTGGAAGCGTCCACCCGCCCCTGCCCGCATTGCGAAGGCACCGGCCTGGTCCGCACCGCCTCGTCCTCGGGCCTGTCGGCGCTGCGCCTGATCGAAGACGAGGCCGCGCGCGGTCGCGGTTCAATCCTGACGTTGCGCGCCAGCCAGGAAGCCGCCGTCTATGTGCTGAACCGCAAGCGTGCCGACATCGCCGAGATCGAGGACCGCTACGGCGTGACGGTCGAGATCATCCCCGACCGCGAGGAAGAGGGTGCGCGCATGACCGTCGAGGCGTCGGGCCCGCCACCCGCCTATGCGCCCAAGATCGACACGCTCCTGCCCGTCGAGGAGGATGAGGACGATCTGATCGACGAGATCGAGGAAGAAGAGGACGAGGAAGAGGCCGAGGAGGCCGCGACCGAAGCCTCTGCTCCCCGCGAGCCGCGCGAAGAGGGCGAAGGTGGTGGCCGCAAACGCCGTCGCCGCCGCCGTGGCCGCCGCAACCGTGGCGGTGCCGAGGGCGAGCATGGCGAGGGCGAGGACCATGCCGAGCACACCGAAGAGGCGGAAGCCGAGGACGCCGACGAGCAGGCTGAGGACGAGACCGCCGAGCCGGTCGATGCGACCGAGACGGAGCCGCGCGAAGGCGGTCGCCGCCGTCGCGGACGTCGCGGTCGCCGTGGCGGTCGCCGGAATGAGGGCGGTACGAACGACGCGATCGAGGCTGCGGCCGAGGATGCTTCGGACGACGCCGCGGATGAGCCGCTGACCATCGCCGAACCGATCGAGGCGGGCGACGCCGCGCCGGTCACCACGCCGCTGGTCATCGCAGAGGTCGAAGCCGAAGCGCCCAAGACCCGCCGCCGTCCGCGCGCTCGCAAGGCCGCGCCGGTCGTGACCGAGACGGTCGAGACGCCGGCGGCCGAAGAAGCACCCGCTGCCGAGGCTCCTGCAGTCGAGGCCGAGGCTCCGGCCAAGCCGAAGCGCGTCCGCAAGAAGGCCGCACCGAAGGTCGCCGCCGAACCGGCCGCTGAGGAAGCGGCTCCTGCGGCCGAAGCCGAAGCCGAAGCCCCGGCCAAGCCCAAGCGCGTCCGCAAGAAGCCCGCGCCGAAGGCAGTGGCGGAACCGGTCGCCGAGGAGACCCCCGCCGCCGAACCCGCCTCTGCGGAGGAAGCGACCGAGGAAAGCGCCTCGACCGAAACCCCGCGTCGCGGCTGGTGGCAGCGCACCTTCGGCGCCTGACACCCGTTACAGCCGACGCGAGAACGCCCTCCTTCCCCAGCGGAAGGAGGGCGTTTTGCGTTTTCGGGAATAGACCTGTGGACAGCCCGCTCCGTCCCATTCCTCCCCTGGCAGGGGAGGTGGCAGGCCGTCAGGCCTGACCGAGGGGTGTCACCGCCCAAGAGGTTTACCGGCTCCGACCATTATGCCCCTCACCGCCCAGGAACGCGGTCGCCGGAACGGGGCGAATGACGCTCAGCCGCTTTTTAGACGATCCGCCACGATCGCCCGCGATGCCGCACACAGGCTCTGTCCGGGCCTATGAGAGACCGGCAGGCCCACGCTTTCGCCATGCGCTCCATCGCGAAAGGCCAGCACGCGAAAGCCATGCCCGATCCCGCCCTGTTCGATCCACACGATCCAGCGATCGCGCACCCGATAGGCCCGCAGGAAGCGCGAACGGGGCGTTCCATCGCGCACGATATCGGACGGATTGAACGGGCCACCCGCCTCCGCCATGGGGTGCCCGACACTGCCCACCAATGCGGCCCGCACCGATGGCGGCAGATCCACCATTCGCCCGACCACCGGCCCCGCGCCCGGCACCACGCAGCGCGGCAGGTCCGGCATCGGGAACACCGGCGGCCTGTCGAACGTCCCCATCATCATGCGCGCTCCACTCGTTCGCCCGGCGTTCAGCCATGCCGTGGCACAACCTGCCCATCCTGTCCCGAAATGCAAAGCCGGTTGTGTCGCGAAGCCGACCCGACGATAGAGGTATCATGAAGCGTCTGATCGCAGCCTTCGCCGCCACGGCCGTCCTTTGGGCGCAGCCGGCCGCCGCGCAGTCGATCCTGCGCGATGCCGAGACCGAGGCGCTGTTCGCCGACATGTCCGCGCCCATTATCAAGGCAGCCGGGCTGAACCCGCGCGATGTGAAGATCGTCCTGATCAACGACGATTCGATCAATGCCTTCGTCGCGGGCGGGCAGATCGTCTATGTCCATTCGGGACTGCTCCAGGCGGCCGAGAATGTGAACGAGGTGCAGGGCGTCGTCGCGCACGAACTGGGCCATATCGCCGACGGCCATGTCGTGCTCAGCGAACAGGCGATGAAGCCTGCGATGAAGATGCAGCTGTTGTCGATGGTGCTGGGCCTGGCCACCGTGGCCCTGGGTGGCGGCGCGGCGGGCATGGGCATGATGGCGGCGGGCCAGCAGGCGGCGATGAGCAATGTCCTGGCGTTCAGCCGCAACCAGGAGTCGGCCGCCGACGCGGCGGGCGCCCGCTATCTGACCACCGCCGGGGTCACCGGAAAGGGCATGCTGAGCTTTTTCAAGAAGCTGCAGAACCAGGAATATCGCTACGGCTATACGAATATTGATCCGTTCGCGCAGACCCATCCGCTGTCGGCGGTGCGTATCCAGTCGCTGACCGACGATCTGAAGGCGTCGCCTGCCTGGAACAAGCCGGTCGACGCCAAGCTTCAGGAGCGCTTCCTGCGGGTGAAGGCCAAGCTGCTCGGCTACGTCTCGCCGCCCGAGCAGACGCTGAACAAATATCCCGACAGCGACCAGAGCGTGTATGCCCATTATGCGCGCGCCTATGCCTATCATAAGGGCGGCTACCCGGACAAAGCCGAAGCGGAGGCCGCAGCCCTGATCGCGCGCGATCCCAAGGACCCGTATTTCCAGGAGATCGAGGGCCAGATCCTGCTCGAATCGGGCAAGCCGCAAGAGGCGCTGGCGCCTTTACGCGCCGCGACCATGGGGTCGGGCCAGAACGCGCTGATCGCCACCACCTTCGGCCATGCGCTGATCGCGACCGAGGACAAGCGCAACCTGCCCGAGGCGGTGAAGATATTGAAGGTCGCGGTGCAGCGCGACGAGGACAATCCCTTTGCCTGGGTCCAGCTGGGCACCGCCTATGAACAGCTGGGCGACACGCCGCGCGCCGCGCTCGCCACCGCCGAGCGGGCGAGCATGATGGGCGACGACCGTACTGCCATCCAAAGCGCCCGCTATGCGATGGCCAATCTCACCCCCAATACGTCCGAATGGATTCGGGCGCAGGATATCGCCATGACCTCTGCCGACTCCGCCAGTTCCAAGAAGAAGAAGCACCGCTGATGGGCATGAAGACATTGGCCGCCGTCGCGGTCCTGGGCGGCCTGGTCGGCGGCGGCACCGCGCTGGCGCTGGCTCCGATGGTCACGCCCGGCGGCGCATCGGGCGACAGCGTGCGCGCCTATCTGCTCGACCATCCGGAAGTGATCCCGGAAGCGATGCAGCGGTTGCAGGACCGCGAACAGGGCAAGGCGGTGGCGGCGATCGGCGGCGACCTGACCAAGCCGTTCGGCAATGCCTATACCGGCAATCCGAAGGGCGACGTGACGCTGGTCGAGTTCTACGACTATAATTGCGGCTATTGCCGCGCCAGCCTGCCGCTGCTCAAGCAACTGACCCAGGCCGACCCCAAGCTGCGTATCGTCTATCGCGAGCTGCCGATCCTGGCGCCATCGAGCAAGGCGGCGGCGCGCGCCAGCCTGCTCGCCGCATCGCAGGGCAAGTTCGCCGCCTTCCACGACGCGCTGTACGCGGGCGGCCCGGTCAGCGACGCGACCATCGCCGCCGCCGCCGCCAAGGCGGGCGTCGACATGAGCAAGATGGCGGCGTTCCAGCCCCAGGCCGATGCCGAAATCCGCCGCAACCTGGAGGCCGCCGGGCGGCTGGGCTTGACCGGTACGCCCAGCTGGATCGTCGGCAACCGTATCCTGTCGGGCGCGTTGCCGCTCGAAGAGTTGCAAAAGGCCATCGCCGTCGCCCGAAACGGTTGATAAAGCGGCGGTCTTCCTACGGGGGCCAAATACGGGGGACTGCCGCATGACCGACCCGATCCTGTCCGTCGAGGGCGTGACGAAGACCTATAAGGGCGGCGTCACCGCGCTTCAGCCGGTCGACCTGACCATCCGGCGGGGCGAAATCTTCGCGCTGCTGGGGCCGAATGGCGCAGGGAAAACGACGCTGATTTCCATCGTCTGCGGCATCGTCACGCCCTCGGCCGGGACCATCCGCGTCGACGGGCATGACGCCCTGCGCGACTATAAAACCGCGCGGCGCAAGGTCGGGCTGGTGCCGCAGGAACTGTCGGTCGACATGTTCGAGCGGGTGATCGACACGGTGAATTTCAGCCGGGGCCTGTTCGGCCGCGCGCCCAACCCGGCCTATATCGAACAGGTGCTGCGCGACCTGTCGCTGTGGGACAAGCGCCATGCCAAGCTGATGGAGCTGTCGGGCGGCATGAAGCGCCGCGTGCTGATCGCCAAGGCGCTGTCCCACGAACCCGACCTCCTCTTCCTCGACGAGCCGACCGCGGGCGTCGATGTCGAACTGCGCCGCGACATGTGGAAGCTGGTCCATGCCTTGCGCGAGCGGGGTGTCACCATCATCCTGACCACGCACTATATCGAGGAGGCCGAGGAGATGGCCGACCGGGTAGGCGTGATCGCCAAGGGCAAACTCCTCCTGGTCGAGCAAAAGGCCGAGATGATGAAGAAGCTCGGCAAGCGCGAAATGGTGCTGACCCTGGCCGAGCCGATGGCGACGATCCCGTCCGAACTGGCCGAATGGAACCTGTCGCTGGAGGATGAGGGCAAGCGCCTGCGCTACATCTTCGACGCGCGCGCGGAGCGGACCGGCATCCCCTCGCTGCTGCGCAAGCTGGGCGATCTGGAGATCGGGTTCAACGATCTGGAAACCTATAAATCCTCGCTCGAGGACATCTTCGTCGATCTGGTCGAGGGGACACGCGCATGAACCTGCATGGCATCTGGTCGATCTATCGTTTCGAGATGGCGCGGTTCCGGCGGACGGTGTGGACCAGCCTGATGGTGCCGGTCATCACCACGACGCTGTATTTCGTGGTGTTCGGCACCGCGATCGGATCGGCGATGAACCAGGTTTCGGGCGTGCCCTATGGCGCGTTCATCGTGCCGGGCCTCATGCTGCTTTCCATTTTCTCGGAGAGTATCCTGAACGCCAGTCTGGGCATTTACATGCCCAAGTTCACCGGGACCATGTACGAGATATTGTCCGCGCCACTGTCGCCGATCGAGACGGTGCTCGGCTATGTGGGCGCGGCGGCCAGCAAGTCGATGGTGATCGGGCTGGTCATCCTCGCCACCGCCTATCTGTTCGTCGACCTGTCGATCCTGCACCCGGTCGCGATGGTCTTCTACCTGTTGCTGGTCGCGACCACCTTCTCGCTGTTCGGCTTCGCGATCGGCATCTGGGCGCGAGGGTTCGAGCAGTTGCAGGTGATCCCGCTGCTGATCGTCACCCCCCTGACCTTTCTGGGCGGCGCTTTCTACTCGGTGAAGATCCTGCCCGAGCCGTGGCGGACGGTGACGCTGTTCAATCCGGTCGTGTATCTGATCAACGGCTTCCGCTGGACCTTCTTCGGGACGTCGGACGTGACGCCGGGGGTCAGCCTGGGCGTGACGGCGCTGTTCCTGCTGGCGTGCCTGGCCTGGATCGGCTGGATCTTCCGCACCGGCTGGCGACTGAAGAACTGAGCGTGGCTTAAAGCCTATCTGTTCCCCGGCGAAGGCCGGGGTCCAGTTGCAGTGCGCTATCGAGGATGTCGGGCATTTGCCTCCCCCTCAACGTCTCGGCACTCCACGGACTTTGCAGAAACTGGGCCCCGGCCTTCGCCGGGGAACAGGTCACTTCTTGAGCACCCCATTGGTCAGCGGCAGGACCACCAGCCCGTTCACATCGACCAGCGTGTGGACCAGCATCACCACCCACAGGCTGCCGGTCATCAGGTAAAGCCCGGTCATCACCGCCCCCAGCGCGGTGGTGGCCAGTACCCCGGCCCAGCCCTGATAACGGTGCATCGCCCCGAACAGGATCAGCGACGCGGCAAAGCCGATCCACGCCTGCCCGGCCAGCATCGCGACCAGCAGCGGCAGATAGAGGCGGAAGAACGCCTCCTCGGTCACCCCGGCCGTCACGCTCAGCGCCAGCGCATATTTCACCTCGCGCCGCTCGCGGGGCAGCAGCGCCGAGACATTGCCGATCGGCCTGCGGCGCCAGCGGGCGATCACCATGCCCGCCACCAGCCCCCCGACCGCGCCGCCGATCAGCAGCGAGAGCCCGGTGCCATCCTCATCGAGGACCGACGGCATCATGCCTGCCGCCGTCGCGAACTCACCCGGCATCATCGCCCAGGCGTCCGTCCGGCCGAGCAGTATTAGCCCGACCAGCACCGGCAACAGAAACGCCAGCGCCGACCGGGCCAGCCAAAGCCGGAACCGCATCCGCCGCGAATGGCTGTCGTCCAGTGCACAGAAGCGTCGATACTCGCCCAGGTCGCCCTTCTGGAACCACCACACGCCACCCAGCGCGGCGAGCAACAGAAGGGCGGCGAGGACCGGCGCCGGAATCACAGGCGATGCTGCCCCTTCACCCAGCGGACCGTGCCCGACGAGGCACGCATGACGACGCTCTCGGTCGTCATCACCTTGGCATGGCGCTTCACCCCTGCCAGCAGCGAGCCGTCGGTCACCCCGGTCGCGGCGAAGATGCAGTCGCCCTGCGCCAGCTCGGTCAGGTCATATTGCTTGTCGAGGTCGGTCACGCCCCATTTGTGCGCGCGTGCCCGCTCGGCGTCATTGCGGAACAGCAGCCGCCCCTTGAACTGTCCGCCGACGCAGCGCAGCGCGGCGCAGGCCAGCACGCCCTCCGGCGCGCCGCCCGATCCCATATAGGCATCGATCGTCGTCTCCGGGTCGGTGGTGGCGATCACCCCCGCCACGTCGCCATCGCCGATCAGCACCACACCGCAACCCAGTGCCCGCAGCTCGGCGATCAGCGCCTCGTGACGCGGCCGGTCGAGCACGCAGACGGTGATGTCGCCGGGTTTCACGCCCTTGGCCTCGGCGATGGCGCGGATATTGTCGCTGGGGCTGCGATCCAGGTCGATGACGCCCGCCGGATAGCCCGGGCCGACCGCGATCTTATCCATATAGACATCGGGCGCGTTGAGCAGATGGCCCTTTTCCGCAATCGCCAGCACCGCCAGGCTGTTCGGCCCCGCCTTGGCGCAGATCGTCGTACCCTCCAGCGGATCGAGCGCGATGTCGATTTCGGGGCCGTTGCCGGTGCCGACCTTCTCGCCGATGAACAGCATCGGGGCTTCGTCGCGCTCGCCCTCGCCGATCACCACGGTCCCGTCCATGTCGAGCTCGTTGAGCGCGGCACGCATCGCCTCGACCGCCGCCGCGTCCGCCGCCTTCTCGTCACCCCGCCCGACCAGCGTGGAGGCCGCGATCGCCGCTGCCTCGGTCACGCGTACCATTTCGAGGACGAGGACGCGGTCGAGAACCTGGCTGGCGGTCTGAGTCATCTTACTCTCCTGGCGGTGTCGTCACCCGCCTTGTTGAACGTGTTTTACGCGCCTTATCGCTTGGCGTGGGCAAGGCATAGCCCCGAAACATGACGGTGTGAGGCGGAATGCGACCGTCCGGCGTTAGGGGCGCGTGAATCACGACGTTCCCATGATCGCGCTGGAGCAGGTCAGCCGCCGCTATGCCACGGTCGCGGCGGTGGACGATGTTTCGCTGACCATCGCCAAGGGCCGTTTCGTCGCGCTGGTCGGCGCATCGGGCTCGGGCAAATCGACCCTGCTGCGCATGATCAATCGGCTGGAGCAGCCCGACCAAGGCCGCGTCCTGATCGACGGGCGGGACGTCACCGCCGAACCCGCCCATGAACTGCGGCGCCGGATCGGCTATGTTTTTCAACAGCACGGTCTGTTCCCGCACATGACCGTCGCGGCCAATATCGCGATCGGGCTGCGCATCGCCGGGCGGGAGGTTGGAGGCCGGGTGGCCGAACTGCTCGATCTGGTCGACCTGCCCCGCGACGTCGCCGAGCGGATGCCGGAGGCGCTGTCGGGCGGCCAGCGCCAGCGGGTGGCCATCGCCCGCGCGCTCGCCACCGAGCCGCCCATCCTGTTGCTCGACGAGGCGCTGGGCGCGCTCGATCCGGTCACCCGCGATGCGGTGGCGGGGCGGCTGGTCGAACTGCATGAGCGGCTGGGCCTGACCACGCTGCTGGTCACGCATGACATGGCCGAGGCGCTGCTGACCGCATCCCGCGTGCTGGTGATGGAAGCGGGTCGGATCGTTGCCGACGCCACCCCCGCAGAACTGGTCGCGGGGCAAGGTGGTGAGGCCGCACAGGCGCTGATGGCGGTCCCCCGGCATCAGGCCGAGCGACTGGCGGCGCTGGCCCGGTGAGCGCCTTCCTCGACGCCCTTGCCCGCGTACCGCCGCTGCTCGCCCAGCATGTGCTCGTCAGCATGGCCGCGCTGCTGCTCGGCATCGTCATCGCGGTGCCGCTGGCCTTTGTCTGCGCGCGGCGGCCGGGGCTGTCGCGGGTGGTGCTGGGACTGGCGAGCCTGGTCCAGACGATCCCAGCGTTGGCGCTGCTGGCGCTCTTCTACCCGGTGCTGCTCAGCCTGTCGGGATGGGTCGGCGGTGGGATACCGGCTTTGGGCTTCCTGCCCTCGCTGCTGGCGCTGACCCTTTACGCCTTGCTGCCGATCCTGCGGAATGGGGTGACGGGGCTCATCGGACTCGACCCCGCCGTCCTTCAAGCCGCCGATGCGGTGGGCATGACGCGGGCCCAAAAGCTGCGGCTGGTCGAGGCACCGCTTGTCGCGCCGGTGCTGGCGGCGGGCATCCGTACGGCGGCGGTCTGGACGATCGGTGCGGCCACGCTGTCGACGACAGTGGGCCAGCCGAGCCTGGGCGACCTGATCTTCGCCGGGCTCCAGACCCAGGCCTGGGCGCTGGTACTGGCGGGCTGTTTCGCCGCCGCCCTGCTGGCGCTCACGGTCGATGCGCTGATCGGGCTGATTGAGCGCGGACTGGCGACGCGGCGGAAAACCCTGTGGATCGGTGGGCTGGTCGCACTTTCGCTGGGTTGTGCGCTGGCGACGCAACCGCTCTGGCCGCGGGGCGGCGCGGCGCGGCAGCAGGTGGTGATCGGCGCGAAGAATTTTTCCGAGCAGTATATCCTCGCGCGACTGATCGGCGACCGGCTGACCCGGGCGGGCTACGATGTCAGCTATCGCGACGGGCTGGGCTCGACCGTGGCGTTCGAGGCGACGGCCGGAGGCCGGGTCGATGTCTATGTCGATTATGCGGGCACGCTGTGGACCACCGCGATGCACCGACACGACTCCCCACCGCGCGCGGCGATGCTGGCGGCGCTCAAAGACTGGGCGGCGACGCGCGACGTGGCGATGCTGGGGCCGCTGGGGTTCGAGAATGCCTATGCCTTTGCGATGAAGGCGCCGCTGGCGCGGCGACTGGACGTGACGTCGCTGGCCGATCTGGCGCGGGTCGCACCGCGCTTGAAGCTGGGCAGCGACCTGGAGTTTCTCGACCGGCCCGAATGGGCGGCGGTGCGTGACGCCTATGGCCTGCGGTTCGCCAGCATGACGCCCTATAGCCCGACCTTCATGTACCGGGCGCTGGGCAGCGGGCGGGCGGATGTGATCTCCGCCTTTTCCTCCGACGGCCGGATCGCGGCGGACAAGCTGACGGTGCTGAGCGATCCGAAGCGGGCGATCCCGGGGTATGACGCGGTGCTCTTGCTGGCCAAGGAGCGTGCGGGGGATGCGAAATTCGTGGCGGCGTTACGGCCGATGCTGAACCGGATTCCGGTCGAGGCCATGCGCGAGGCGAACTACCGGGTCGACCGCGACGATGCGGCGAAGGAAAGCCCGGAGGCCGCCGCACGGTGGCTGGCGAAGCGGGTGGGGTTGTAGGGGAAAACATCTCCCCCACACGGTAAGCCCCTCCCGCAGGCGGGAGGGGTTTGGGGAGGGCCCGGAGTCTCACTGAGACCGTCGCCTGTGGCGTTCCCTCCCCCATCCCCTCCCGCTTGCGGGAGGGGCGTGCCAAGGGTCAGGCCTTCAGAACAAAATCAATCCCGCAGCAGGTCGTTGATGCTGGTCTTGGAGCGGGTCTGTGCGTCGACGCGCTTGACGATCACCGCGCAGTACAGCCCCGGCTTGCCATCCACCGATGGCGTCGTGCCAGGCACCACCACCGAATAGGGCGGCACAGCCCCCCGGAAGACTTCGCCCGTCTCGCGGTCGATGATCTTGGTCGACGCGCCCAGATAGACGCCCATCGACAGCACCGCGCCTTCGCCGACGCGCACGCCCTCGGCCACTTCGGCGCGCGCGCCGATGAACGCGCCGTCCTCGATGATGACGGGATCGGCCTGCAGCGGCTCCAGCACGCCGCCGATCCCCGCACCGCCCGACAGGTGGACATTCTTCCCGATCTGCGCGCAGCTGCCCACGGTCGCCCAGGTGTCGACCATCGTGCCCTCACCGACATAGGCGCCGATGTTCACGAAGCTGGGCATCAGGATCGCGCCCTTGGCGACATGCGCACCGCGCCGCACGACCGAGCCCGGGACCGCGCGGAAACCCGCGGCGCGGAAGTCGGCTTCCGACCAGCCGCTGAACTTCGACGGCACCTTGTCGAACCAGTGGCCCGCGCCCGGGCCATTGTCGATCAGCACATTGTCGTTCAGGCGGAACGACAAGAGGACCGCCTTCTTCAGCCATTGGTTGACGGTCCAGCCGCCATGGCCGTCCGGCTCGGCCACGCGCGCCTCGCCCCGGTCGAGCAGCGCCAGCGCGCGGTCGACGGCGATCCGCTCTTCGCCCTGCGTCGCGAAGGTCAACTCGGCCCGGTTGTCCCAGGCGGCGTCGATGGTGGCGGCGAGGTCCTGGCTCATGGTCATTCCTCCAATATGCTGATCAGCCACGGCGTCAGCGCGTGGACGGTGTAGTCGATATGCTCGCGGGCGCCCTCCGGCCCCTGTTCGGAACCGTTGTCGACCCATACGGTCGTCATCCCGATCGCCTTGGCCGGTGCCAGATTGCGCGCCATGTCCTCGAAGAAGATCGCGCGGGTCGGATCGATGTCGAACGCCGAACAGAGCCCCGCATAGGCCGACGGCTGCGGCTTGGGCACCAAGCCCATCGCATGGATGTCGTGCACCGCCTCGAACTGCCCGCCCAGACCCAGCCGGTCGAGCACCTTCAGTGCATAGGGCTTGTCGCCATTGGTGAAGACCAGCTTGCGCCCCGGCAGCTTTGCGATGGCGGCGGCGAGCGGCGCGTCCTCTTCCAGCACGTCCATCTCGATATCATGGACATAGTCGAGAAAGACGGCGGGATCGACCTGATGCTCGGCCATCAGCCCGGCCAGCGTGGTGCCGTGCGCATGGAAATAGCTCTTCTGGATGCGGAATGCCTCTTCGCGGTCCACGCCCAGCAGGTCGCCGATGAAGGCGGTCATGCGCTGGTCGATATGCGCGAACAGATTGGCGCTCGCCGGATAGAGCGTATTGTCCAGATCGAAGATCCAGGCGTCGATATGGGCAAGAGCGGGCAGCATCGCGGCCAGCGTGTAGGCGCGGGGGCAGCCCGTCGCAAGCCCGGGCAGCAGGCCCATATGCCCCGATCCCGCGTCCGGCCTGCCGTCCCGAAGCCGATCAGAGCCCGATCAAATCCCGCTTTCGCAGCCGCCCCAACGCCCTCTATGACAGGGATCGAAGCGGGATAGGGGGACGGGTTGAACGGGCGCAGGACACAGGGGGCAGGACGCATCGTCCGTATCGGACTGATGATGGCCTGTGCCGGTGTCACGCTGAGCGCCTGTGGCGGCGCGGGCGGTGGCATCCAGTCGACGCCGACGCCGCCCTCCACGGGAACGACCCCGACGCCCACGCCCTCCCCGACGAGCAGCGCGACGCCCAGCCAGAATTACGACACCCCCGGATACCGGGCGACCAAGGGCGCGGTGGCGATGAACGCGCTCGCCGCCTATCAGCGCGGGACGACGGGCGCGGGCGTCACGCTGGGCATCATCGATTCGGGTCTGGATACGCGCACCGGCCTGTTCAACGGCCGGGTGTCCAGCGCCTCGGCCGATGTCGCGGGTTCGCGGGGCACGGGCGACGAGGACGGACACGGCACCGCCGTCGCCTTCACCGCTGCGGGCGGGCGGGGTGGCGACCTGGCGCAGGGCGTCGCCTTCGATTCGACCCTGCTGATCCTGCGCGCCGACCAGCCGGGCAGTTGCAGCGGCACCGCGCCCGGCAACGGGCTGGGCGGCAGTTGCTCCTTTTCCTCCGATGCGATCGCACGCGGCCTGGACACGGCCCGGGTGGCGGGCGCGCGGATCGTCAACATCTCGCTGGGCTCCAACGACACGCCGCCCGCCGCGCTGCTGGCCGCGATCGGACGGGCGACGGCGGCGGGCATGATCATCGTGATCGCCGCTGGAAACGACGGCGAGTCCAACCCCACGCTGATGGCGCAGATCGCCAACAATACGAGCGTCGCGCGCGGACAGGTGATCATCGCCGGATCGGTCGGGCAGACGGGCACCATCTCGTCGTTCAGCAACCGCGCCGGGCAGTCGGCCGCGCATTATCTCAGCGCGCTGGGCGAGCGGGTGGAAGCGCCCGATGAGACCGGGGCGCGCTATCTCTGGTCGGGCACGTCCTTCGCCGCCCCGCAGATCAGTGGCGCGGCCGCCCTGCTCGCCCAGGCCTTTCCCAACCTGACCGGCGCTCAGATCGCCGACCTGTTGCTGCGCACCGCGCGCGATACCGGTGCGACCGGCACCGACGATGTATACGGGCGCGGCACGTTGGACCTGACCGCCGCGTTTCAGCCGGTCGGCGCGATGAGCGTGGCGGGGAGCGGCAACGCCGTCGCCATGGGCATCAATGCGCGGCTGTCCCCGGCCATGGGCGATGCGCGGACAGAGCGCCTGGGGCTGGTCGCGCTCGATGGTTATGCCCGTGCCTACACGATCGACCTGTCCGGCACGATCGCCCGCGCGTCCCCGCGCGCGATGCTGTCGCCCGCGCTGCTCGGCCGGGTCGAGGGCGCGGTGGTCAGCGACGGCACCCGCTCGGTCGCGCTGACCAGTGCGATGCAGATGCCCGGCGAGGCACGGCTGCGCGCCACCCTGCCCGCCGACGCCGCTGCCCCCGGCCGCCGGATCGTCGCGGGCAGCGTCACCCAAAGCCTGACCCCCGCCACCGCCATCGGCGTGGGATTCGCCAGCGGCGGCGATGCGATGGTCGCGGGCTGGACCGGACAGGCGGGCGCGGCCTTTCTGCTGACCGATCCCGGCTTCGGCGTCGACCGCGCCGCCACCGCCTCGGTCGCGATGCGGCACATGGTCGGCGGGATCGGCGTGAGCGTGATGGCCGAGAGCGGGCGCTTCGCCGCGCCCGTGCCTGGCACCGCGCCGCCGCGTTACAACCAGAGCGCGGTGACGCTCGACCGGCGGATGGGCGATGTCGCCGCGACGCTGGGCATGACCCGGCTGGCGGAACGTTCGACCGTGCTGGGCGGCTGGTTCGGTGGCGCGCTGGGCCAGGCGCGCGGCGTCAGCTGGTTCGCCGATACGGCCGCGCGCTGGCGGGACTCGAGGGGCTGGACCCTGGGTGCCCGCTGGCGCAGCGGTTGGACGCGGGCGCAGGGCGATCTGGGCGGCGGCCTGTTGCAAAGCCGGTCCTGGTCGGTCGAGGCGGGCAAGAACGGCCTGTTCGGTCGCGACCGGTTCGACCTGCGCGTGTCGCAGCCTTTGCGGGTGGACAGCGGCGGGCTCGACCTGCGTTTCCCGACGCATTGGGATTATGCCCGTTCGTCGGTCGACGGCTGGACCACCGACCGGCTGTCGCTGGCCCCCGGGGGTCGCGAATTGCTGGTCGAGGCGCGCCACGGCGTGATGGTCGGCGCGGGCGAGCTGTCGACGCATCTCTTCTGGCGGCGCGATCCGGGGCATATCGCCGCCCTGCCACCCGAACGCGGAATGGCGATGAAGTATGGCTTGACCTTCTGATACCCGGATTTGGCTGGCGAGCGGAGATGGGCGTCCCCATCTCCCTCACATGACACGTTATTCCCTGCTCGATCTGGTGCCCGTCATCGAAGGCGGCACCGTGGCCCAGGCGCTGGCGAACGCCGCCGACCTTGCCGCCCATGCCGAGGCGGTCGGCTATCACCGTTACTGGACCGCCGAGCATCACGGCATGGCAGGCATCGCGTCCGCCGCGACCGCCGTCGTGCTGGCGCATGTCGGGCAGGCGACCAAGACCATCCGCATCGGCGCAGGCGGCATCATGCTGCCCAACCATGCACCGCTGACCATCGCCGAACAGTTCGGGACACTCGACGCGCTGTTCCCCGGTCGCATCGACCTGGGCCTCGGCCGTGCGCCGGGGTCGGACCAGCGCGTCGCGCGCGCGCTGCGCCGGACGCTGGACAGCGATCCCAACGCCTTCCCGCGCGACGTGATGGAGCTGCAAAGCTATTTCGCCGATGACGGCCAGACGGGCATCGTCGCGACGCCGGGTGCGGGTGCACGTCCGCAAATGTGGATTCTCGGGTCGAGCCTGTACGGCGCGCAGCTCGCCGCGGCGTTGGGCCTACCCTATGCCTTCGCCTCGCACTTCGCGCCCGATGCGCTGGACGACGCGCTGGCCATCTATCGCCGCGACTTCCGGCCGTCGGCGGTGCTCGACAAGCCCCATGCGATGGCGGGCTTCAACGTCTTTGCCGCCGACACCGATGCGGAAGCCGAACTGCTCGCCAGCTCGCAGCAACAGGCCTTTGTCGCGCTGCGCACCGGCCGCCCGGGCAAGCTGCCCCCGCCCGTCCCCGGCTATCGCGAGAGCCTGGGCGCGCAGGGGTCGGCCATCCTCGACCATGTCCTGTCCTGCTCGGCGATCGGCTCGCCCGCGACCGTGAAGCGCCAACTCGCCGCCTTCGTCGAGCGGACCAAGGTGGATGAGGTGATGGTGGTCAGCTCGATCTTCGACCATGAGGCGCGCAAGCGCTCGATCGGCATCGCGGCTCGGGCGATGGGTACACTGGAAAGGGTCGCGGCCTGATTTTTGTTAGCGCGAAGCCGCGATGACGCGAAGATAAAAATGTGATTCGCGCGGAGGCGCGGAGAATGCGGAGGTGTCGTACCCGGCGGCGCAGCCATTCCTCATTCTCATCGGCTTGTTGGGACGTCCTGCGCGCACCACGGGCTACGTCCTCTCCGCGTTCTCCGCGCCTCCGCGCGAACAAATCTCTTCTTTCTTCGCGTCATCGCGGCTTCGCGTGAACCAGAAAATTGTAACGCCTTACCCCACCGCCGCCGGAAGCCGGAGCCGCACGAGCAACCCACCCAGGTCCTCGCTTTCCTCCAGCGCGACGGTGCCGCCGTAGATTTCCGCCACGTCGCGCACGATGGCGAGACCCAAGCCCGTGCCCGGCTTGCCGGTGTCGAGCCGGACGCCGCGATCGAAGATGCGAACGCGCTGGTCTTCGGGAATGCCGGTGCCGTCGTCCTCGACCAGGATTTCGACGAACCCGGCCTGCGCCGCCACCGTCACGAAGACGCTGCCGCCGCCATATTTGGCCGCGTTCTCGACCAGATTGCCGAGCATCTCGTCCAGGTCCTGGCGCTCGACATGGACCACCAGATCCTTCGGCCCGTCCACATCGATTCGGACATGGCGATAAAGCCGCCCGACAGCGCGCTCGACCGATTGCAGGCTCGGCCAGACTTCCGCGCGGCTGTGCGCCGAGCCACGCCGCCCCACCGCGCGCGCGCGGGCCAGATGGTGGTCGACCTGCCGCCGCATCGTCCGCGCCTCGCGAATCACGGTTTCCGACAAGTCATCGGCACGCGCGGTAGCGGCGTTCATGATGACGGTTAGCGGGGTCTTGAGCGCATGCGCCAGATTGCCCGCATGGCGCCGGGCTTCCTCCGCCTGTTTCTCGTTATGCTCGATGAGCGCGTTCAGCTCCTCGACCATCGGCGCGACCTCGTTGGGCATGGCATCCGAAATCCGGTCGGCCTTGCCCGCACGCATCGCCGCGATCTCCTCGCGCACGCGGCGCAAGGGATAGAGCCCGTAAAAAGTCTGCATCGCCGCCATCAGCAGCAGGCCCACGCCCAGAAGCGCAAAGCTGCGGATCAGGATGCGGCGCAATGCCCCGATCTGCGCGTCGAGTTCGGTCGTTCGCTGCGCCACTTGGAAGCGCCAGCGGACATCCGATCCGGGCAGTTTGACGTCCCGTTCGACGATGCGCAGTTTTTCGTCCGCGAACTGCGTGCTGTTATAGACGTGGATGTCGTCGTCGTTGCGCGCCGGGCCATAGGCAAGCCGCCGGTCCCAGAGCGACCGCGACGGAAAGGGATCATGCCCCTTGCCCGACACCTGCCAATAAACACCTGAGCCCGGCTCCAGAAATCCCTGGTCCGCAGGCTCGCGATTGAACCAGACCTCACCCTGCGAATCGATCCCCGCCGACACCAGCAGTGACTTCAACACATAGGCTTGGCGATCGTCGAAATTCTGCGTGACCGCCGACACCAGCACCCGATCGAGCGCAAAGCCGCCGCCCGCCAGCAGGACCAGAATCCACGCCGCCGCGATCAGGATCATGCGACGCGACAACGACCCTGTGCGCAGGGTCGGGCGCAGGGTGGCCCCGTCCTTCACGAATCCGCCCGTGTCAGTCGGCCAAGGCCGCAGCACCGCCAGCCGCCGGATCGTCCAGGCTGTAGCCCAGGCCGCGAATGGTGGTGATGACGTCCTGGCCCAGCTTCTTGCGGATGCGCGTCACGAACACCTCGATCGTGTTCGAGTCGCGGTCGAAATCCTGGTCGTAAATATGCTCGATCAGCTCGGTGCGGCTGACCACCTTGCCTTTGTGGTGCAGCAGATAGCTGAGCAGCTTATATTCCTGCGCGGTCAGCTTCACCGGCTCGCCCGCGCGCGTGACTTTGCCCGAGCGGGTGTCGAGGCGGACATCGCCCGCGGTCAGCTCGGACGAAGCATTGCCGCTGGCACGGCGGATCAGCGCGCGAAGCCGGGCGATCAATTCTTCCGTCTGGAACGGCTTGGCGACATAATCGTCGGCGCCCGCGTCCAGCCCGGCGACCTTGTCCGACCAGCTGTCGCGCGCGGTCAGGACGAGGACGGGCGTCGTCTTGCCCTCCTTGCGCCAACGGTCGAGCACAGTCAGCCCGTCGATCTCGGGCAGGCCGAGGTCGAGGACGATCGCGTCATAGCTTTCGGTCGAGCCGAGGAAGTGCCCCTCCTCGCCGTCCGTGGCGAGGTCGATGGCATAGCCCGCCCCTTCCAGCGTGGACTTCAACTGCTGGCCGAGATTGGGCTCGTCCTCGACGATCAGAACGCGCATCGTAAAACTCCCTGTACCTTCATGGCGTCAATGTCCTGGAATCGCCGTCCGATCCGGCCGTCAATCGTCGGTCCGACCGATGACCTTGCCCGTGCGGCCGTCCACCTCCACCCAGATGACCGTGCCATTGCGCAGGAACTTGAGCGTGTAAACCGCCGCCTGCGCGTCATAGTCGAAGCCGATATACTGCGAATCGCGCATGGTCGGTACCACCCGCGCCTCGATCTCGCGCAGCGACAGATTGCCTTCCTTGCGCTGCTGATAGGCGCGCATCTGATCGCCGCGACGCTGATCGACCCCCATCATCATCGGAGGATCGATCATCGGGGGCGAGCCCATGGGTGCGGCGAGCAGAGCCAGAAGGACGGTCATCGACATGAAACTGGCATAGCGGGCAACCGTTGAACAGCCTCTGAATGGATCGTGCAGCCGCGCGACAGCGCATGGGGTGCTTGCCGGGTTCCGCATCCGCCCCTAACTGCCACATCATCATGGCAGCACCCGTTCTTTCCTATGAAGACCTGGGCCTTGTGCAAGGCTCGGGCTGGCTCTTCCGGCATCTCGACATCCATATCGGTCCGCGCGACCGGCTGGCGCTGATCGGACGCAACGGCGCGGGCAAGTCGACGCTGCTGAAATTGATCGCCGGGATCATCGACTCCGACGAGGGGCGGCGCATGATCGTGCCGGGCACCCATGTCGTGTACCTCGAACAGGACCCCGACCTGTCGGCGTGCGCCACGCTGATGGACTATGTCCTGTCGGGCGAGGGCGCGCCGGAGAGCTACGAGGCCGAGGCGATCGCCGGACAGTTGGGCATCGACCTGACCCGCGATGCCTCGACCGCCAGCGGCGGCGAGAAGCGCCGCGCCGCCATCGTGCGCGCACTCGCCATGAACCCGGACGTGCTGCTGCTCGACGAGCCGACCAACCATCTGGACCTCGCCGCCATCGAATGGCTGGAAGACTGGCTGAAGCGCTTTACCGGCGCGTTCGTGGTCATCAGCCATGACCGCACCTTCCTGACCCGCCTCACCAAGTCGACGCTGTGGCTCGATCGCGGGCAGATGCGGCGCAACGAAGTCGGTTTCGGCGGCTTCGACGCCTGGACCGAACAGGTCTATGCCGAGGAACAGCGCGCCGCCGAGAAGCTCGACGCGAAACTCAAGATCGAGGAGCATTGGCTCCATCGCGGCGTCACCGCGCGGCGCAAGCGCAACCAGGGTCGCCTGGAAAAGTTGGTCCAGATGCGCGCCACCCGCGCCGCGATGATCGGGCCGCAGGGCGCCGCCAAGCTGGGCATCGCGTCGGACGATGTGAAGACCAAGGAGGTCATCAAGGCCGAGCATGTCACCAAGCGGTACGGCGACCGCACGATCATCAAGGGCCTGAGCCTGAAGGTCACGCGCGGCGACCGGATCGGCATCGTCGGGTCCAACGGGGCGGGCAAGACCACCCTCCTCCGCCTGTTAACCGGCGAGATCCAGCCCGACGAGGGCAGCGTGTTCCTCGCCAAGACGCTGGACGGCGTGATCATCGATCAGCAGCGCAAGCTGATGGCCCCCGAAAAGCGGGTGCGCGAGGTTCTGGCCGACGGCGGCGACTGGATCGACGTGCGCGGGGTCCGCAAGCATATCCATGGTTATCTCAAGGAGTTCCTGTTCGACCCCTCGCTGGCCGAGGCGAAGATCGGGACGCTGTCGGGTGGCGAGCGCTCGCGCCTGTTGCTCGCGCGCGAGTTCGCGCGTGAATCCAACCTGCTGGTGCTCGACGAACCGACCAACGATCTCGATCTGGAGACGCTCGACCTGTTGCAGGAGGTGATCGGCGATTATGAAGGCACCGTCCTGATCGTCAGCCACGACCGCGACTTCCTGGACCGCACGGTGACGGTGACGCTGGGCCTCGACGGATCGGGGACGGTCGATGTCGTCGCGGGCGGATACGAGGATTGGGAAGCCAAGCGCCAGCGCCGCCCCGACGCGCGCAGGCCCGCCGCGGCGAAGGCGCCCGCCGCGCCGCCGCCGCCCGCCCCGACGCGCGTCAAGCTGAGCTTCAAGGACCAGCGCGACTACGATCTGCTGCCGACCCGGATCGAGGCGATCGACCGCGACGTCGCCGCGCGTGAGGAGCGCCTGGCCGACCCGGCGCTCTACACCCGCGACCCGGCGGCATTCGACCGGCTGACGAAGGAGATCGCCGCGCTGCGCGACGAAAAGGATGCCGCGGAAATGCGCTGGCTGGAATTGGCCGAACGGGTCGAGGGCGCGGGCTGACCCCTCACCGCTGCAGGCCCGCCGCGCCGCCGCGCTTTCTCCGGCCGGCCGCGTCGCGACTGTCATCATGCCGCAACCGCCGTTCGCCACAGCGCCGCTGGTCCAGGGGGGACTCATGGCGGGCGCGACACCCACGACGATCGATTGGCTGGCGACGCATATCCTGCCGCACGAGGCGGGGGTACGGCGCTGGCTGATCGCTGGCGGCGCCTCGCCTGACGAGGCCGACGATCTGATCCAGGACGCCTATTGCCGGCTCGGCGAGC
>CAJYRW010000046.1:0-7893 GCA_913777475.1 uncultured Sphingomonas sp. | reverse complement strand
CGAGGTATAGATGATATAGGCCAGGTCGTGGCGATCCGATCCCGTCACCTCGCGGCCGAGCGGCGCGGCCGGTTCGGCGGCCAGATCGCCCAGTTCGGCATCCAGGCACAGCGTCTCGCCGGGTATCTCCGCCGCCCGCGCGGACGTGGTGACGGTCAGCGCCGCGCCGCTATCCTCGATGATGTAGGCGATACGATCCTGCGGATAGCCCCAGTCGACCGGCACATAGGCGGCCCCGGCGCGCAGCACGCCCAGGATCGCCATATACTGGTCCAATCCGCGCGGCAGGCACAGGACCACCCGGTCGCCCTTCCCCACCCCCAGCGCGCGCAGCCGGTGCGCCATCGACAGGCTGCGCCGGGCGAGCATGTCGTAGGTCCAGGCCTTGGGTCGGCTATATTCCTCGTCCGCGCCGATCAACTGGGCAGCGATCGCCGCCCCATGGTCGCGCACGGTCGCGTCGAACAGCTCGTGCAACAGCTCGTCACGGGCATAGGGCCGGTCGGGGCGCAAGGCCGGGGCCGGGGCGATCGAGGCGTGGATGCTCGGGGCGACGGGTGCTTCGAATTCTCCGACCATCGACGGGCTTTCTTACGCTGGGGACGGAAACAGGCGGCTCAACTGCGCCGGATCAACGCCCGCGACAATCGCCGATCTTCGAGCGAATAGTAAAGCCAGATACCATCCTCCGCGACCACGACCGAGGCGGCGAAGGCGATGTCGGTCGCGCCGCGATCATCGGCGGGTGGCGGCAGGATCAGCGGTTCGATCCCGCGCGCGACGACACGGGTATAATGTTCGTCGAAGGCGACCCAGCCGATCCGCCAGCGCGCATCGCGGGTCGCGCCGTTGTAGAACATCACTGGGCAGCTTTTGTCGTCGGTCAGCAGCGGGCCGGTCGAGAGATGCCAGTCATCCCAGCTCTTTTCGCGCGGCATGAAGGGCGTGGGCTGCTCGGTCCACGGCCCCGCCACATCCTCGCCGATCGCCAGGCCGATGCGTGATGCCTCGTCGGCGGCATATTCGTAGAACAGCCGCCAGCGCCCATCCGCCGTCCGGTCGACCGTCGCCTCCTTGGTATTACCCTCCGACTTGGAGGACGCGAGCGCGACGCCGCTCTTGTCCAGCTGGTCGACCGACGGCCCCGCGGCATAGGACAGCTCGCCATGGGCGTGATCGGCCAGCACGCCCGAATAATAGACGATATAGCCGTCCTCGGTGCGAACGACCGTCGGGGCCTCGACCCCGCCCGCATCATGCTCGCCAGGTCCCGGCGCGATGGAGGGCGCGTCCAGCATCGTGAAGTGCCGCCCGTCCTCGCTCCACCCGGCCCAGATGACACCGGTATCGGTCAGGGCCTCGCCCGGACGGACCACCGCGCGCACCATCATGCCCCAGCGGCCATCGGCCTCCCGCCAGACATAGGGGCTCATCAGGTCACGGGCCATCAGCTCCGGCGGGCCGTCGAGCGTCACCTCCTCGATCCGCTTGACGTTGAAGTCCAGGTCGAACGGCGCATCGGCCACCCGGTCCTTGCGATGCGGATCGGCGACCGGGCTGTTCGCGTCCGGCACCGTCATGCGCCGAGCGCCTGCATCAGCGACAGGCCGCCATCGATGACGATCCGCGCGCCGGTGATATACTTCGCCTTGTCGGAGGCGAGGAAGACGGCGAGGTCCGCCACTTCGGACGCCTGACCGGCGCGGCCCATCGGGATGTTCTTCTCCAGGCTGGCGCGATAGGCCGGGTCGGCCTGCGCCTTGGCGTTCATCGGGGTCAGGATCATACCCGGCTCGATCGCGTTGACCCGGACGCCGCGCGCGGCCTCCTCGATGGCCAGCGTTTCGACCAGCGTGGTCAGCCCGCCCTTGGCCGCGCAATAATCCGCACCGCCCGCGCGCACCGCATAGGCGTGGATGGACGAGATTTGCAGGATCGTCGCATCGCCCTTCGCCTCGCCCCGCCCGGTCAGGAAGCGGCGCGAAGTCAGGAAGGCGCCGGTCAGGTCGGTGTCGATCATACGCTGCCAATGCGCCAGCGTCATGTCGCGGACCGCGACGCCCGCCATATTGACCCCGGCGGAGTTGACCAGCACATCGGCCGCGCCCCATTGCTTTTCGACGGTCGCAAAGGCCTGGTCGACCGAGGCCTCGTCTTCGACACCGACCTGCACCGTCATCGCCTGTCCGCCCGCCTTGCGCACCGCCTCGGCGGAAGCCTCAGCGGCGCCCTGATCGCTGTGGAACAGGATCGCGACCCTGGCCCCGGTGGCGCCGAACGCCTCGGCACAGGCCGCGCCGATCCCGGACTCGGCCCCCGTCACGATTACCGTCTGCGCTGCCACCGGCTTTCTCCGTCTTCGTTATGAAGGCGGCTAACGATCCTTATCTTGGATTGTTTCTGATAGGGAATGACATGACCGATCCGTCATTCCCCGTCGGCGTCCCCTCCATGATGCCCGCTCATCGCCGCGCCCGCATCGGGGGCGAAGCGCCGGTTCCAGATGACCGCCGAGGCCGAGATGATCGCCACCACGATGAACGCCGCCGAGAAGCTGTTCAGCGTCGGCCCGCCCTTCCCCTCGACCAGCGATCCCAGCTCCAGCACGGTCGCGGCGGTGCAGATGCCCAGCGACAGGGTCAGCTGCTGGAAAGTCGCGTAGAAGCTCGTCGCCGCGCTCATCCGCTCCTTGTCCACATCGGCATAGGCGATGGCGTTGAAGCCGGTGAACTGGAACGAGGTGAAGAAGCCCGACAGCGCCAGGATGAAGGTGATCAGCGGAATCGACCAGTCGGGTCGGAAGAACGCGCAGGTCGCATAGCCCGCACTGCTCGCCAGCCCCGACACGATCAGGCTGCGACGGAAGCCCCAGCGGCGCAGGACGCGCGGCGCGAGCGCCTTCATCGCCAGCGCGCCGACCGCGCCCGCCATGGTGATCGTGCCCGTCTTGGCCGCGCTGAGGCCGAAGCCGAGCTGGAACATCAGCGGCAGCAGGAAGGGCTGCGCCCCTTGCGTGATCCGGGTCAGCGAGCCGCCGATCACCGACAGGCGAAAGGTCGGCACGCGCATCAGCGTGGGGTCGAGGATCGGGTCGGCGATGTGCTTCGCATGGCGGATATAGAGCCATCCGAAGACCGCGCCGATCACCAACAGGCCGATCGCGATCAGGCCGGTGCCGGGGCGGCTGGCCAGTTCGAACCCGAACAACAGGCAGCCCAGCGCTATGCCGGACAGGAAAAAGCCCGACACGTCGAACCGCAACCGGGCATCGCCGCGCACTTCGGGCACCAGCATCCACGCGCCGATCATGCCGATCACGCCGATCGGAATGTTGAGATAGAAGATCCAGCGCCAGTCGAGCCAGGTCACGATGAACCCGCCCAGCGGCGGCCCCAGGATCGGTCCGATCAGCGCGGGCATGACCAGCCAGGAGAGCGCCTGCACCATGTCCGCCTTGGCGACGCTGCGCAGCAGGACCAGCCGCCCGACCGGCACCATCATCGCGCCGCCAATGCCTTGCAGGAAACGCGCGGCGACCAATGTGGGCAACGACCCCGACTGCGCGCACAGAATCGATCCGAGCAGGAACACCCCGATCGCCGAGCAGAAGATGGTGCGCGACCCGAACTTGTCGGCCAGCGTCCCGCTGGCGGGAATGAACAGCGCCAGCGCGAGCAGGTAACTGGTCAGCGCCAGGCTGAGGCTGGTGGCGGGGGTCGCCAGATCGCGCGCCATGGTGGGAAGCGCGACGGTCAGGACGGTGCCGTCCAACTGCTGCATGAACAGCGCGGACGCGACGACAAGCGCGATGACACGATAGCCACGGGTCTGCACCGGCTCTTCCGAACGAGGGGCGCCGCCGGTCACCGCCTCGACGCCGGGGGCCAGCCCGTCATTCACATCCGCACTCATCGAAGCCAGGTTACGCCGTCGCCACCGCATGTCATTCCATTCGTCAATCGCGCACCCCCTATGTCCTAAAACGCGATAGCGCCCCCCGCGATCAAGGCCCGTGACGAAGTTTTGCTGTCAAAATCGCGATTTCGCTCCCCCTTCGTCCATCTATCACACCATTCCGGCGGAGGCCGGGGTGGTCATTCGCAATGGAGGGAGAAGACATTCGGAAAGCCGAGCCGGTATTCAACGCCACCCGCCCCTCCAGGCGCCCGCATCGCCTCGGTCGACAAGGCACAATCGGAACGGCACCACGCCGCCGGAGTTTGGCAACAGTCCAAGCAAAGGGTCTTTTCCACCGATGCCGACGATCACCACCGACCATCTTTCCATCGCCTGCGACCTGTACGGATCGGAGGACGCCCCCGTCGTCCTGCTGCTGCATGGCTGGCCCGACGATGCGACGACCTGGGACCGGGTCGCGCCGCGTCTGGCGCAGGCGGGCCTGCGCGTCGTCGTGCCGACCCTGCGCGGGTTCGGGGCGACGCGGTTCCGCCATGACCACACGCCCCGCACCGGCGACAGTGCGATCCTGGCGCTGGATGCGATCGCGCTGATGGATGCGCTCGGCATCGACCGGTTCATGGTCGCGGGGCACGACTGGGGCAGCAACATCGCCGAGGCGCTGGCCGTGGGCTGGCCCGAGCGGGTGCGCAAGATGGCGCTGCTTGCCACGCCGCCGCGCCTGGGGGGCATGCCGACCCCGTCCTTCGACCAGGCGCAGCGGCAATGGTATCACTGGTTCATGGCGACCCGGCGCGGCGCGCAGGCGGTGCGCGACGACCGGCGCGGCTTTGCCCATATCCACTGGGTCAACTGGTCGCCGCCCGGCTGGTTCGACGAGGCGACGTTCAACCGCGTCGCCAAGTCCTTCGACAATCCCGACTGGCCGGCCGTGACGATCCACAGCTACCGCGCCCGCTGGGACGAGGCGCAGCCCGACCCGCGCGGGACATGGCTGGCCGACCGGGTAAAGGCGACGAAGCGGCTCGCGCTGCCGACGCTCTATCTGCACGGAGAGGTCGACGGCGTGAACCCGCCCTCCACCGCACGCGACGTGCCGGGCAAGTTCACCGGGCCGTTCAAGATCGTCGAACTGCCCGGCGTCGGTCATTTCCCGCAGCGCGAGAATCCGGAGGCGGTGACGCGGCACCTGATCGATCTGTTCGTGGAGGCCGAGGACGATCGAGGCCGTTGGAAACTCGTCGCCGGGGTCACAGCGGCGGGGCTGCTGGCGGCGGCGGTCGGCTTCGCCTGCACGCACCCTGCCGAGGACGACCAATCCGCCCCGGAACGGGAAGGCGGCAACCCGAAGGGCTGAATGCTGCATGACGTCGTCGGCATGTTCGGCATGACGACGCTTGCGTGACCAGAGCCGGGCCGCCATCCTGCCGACTTACGAACGAGGGGGATGGCGATGCGGTGGTTGGCGGCAACGGGTTTGATGGCGCTGGCGAGCTCCGCGCTCGCGCAACAGGCGACGCCGCCGGTCGCGGCCAAGAAGCCCTATCAGGTCCCCTCGCCCAATGGCGCGCGGGAGGATGAATATTACTGGCTGCGCGACGACACCCGGAAAAATCCGGAGATGCTCGCCTATCTGAACGCCGAGAACGCCTATGCCGATGCGCAACTGGCGGCGCTGAAACCGCTTGAGGCGAAACTCTATGCCGAGACGGTCGCCCATATCAAACAGGACGACAGCAGCGTTCCCTACCGCAAGAACGGATATTGGTATTCGTCTCGCTTCGCGACCGGCGCCGATTATCCGCTGATCGAACGCCGCCAGGGCAGCGCCGCCGCCCCCGCCACCCTGCTGTTCGACCAGCCCGCCATGGCGAAGGGCCACAGCTTCTTCTCGTTGTCCGACTGGGCGGTCAGCCCCGACAACAGGCTGGTCGCCTGGGCCGAGGACACGGTCGGTCGGCGGCAATATGTGCTGAAGGTCAAGGACATCGCGACCGGGCGCATTTACGCCGACACGATCACCAATATCGAGCCGAACATCGTCTGGGCGGCCGACAATCGCACCATCCTCTACATCGCCAAGGACCCCACAACGCTGCGCGGCTATCGCGCGATGGCGCATGTGCTGGGCACACCGGTCAGCACCGACCGGATGCTGTACGAGGAGAAGGACGACACCTTCAGCATGGCGATCGGCCGGACGACCGACGACCGCTATATCTGCATCGGCGTCCAGAGCACCGTCAGCGACGAGCAACGCTGTGCCCCCGCCGCCCAGCCGACCGCCTTCACCGTCATCGCGCCGCGCGAGCGCGAATTCCGCTACAGCCCCGACCATCTCGGCAACCGCTGGATCATCCGCACCAATCGGGGTGCTAAGAACTACAAGCTGGCGGTGCTGGCCGACGCAGATATGGCCAAGGGCGTCGCCGCCTGGCGTGACCTCGTGCCGGGCAGCGACACGGTGTTCATCGAGGATTTCAAGCCGTTCAACGGCTTCGTCGCGATCGACCAGCGCGAGGGCGGCAATCGCATGATCCGCCTGCTGACCGATGCGGGCAAGTCGGTGCCCGTCAAGGCGGACGAGCCCGCCTATCGCATGGGCCTGTCGACCAACGAGGAGCCAGACACGCTTTGGGTCCGCTATACCTATGGCTCGCTGGTGACGCCGACCACCACCTATGAGATCAATGCGCGCACCGGCGAGCGCCGGACACTGAAGGTGACGCCGGTACCGGGTTACGACCCGGCGCTTTATGTGACCGAACGCGTCTGGGCGCCCGCGCGGGACGGTACGCGCATCCCGGTTTCGCTGGTCTATCGTCGCGGCGTGAAGCGCGACGGCACCGCGCCGCTCTTCCACTATGCCTATGGCAGCTATGGCAATTCGACCGATCCGGGGGTCGACGCGGGGCGGATCGCGCTGCTCGACCGTGGCATGGTCTATGCCATCGCGCATATCCGCGGCGGGCAGGAAATGGGGCGCGGCTGGTACGATGACGGCCATCTGCTCAACAAGAAGAACAGCTTCACCGACTTCATCGACGTCACCCGCTATCTGGTCGCGCAGAAATATGCAGCACCCGGCCGGGTGGCGGCGATGGGCGGCAGTGCGGGCGGGCTGCTGGTGGGCGGCGTGGCCAACATGGCGCCGCAGGATTACAAGCTGATCATCGCACAGGTGCCGTTCGTCGATGTGGTGACGACGATGCTCGACGCCTCGATCCCGCTGACGACCTTCGAATATGACGAATGGGGCAATCCGGCGAACAAACCCTATTACGACTATATGCTCAGCTACTCGCCCTACGACAATGTCGCGGCCAAGGCCTATCCGGCGCTCTATGTCGGCACCGGCCTGTGGGACAGCCAGGTGCAATATTACGAGCCGGCGAAGTGGGTCGCCCGTTTGCGTGCGAAGAAGACCGATACCAATCCGCTGCTGTTCCGCGTGAACATGGAGGCCGGGCATGGCGGCAAGTCCGGGCGGTTCGAGCGGATACGGCAGAATGCGGAGTGGCAGGCGTTCATGCTGTCGCAGCTGGGGGTGGCGGGGTCGTAATTTTTCTTCTCTTTTTGCTCCCCTCCCGCAGGCGGGAGGGGTTGGGGAGGGAAAGCCCCCAAGCGACGTCGCTCGTGGAAGGCCCCTCCCCCCATCCCCCTCCCGCCTGCGGAAGGGGGCGTGCTTCTTGGTGATGGGGGCGTGCCTCGAACCACCCTTCCCCCCACCCCCACACCCCGCTACGCAACACCCATGATACGGCTCGGCTGGCTCATTCTTGGATGCCTGTTCGTCGCGCTCGGCGTGATCGGGGCGATCCTGCCGCTGATGCCGACGACGATCTTCCTGATCCTGGCGGCAGGCTGTTTCGCGCGCTCCTCGCCCCGGCTGGAGGCGTGGTTGCTCGACCATCCCCGCTTCGGCCCGACGCTGCGGGCCTGGCGAGAACATGGTGCGATCGGACGGCGGGGAAA
>CAJYRW010000045.1:0-16452 GCA_913777475.1 uncultured Sphingomonas sp. | reverse complement strand
CCATCCCCTCCATTGAACCCACGCCCACCCACCTCCATATCGCCGCGCATGAGCGGGAATGAACACGCCATGCCCACCTGGCATGGCACGACGATTTGCTCGGTGCGCCGTGGCGGCCGGGTGGTGGTGGCCGGGGACGGTCAGGTTTCGATGGGCCAGACGGTCATGAAGCCCAATGCGCGCAAGGTCCGGCGGCTGGGCGATGGCTCGGTCATCGGCGGCTTTGCGGGCGCGACGGCGGATGCCTTCACCCTGTTCGAGCGGCTGGAGGCCAAGCTGGAGCGCCACAACGGTCAGTTGCTGCGCGCCGCGGTCGAGCTGGCCAAGGACTGGCGGACCGACAAGTTCCTGCGCAACCTGGAAGCGATGATGATCGTCGCCGACAAGGACGTGACGCTGATCCTGACCGGCAATGGCGACGTGCTGGAGCCGGAGAACGGCATCTGCGCGATCGGATCGGGCGGCAATTACGCGCTGGCGGCGGCGCGGGCGCTTGTCGACTATGAACAGGATGCCGAGACGATCGCGCGCAAGGCGATGGCGATCGCCGCCGATGTCTGTGTCTACACCAATGACCGCGTCACGCTCGAAGCCATCGACGGCGCGAACTAATCCGAAAGCTCTCATGAACGACCAGCTGACCCCCAAGGCGATCGTCGCCGCGCTCGACGCGCACATCATCGGCCAGGCCGACGCCAAGCGCGCGGTCGCCGTCGCGATGCGCAACCGCTGGCGCCGCCAGCGGCTGGGCGCGGACCTGCGCGACGAGGTGACGCCCAAGAACATCCTGATGATCGGCCCCACGGGCTGCGGCAAGACCGAGATCAGCCGCCGTCTGGCCAAGCTCGCCGATGCGCCCTTCGTGAAGGTCGAGGCGACCAAGTTCACCGAGGTCGGCTATGTCGGCCGCGATGTCGAGCAGATCGCCCGCGACCTGGTCGAGGAAGCGATCCGTTTGGAAAAGGAACGCCGCCGCGTCGCGGTGAAGGACAAGGCGGAAGAGGCGGCGATGAACCGCCTGCTCGACGCCCTGGTCGGCAAGGATTCCAGCCAGGCGACGCGCGAGGCGTTCCGCCAGCGCTTCCGCGACGGCCATCTCGACCAGACCGAGATCGAGATCGAACTGGAGCAGGCGCAGGCCACGCCGTTCGAAATCCCCGGTGCCGCGCCGCAGATGATCAACCTGTCCGAAATGATGGGCAAGGCGTTCGGCGGCGGCCAGCCGCTCAAGCGCCGCAAGGTGACCGTCTCGACCGCCTGGACGAAGTTAGTCGAGGAAGAGGCCGACAAGCGCCTCGATCAGGACGAGGTGAGCCGCACCGCGCTGGCCGATGCCGAGGCGAACGGGATCGTCTTCCTCGACGAGATCGACAAGATCGCGGTCAGCGACGTACGCGGCGGTTCGGTCAGCCGTGAGGGCGTGCAGCGCGACCTGTTGCCGCTGATCGAGGGGACGACGGTCGCGACCAAATATGGCCCGATGAAGACGGACCATATCCTGTTCATCGCATCCGGTGCGTTTCACGTGGCCAAGCCGTCCGATCTGCTGCCCGAGCTTCAGGGGCGTCTGCCGATCCGGGTCGAGTTGAAGGCGCTGACCGAAGGTGATTTCGTTGCGATCCTGTCGGACACCAAAGCGTCGCTGCCTGCCCAGTACAAGGCGCTGATCGGCACCGAGGGGGTCGAGATTTCCTTCACAGAGGACGGCATCGCCGCCATCGCGCGGATAGCGGCGGAGGTGAACGGCCAAGTCGAGAATATCGGCGCGCGGCGGCTTCAGACGGTGATGGAGAAGCTGCTGGAGGAGATCAGCTTCGAGGCGGAGGATCGGCAGGGTTCGACGCTGGTGGTGGATGCGGCTTATGTCGACAAGCAGCTGTCGGCGGTAGCGCGGAATACGGATTTGAGCCGGTTCGTTTTGTGATCGGGGTGGGGGCTCGGTGAGACACCGGAGCCCTCCCCCATCCCCTCCCGTTTACGGGAGGGGATCGGCAAGACCGAGCGTTGCGAGTCTACCCCCAACGTTTCGCACTAGGCACGCCCCTCCCGCAGGCGGGAGGGGATGGGGGAGGTAGAGAACCGCGCGCTATTTCTTGACCCGATCATAGGGCACGAACCCGTCGAAGAAGCACCAGGCCGACGGGATCGACATACCCGGCTGAATCACCCGGAACCGGTCGTTGCGGCACAGCTGCGAGCCCCAGCGTTCGACGATCAGCGTATTGAACGGCCGGATGCTCGCGCACTGACCGCGCACCTTGGCCTTCCACAGGCGCGGCCCCGCGTTGATGACGATCGTGTCGTTGTCGGTAATCACCGGACCCGACATCGTTGTGCTGGTATCGACGCATTGAGCCGGCGGCCCGGCGACCCGCCCGGCAAAGGGATCGGACTTGGCCGCCGACAGGGTCAGCGTCAGGCCCAGGGCGGCGACGGTCATCAGGGAAAAGCGCATCACCGATCCTTTCGATAGGGGACGAACGGGCCGAAGCTGCAGCTGCCGGTGAAGAAGCCGGAGGTGCGGTCGACCGTCTGCGCGATGTCGCCCGAACATAGCTGTCCCGTGGTCGTGCGCGTCACGAAGATGTTGTTCCCCATGCCGCCGACATGGTCGCAGCCGCCCGCCGTCTCGCTGACATATTTCAGGCGCGGCGACACGGTGTAGACAATGGTCGGGCCATAGGATTTGACCTGCTGCGTCCGATACTGGCTGATGCACTGGGTCGGCGGACCGGCGGTCAGGCCGCTCAGTGCCTTGTCGAGATCGGCCCGCTCGGTCTGGGCGCGCTGTTCGACCTGGGCCTTTTGCGCCGGGGTCAGCGTACAACCTCCCAGGGCCGCCAGGGGGATCAGAACAGAAACCAACGTCACGATACGCATCATTCCGTCTCCGTCAAAATGCCCCTGTAGCGATGATCCTAACCCTTGAACGCGTCCTTGGCTGCACGCCGTTCGGCCAGTTCCTCCGCATCGACCGAGCGGAGAAAGGGATTGGTCGCCCGTTCCAGCGCGATAGTGGTCGGAATGGTCGGCTCGCCCTGTTCGCGCATCGCCGTCACATCGGCCAGCCGCGCGGCGATCGCGTCATTCTCAGGCTCTGCGACGGCGGCATAACGCGCGTTGGACAGGGTATATTCGTGCCCGCAATAGACGCGCGTGTCGCCGGGCAGCGCGGCGAAACGGCGCATATTGGCGTGCATCTGCGCCGCCGTCCCCTCGAACAAGCGCCCGCATCCCATGGCGAACAGCGTGTCGCCGGTGAAGATCGTCGCCCGGTCGTCGAAGTGGAAGGCGATATGCCCCGCCGTATGGCCGGGCACGCTCCACACGGTGGCGGTGGCCCCGCCGACGCTGATCGTGTCGCCCTCGGCCAGCAGGGTGTCGAGCCCCTCGATCTTCTCGGCCTCCGCCGCCGGTCCTGCGACCTGCGCGCCATCGGCCTTCAGCGCCAGGGCACCACCGACATGATCGGGGTGCCAATGAGTCAGCCAGATCTGGTCGATCGTCCATCCCCGCGCGGCGGCGGCCGCCGCGACCGGTGCGGCCTCGCCGGGATCGAGCGCGACCGTCTGGCCCGCCTGATGGATCAGCCAGGCATAATTGTCGGATAGGACAGGGACTCGGACGATTTCCATGGAGCGCCTCTTACCAGCTTCCGACATTCGGCATCGAGACCCAAGGTTCGGCGGGCGGCAGCGCACCGTCCTGCAACAGTTCGATCGAGATGCCGTCGGGCGTCTTGACGAAGGCCATATGCCCGTCACGCGGCGGACGGTTGATGACGACGCCCGCGTCCATCAGCCGCTGGCACGTCTCGTAGATATCGTCGACGCGGTAGGCGAGATGCCCGAAATTGCGGCCGCCGGTATAGATTTCGGGGTCCCAATTGTGCGTCAGCTCGACTTCGGCACGGCCTTCGTCACCGGGCGCGGCGAGAAAGATGAGCGAAAAGCGGCCCCGTTCATTGTCGACGCGCCGCACCTCCTTCAGACCCAGCAACGCAAAGAAGCGGATGCTGGCGTCGAGGTCGCTGACCCGGATCATGGTGTGGAGATAACGCATCGGAATTCCTGACGTTTTTGACCGGACGGCTATCCTATCCCGAAGCCGATCCTGCAACCTTGACCTGCGATAAGCCTCAGCGCGAGGGGAATTGGGCCAGCGCCTTGGCGGTCTCTGCGCGGATCGGGCTGTCGACCGGGGCGAGCCGGGCGGCCTCGCTCCAGGCCTTGCGCGCGCCCGCTTCGTCGCCTGCCACGGCGGCGATATTGCCCGCCTCCAGCTGGACATTGGCGTCGTCGGCGGAACGGGCGAGTGCCTGTGCGATGTCTTTCTGCGCGCGCGGCAGGTCCTTCATCCGCCGCGCCAACGTCGCGGAGAGCAGCCAGGCGAGCGGATCGGCGGGCGCGTTGGTGAGCGCGGCGTCCAGGTCGATCCGCGCCGCCGCCGGTTGTCCGGTGGCGACCAGCGCACGGGCGCGGTCCAGCTGCGCCTCGCCCAGCGCGAAGCCGGTCAACTCGCCCGCCGCCAGCGCCGCGTTGAGTGCCGTGCGCGCGTGCCCGCCATCGCCCGCCGCCAGCCAGGCATTGCCCGCCTGCGCCCAGTAATTGGCGGCGCGCACGTCATGGACCAGCTCGGCGGCGCGGGCGGCCTGTTGGAACGCATCGGCCGCCGCCGTCCAGTTCCGCTCGGTGGCATAGGCGATGCCCAGGCATTGCTGGGCGAAATAATCGCCGCCCGCCAGCCGCCACTTGCCTGCCTCGATCTTCGCGGCATCCGGCGTTCGCTCGGCCATGGCGACGCAGCGCTGATAGCGCGCCTCGCGCGGGTCGGCGGGCAGGCTCGCGGGTTTCGGAGCGGTCTGGGTCGCGGCGGCCAGCGCCAGGGGAAGCAGGATCATAGGTGGTGCAACACGTCCTCGACGGCCCGGATCAGCAGCGCGATATCGGCCTCACGCGACAGCCGGTGATCGCCGTCCTTGATCAATACCGTCTGCACATCGGCTGAACGGAACAGCGTCGCCAGATGCGTCGTCCGGTGCCAAGGCACATCGGGGTCCGCCATGCCCTGCAGCAGACGCACCGGGCCATCGAAGGCGATGGGGCCGAAGGTCAGGCGGTTGGCCTCGCCCGACTGCCAGAAACGGCGGGTATAGACGGTGGGGGCGGGGCCGTAGGGATTGGGCCGCTCCAGCCGCCCGGCCTGGAGGATCGTCATCTTCTCGGCTTCCGAAAAGCCCCAGTCGGTGAAATCGGGCGCAGGCGCGATCCCGACCAGTGCCCGGACCTGTTGGGGCCGTGCGGCGGCGGCAAGGAGCATCAGCCAGCCGCCCATCGACGAGCCGACGAGGATGGCGGGGCCCTTCACCACCTTGTCGAGCATCGTGAGCACATCGTCGCGCCAGTCGGCCAGCGCCTGATCCTCGAAGGCCCCCGGCGACTCGCCGCAGCCGCGATAGTCGAAGCGCAGGAATGCGTGGCCCTGCGCGCGGGCCCATTCCTCCAGCGCCACCGCCTTCGACCCCTGCATGTCCGAGGCATAGCCGGGCAGGAAGACGATCGCTGGGCCGGTCCCCGGCGTCCAGTGATGGGCAAGATCGGGGCGGGGGGCGGGGGCGTCGGTCATGCGGAGGATTTAGGGTGTGGGGGCGGGATTGGAAACCCGACCACACTCCCCGCCGCTCAGGCCGAGCGGAAGGGGTGGAGAAGGTGTGTCGCCCCTCAGATCACATATTCCACGCTCTTCATCTGCGCCTGCGCGGCCTGTTTCTTGCGCCGCTTCGCCACCATCTCGGCATGGAGCCGCGCCACCGTGTCGCTGCCCGTCGTGGTGCACAGCCCCGGCACCACGGCATGGACGATCGCGCCCAGCCCGCCGACGATCATGATACCGCCGAACCGTGCCGCGACGCCGAAATGTTCGACATAGCTTTCGCCGACACTGGCGGGGTGCTCGGTAAACAGGCGACGGAACATGACGGGTGTTCTCCTATGGCCGAGTGGTGATCCTATCATGGCGATGGGGATTGGCCAAATCAGCCTTTGGACGGGCTGACGAAGATGTCCTCGATCGCCAGCGCGAACAGCTCGGCGATCTTGAAGGCGAGGGGGAGCGAGGGATCGTAACGCCCCGTCTCGATCGCGTTCACGCTCTGGCGGCTGACCTCCAGCCGCTCGGCCAGGTCCTGCTGGCTCCAGCCGCGCTCGGCGCGTAGCGTGCGGAGATGATTGTTCATCGCGCCGCCCGCGCTTCGAGAAAAGCGTTCAGGCATCCACCCAGGCCCAGCCCGCCGAACCACAGCACCGTGGCATAATAGCTCTGCATGTGCGGAGCGAGACCGAAATCCTCCAGAAAGCCCCAGGCGGTTACGACCGACAGCATGAAGCCGGTCGCCACCAGAGACTGGCGGACCAGCAGCATCCGTACATATTCGTCGCGCATCTCGATCAGCAGCCGTGCAATGACCGCGAACACGCCGATGATCGGCAGCGCGGGCAGCAGCGCTACGACATAGGCGAGCAGGCCCGACGGCGGCGCATGGCGGAACCACATATTCGCGCCCACCAGCGCGACGGCATACACGCAGAAGGTCAGGAGCAGGCGATAGGTGTAACGCTTCATTTCGGGGCGCAGCGACATGATGAACCTCCTTCGAATGTGAAGGAGGCTTTACATGGAAAGTTCGCTTTACGTCAAGCGTCCTTTACGTTCGCCCAAGTCGCTCCACCATGTCCTGGGCCAGCAGGCTGAGCGTGTCGTCGCGCGCGCCCATCACCACGATGCGGTCGCCAGACCTGGCTTCGGCCACCAGTATCGCCGCCGCCTCGGCGCGGTCGGCGATATGGCGGGCGTCGACCCCGCGCGCGCGCAGATCGGCCACGATGTCGGCGCTGGTCACTTCGCGCGCGACGGTGCCGCCGAAATAGGCCGGGTCGGGGATGGCCAACACGTCGCCTGCCCGCATGCGCGCGGCGATGCTGTCGACCAACTCGCGACGCATGACCTTGAGCGGGCCATAGCCGTGCGGCTGGAACAGGATCAGCAAGCGTCCGGGAAAGGCCTGGAGCGTATCGAGCGTGGCGGCGATCTTGTCGGGGTTGTGGCCGAAATCGTCGATGACGGTCACGCCGCCCGCCTCGCCGACCTTCTCGAACCGGCGCTTCAGGCCGGTGAAGCGCTCGACCGCGCGGATCGCGTCGATCAGCGGCACGCCCGCCGCCACGCTTGCGCCGATCGCGGCCAGCGCGTTGGAGACATTGTGGCGGCCCGGCACCGACAGTCGGACATGATAACCCGCGCCGCCGGTGATCAGGTCGAAGCTGATAGCAAAGGGCTCAGGCTTCAGCGCCTCGGCGACCAGATCGCCCGCGCCCTCGACCGCGAAGGTGGTGAGGTTGGGGATGTCGGCCAGTAAGGCCGCCGTCTCAGCATCGCCTGCATTCGCCACGACGTGCCGCGCCCGGGCGGCGAACCCGCCGAACAGGTCGCGCAATTCCTCCAGCGACTTATGGTCCAGGCTGACATTGTTCAGCACGGCGATGGCTGGATTGTAGAGCGCGATCGAGCCGTCGCTTTCGTCCACCTCGCTGACGAACGCCTCGCCGTCGCCAACCAGCGCACTGGCGAAGGGGCTGCCGGGCGAGACGAAATCCTTCATCACCGCGCCGTTCATCGCGGTCGGATCGCGCCCCGTTTCGTGCAGGATGAAAGCGATCATGCCGGTGACGGTCGACTTGCCGCTGGTCCCCGCCACGCCGATCGGCAGGCGGCTGTCGTTGAACAGGCTGGCGAGCATCTGCGCGCGGGTGGCGCGGGTGCAGCCCAGCCGGTTGGCGGCGATGATGTCGGGCACCGTCTCCTCGACGGCGGCGGACGCGATGACAAGCTGCTCGGCCGAGGTCACGCCCGACCCGTCCTGTGGGAATAGCGCGATCCCGGCGGCGCGCAACGCATCGAACTTGGCCGCAACGCGCCCCTGGTCGAGCCCTCGGTCAGAACCGGCTACGGTCTGCCCACGCGCGCGCAGGATCATCGCCAGCGGCATCATCCCCGATCCGCCGATACCCACCAGAAAACAGGATTTGCCGTTGGTCATGGCCCCACGCTATCGGCGAGTTATGGTTGCAGGGCAATGCCCGGCCGGATGGGGCTCCAAGGGGACGCGCTGAAATGAAGATCGGAATCCTCGCCCCCGCCAGCATCGGCAACCCCGCCGCCGAAGCGCCGGTCAGCGCCTTTGCCGCCATCGCCTATCCGGATGTCGACCTGATCTTCCACCCGCAATGCTATGAGCAGGACGGGCATTTTGCGGGGTCCGACGAGCGCCGCGCCTCGGCCTTTCTGGAGTTCGCCAACGATCCGGGCATCGACGCGATCTGGTTCCTGCGCGGCGGCTATGGATCGAACCGTATATTGTCGCGGGTCATGCCGAACCTGAATGCGGCGGCGGGGCACAAGACCTATATCGGCTATTCCGATCTCGGCTTCGTGCTGGCCGCGCTCTATGCCCGGCGGATCGGGCGGCCCGTGCACGGGCCGATGGCGAGCGATATCCGCCGCCAGCAGGGCGACGTGACGGTGGCGCGCTCGCTGGGCTGGCTGGTCAGCGGCGACCGGCAGGGGTTGGAGCCCGGGCTCGACGGGCGCCCGGCGGCGGCGTTCAACCTGTCGATCCTGTCAGCGTTGATCGGCACGCCCTGGCTTCCTGACCTGACCGACCATGTCCTGATCGTCGAGGAGGTGTCCGAGCATCTCTATGCGGTCGACCGGATGCTGTTCACCATGGCCAATGCCACCCAGTTAAAGGGCGTTGCGGGCGTCCGGCTGGGCGCGGTCAGCAATGTCCAGCCCAACGAGCCCGAATGGGGCGAGACGCTGGAGTTCATGATTCAGCGCTGGTGCACCGAGATGGGTGTGCCCTATCTGGGACGGGCCAGAGTGGGGCACACCCAGGACAATCATCTGGTGCCGTTCGGGATCGCGTGAGGGGAGAATGACGGTGAAGGCATGGATTCTGGCTATGGGCTTCGCGCTGGCCGCCACGGCGGCGACGGCGCAGACATCCTCCCCGTCGCAGATATTCGTATCCGCGACGGGCACCGCACTGGCCGCGCCCGATCGGGCGACCATCGCCTATACCGTCCGAGGGGAGGGGGCCACGTCCGACGAGGCGACGACGAAGCTGCGCGATCAGGCCAAGGCGATTCGCGCCGGCGCGGAGCAGGTCGTGCGCGGTGCGATGGAGCTTCATACCTCCGATCTCGCGATCGAGCCCGTACGGTCGCGCGAATGCAATAGCGGCTATGGCCAGGTCCAGCTTTCGACCGGCGCGTGCGCGATCCAGGGTTATGTCGCGACCATGCAGGTGATCGTCAACACTGCGCGGATCGGTGACGCAGGAACGCTGATCGGTGTCATCGGTCGGCTCGGGGGATTGCAGGCCCGACTTCAGAATTACTGGCTCAGCGACTCCGAGCCCGTTCGGCAGAAGGCGATGCGCGCCGCACTGGCCGGGGCCAGGGCGCAGGCGCAGCTGATCGCGGAAGGATCGGGGCAGAAGCTGGGCCGATTGCTGCGGGTCCAGGACAGCAATTACCGCGAAGTCGTGATCGCGATGCCCGAAAGCGCACCGACCGGTGCATCCTCCGTGCCGCCGCCCCCGCCGCCTCCGGCCCCGGCGGCACCCATCCGCGTCGACCTGTCGCCCGCACCGATCGATATCAAGGTTACGTTGATGGCGGCCTACGCTATCGATCAATAGCGCTGGCATCTGCACGTGATGTCACCGATATGCTGTGTGTTGTTTGCGGAGAAAACGCCGCCATTCCTCTCCTGCGGATAATGATGTGGGTGAAGTCGGGCGACGTTGCTGCCGCTTCGCTCCACAAAGTGGATCAGGATCGACGGCTTATGAAGAATATTATTGTTGGCGGTGTTTCCGAAACTTGAGAGGGGTGTCCATCGTCTTTTCCTGCGGGGGGGCGAAAGTAGGAGAGATATCATGGCAGACAGCAATGGCGGCGGTGGCCGCGACAACAATCCCGGCAATTTCGCCAACGACCGCGAAAAGGCGTCCGAAGCAGGGCGCAAGGGCGGCCAGGAAAGCGGCGGCAACTTCAAGAACGATCCCGAACGCGCCGCCGAGGCCGGCTCCAAGGGTGGCCAGGCCAGCCATGGCGGTGGCGGCCAGAACCGCTGATCCAGGCCGGACCGGTGGACTCGGGCGGCGGCGGTTTTGGACCGCCGCCGCCCTTTATTTCAAAAAAAAACGGTTATGAGGGCATCGCATTAACCATTGGCGCCTAGGCCAGCGTCGATGGAAATGCGTAAGATCTGCACCGGATGCCGCGACGGTATCGATTTCGACATCCCGTTTGCGATGGCATTCCAGCCGATCGTCGACACGGCGACAGGCCGCCCTTTCGCCTATGAGGCCCTGATCCGGGGCACTGGCGGCGAGAGCGCCTATAGCGTTCTGTCGCAGGTGAACGAGGCCAACCGCTATTCCTTCGACCAGGCGTGCCGGGTGAAGGCGATCGAGACCGCGATGGCCGCCGGGATCATGGCCAGCGACGCCCGCCTGTCGATCAACTTCCTGCCCAACGCCGTCTATTCGCCGATGGCCTGCATCCAGCTGACCCTGCGAACCGCCCAGGCGCAGGGGCTGCCCGTCGATCGCCTCATCTTCGAGTTCACGGAGAATGAGCAGATGGGCTCGCCCGAGCATGTCGCGAGCATCATCGACTCCTATAAGCAGATCGGCTTTTCGGTCGCGATCGACGATTTCGGCGCGGGCCATTCGGGGCTGGACCGCTTCGTGCGCTTCGCCCCTGACGAGGTGAAGCTGGACATGGAACTGGTCCGCGACATCGACACCGATCCCCGCCGCCGCGCCATCGTGCGTGCCATGGTCGGCATGTGCGCCGAGCTCGACACGCTGCTGATCGCCGAGGGGATCGAGACGGCGGCGGAGGCGGCGACGCTGAACGCATTGGGCGTTCGTTATCACCAGGGATATTGGTATGCCCGCCCCGCGCTGGCGCGGCTGCCGGAGGTTCGGGTCTACGCCTGACCGCCACCCCGTATACCTGACGGGGAATCTTCCCTATAGAGCCCCGCGCCCGGCTCTGCCGGTGCATCACCTATAGCTATCGAAGAGAGTATCCATGTCCGCGATGTTCCGTATCACGCTGCCCGACGGTTCCGTCCGTGAGGTCGCGCCCGGAACTACTCCCGCGGACATCGCCGCCGCGATCGGTCCGGGCCTGGCCAAGGCGGCGATCGCCGCGCGCGTCGATGGCGAGCTGCGCGACATCATGCGCCCGTTCGAGGGCGATTCCGCGCTCGCCCTGGTGACCGCGAAGGACGAGGCCGATGCGCTCGAACTCGCCCGCCACGACTATGCGCATGTTCTCGCCGAGGCGGTGCAGGCGCTGTTCCCCGGCACGCAGATCACCTTCGGTCCCGCGACCGACGACGGCTTCTATTACGACTTTGCCCCCAAGGATCGCCCCTTCACCGAGGAAGACCTGCCCGCGATCGAGGCCGAGATGCGCAAGATCATCGCCAAGGACGAGCCGCTGATCCGCGAGGTCTGGACCCGCGAGCAGCTGATCGAACGCTGGAAGGCGCAGGGCGAGAGCTTCAAGGCCGAATGGGCCGCCGAGCTGCCCGATGACGAGGAACTGACCGTCTATCGCGCCGGCAAGGGCGAGGACGCCTGGCTCGACATGTGCCGGGGGCCGCACCTCGCCTCGACCGGCAAGCTTGATCCCAATGCCTTCAAGCTGACCCGCGTGTCGGGCGCCTATTGGCGTGGCGACCAGAAGAACGCGATGCTCAGCCGCATCTACGGCACCGGCTGGCTGAACAAGAAGCAGCTCGCCGAGCATCTGACGCGCCTGGAGGAAGCCGCCAAGCGCGACCATCGCAAGCTGGGCAACGAGATGGACCTGTTCCACCTCCAGCAGGAGGCGCATGGCTCGGTCTTCTGGCATCCCAAGGGCTATCGCATCTGGCGCGAGCTGGAGGCCTATATGCGCCGCGCGATCGACGGCACCGGCTATCGCGAGGTGAAGACCCCGCAGGTGATGGACGCGCGCCAGTGGGAGCAGTCGGGTCACTGGGGCAAGTATCGCGAGAATATGTTCGTGATCCCCGACGAAGTGCCGAACGTCGAGGACGAAGGCCCGCTGGTGTCGGACGATGCGCAGTGGATGGCGCTGAAGCCGATGAACTGCCCGGCGCACGTCCTGATCTTCCGCCAGGGGATCAAGTCCTATCGCGACCTGCCGCTGCGCCTGTATGAAAATGGCTGCTGCCACCGCAACGAGCCGCATGGCGCGCTGCACGGTCTGATGCGTGTGCGCCAGTTCACCCAGGACGACGCGCATATCTTCTGCCGCGAGGACCAGATCGTCGAGGAGGTTCGCGCCTTTTGCGAACTGGCGGACCGGATCTACAAGGATTTCGGCTTCACCTATTCGATCAAGCTGGCGCTGCGCCCCGAAAAGCGCTTCGGCACCGAAGAGATGTGGGACATGGCCGAGACCGAGCTGCGCGACGCGGTCGTGCGGGCGGGCCTCGCCACCGAAGCCTATGGCTGGGAAGAGCTGCCGGGCGAGGGGGCTTTCTATGCGCCCAAGCTGGAATGGCACCTGACCGACGCAATCGGCCGGACGTGGCAGGTCGGCACCATCCAGTCGGACCGGGTTCTCCCTGAACGACTCGATGCGTCGTACATCGGCGAGGATGGCGAGCGGCATCGCCCGATCATGCTCCACCGCGCGATCTTCGGCTCGTACGAGCGGTTCATTGGCATCCTGATCGAGCATTATGCGGGGCGCTTCCCGGTCTGGCTGGCGCCGGTGCAGGCGGTGGTCGCGACCATCGTGTCGGACGCGGACGGTTATGCGGAAGAGGCGGCGGCCAAGCTGGCGGCGGCGGGCATCCGGGTCGAGACCGATCTGCGCAACGAGAAGATCAACTACAAGGTGCGCGAGCATTCGGTCGCCAAGGTCCCAGTGCTGCTGGTCGTCGGCAAGCGCGAGGCCGAGGAAGGCAAGGTCGCCGTTCGTCGTCTGGGCAGCCAGGCGCAGGAGATCATGACGCTGGACGAAGCCATCGCGATGCTGCGCGAGGAAGCGACTCCGCCCGATCTACGCGGCTGAATCAGCATTAAGTAATGGAAAGGGCGGGGCGTTTGTCCCGCCCTTTCAAATTCGGGCCCGATCGCTTATATTGAAATCGTAATTGCCACAGGAGAAATACCCATACGTCCTCCCATGATGCGCCGTCCGATGCAGGCGCCGCCGATGAACGGTCCTCGGTTCAACGAGTGGATTCAAAGCCCCAAGGTTCGCGTGATCGACCATGAGGGCGAGAACCTTGGCGTGATGTACACGCGCGAGGCGATGGCGCAGGCCCAGGAGCTGGGACTCGACCTGGTCGAGGTGTCGCCCAACGCCGATCCGCCCGTCGCCAAGTTCCTCGACGTCGGCAAGTATAAGTACGAGGCGCAGAAGAAGGCGAACCTCGCCCGCAAGTCGCAGAAGACGCAGGAGATCAAGGAGATCAAGATGCGTCCGAACATCGACGACCATGATTACGACACCAAGATGAAGAAGGTGGTCGAATTCATCGGCGAGGGCGACAAGGTGAAGGTCACCATGCGCTTCCGCGGCCGCGAGCTGAGCCACGGCCAGCTCGGCATGAACGTGCTCCAGCGCGTCGCCGAGCAGGTGGCCGAGGTCGCCAAGGTCGAAGCCTATCCGCGCATGGAAGGCCGCCAGATGCTGATGGTGCTGGCCCCGAAGTGATGCGCGGCGACTCGGGGGTTTAGTCCTTCGGGTTACGCGATGTTTTTCAGAACCCCTGGTGGCCTGATCGGCCGCTGGGGGTTTTGTTTTGGGGCGCGCAGAGGCGCGGAGGACGCAGAGGGTTTTTGCCGGCGGGGCGAAGGTTGCGCGACGCGCTTGATCCCCACGCCCGTTCCGCCCGAGCGAAGTCGAAGGCCAAGGCAATTCGGCTGGTACTCTTTCGGGGCGTGGCCTTCGACTTCGCTCAGGCTGAACGGAATATGGAAATTACGCCGCAATCTCCATCGCTTCCCCTGCCGCAGCGCCCAGCAGGCGCTTTTCCAGCGTCTTCAATCGCCCACTATTGGTGATCTGGTCCCCGGTCAGGTCGGTCAGATAGAACACGTCGACCGCACGCTCGCCATAGGTCGCGACATGGGCGGAGTGGATCGTCACCTTCGACTGGAACAGCGCATGGGCCAGCTGATTGAGCAGTGCGGGGCGGTCTCGGGCATGGACCTCGACCACCGTGAAGCGGTTGGACGCACGGTTGTCGATCAGGACGTTGGGCGCGATGTGGAAGGCATCGGCGCGCGGACGCGCATTGGGCTTGGCGACCAGCCGGTCGGCCAGCTTGCTGCGATTGGCCAGTGCATCCTCGATCGCGCGACGCAGGCGGGACAACTGGCCGGGATCGTCGAAGGGCCGCCCCAGCGGATCCTGTACCAGGAAATTGTCGATCGCCATGCCGTCGCGCGTGGTGTGGATGCGCGCATCGATGATGTTGCCGCCCGCGACATGGATCGCGCCCGCGATGCGGTAGAACAGGCCCGGATGGTCGGCGGCATAGATGGACACCAGGGTCGCGCCGCGCTCGCCATAGACCTGCGCGTCGATCGACAGCTGCGCATCGCCCGCCGCCGCCATCTGGCGCGCGTTATGGGCCAGCACATCCTCGGGCTCGGCGATCCAATAGGCCTCGGGCAAGCGACGGACCAGCGCGGCGAACTGCGCCTCTGGCCAGCCCAGTATCTCCGCCAGCCGCGCCTGCTTCGCGGCGATACGCTCGGTCCGGCCACGCTGCTTGTGGCCCAGGCGCAGCACCTCCTCGGCGGCGTCGTACAGGTCGGCGAGCAGCTGGCGCTTCCAGCCGTTCCATGTCCCCGGCCCGACCGCGCGAATGTCGACGATGGTCAGCAGGAGGAGCAGGCGAAGCCGCTCGGGGCTCTGGACCGTCTCGCAAAAGTCGAGGATCGTCTTGAAGTCCGACAGGTCGCGCTTGAACGCGGTGGCGGACATCAGGAGATGCCAGCGGACCAGCCACGCCACCGTCTCGGTCTCGGCCTCGCTGAGCCCTAAGCGCGGGCAAAGCCGCTCGGCCACCTCCGCACCCAGGATCGAATGGTCGCCGCCGCGTCCCTTGGCGATGTCGTGGAGCAGGACCGCGACATAGAGGACGCGGCGCGACACGATCTGGTCGATGATCGCGGAGGCGACGGGGTGCTCCTCGACCAGTTCCTGCCGCTCGATCCGGGCGAGCAGGCCGAGCGCGCGGATGGTATGCTCGTCGACGGTATAGTGGTGGTACATGTCGAACTGCATCTGTGCCACGACACGGCCGAAGTCAGGCATGAAGCGGCCGAAGACGCCCGCCTCGTTCATCCAGCGCAGCACCAGTTCGGGGTCATGGCGGCTGGTCAGCACGTCGAGGAACAGCGCGTTGGCGCGCGGATCGTTACGGATGTCGTCGGCCAGCTTGGCATCGCGCGACGCCGCACGCACCGCCAGCGGATGGACCTCCAGCTCGTACCGGTCGGCGAGCTGGAAGATCTCGATCAGCCGGACCGGGTCTTCCTGAAAGAAGTCGTCGCGCGGCAAAGCGAGCCGCCCGCGATCGAGCACGAAGCCGTTCAACCGGCGCGGACGGCGGCGGATGGTGGGCAGGCCGAAGCGATGCCCGCGCGCCGCGAACCGCTCGTCCAGATGCGCCAGGAACGCACCGGTCAATGCGCCGACCGTCTTCACCTGCAGGAAATAGAGCTGCATGAACCGCTCGACCTTGGCCTTGCCCGGCCGGTCGGAGAAGCGCATCCGCTCGGCGATCTGGCGTTGCACGTCGAAGGTCAGCCGGTCCTCGGCGCGGCCGGTGATGATGTGGAGGTGACAGCGCACCGCCCACAGGAAATTGTCGGCGCGGTGAAATTGCCGATATTCCTCGCGGGTGAATAGGCCCCGGTCGATCAGGTCGGCGGCACGGTCGACGTCATAGACGTACTTGCCGATCCAGAAGAGCGCGTGCAGGTCGCGCAGGCCGCCCTTGCCCTCCTTGACGTTCGGTTCGACGACATAGCGGGTGTCGCCCATCTTGCGGTGGCGCAGGTCCCGCTCGGCCAGCTTGTCGGCGATGAACTGTCGGTGCGAATCGGTCTGGATCTCCGCCTTGAAGCGGCGCGACGCCTCGTCATACAGCGCCTGATCGCCGCACAGGAAGCGCCCCTCCAGCAGGGCGGTGCGAACCGTCACATCCCCCTTGGCCTGCCGGATCATCTCGTCGATCGAGCGGCTGGAATGACCGACCTTCAGCCCCAGGTCCCAGATCGAATAGAGCATCGATTCGATGACCTGCTCGGCATGCGGGGTCTGCTTGAAGGGGGTG
>CAJYRW010000044.1:0-14419 GCA_913777475.1 uncultured Sphingomonas sp. | reverse complement strand
TAGAGCAGCCGCCCGATCAGCGTCGACTTGCCGTCATCGACCGAGCCGCAGGTGATGAAGCGCAGCATCGACTTGGCGGCATGGGTGGCGAGATAGGCGTCGATATCGGCGGCGATCAGCGCATCGGGTTGATAGGCGGTCATCTCAGAAATACCCCTCGCGCTTCTTCTTCTCCATGCTGGCCGCCTGATCGTGATCGATCGCGCGCCCCTGCCGCTCGGACGTGGTGGTCAGCAGCATTTCCTGGATAACTTCGGACAGGGTAGCCGCCTCGCTCTCGACCGCGCCGGTCAGCGGATAGCAGCCAAGCGTGCGGAAGCGGATCGAGCGTTCGACCGGCACCTCGCCGGGCTTGAGGCGGAAACGATCGTCATCGACCATCAGCAGCATTCCGTCGCGCTCCACCGTCGGCCGGGGGGCAGCAAAATAGAGCGGCACGATCTCGATGCCTTCTTGCAGGATATATTGCCAGATATCGAGTTCGGTCCAGTTGGACAGCGGGAAGACGCGGATGCTCTCCCCCTTGTGGATGCGGCTATTGTAGAGGTTCCACAGCTCGGGCCGCTGCGCCTTGGGGTCCCAGCCATGCGCGGCCGAGCGGAAGGAGAAGACGCGCTCCTTCGCGCGGCTCTTCTCCTCGTCACGCCGCGCACCGCCGAACGCTGCGTCATAGCCGCCAGCGGTCAGCGCCTGCTTCAGCCCCTCGGTCTTCCACATATCGGTGTGGCGGCTGCCATGGTCGAAGGGGTTGATCCCCAGCGCCTCGGCCTCCGGGTTGCGGTGGACGATCAGCTCCATGCCCGCTTCCTCGGCCGCGCGATTGCGCAACTCGTACATCGCGCGGAACTTCCAGGTCGTGTCGACATGGAGCAGCGGGAAGGGCGGACGTGCCGGGAAGAACGCCTTCTTGGCCAGATGCAGCATCACGGCCGAATCCTTGCCGACCGAGTATAGCATCACCGGTCGCTCGGTCTCGGCGACCACTTCGCGCAGGATATGGATGCTTTCGGCTTCGAGCCGTTGAAGGTGCGTTAGTCCAGTCATCGGATTGTCAGATAATGTCGCCAGCGAACCGCGCGACCAACTTATCCTGTCAATCGCGATAGTCCCGCTCCAGCGAGTCCAAAATTCGCGCGCCCGCCATGAACACCGCGATGGGGCAGGCGGCGAAGAGCAGCTTGCCCTGCCAGCCGGGATACAGGGCCAGATAGTGCATGCCCCGCTCGACCGCGCCCAGGCCGAGCCCGTAGATCACGAGAAACGCCTCGAACTTCGTCTTGATGGTGAACAGGGCGACCAGGCGGGACCACATGCCCTGCGTTACACCACCGGATTGCCCCGCCGCCAAGCCTCAACCGGTTGCCAATATGAGACAGTCCAGCTCGGTCAGCAGGGCGGTTCGCGCCGCCTCGATTTTGGCGATGAGCGCAGGGTCGCCAATCTCGGTCGGGTCTATCGCCTCGGGCCAATGCGCCTCGATCACAGCGGCGATGCGGTCCAGCGCGGCATGATCGACCAGGAAGCGCGGGTCGATGGTCGCGGGATCGGCGACGACGCGCAACCGGAGGCAGGCAGGTCCGCCGCCATTCGCCATCGATTCGCGGACGTTCACGACCTCCAGACGCCGGATCGGGCCATTGCCCGCGACATGCCCCTGAAGCCAGGACCATACGGCTGCATTGTCGCGCGCCTCCTGCGGCAGGATCAGCGTCGGCTCGCCGCCCGGTGGGGTCACCAGTTGCGCGTTGAACAGGTAGGAAGCGATGGCATCCGCCAGGCTTACCCGGTCGGCGGGAACCTCGACGATCTCGACATCGGGCATCAGGGTGCGCAGGTCGGCGTAGAAGGTCTCGCGATCGGCAAAGGCCTGTTCGTGCGCAAACAGCACGCGTTCGTTCGCGACCGCAACCACGTCGTTGTGGAAGGCTCCCGCCGCGATGGCGGCGTCCGACTGGCGGACGAAGAGCACCCGGTCGGGGGAGAGGCGATGCGCGCGGGCGACGGCCTCGCACGCGTCGCGATGCTGGCGCGCGGGGAAGGGGCCGCCGCTTTCGCCATAAACGAAGACTTCGACGCCGGGATGGTCGTGCCCGCTGCACAGCCGCATATGATTGGCCGCACCCTCGTCGCCGAAGGGCGCGGGCACGGGCGAATGGACGATAAAGGCCGGGTCGGCGAAGATCAGCCGCAGCTGGGCCAGCGTGGCGGGCCATTCATGGCTGCGATGCGGCATGGTCAGCAGGTTGGCCACCGTCAGGTGACAGCGCCCATCGCGCGCATCGGGCGAGGGCGAGACGGTCGCGGCATTGGCGGCCCACATGGCCGAGGCGGACAGGGCCTGCGCCATCAGCACCGGTGAGGCGCTGTCATAATCGGTCGCCAGCCGCGTCAACCAGCCATGGTCGGGCCGGGGGTGCGGCAACAGGATGCCCTGCACCAGCCCCAGGTCGAGGTTCGCGCGCATCTTGGCGATCCCCTGAAGCGCGGCGGCCTTGGGATGCGAGGTCTTGCCCGCGTTACGGGTAGCGGCAAGGTTGCCATGGCTGAGCCCGGCATAATTGTGGCTCGGCCCGATGATGCCGTCGAAGTTGATCTCTCTCAGCATGGCGCTCACCGATCGATATGGAGGACGGTATCGCCGACCGTCAGGTCGAGCGTGCGGGCGGTGTCCTCGGACAGGATGACCCCGCCATCGCCATCGCGAATGTCGGCAAGGGCGCAGCGGAAATCGGCCAGCCGCCCTGCCGCGACCAACGCCTCACGCCCAGGCTGTGCATCGATCGCGACGACCGTGCTTTCGCGCGAGTCGCGGATGGTGCGTACCTGGTCGGTGCGCGCAGTCATGGTCGGACCGCCGTCGAAGATGTCGATATAATGCTCGAAGGCGAAGCCCTCATTCTCCAGCATTCGCATCGCCGCGCGCCCCGAGGGGTGCGGCAGGCCGATGGCGGCGCGCGCCGACTCGGTCAGCATCGCGGTGTAGATGGGATGCTTGGGCATCAGATCGGCGATGAATTGATGACCGTGGATCGCATTGAACTCGTCGGCCTGCTGGAAATTCATGCCGAAGAAACGCCCTGCCAAACCGTCCCAGAAGGGTGATCCTCCGGCTTCGTCGATCACCCCGCGCAATTCGGCCAGCACACGGTCGGCGAAGCGTGGGCGGTTGGCCCGCATGAACAGATAGCGGCTCCGCGCCAGCAGCAGGCCCAGCCCCCCGGCACGCTCGCCGGGGTGGAGGAACAGGCCACCGACCTCGCTCGCGCCTTCCAGATCGGTCGCCAGCGACAGCATCTCGGCGCGGAACGTTCGGTCCAGCTCTCGGCTATGCTGGGTCAGCGTGCCGATGCGATAGCTGTAAAAGGGATGCTTCTGCCCGACATGGGTGAAGATCTGGCACGTGCCGCGCACGTCGCCGGTCGCCTGGTCCTCCAGCATCAGGACGAATAGCTCGTCGCGGATGCTGCCGTCCGCCTCCCGGGCAAAGGCCTCATGGCTGCGGGCGAGCTTGGCGGTCAGGGCACGGCGGTCGGGGGGCAGGTTGGTGAAGCCGCCACCGGTCAGCTTGGCCATTTCATACAGGTGACGGACGTCGCTATCGACGGCGGGGCGGATGCAAAAGCGGCTCATGCGGCACCGCTGATGCGCAGGATGGTCAGCGCCGACAAGCCCGCGCGTTCGGCCAGGCTGTCGATCAGCATATACTCGTTGGGCGAATGGATCGCGCCGCCGCGTACCCCCATGGTGTCGACCACCGGTACACCTGCCGCCGCGATATTGTTGCCGTCGCACACCCCGCCCGTGTCGCGCCAGCCGATGGCGAGGCCCAGGTCGCCGCCCGCCGCGCGGACCGTCTCGAACAACCGCGCCGCGCCGTCGTCGATGGGCTTGGGCGGGCGATTGAAGCTGCCATGCACCGTGACGCTCACATCATGCTCGGCGGCGATCCGTTCGGCGATGGCCCGCATGGCAGGACCGGTCCGCTCGATCGCGGCCAGCGCGCGGGGTCGGAAATTGACATGCAGCATGGCCAGGTCGGGCACGACATTGTTCGGCCCGCCACCGTCGATCCGCGCCGGGTTGACGGTGATGTCGTCGGCGGCGAGTTGCGACAGTTCCACCGTGATCCGCGCCGCCGCGACGATGGCGTTGCGTCCCTCCTCGGGATTGCGGCCCGCATGGGCGCTTCGGCCCCGCACCACGATGGTAAAATTGCCGGTGCCGCCCCGCGCGCCGGCCAGCGTGCCATCGGGAAGCGCGGGCTCATAGGTCAGCGCGGCGACCTTGCCGCTCGCGCACCGCGCGATCAGCGCGGCGGAGGAAGCGGAGCCGGTTTCCTCGTCCGAGTTGATCAGCACGTCATACCCGAAGCGCTCGGCCAGCGGGCTCGCCTCGACGGCGGACAGGGCGGCGAGCAGTACCGCCAGCCCGCCCTTCATGTCCGCGACGCCGGGCCCGCCCAGCCGGTTGTCGTCGATCCGCGTCACCGCCTGAAAGGGATGATCGATCGGATAGACCGTGTCCATATGGCCGGTGAACAGCATCTGCACCGGCGCCTGGGGGCGGACCGACAGGCGCAGGTGGCGGCCATGCTCCAAGGGGGAGGGCGTGCCATCGGCGCCGACGCGCTCGACCGGTTCGGGGTCGATCAGGCTGAGCGTACCAGGCAGCGCGCCGAACGCCGCCGCCAGTCGGTCGGCCATGATCGCCAGTCCGGCCATGTTGCGGGTGCCGCTGTTGATCGCGCTCCACTCCTCCACGAGGGGCAGCATGGGATAGGCGGCGGCGGACGCCACGGCGTCACGCTCGATCGGGTTCAGTCTCTCCATCGGCCTTACCTAGGCCAAGCAGGCCGCCAAGGTGAACCCCGCTTCGGAAATTAGAAGCTGTAGACCACCGAGGCGCGGGTGATCGTGTCGGTCGTCTGGCGGCCGACCGGCGGCTCGCTTTCATATTGGACATTGTATGACAGCGAGGCGGACAGCGGACCAAAGAGCTTGGCATTCAACGCCGAATTGGTGCTGACGGTGCTGTTGAACTTCTGGACATAGGCCGAGGCGTTCTGGTTGAACGACATGGCTGGCGTCAGCTTCCACACGAAGTTCAGGTTCCCGCGGGCCGCCAGGGCGCTTTCGATCCGGCCATCGGTGAATTCGGTGTGCCGGAAGGCAGGGCCGAGTTCGATGTCGAGCGTCATGCGGGGTTTGCGAATGGCGCTGTAACCGGCACCGCTCGATGCGGAGAAGCGGTTGAAATAGCCGAGGAACTTGTCGCTTTCATACTGCGCCGCGCCGTAGACGTAATTGTTGGCGCTGAGTTTAAAATTGGGTTCGTAGGACGCGACATAATGTTCGCGGCTGACGACGTTGAAGCTTTCCTGGTAATCGCCCTGGAAGCGCAGCTTGTGCCGCCAGCGCAGCCCCTCGCGGTTCAGGTCGACGATGCCGGTCAGGCCGATATTCTGGCTGTTGCCCGTCGTCGCGAAGCCGCCCAGCTCGACGCGGCCATGCCACAGGTCGAAGAACGTCGCCTCGCGGATCGTCCGGCTGCGGCTGGCGGTCTTCTCGTCGCGCCAGACATCGGCCATCGCGTCGATCGCGTCTGCCGCTTCGGGCACGGCGTTGCGGGCGTAGCGGACGACGGTGGTGATGTCGTTCTCGTTCCCGCTGGCGATCGCAGCCTCCAGCATCGCGCGGATCTGCGGCGGGATCAGCGCGGGATCGGGATCGTTGGGCTCGGCATTGGCAAGCAGGCCTAGCGCCATCGGGATCAGCAACAGCCGCGTCTTCATGAGGATCAGCCTTATGCCTCGTCCGCGCCCGAGGAAACCGCACGGTCGCCATGATGTGCGGCGAAATGCTCCGCGAAGACGACCAGCAGTTCCTCGTACAGCGCCTTCTTGAAGGGCACGATCATCGCGGGCAGCGTTTCCGGTTGGGCCCAGCGCCAGGCGCGGAATTCGGGATGCTCGGTCTCGATGCGGATGTCGCCGTCCTCGCCCAGGAAGCGATAGAGGAACCAGCTCTGCCGCTGGCCGCGCCACTTGCCCTTCCACACCTTGCCGATCAGGTCTTCGGGCAGGTCGTAGGTCAGCTCGCGCGGGGCACGGGCGACAAGCTCGACCTTGTCGGCGGTGACGCCGGTTTCCTCGAACAGCTCGCGCAAGGCGGCCGTGTCGGCGTCTTCGCCCGGATCGATCCCGCCCTGCGGCAGCTGCCACGCTTCCAGCGTCGAATCGATCCGCTGGCCGACAAAGACGCGGCCGTCGCGGTTCATCAGGATGACGCCCGCGCAGGGGCGATAGGGAAGGTCAGTCATGATCATTGTCCCATCGGGCGGATATCCTCCGCCTCGACGATCATGGCCTTCAACGCAAGCAGGAATGCGGTCAGATCGGCCACGCCCGACGGGATCGCCTTGCGCAGCGTCGCGAAGCCATGGATCGTGCCCTTGGCCTCGCGGAAGGTCACGGACACGCCCGTACGGGCGAGCGCGGCGGCATAGGCGCGGCCCTGGTCGCGGATCGGGTCGCACTCGGCGGTCATGACGATGGCGGGCGGCATCCCGCCAAGGTCGGCCCGCATCGGCGCGGCGCGGACGTTGCTCAGGTCTGCGGCATAGCAGGCGACGAACCAGTCGAGCATTGCGCGGGTCAGGAAATACCCCTCGGCGAAATCGCGCAACGACGGATGCGCCCGCGCCATGTCGGCGGCGGGGTAGAGCAGGGCTTGCGCGATTACCGGCACGGCGGCGGGCCGGTCGCGCAAGGCTAAGGCGGTGACGATGGCCAGCGTCCCGCCCGCGCTGTCGCCCGCGACGATCAGGCCGGTGGTGTCCGGCTGGTCTGCCAACCAGCGCGCCACCGCCTCGCAATCGTCCGGGGCAGCGGGCCAGGGATGCTCGGGGGCCAGCCGATAGTCGACGGAGACGACGGGCATATCGAGCGTCCGCGCGATCTCGGCGGCGAGCGGGGCGTGGGTGTCGATATCGCCGATCACGAAGCCGCCGCCATGAAAGAAGAGCACCACCGGCCCTGCGCCGCGATCCTCGCGGGGATCGAACCGCCGCGCCGGGATCGGACCCTCCGGTCCGTCGATCGTGAAGCGGTGGTCGGTGCCCAGTAGCCCGATCGGCGGGTCGGTCAGGTCGCGCGCGGCGCGCATCATCTCACGGGCGGCCTCTGGGCCACGCTGCTCCTGGGGCGGGCCGGGCAGGCGGTTATAATAGCCGAGGAAGCGGGCAACATCGGCGCGCAGCTCGGGCAGCGGGGCGGGAGCCCTCCTATCGCGGGTCATGGCTTCCTACCTAGGGGCGATGATCCATGTCGTCCATCACCCCGCCTATGTGACCGAGGCTCCGGCACGCTCCACCTATCGCTGGGGCAAGAATGGCGCGATCCGCGATCTGCTGCGCGCGCAGGGCGAAGCGGTGGCGTGGACCGAACCGGCGCTGATCCCGCGTGCGTGGCTGGAGGCTGTGCACGACCCGGACTATGTCGCGGAAGTGCTGGAGGCGCGGGTGCCGCCCGAAAAGACTCGGCGGACGGGCTTTCCGATCACCGAACAGGTCGCCTATCGGGCCCAGGCTGTGCCGGGCGGGACATGGACGGCGGCGATGCTGGCACTCGAATACGGTTTTGCCGCCAACACGGCGGGGGGCAGCCACCATGCGCTCGCCAATACCGGCGCGGGCTATTGCGTGTTCAACGATCTGGCGGTCGCGGCGGTGCGGCTGGTCGAAGAGAATGTGGTGGCGCGGGTCGCGATCGTCGATTGCGATGTCCACCAGGGCGATGGAACCGCCGCGCTGACGGCGGGGCGGCATGACATCGTGACCTATTCGATCCATGCCGAGAAGAACTTCCCGGCGCGCAAGGCCCGGTCGACCTTGGACGTCGGGCTGGCGGACGGTGTCGACGACGATGGCTATCTCGCGGAGCTGGAGGCGACGCTGGTACCGTTCCTCGACGAACATCGGCCCGATATCGTCCTCTATCAGGCGGGCGTCGATCCCTTTGTCGAGGATCGGCTGGGGCGACTGGCCCTGACGCACGAAGGGCTGATCGCGCGCGAAAAGCTGATCGCTGACGTCGCCCTGGCGCGGGGGCTGCCGCTGGCGAGCACGGTGGGCGGTGGCTATGGCGACGACGTGATGGCGATCGCGCAGCGGCATGTTGACGCCATCATAACTCTGGGTGAAAGACTGTCCCATCGGAACCCGGCGCGCATCGAAGCGTAGCGGCTGGATGACCGCATCCCCCACGATCCTGTGGTTTCGCCAGGATCTTCGCCTTCACGACCAACCCGCGCTTCTTGCCGCCGCAGAACAAGGACCGGTCATTCCGGTCTATATCCTGGACGACGACACACCCGGCGACTGGCGGATGGGAGCGGCGCAGCGCTGGTGGCTGCATCACAGCCTGACGTCACTGGCAAAGGACCTGAAGGCGCTGGGCAGCCGCCTGATCCTGCGACGCGGCAAGGCCGTCGAGACGTTGCGTGCGCTCATGGAGGATACGGGCGCGACGACGGTCCACGCCATCCGCCATTATGAACCCTGGTGGCGCGCCGCCGAGGAGGAACTGGGCGATCGCCTGTGCCTGCACGACGGCAATCACCTCGCGCGGCCCGAACTGGTCACCACCGGCAGCGGCAAGCCGTTCCGCATCTACTCGGCGTTCTGGAAGGGCTTGCAGGAGCATATGCCGCCTGCCCATCCGCTCGATCCGCCTTCCTCGCTGGATGCGCCCGGCCACTGGCCGAAAAGCGAGAAACTCGCCGACTGGGCGCTGCTGCCCACCAAGCCCGACTGGTCGACCGGTTTCGCCAAAGACTGGACACCGGGCGAAGCGGCGGCGCGTGAACGCATGGCGGATTTCGGCGATAAGGCGGTCGCCTATGACACCGCGCGCAACCTGCCGTCGGAGGAGGGAAGCTCCCGCCTGTCGCCGCATCTCCATTTCGGTGAGGTGTCGGTGCGCGCCGTCTGGCACTCGCTGGACCGGCGCGGTGATACCGAGACGTTTCGCAAGGAACTGGCGTGGCGTGACTTTACCGACGGCGTGGTGATGGCGTTGCCGGACTATGCCGACCGCAATGGCCGCGAAGCGTTCGACGCGATGCCGTGGCGCAGCGGCAAGGAGGCCAAGACCGATCTGAAAGCCTGGCAGACCGGGCGCACCGGCTATCCCATCGTCGATGCGGGGATGCGACAGCTCTGGGCGACCGGCTGGATGCACAACCGGGTGCGGATGATCACCGCCTCGTTCCTGATCAAGCATCTGCTGATCGACTGGCGGGAGGGCGAGCGCTGGTTCTGGGATTGCCTGATCGACGCCGATTACGGGAACAACGCGGTCAATTGGCAATGGGTCGCGGGCACTGGTATCGACTCCAACATGTTCGGCCGAATCATGGCGCCGCTCAGCCAGTCGGAGAAGTTCGATGCGGGCGACTATATCCGGCAATGGGTGCCGGAGCTGAAGAACGTGTCGGACGCGGCGATCCATGACCCCGACGAGGCGGGCTGTCGTCCGAAGGCGTATCCGGCCAAGATCATCGGCCATCGCGAAGGGCGCGAACGCGCTTTGGCGGCGGCGAAGGCCATGCGGGGATAGCCCATTAGCGCTTCTTTCGGCAGGCGTCCGAACAATAGACCACCTGATCCCAGTCCCGCGCCCATTTCTTGCGCCAAGTAAAGGGTCGCCCACAGGCCGGGCATATCTTGCTCGGCAAATTCTGCTTGGCGACCCCGTTGGGCATCAGCGCGGCTCGGCGTCCAGGAACGCGGCGACGTCCGCCAAATCGACCGTCTTGTCGAGATAGGTCTGCCCGATCCCCCGTGCCAGCAGGAAGGGCAGGGTGCCCGCCGCCATCTTCTTGTCGTGCTTCATATGCTCGACCAACGTCGCGGTCGACGCATTGATCCCGGCGGCAGCGAGACCATCGGGCAGGCCGACGGCGCGCAGATGCGCGGCGACCCGCTCGGCATCCTGCCGTTCGCAAATCCCCTGGCTTGCCGAATAGCGGAACGCCAGCGCACAGCCTGCCGCCACGCCCTCGCCATGAAGCAGCCGGTCGGAGAAGCCCGCCTCTGCCTCCAGCGCATGGCCGAAGGTATGGCCCAGGTTCAGGAGCGCGCGGATGCCGTTGGTCTCATGCTCGTCCGCCGCCACGATCCGCGCCTTGGCGGCGACCGAATGGGCGATGGCATGGACGCGCGCTTCCGCATCCCCAGCCAGCAGGGCGGCGGCGTTGCTCTCGCACCATTCGAAAAAGGCGAAGTCATCGATCAGGCCGTACTTCACCACCTCGGCATAACCCGCGCGAACCTGCCGAGCGGGCAGCGTATCGAGCACATCCGGGTCAATCAGCACCATGGCAGGCTGGTGGAAGGCGCCGATCAGGTTCTTGCCCGCGCGCGTGTTGATCGCGGTCTTTCCGCCGACCGACGAGTCGACCTGCGACAACAGGGTCGTTGGAATCTGGACGAAGCGGCAGCCGCGCTTGACGATTGAGCAGGCAAAACCGACCAGATCGCCGATCACCCCGCCGCCGAGAGCAATGACATGATCCGCGCGCTCGATGCCCAGTTCGAGCAGCCGGTCACAGACATGCTCCAGCATCTCCCAGCTTTTGGTCTTCTCGCCGGGCGGCAGGACGATCGCCTCGCTCTCGACACCCGCCGCGCGCAAGCTCTCCTGCAGCACCTCCAGATGCGGCCGGACATTCTCGTCGGTCACGATCGCCATGCGCCGCCCGCGCGACAGGGGCGCAAGATATTCGGCGGCGCGGGGCAGCAGGCCGCCCTCGATATGGATGGGGTAGCTGCGGTCGCCGAGCGACACGGTGACGGTCTTCATCGTCCGATGGCTTTCAGGATGGCGTTGACGGTGGCCTCATGCGGACCCCGCTTGCTGGAAACGTGAATGGGCGCGAGCGCGTAGATCGGATTGCGCTTCTCGGAGAGTTCGCGCAGCACCTTCAACGGGTCCTTGCCGCGCAGCAGCGGCCGGGTGTCGCGGCGCTTCACCCGCTCGGCCAGCACCTCGGGACTGGCATTAAGCCAGATGGCGGTCGCCTGTTCCAGGATCAGGGCACGCGTGTCGTCGTTGATGAACGCCCCGCCGCCGGTCGCGATCACCTTGGGACGGCCATCGACCAGCCGGGCGATCACCCGGCGCTCTCCATCGCGGAAATAGGGTTCGCCGAACTGGGCGAAGATTTCGGTCACGCTCATGCCGGCGGCTTCCTCGATCGCGGTGTCGGCATCGACGAAGGGCACCCGCAACCGATTCGCCAGGCGGCGTCCCACGGTCGACTTGCCCACGCCCATCAGACCGACGAGCACGATGGGCGACCCGTTCCAGCTTGCATCTACAGGGTTGTGGCTTTGCAACATTGCACTCTGCGCTATACAGCGGGCGCGCGCCCGGCAACACCGGCCGGGCTTTCACGGGTCCATTATAAGGTTTTGCGTTTCATGTCCCGTATGGTCGTTTCGCTCATCGTCCTCCTCGTCATCGTCGTCGGGGGCCTTTTCCTGCTCTCGGGCCGGGCGACCGAACGGCCGACCACCCAGGTCGAAAAGGCGGTTTCGCTTGGCAACCTGCAATAAGCGGACGGCGGCTTTTCGCCATCTTCCCCGGGCCGTCGCCTTATTGATGGTGGGGGCCGCCGCGATCGCCGCGGCACAGGATCGGCCCGAATCGCTGCTTCCCCCCGGCTTCGGCCAGCCTTCCGCCCCCTCCAGCGGGCGGGCCACGCCGCGCCCTACGTCGACGCCAGCACGGACGACCCCGGGCGCGGTGGTGGCTCCCGCGCCGACGCCGACGCCGGCCGATGCAGTGGGCGCGCTGATCGAATCACTGGCCAGCCCGACGCCGAGCCCCACGCCGTCGCCGACCCCGACGATGAGCGCGCGGCAACTGGCCGAATATGAGCTGCCCGCTTCGGCGCGGCGTTCGCTGGCGCTGGTCGGCCCGGCGGGGCCGGGCGAAGGTGCGCTCGATCAGAATGTCTTCGCGGGTGCCGATGGCCGCGTCGCCGAGACGCTGATGCGGCGACTGTCCGCGCCGCTGCCGTCGCGCTGGGCCTCGATCCTGCTGCGGCGGACGCTGGCGAGCCGCATGACGACGCCGCGCGGGGTGAACGGCGCGGACTTCGCTGCCGAACGCGCGTGGTTGCTGCTGCGCATGGGCGAAGCGCAGGTCGCCCGCGCGGTCGTCCAGTCGGTCGATCCGGGCAACTACACGCCCAAGCTCTATCAGGTCGCGATGAACGCACTGCTCGCGTCCAGCGATCCGGCCGGGCTCTGCCCGCTTGCCGATGGCGGGGCGGCCGTAACCGGGCTGGGCGGTTATCGCGTGGCGCAGGGGTGGTGTGCGGCGCTGTCGGGAGATAGCGCGCGCGGCACGGCGCTGGTACGGCAGGTCCGTCGCCAGGGCATCGCCGACGAGTTCGACATGAAACTCGCCGACAAGCTGATGGGCGCCAGTGCCGGGCGGCGCGCGGTGACGATCGAATGGGGCGACGCCGATCGCCTGACCACCTGGCGCTATGGTCTGGCGACGGCCACCGGAATGACCGTGCCGCCGGATTATCTGGCCTATGTCGGACCGCAGGTGCGTGGATGGCTGGCGACCTCGGCGCCGGTGGCCGCGACGGACCGGGCGGCCGTGGTCGACCAGGCGGCGGCTATGGGCGTGCTGTCCAATGCCGCGCTGGTCGATTTCTACTCGGGCCTGGCCGATGACGACCAGGCGAGCCGCGATCAGGCCGCCATCGGCAACGACCTGCGCAATGCCTATGCCGCCAGCGATGAGGGACAGCGGCTGTCCGCGATCCGGTCGCTCTGGGGATCGGCGGAGCGCACGCCTTATGCCCGCCTGATCCTGACCGCCCGCGCCGTCGCGCGCCTGCCGGTGGTGGCGGATGGCAATGAAGCGGACCGGCTGGTCGCCTCGATGCTGTCGGCCGGTCTGGATCGTAGCGCGGCGCGTTGGCGCAATGCGGTCAAGGCCGGAAGCGACGGCTGGGCGATGATCATGCTCAGCGATCCCGACCGGCAGGGACAGGTGTCTTACGATCAGGTCAGCAGCTATGGTGGCGGCGATGCGTTCAAGCAGCGCCTGTTCTTTGCCGGGCTCGCCGGGCTTGGTCGGCTGTCGCGGTCCGATATCGAAAAGGGCGCGGAAGCGCTGGACGTACGGGTCGGGCAGAGCAACGCCTGGACCGAAGCCCTCGACCAGGCGGTGGCCGACGAGCAGCCGGGCATGGTCGTGCTGCTCTGTGCGATCGGGATGCAGACCGGCGATTGGCGTGGCGTACCGCCCCAGGGGCTCTATCGCATTCTGGAAGCGCTGCGCTCGGTCGGCATGGATACCGAGGCCCGGATGATCGCGGCGGAGGCCATCGCGCGCGCATGACGGTTCGCGACGGCGCGCTGCTCGATCGCTTTCTGGAGATGATGGCGGCCGAGGCGGGCGCGGCGGGCAATACGCTGGCCGCCTATCGCTCCGACCTGCGGCTGGCGGGGGACGCGATGGGCGGGCTGGCCGATGCCGATGCCAATGCGCTGCGCGGGCTGGCCGATGGCTGGGCGGAGCTGGCCAACGCCACCGTTGCGCGCAAGGCGGCGGCGCTCCGGCGCTTTTATGCCTTTCTGCATGAAGAAGGGTTGCGGGCCGACGATCCGTCGTCGGTCTTGCCCCGCCCCGGTCCGAAGCGGCGACTGCCCAAGATATTGAGCCATGCCGATATCGACCGGCTGTTCGCCGCGATCGGCGAGCGAACCGGGGCCGCGCATCCGAGCGCCAACGACCTGCGTTTGGCTGCCCTTGTCGAGTTGCTATATGGCTCGGGCCTGCGGGCCAGCGAATTGGTCGCCTTGCCGCGAGGGGCGGTGCATCCCGACAGGCCCTTCCTGATCCTGAAGGGCAAGGGCGGTACGGAGCGGATGGTGCCGATCTCCGACCGGGCGCGAGTGGCGGTCGCGGCGTGGCGGGTCCATGTCCCGGCCGACAAGCCGTGGCTGTTTCCCGGCGGCAAGAAGCATCTGACGCGCATCCGCCTCTATCAATTGATCAAGGCACTGGCGGCGGAAGCGGGCATTCCGCCCGACCGGGTGAGTCCGCATGTCTTACGCCATGCCTTTGCCACGCATCTGTTGGGCGGGGGTGCCGATCTGCGCGCGGTGCAGGCGATGCTGGGCCATGCCGATATCGCTACGACCGAAATCTATACCCATGTCGAGGCGCAGAAGCTGGTCGAACTGGTCAACACCCGCCACCCGCTCGTTGATTTTCGGGCAAAGCGCCCTTAGGCGCTAGGCCCATGTCAACGACCTTCCTCGATTTCGAGAAACCGATCGCCGAGCTTCAGAGCCGGATCGACGAACTGCGCGACACGACGGCCGAAGG
>CAJYRW010000043.1:0-16413 GCA_913777475.1 uncultured Sphingomonas sp. | reverse complement strand
CACGCTGCTAGGAGCGCCCGACGATGCGGCCACAGTTGTTCTGCGGCCGCTTTATCCTGTTTTGCCGGAGCAATTCGTTTTTATGCAGATCATCGTTCGCGACAACAATGTGGATCAGGCCCTTCGCGCGCTCAAGAAGAAGCTGCAGCGGGAAGGCGTGTATCGCGAAATGAAGCTCCGTCGCCACTACGAAAAGCCGTCGGAAAAGCGCGCTCGTGAGCGTGCGGCAGCCGTGCGTCGCGCCCGCAAGCTGGAGCGCAAGCGCGCCGAGCGCGACGGCGCCCGGTAATAAGCCGAACGATCGGGGCCTCCCGCCTGACGGCCGTATCGGCCGGGGCGGGGCCACGATCAGATCGGTGGCCGGTCCGCATTGTCGCGAATCGGTCCTGCGCCTTCAGGATTGCCGTTCGGGGTAATCCGACGAACGCCCACGCACAGAGCGAGAAGCAGGCATGTCCGTAACCGCTGTTCCCCTTCGTCCCGTCCGGCGTTCCTATCTGGTCTGGATATGGGTGGCGGTGGCCGCCGCACTCGTTTTGGCGGCGCTTCTGGCACGCCAGGGCGATCCCGCCCTGTTGCGCGAAGCGCGCGGCAGCGGAATCGTGACGACCGCATCGGGTCTTCAGTACAAGGTGATCGAGCCCGGTCAGGGCGGTCCGCACCCGACCGCGACCGACGTGGCGCTGGTCAACTATACCGGCCGCCTGATCGACGGCACCGTCTTCGACGCTTCCAAGCAGCCTGCCCCGATGCCGCTGTCGAGCGTGCTGCCCGGCTTTGCCGAAGCGCTGAAGCTGATGCCGAAGGGCGCGAAGTACCGTTTCTGGCTGCCCGCCAAGATCGGTTATGGCGATCGTGCGAACGGCCCGATTCCGGCCAATTCGACGCTGGTGTTTGATGTCGAGTTGCTCGACTTCATTCCAGAATCGGTTCTGCGGCAGATGCAGGCGCAGCAGTCGATGATGGGCGGTATGCCCGGTGGGGCTCCCGGCGGCGCACCCGGCGCGCCGTCGCCCCGCTGATCGCGGCCAGCCGCCAAGACTTCTCGATCTAACAGGATCGCCGGAGCCCCACAGGGTTCCGGCGATTTTGCTATGGGTGTGGCTTGGGTAGGAGGCGTGCCCGACGCTGCTGTCTCATTCGTGAGATGGTGGTCCGGGGCGATGCTATGGGCCCCATGCTGCACTGCATGGTGTTTTTCGTGGCTTCCAAAATCGTCCGATCCCCGGAAATGCTTGTCGCTGCGGCCGTCTCAATCATGAGATCGGTGATGCAGGGTGTCGCGCGTCAAGTTGCGGGTAGGCCTCTGGAACGGGCTTTCGCGTTCCAGCTTTTAATCAAGCACAGGTGGCAGGGCGGCCGCTATGACGGCGCCGACCGCCAATCCGGCCAAAGATTATTGCTTTCCTACTGGGGAGGTGTGTCCGGCTTGGTAGAAGATAGCGCCTCTGGCCTCCCTTTGCCCCCTGCCACCTCTTTAGCAGGGTAGGAAAGAAGCAAAGTCGGTCTGTCTAGGCACTGTCACAGCCATTGGGGCTACGGTTGTGGGACCGTGACCCATGGTAACCGCTACTGGTCCGCCTTGGCTGATCTTCGCCAGGCAAAAAAATAGCGGCCCGAAGGCCGCTATTCCTTTCAGCCGTGAGGCTGAAGCAACTTAGTTGCTGTCGGGCGAATCGTTCGAGTCGGCAACGACCACGATGCCGGCCACGACGGCAGCAGCCGCCAGAACCGCAACGAGGATGCCGCCGCCGGCCAGGCCGTTCTTCTTGGCGGCCGGAGCCGAAGCGCGAACCGACTTCGAAACCGAAAGGCTGGCAGCCGGATTCGCAGCCATCGCCGGAGCGACGGTCATCGAAACGGCGGCAGCGGCGACGAGAAACTTCCCAAGACGCATGTCGAACTCCCTTAAAAATGTCAGTGGGCCCATGGCACGTCAGCCGCGACATGGCAACCCCACCAACGAGCATGGGGCAGTTATGCTCCCACACTGATGCGGCAATGCAACATTACTTTACCGCTTTGCGGCTATACTGAGCTTTGCCGCAAAACAGAATGCCCCGCGACACGTTTCGCCTTGGTAAAGACCCGTCAGGTGGAAAAAACGTGACGGTCGGTGTTCTCTAGCATCAGCGCAGTCAGGCGGTCGCTGTGATAGGCGCCGGTGTCGATGCCGATGCGATGGGGCAGGATTTCTGCCTCTTCGGCGACCGTATGACCATGGACGACCATCTTCTCGAGCGGCGCCCGGTGGTCGAGAAAGGGATCGCGAATCCAGCGTGTTTCGGCCAGCTTCTGCTCGGCGATCGGAATGCCCGGGCGAATACCTGCATGGACGAAGACGTAATCGCCCATGATCAGGATTTCCTGGAGGCTGGTCAGGAAGTCGCGATGGGCCGCCGGAACCCGATCGAGCAACTGCTCGACGACCTCGGCATAGTCCAGTCGCTCATAGTCCTCAGGCGTGACGCCGTAACTGATCAGCGTCTCGCGCCCGCCGATTCGACAGAAGAGGCGCAGTGCCTTGTCATCGCCTTCGATGGACCGGAGGAATATCTCCTCGTGGTTGCCCATCAGGCAGTGAACATGCGGATCGCTCTCGGCCAGCGTGCGAATCCGTTCTACGACACCGGCCGAATCGGGGCCGCGATCGACCAGATCGCCCAGGAATACCAGATGGCGCTCCGCAGGCGGACGGGCGGCGTGATCGGCGTCTATCTGCATCAGAATCCGGTCGAGCAGGTCCAGCCGACCATGAATATCACCAACCGCGTAGACCCGCAGGCCGGGTGTCATGGCGGGTACGAACTCGGGAACGCGCTTTCGTAAATTCAGTAACTTGGCGAGCATGAAGGGTATGGCTTCCGGTACAGGCGGTTGTCCTTAGTCCTCCCCGGTCCCCCACGCAATGAGAGGGCGTGCTCAACCTTGGTCGGGCCACAGCCCGCGCGTGTCGAGCACCGCCTTGCCGCGCCGTTCGTCGAGGGGGACGGATCGGAAGATATCGTGATCGACCAGAACGACCATCGCGTCACAAGTTTCCAGCGCGGTGTCGATGTCGATCAACCGCGCGCCGGTGCCGTCGAAGGCGCGGGGCAGGCTCGTCGCATAAGGCTCGACGATATGGATTCGCTCGCCGAAGCGGGCGGCCAGCGCGGCGGCGACCTTCAGCGCGGGGCTTTCCCGGAAATCGTCGATATTGGCCTTGAAGGCGAGGCCGAGGCAGGCGACAGGCGCGCCGTCGGGCTGCGCCTCGATCAGGGCGGCGGCACGGGCGATGACGTGATCGGTCTTGCCGTCATTCACCTCGCGCGCGGTGCGGATCAGCGGCGTGTTGGTGGGATCGGCGGCGACCAGGAACCAGGGATCGACGGCGATGCAATGGCCGCCGACGCCCGGGCCCGGCGACAGGATGTTGACGCGCGGATGGCGGTTGGCCAATCGGATTACCTCCCACACATCGACGCCCAGCGTGTCGGCTACCAAGCTGAGTTCGTTGGCAAAGGCGATGTTGACGTCGCGAAAGGCGTTTTCGGTCAGTTTCGTCATCTCCGCCGCGCGCGCAGTCGTGGTGACGCAGGCTCCGCGCACGAAGCGTCGGTAAAAGGCCAGCGCCTTGCGCGCGCAACGCGGGGTGATGCCGCCGATGACCCGGTCATTGTCGATCAGCTCGACCAGGATGCGGCCGGGCAACACGCGTTCGGGGCAATAGGCGATGGCAATATCGGCTTGCTCACCTTGCCGAGTGGCGCCGGGCATCTTCAGATCGGACCGTTCGGTCCCGATCAGATCGCGCACCCGCTCGGTTGTCCCGACCGGAGAGGTGGACTCGAGGATGACCGTATCGCCCGGCTTCAGCACGGGCGCGATGTTACGCGCCGCGTCGAGGACATAGGTGATGTCGGGCTGGCGATCCTGGGTGAAGGGGGTGGGCACCGCGATGACGAAGATTTCGGCGGGAGCGACGGTCAGCGAGGCCTTCAGGCTGCCGCGCGCGACCACGCCCGAGACCAGGCCGTCGAGATCGACCTCCTCGATATGGACGCGGCCCGAGTTGATCGTCTCCACGACCGAAGGCGCGACGTCGACGCCTGTGACCATCGCCCCAGTCCGCGCAATCACGGCGGCGGTGGGCAGGCCGATATAGCCCAGCCCCATCACCGTGACGGAAAGCTCAGAGTCCAAGGGCATGGGTCATGATCCTGCTGATCTGCCGAGCGGTGTCGCCACGGCCGTAGGGGTTGTGGGCTTGCGCCATGGCGGCATGGCGGGCGGGGTCGTCGAGCAGCGCCAGCACCTCGTCGACGATGCGATCCTCATCGGTGCCGACCAGCCGCGCGGTGCCCGCTGCGACGCCTTCGGGCCGTTCGGTGGTCTCTCGCATCACCAGCACCGGCTTGCCCAGCGCGGGTGCTTCTTCCTGCACGCCTCCAGAGTCGGTCAGGACGATATGCGCGGCGTCGAGCGCGCGCACGAAATGGGGGTAATCGAGCGGCGCGATGCGGGCGATGGCGGGATGGTCGCCCAGCACCTCGTCCATGACGACCACGACATTGGGATTGGGGTGGACGGGGAAGACGATGCCGACATCCGGCCGCTTGGCGATTCGGCGCAGCGCGCGGGCGATCGCAGCCATGCCGTCGCCGAAATTCTCGCGGCGATGCGTGGTCACCAGCACGATCCGCTTGCCCGCCATCCGCGCCAATATGGGATCGAGATCACCGGCCAGCGCGGGTTCGGCGGCGATCCGCGCCCTTGTCCAGTGCAGCGCATCGATCACGCTGTTGCCGGTGACATGCACCTTCGCCGGGTCGATCCCCTCGGCCCGCAGGGCGGCGGCGGCGGTTTCCGTGGGAGCGAAGTGCAGTGCGGCGATCGGCGCGATCATGCGCCGGTTCACCTCTTCGGGCCAGGGCTGGTAGATATCGCCCGAGCGTAGCCCCGCCTCGACATGCGCGACCGGAATCTTGCGGTAATAGGCGGCCAGCGCGCCCGCCATCGCGGTGGCGGTGTCGCCCTGTACGACGACCATCGACGGGGCCTCGGCATCCATCACCTCGCCCAGCCCGGTCAGTAGGCGGGCGGTCAGCCGATCGAGCGACTGGCCGGGCTCCATCAGGTCGAGGTCATGGTCGGGCGTCAGCCCCGCGATATCCAGCACCTGGTCGAGCATGCCGCGATGCTGCGCCGTTACGCACACCCGCACCGGCGCTACCCCAATCTGGGTTAAGGCGTTGACGACCGGGAACAGTTTAATCGCCTCGGGCCGGGTGCCGAAGACGATGAGGATCGGGGCGTGCGTCATCGGGCGATTCGTAACCTGTCGCATTTAAGGACACCCTAATCGCATATTCGTCGGCTAACGCTATGTTGCGGTGCATGATGCGGTTAAAGCCCGGTTCATCCCAGGGAGGTTTCATGACGATCAAGAAGGTTCGCAAGGCTGTTTTCCCGGTGGCGGGGCTGGGAACGCGCTTTCTTCCGGCGACCAAGTCGATGCCGAAGGAAATGCTGACCGTCGTCGACAAGCCACTGATTCAGTACGCCGTCGAAGAGGCGCTGGAAGCGGGGATCGAGCAGATCATCTTCGTGACCGGCCGCGGCAAGGGCGCGCTGGAGGATCATTTCGACATCTCCTACGAGCTCGAGGCCACGATGAAGGCGCGGGGCAAGAGCCTCGCGGTGGTCGAGGGCATTCGTCAGAAGCCGGGTAGCCCCGTCTATGTCCGCCAGCAGGAGCCGCTGGGCCTGGGCCATGCGGTGTGGTGCGCCCGCGAGATTGTCGGCGACGAGCCCTTTGCGGTGCTGCTCCCCGACGAACTGATGGTCGGCGGTTTCATGAAGCAGATGGTCGAAGCCTACGACCAGGTCGGTGGCAACGTCATCGGCGCGCTGGAAGTGCCCGACAGCGAGACCGACAAATACGGCATCATCTCGCCGGGCAAGCAGGACGGCCGCCTGACCGAGGTCACCGCCCTGGTCGAGAAGCCCAAGGGCAGGGCGCCGTCGAACCTGATGATCCCCGGCCGCTACATCCTGCAGCCCGAGGTGATGCAGATCCTCGACGCGCAGGAGCCGGGTGCGGGTGGCGAAATCCAGCTGACCGATGCGATGGCCAAGCTGATCGGACGCCAGCCCTTCCACGGCTTCACCTTCGACGGCCAGCGTTACGATTGCGGCGACAAGGCGGGCTGGCTGACCGCGAACCTGGCGCTGGGTCTGGCGCGCGAGGACATCGGTCCGGCGGTGCGCGCGTTCGCGAAGAATCTGCTCGGCTGATTGGATTCTTCCGAATGGAAGAAGGGGCGGGGCCGAAAGGCTACCGCCCCTTCTTCTATTCCTCCCCTGCAAGGGGAGGAAAGAGCCTCAACGCTCGCGCCGCCCACCCCGCCGCCCCAGCCAGGCGAAGGTCAGCAGGATGACCGTCGGCCACAGCATCGTATTCCACATATCGAACCAACTGGCGGGCAGATTGCCTTCATCGGTGGGATAGAAGGGCTGGAGCAGGTCATAGGTCTCGTTGATCGTCTCGATGACCAGCACGGTCAGCCAGCAGCGCCAGTCCCAGGGCTTGCGCCGCAACACCAGCGCGGAGAGAACCAGGATCGCCATGCCCGCATGGGCGTGCAGCGTGCTGTCGGGCAGGCCGGTGACCTGGCCGATCCAGCTCTTGTCGCCGGTCCAGTTCCACCAGCCGGACGGCGGCGCGGGGGGCGTGCTCATGCCGCCACCGCCGTCGCACAGCGGCAACCGGGGTCCTTGGGCAGCGCCAGCGTACGGAACCGCATGGACAGCATGTCGGCGATCAGGATGCTGCCGGCACTGTCGCGCCCGAACGGCGCCACGGCGCGCAATGTCTCCAGCGCGGCCAGACTGCCCATCACGCCGGTCACCGGCCCCAGCACGCCATCATCGGCGCAGGTCAGCCCGGCCTGGTCCGCCGCATCGCCCACGAAGCAGCGGTAACAGGGCTTGTCCGCCTCCCATCCGCGATAGACCGCCAGCTGCCCCTCGAACTGTCCCACCGCCGCCGAGACAAGCGGGATGCGCAAGCCGAGTGCGGCGTCGGCGACCGCCAGCCGGGTGGCGAAATTGTCGCATCCATCGAGCACCACGTCCGCGCCCTCGATCAGTGCGGCGATATTGCCCGCGTCCACGCGCGTCCGGTGCACGGTCACTGCGACATGCGGGTTGAGCCGTGCGACATGGGCGGCGGCGGCCTCGACCTTCGGGATGCCGCGATCCTCGGTGGTGAATATGGTCTGGCGTTGCAGGTTGGACGGCTCGACCACATCGTCGTCGATCAGGATCAGCGCGCCGATCCCGGCGGCGGCGAGATACTGGATCGCGGGCGAGCCGATGCCGCCTGCGCCGATCACCGCGACCCGTGCCTGTTTCAGCCGGATCTGGCCGCCACCGCCGAATTCGCGGAGTACGATATGGCGGGCATAGCGGGCGAGTTCGTCGTCGGTCAGGATCATCCCGGCGCCGTGCCCGGCCATGTGTAGGTGAGGACGGTGCGATACCAGCGATCGCCCTCCATCATGGTGCGATGCGCCAAGTGACGGATCATCCGCTGCGCCACGCCCGCGCTATATTGTTCGACCGTGGGGCAGCCAATTGCGAGTGGGACGATGGTTTCGGCCCCAGCGTCGGCGCTGATCCGCACTGCCATCGGCACCACCAGCACCATTTGTTCGTCTGTCGCGCGCGCGCGGGTGCAGCGGCCCGCCGCCACCTCGTCGCGGACGAAGCGCACCATGTCGGGTCCGGCGGGCGGCAGGGTGATCGACGCCAGGGTCGACCAGTCGTGTGGCGGTTCGTCCGGGCTTACCGGTGGCCTCACCGGCGGGGGCGCGACCTGGAGCGCGGCGGCGATCAGCAGCGGGGCGATCATCGCCCGGTCGATCCGAAGCCGCCGTCCCCCCGCTGCGTCGCGTCGAGTTCCTCGACCAACGTAAAGGTCGCGCGTTGGACGGGGGCGGGGACCAGTTGGGCAATGCGCTCGCCGCGCACGACCTCGAACGGTTGGTCGCCCAGATTGGCAAGAATCACCTTCACCTCGCCGCGATAATCCTCGTCGATCGTGCCGGGCGTGTTGAGGCAGGTGATGCCGTTCTTCAGCGCCAGGCCGGAGCGCGGACGCACCTGAACCTCATAACCCGGCGGGATAGCGATGGCGAAGCCGGTCGCGACGGCGGCGCGTTTGCCGGGCTCCAGCGTCAGCGTCTCGGCCGCGACCACGTCCATGCCCGCCGCGCCGGGGGTCGCATAAGCGGGCAGAGCCAGCCCCTCGGAATGGGGCAAGCGTTTGAGAGCAATGGAAATCGGTGCAAGCGTCATGACGCCGCTTGTAGCGCATCCGCGATACGTTGCGCGAGCCCCCTGGCAACATCGTCCTTGCCCATCCGCTCCCAGCTATCGACTCCATCGGCGGTGATCAGGTGGACACGGTTGGCCTCGCCGCCAAACACGTCGCCCGACACGTCATTGGCGACGATCCAGTCGGCCCGCTTGCGGGCGCGCTTGGCGACGGCGTGGTCGATGACGTTCTCGGTCTCGGCCGCGAAGCCGACCACCAGCCGGGGGCGATCGGGTGAAGCGGCGACGGTGGCGAGGATGTCGGGATTCTCGACCAGGGTCAGTGCCGGGGCCGCGCCGCCGTCCTTTTTCACTTTCTGTCCGGCGGCTTCGACTCGCCAGTCGGCGACGGCGGCGACCATGACGGCGGCTTCGGCGGGGAGTGCGGCGGCGACCGCCCGTGCCATGTCGCGTGCGGTCTCGACATCCACCCGGTCTACGCCCGGCGGAGTAGGCAGCGTCACCGGCCCGGCGACCAGCGTCACCCGAGCGCCCAGCGCCGCCAGCGCACCTGCGACCGCAAAACCCTGTCGCCCGGAGGAGCGGTTGGCGATGTAGCGGACCGGATCGATGGGCTCGTGAGTCGGACCCGCCGTCACCAGTATATGCCGCCCCGCCAGCGGGCGATGGGCGGGCGTCAGCTTCGCCTCGATCGCCGCGAGGATCGCGGGCGGCTCGGGCAGGCGGCCGGGGCCGAACTCGCCGCACGCCATCGCGCCTTCGCCGGGGGCCATCACCTCGACCCCATCGGCACGCAGCTGCGCCACGTTGCGCTGGGTGGCGGAGTGAAGCCACATGCGCACGTTCATGGCGGGTGCGACCAGCACCGGCGTGTCGGTGGCGAGAAGCAAAGTCGTCGCCAGATCATCGGCATGGCCGTTCGCCATTCGCGCCATCAGGTCGGCGGTACCCGGCGCGACGACGACCAGATCGGCCTCGCGGCTGAGCTGGATATGGCCCATCTCCGCCTCATCCTTCAGGTCCCAGAGCGTGGTGAAGACCTGGTTCTCCGACAGTGCGGCCAGCGTCATCGGCGTGACGAAATGGCTGCCCCCCTCGGTCAGGACGCAGCGGACGCTATGGCCGTTTCTGCGGAGCAGGCGGATCAGCTCGCAGGATTTGTAGGCGGCGATCCCGCCCCCCACGATCAACAGGATATGGCTCATCGCACGACTCGCGTCACGGTGATGCGTCGCCGGTCGCGCGCGGCCAGGATTAGCTCCCGCACCGCATCGGGCGCGAAGACGACGCCAAGGAAGAAGAGCGGCGACAGGCCCAGCACCAGCACCGGCGATCCCGTCACCAGCGTCAGCAGCGCATAGACCGCCATGGTCACGCCCGCCCGCCGCGCGGCGGGGGCGCGCCAATGCACCCAGCCGAGCGCGGCCAGCACGGCCAGCGGCACCACCACGCTCATTGGCAGGAAGCCGATCGCCTGTGCGTCCGCCACGGCGGCGATCAGCGTGCCCGGCGCGATCACATGGACGGGGCTGCCCATCGCCGGGTCGACCGCACTGACCAGCGTGTTCAGCGCATGGGCATGCGCCGCCAGCACCAGCAGCGCCACCGCCAGCGCGGTCATCCATCCGATCGCCTCCCGCCGCGCGCCTGCCTGCGCCGCGAGCACGAGCATGACGATCGCATAGGGCAGCGCCATCGGCGTCAGGATCATCGCGACCAGCCCCAGCGCCACCGCGCTCAGCCCCGCTTCGGGGCGCCGCTGGACCAGCGACAGGGCGATCAGCACCGCCGCCCAGCTTTCGGGCGCAGTCACCATCGGGCGATCGGGCAGCGGATAGAAACCGGCGATCAGCAGGATCGCCAGCAGTCCGATCGCGGTCCGAGTCTCCAGAACCGGCACCATGCGCCGCAGCCATCCCGCCATCATCGCCATGCCCAGCAGCAGCAACCCGCCATGCCAGACCAGGGTCGGCAGCGCGGCCAGCGTCACGAACAGCGCGGGCAGCGGCACCGCGAACAGCGCAGGCCTCAGCGCTCGGTCATTCTCGCGCAGCGCATCGAGTGCGGTGGGATAGAAGGACTGGCCGTGCCGCACATGGTCGAGGATCGTGGTCGTGACCGGCGGCAGGCGTTCGCCGACCGACTCGAACGCCCCTTGCGTCGCATAGCCGATGGCGATCAGCAGGATCAGCAGCGCCAGAACCGCGCGCGCGACCATCGGCGACAGGCCCGTCATCCGCCCCGGCTGGCCGAGCCAGAGCGGCCGCTGGCTGCGGCGGAGGGGGGCAGGGGGCGTGCTGCCCGGCATGGCGACCCCCGGCACCCTACCGAAGCACGGCCAGTGTCGCGGCGACACCCGCCGCCGCCGAGGCCATCGACAGCACGGCATAGCGCCAGCCGCCGCCGATCCGGACCACCTCGATCTGCTTGAGCGGCGGCGCGGGCGGCTCGCCACCCGGCGCGGGGTAGCGCGCCTCGATCCGGCGGACCAGTTCGGGCAGGCGGGCGAGCGTCTGCACGTCCTCGATCAGGCGGTCGGCGATCTTCGCCTCCGGCCCCAATTCGGTGCGAATCCACTCGCGCACGAAGGGCGCGGCCGAGTCCCACAGGTTGATGTCTGGATCGAGGCTGGTCGCCACGCCCTCGACCATCACCATGGTCTTTTGCAGCAGCAGCAGATGCGGCTGCGTGACCATGTCGAAATCGCGGGTGATCGAGAACAGGCCGTCCAGCATCATGCCGATCGACATGTCCTTGACCGGAAGTCCCCGCATCGGCTCGCCCACCGCCCGCAGCGCGGTGGCGAACTCGGCGACATTGTGGTGCGCGGGGACATAGCCCGCCTCGAAATGGATCTCGGCGACGCGCTTATAATTGCCGGTGATCAGGCCATAGAGGATCTCGGCCAGCCATACCCGCGCGCGCCGGTCGATCCGGCCCATGATGCCGAAGTCGATCGCGGCGATCTTGTTGCCGGGCAGGGCGAACAGATTGCCCTGGTGCATGTCGGCGTGGAAGAAACCTTCCGCGATCGCCTGGCGCAGGAAGGCGCGCACCAGGGTCTGCGCCAGATGCGGCAGGTCGTAACCCGCCTCGACCAGCGCCTGCCGGTTGGACAGCTTGATGCCGTCGATCCACTCGACGGTCAGCACCTTGGCCGTCGATCGCGCCCAGTCGATCTGCGGCACCATGAAGTCCGGCTCGGCGGTCATCGCCTCGGCCAGTTCGGAGGCCGAGGCCGCCTCGCGCCGGAAGTTCAGTTCGCGCAGCGTCCAACGGCGGAAATTCTCGACGGTCAGGCGCGGGCGCAGGCGGGCAGCCTCGCCGCTCATCCCCTCGACCTGGGCTGCGGCCCATTGATAGGTGTCGATGGCGCGGGCGAAGTCTTCCTCGACGCCGGGGCGCAGCACCTTGACCGCGACCGTGCGGCCATCGGTCGTCACCGCGCGGTGCACCTGCGCGATCGAGGCGGCACCGACCGGCTCCTCCTCGATCGAGGCGAAGAAGTGCGAGGGCGGGCGCCCCATGCTCGCCTCCATCGCGGCGGCGATCGTCGCGAAGGGGACGGGGGGCAGCTGGTCCTGAAGGCGGAGCAGATCATGTGCGGCCTCGTCGCCGACCAGGTCGGGACGGGTGGCCAGCGTCTGGCCCAGTTTGATCGCCGCCGGACCGATCGCCTGGAACGCATCGGCATAGGCCGGCTTGGCGGGCACACGCGCGCCGAACCGCGCGACACGCGCCAGCCGCCGCACGGGCGCGGGCGTATTGGGATCGCGCTCGATCCCGCGCAACGCGCCATGCCGCGCCAGCGTCCGCCCCCATTTGAGCAGACGCCAGAGATGCACCACCGGCTGCGTCACAGGGCGAGTCCGCCCAGGCGTCCTCGCATCAAATCTTCCAGCCCGAATGGATCGCGACCAGTCCACCCATGATCGGCTCGACCTTGGTCTCGATAAAACCGGCTTCGCGGATCATGCCTTCAAAGGTCGGCATGTCGGGGAAGCGGCGGATCGACTCGATCAGATAGCGATAGCTGTCCGCATCGCCCGCCAGCATCTGGCCCAGCTTGGGCACCAGCTTGTGCGAATAGGCGTCGTACACGTCCGAAAAGCCGGGCCACACGGTGGTCGAGAATTCCAGGCAGAAGAACCGCCCGCCGCGCCGCAGGACCCGATGCGCCTCACGCAGTGCCGCCGGAATGTCGGTGACGTTCCGAATGCCGAACGCGATCGTATAGGCGTCGAAGAATTTGTCGGGGAAGGTCAGCGACTCGGCATTGGCCTCGGTCCAGACCAGTTCGTCGAATCCGCGCTCTGCCGCGCGCTTCATGCCGACCTCCAGCATCGCCGGATTGATGTCCGCCACCGTGATGCTGGCGCCCGACTCGGCCAGGCGGAAGGCGATGTCGCCGGTGCCGCCCGCCATGTCGAGGATCTGGTCGCTGGCGCGCGGCTTCACCCGGCGCACGAAGCGGTCCTTCCACAGGCGATGCATGCCACCCGACATGGCATCGTTCATCAGGTCATATTTGGCGGCGACGTTGGTAAACACGCTGCCGACACGGGCGACCTTTTCGTCGCGGGGCACATCTTCATAGCCGAAGGAGACGGTATCGCTCATGGAGATGCCCTAGCCCGGCCTTGCTGGCGGGGCAAACGCTACCTAGCTGTTTGGCGACGAAAGCCATTCAGAGAGAAAATGCCCGAACTTCCCGAGGTCGAAACCACGGTCCGCGGCCTGACCCCGGTGCTGGCGGATGCGCGGCTGACATTGGTCGAGCCGCGCCGGCCCGACCTGCGCCATCCCTTTCCGGCCGACCTGCGCCAGCGGATGACCGGGGCGACGGTGACGTCGCTCGGCCGCCGCGCCAAATATGGCCTGATCGACACCGATCGCGGCGATACCATGGTCTTCCATCTCGGCATGTCAGGGCGCTGGCGGATCGATCCGGGCGAGCCGCAGACGCACGATCACCTGCTGCTGGAGACGGACGCGGGGCGGCGGCTGGCGCTGAACGATCCCCGACGATTCGGTTTCGTCGATCTGTGGCCGACCGCCGATCTGGCCAGCTATCCGCCGTTCCTGACCATGGGGCCCGAGCCGCTGGGGCCGGATTTCACCGCCGAGTATCTGGCCAACGCGCTGGAGGGGCGGGCGGCGCCGATCAAGGCGATGCTGCTCGACCAGCGGATCGTGGCTGGGCTGGGCAATATCTATGTCTGCGAAGCGCTGCACATGGCGAAGATCACACCGGGGCGCGCGGGCGGCCAGATATCGAAGGCGCGACTCGTTCGGCTGGTCGAGTCGATCCGCGCCGTGCTGGAGGCCGCGATCCTGGCAGGGGGATCGTCGTTGCGCGATTATGTGCGGCCGGACGGCGAACTGGGCTATTTTTCCAAGGAGTGGCGGGTCTATGGTCGCGAGGGCGATCCGTGCGAATGCGGCACGATCGTACGGCGTCGGACCGACTCCGGGCGGTCGACTTTCTGGTGCGCGAACTGCCAGCGCAGTTGACGGCGGGCGCACCAACCGGTAAGGGGCGCGGCTTCAAAGCTGGTGCGTCGCGCCGCTATCCCTTTTGATCGAGATTTAGAGGTTTTCATGGCGAACACGCCGCAGGCCAAAAAGCGTATCCGTCGCAACGAGCGTCGCGCCGTCATCAACGGCAACCGCGTCAGCCGCATCCGTACCTTCGTGAAGAAGGTCGAGGCCGCTCTGGCAGCGGGCGACAAGGAAACCGCGACGGTCGCTCTGGCCGCGGCGCAGCCGGAAATGGCACGCGGTGTCGCCAAGGGCGTGCTGCACAAGAACACGGTCGCGCGCAAGTTCTCGCGCCTGACCAAGCGCATCGCCGCGCTGGCCTAAAAGCCTCTCGGTTTCCGCGACGAAAGCAACCCGCCGGGGGCGGTCCCCCGGCGGGTTTTTTCGTGCGCCTGCGGTTTGCGTTAACGCTATTTCGGACTCGATCCGAAGGAACAAATCCGCGTTTCGCGTAAGCCCAGCATTTCCCGCGATTCGAGTGATTCGGGATTGTAGCTGGAGCTCATGCACTTGGTTAATATCGTTATATATCAGATACTTGTGAGATAATTGGACGGGATTCTGCGGCCTTTGGCCTGTCAATCCGGTTTATTTCAGATTTATGGCCGCGGACGGACTTGATCGGACCCCGCCATGGCTCATAATCGGTATCCCAGCAGCGGTGCTTCGTGCCCGCGTCATGGACATAGCGAAGTGGCATCACCGGGCCGAATCCGTATCTGATTCGCCCATGGGGATTGTGTCGCCGAGTGGAATTGGGGGTTCGATCGCGTTTTCTGCGATCGGCGAAACTGGAGTGCGTGTGTGACGAATTGGCAGGCAACGCGACCGACGACCGACCAGGCCCGTGCCTGGGCGCGCGTCCGCGCGAACCTGCGCGAATCGGCTGGCGCTCGCCTGTTTGACCAGTGGCTGAAGCCGATGGAACTGATCGAGGGTGACGAGCCCGATACGGTCCGCCTGGCGCTCCCTTCGGCCTTTGCGACCAATTGGGTGCGCAGCCATTATGCGGACCGCCTGCACCTCGAATTCAAGGCCGTGCTGCCCGAGATTCGCTCGGTCGTCATCGAGACCCGCGCGCCCAGCAAGGTCGCCCGCCTGACCAGCGTCGAGACGGAGGCGGCACCCGCTCCCCGCGCGGCGCAGGCTGCGGCCCCGGTCGAGTCGCAGCCGGTCGAGGATGAGGAGCAGCCCTCCTTGTTCGGCGATCCTTCGCCCAAGCCGTTGCGCGTCGTACCGGCGGTCGCGGCTGCCGCGCCGAAGCCGGCGCCCGCCCACCCGGCCCCCCGTGCCGCGGCCAAGGCCGCTCCGGTCGCCGCGCCCGCGCTGCGCGTGGCCAGCGACCGGCCGCCGCTCGATCCGCGCCTGACCTTCGATCGCTTCGTGGTCGATTCGTCGAACCGCGTTGCATTCAACGCCGCGCTGTCGCTGGCCGAGCCGGGCCCGCCGCGCTTCAGCCCGCTGTTCCTCCATGGCGGCACCGGGCAGGGCAAGACCCACCTGATGCATGCCATCGCCCATGCCTTTCTCGAATCGCACCCCGAAGCGGTTGTGCTATGCATGTCGGCCGAGCGGTTCATGTTCGATTTCGTCGCCGCGATGCGCGCGCGCGATACGCACAGCTTCAAGTCGCGACTGCGCTCGGCCGATCTGCTGCTGATCGACGATCTTCAGTTCATCGCGGGCAAGGATTCGACCCAGGAAGAATTCTTCCACACGGTCAACGAACTGGTCGGTGCGGGCAAGCGGCTGGTCATCTCGGCCGACCGCTCGCCGCAGTCGCTCGATGGCGTGGAGCCGCGCATCATCGGTCGTCTGGGTGCTGGCTTGGTCGCCGATATCAAGGCGCCCGATCTGACGCTGCGCCGGACGATCCTGAATCGCAAGGTCGCCGATCTTCCCGAGATCCATGTGCCGACCGACGTACTCGACCTGCTGGCCTCGCGCATTCGCGGCAATATCCGCGAGTTGGAGGGCGCGCTGAACCGCGTCGTCGCTTATGCGCAACTGACCGGCGACAAGATCGACATGGAATTCGCCGTCGCCACGCTGGGCGAGGTGCTGCGCGGCGCACAGCGGCGGATCACCATCGATGAAATCCAGAAGCTGGTCAGCCGCCATTTCGAGCTGAAGCCGCTCGACCTGGTCTCGGCCCGCCGGGCCCGCGCGATCGCCCGTCCGCGCCAGATCGCCATGTACCTCGCCAAGCGCCTGACCACCCGGTCGCTGCCCGAGATCGGCCGCAAGTTCGGCGGGCGCGATCACTCGACCGTCATCTATGCGGTGCGCAAGATCGAGGAACTGCGCGATACCGACCGCGATATCGACAATGCGGTCCGGGTACTGATGAAGGAACTGGAAGGCTGAGTCCCTTTTGGGCGGAGAGTCGATTTCGACTGCGCTCAGGCTGAACGGCCGTTGAGTTAGAGCGGATTCTGATCAATCTGGATCATATCCGCAGGAGCTGAAGTAGTTGGCGCATTCCTGTGGTTGGAATAGGTCGATGAGCCTGCCGATGAGGGACCACAAGCCCGACACGGTGCGTTCGCC
>CAJYRW010000042.1:0-24065 GCA_913777475.1 uncultured Sphingomonas sp. | reverse complement strand
CGGGTGGCCTCGATACCAGCGTCATCCTGAAGTGGCTCCAGCAGACCTACCAATGCGAGGTCGTCACCTTCACCGCGGATCTGGGGCAGGGCGAGGAGCTCGAACCCGCGCGCCGCAAGGCGGAGATGGCGGGCGTCAAGCCGGAACACATCTTCATCGACGACCTGCGCGAGGAATTCGTGCGCGATTATGTGTTCCCGATGATGCGCTCGAACGCGCTGTACGAGGGGCTGTACCTGCTCGGCACATCGATCGCGCGGCCGCTGATCGCCAAGCGCCAGATCGAGATCGCGCGTCAGGTCAATGCCGACGCGGTCAGCCACGGCGCGACCGGCAAGGGCAACGACCAGGTCCGCTTCGAACTCGGCTATTACGCGCTGCAGCCCGATATCAAGGTCATCGCGCCGTGGCGCGAATGGGACCTGACCAGCCGCACCGCGCTGATCGCGTTCGCCGAACAGCACCAGATCCCGGTGCCCAAGGACAAGCGCGGCGAATCGCCGTTTTCGACCGACGCGAACCTGCTGCACACCTCGTCCGAGGGGAAGGTGCTGGAGGACCCGTGGGAGGAAGTGCCCGATTACGTGTTCTCGCGGACCGTCAATCCGGAGGATGCGCCCGACGCGCCGCAGATCGTCACCGTCGCGTTCGAACGCGGCGATGCCGTGGCGGTCGATGGCGAAGGAATGTCGCCGGCCACGCTGCTCGCCAAGCTGAACGAGCTGGGCCGCGCACACGGCATCGGCCGGCTCGACCTGGTGGAAAACCGCTTCGTCGGCATGAAGTCGCGGGGCATGTACGAGACGCCGGGCGGCACGATCCTGCACGCCGCGCATCGCGCGATCGAACAGATCACGCTGGACCGCGGTGCCGCGCATCTGAAGGACGAACTGGCCCCGCGCTATGCCGAGCTGGTCTATAACGGCTTCTGGTTCAGCCCCGAACGCGAGATGCTGCAGGCCGCGATCGACCACAGCCAGCACAAGGTGTCGGGCGAAGTGCGGCTGAAGCTGTACAAGGGTGGCGTCCATGTCATCGGCCGCCGCTCGCCCAATTCGCTCTACAGCGAAAAGGTCGTGACGTTCGAGGACGATCAGGGCGCGTACGACCAGCGCGACGCGGCGGGCTTCATCAAGCTGAACGCGCTGCGCCTGCGCCTACTGGGGCGTCGCGACCAGATCTGACCCGACGTGCCCGTCCTGACAGGAGCCATGCGCATGGATCGCCGACAGGACGGGACGACGCACGAGGGGGCGGGGCTGTGGTGGCAGTCCCGCCCCTTTTTGTGTCTGTGCGTGATCCTGTCGGCGGTGCCGCTGCTCTGGCCCGCCGTCCCGCCGCTGAGCGACATGGGCGATCATATCGGCAGCTACCGCATTCTGGCCGAAGCCGGGCGGGGGCCGCTGGCGCGCTATTACGACGTGCACTGGGCGGCGGTCGGCAATCTGGGGGTCGAGGCGATGGTCCTGGCGCTCCATGCGCTGGGCATCGGGATCGAACCCGCCGCGAAGATCGCGGTCCTGCTGATCCCGCCCTTGACCGTGACGGGCATGATCGCACTGGCCCGCACGGCGCATGGGCAGGTGCAGCCCGGCACGATGCTCGCCTTTCCGCTGGCCTATGCCCAGGCGTTCCAGATGGGCTTCGTCAATTTCTGTCTGGCCCAAGCGCTGGTGCTGCTGAGCCTGGCGCTCTGGCTGCGACTGGCGCGGACCCGGCCGCCGGTCTGGCGGCTGGCGATCTTCGCGGTGATCGCACCGGTCGTGTGGCTGTGCCATGCGCTTGGCTGGGCGATGCTGCTCGCTTTTGTCTTTGCGATGGAGGCCGGGCGGTTGGTCGAACTGGGGCGGCGCTGGTGGACGGCCGCCGTGCAGGCGGGGCTGATGGTCCTGCCGATGACGCTGCCCGCGCTGTGGATGCTGCGCGGCGGCGGCGACCGGGTGGCGGGCGAGACCGGCCGCTGGATCTGGTGGTACAAGACACGCTGGATACTGACCCTGTTGCAGGAGCGGTGGATCGCCTGGGACGTCGCCGCGCTGATCGTCCTGATCCTGTTCGGCTATGCTGCGATCCGCTCGCGGCGGCTGGCGATCCGGCCGGTGCTGGGCGTGCCCGCCGCGCTGGGCTTCGTCATCTTCCTGGTGCTGCCCTATATCTTTCAAGGCGGTGCCTATCTCGACATGCGGATGCTGGCCCCCGCCTTCATGCTGGCGCTGTTGTCGGTGCGGGTGAGTCCGGCGGGTTCGGGCGGCGGTCTGGCGTTGGCGGCGACGGGATTCTTCGTTGCGCGGCTGATCGGCACGACACTGGCCTTTGCGCAGCTGGCGCAGGGTCAGGAGAGGGACTGGCGCGCCATCCCGGCGTTGCCGAAGGGCGGCGCGGTGCTGGTCCTGACCAATGTCGCGGGCGAGGAGCGCTGGGATGCGCCGCGCCGCTGGCATGTCGCGGGCGTCGCCATCGCGCGGGCGGGCGTGTTCACCAACACGCCCTGGGTGATGCCCGGCCAGCATCTGATCCGCCCACGCGTTTCGCGCACCGCCCCCTATGACCGCGACCCGTCGGGCCTGGTCTTCGCGCCGGGATCGGAGGGCGGGGCGACCGATTTCGACCAGGCGATCCGCGAGTTCGACCGCTGCGCCTTCGACGCCGTGTGGACGATCGGTTTCCCACGCGGGCGGGCCCGCGCCGCCGATCTGGTGCCAGTCTGGGCCGAGGGAGATTCGGCGGTCTATCGCGTTCGACGCGGCCGATGCTTGTCGGACGCCCCCTCCATCCGCTAGGCCGACCGGCATGAATGGGGGAAAGCTCAACTGGTGGCAGACGCGGTGGTTCGTGGTGGCGATGGCGCTGCTCGCGGCCCTGCCGCTGCTCTGGCCGACCGTGCCGCCACTGGTCGATCTGCCGGGTCACATGGGGCGCTACCGCGTCCAGCTGGACTATGCGAATCAGCCCTGGCTGGCGACCTGGTATCGCTTCGAATGGCAGATGATCGGCAATCTGGGCATCGACCTGCTGATCGAGCCGCTGGCGCCGATCTTCGGGCTCGAACTCGCGGTCAAGCTGATCGTGATCGCGATTCCGGTGCTGACCGTCACCGGCCTGCTCTGGATCGCGCGCGAGGTGCAGGGGCGTATCCCGGCGACCGCGCTGTTCGCGCTGCCGCTCGCCTATAGCTATCCCTTCCAGTTCGGCTTCGTGAATTTCGCGCTGGCGATGGCGCTGGCGCTGAACCTGTTCGGCCTGTGGCTGCGCATGGGGCGGCTGGGTGCCGTGCGCGTGCGCGCCGCGATCTTCGTGCCGCTATCCTGCGTGCTGTGGGTCGCGCATACCTTCGGCTGGGGCGTGCTGGGCGTGCTGGCCTTTTCCGCCGAGCTGATCCGCCAGCATGACATCCGCCGCGCCAAGGGAGCCCAGGGCGTCCGGGGCTGGGTCGAATCGGCCTTCCATGCCGGGATCGGCTGTATCCCGCTGGCGCTGCCCATGGTGCTGATGGTGCTGTGGCGGTCGGGCGCGGACGTGACCGGCAAGACCACCGACTGGTTCAACTGGCGGTGGAAGATCAACTGGGTCACGATGGTGCTGCGCGACCGCTGGATGGCGTTCGACCTCGCCTCGGTGACGGTGCTGTTCCTCGTCCTGCTCAAGGGCGTGCGCGACGAGCGGGTCGAATATTCGCGCAATCTGGTCCTGTCGGCGGCGTTCCTCTTCGTCGTGTATCTGCTGCTGCCGCGCGTCGTCTTCGGCTCGGCCTATGCCGATATGCGCCTCGCGCCGTATGTCCTGGCCATCGCGCTGATCGCGCTCAGGCCCCGGCGTGGCCTGTCGCTGCGTGGTGCGTCGACGCTGGCGGTGGTCGGCCTGCTGTTCTTCGTCGTGCGGATCGGAGCGACCACGGTCAGCTATGTGATGTACAGCAACGACTATGACCGGGTGCTGACCGCACTCGATCACGTCCCGCCGCGCGCACGCCTGCTGACCTTTGTCGGCCGCCAATATTGCGCCGATGTCTGGCCGTCGAGCCGGCTGGAGCATGTCGCGGGCCTCGCGCTGGAGCGTAAGCTGGCCTATGCGAACGACCAATGGTCGATGGCGGGCGGACAGCTGCTGACCGTGCGCTATGCCCCCGCCAAGCGTTTCGCGCACGACCCGTCGGAGATCGTGACCCAGATCCGCTGTCGCGGCCAATGGTGGCGGCCGATCGACACCGCGCTGAAGCTGCTGCCGCGTGATGCCTTTGATTATGTCTGGCTGGTCCATCCGCCGCGCTATGACGAGAGCCTGACGCGCGGGCTGACGCCGATCTGGCGGTCGGGGCGCGATGTGCTGTACCGCATCGACGATCGTCGCCCGATCATCGACCCGGCGGCCTATGAGCTGCTCAGCCGCCCGCTGCCCGAAGAGGACAAGCGCGCGCCCGCCCGGCGCAGCGCCACGGCGGACCAGGACGACAAATGAAGCTTATCCCCGACGGAAGGGGGTAAGCTCGCCCAGATACTCGCTTTCCGCTTCGATCGCCTGACGCTCGCGTTCCACGAACTCGGCGACCGCGCGGCGGAAGGCGGGGTGGGGGATATAATGCGCCGACCAGGTCGGCACGGGGACATAGCCGCGCGCCAGCTTGTGCTCGCCCTGGGCGCCCGCCTCGACGGTCGATAACCGCCGCGCAATGGCGGCGTCGATCGCCTGGTAATAGCAAAGCTCGAAATGGAGGAAGTGCACCTCCTCGGTCGCGCCCCAATAGCGGCCATAGAGCGTGTCCGCGCCGATCAGGTTGAGCGCCCCCGCGATCGGTACGCCATCGCGCATCGCCAGGATCAGCAGCACCTTGTCGCCCAACCGCTCGCCGATCCGATCGAAGGCGGCACGGGTGAGATAGGGGCGACCCCATTTGCGGCTGCCCGTGTCCTGATAGAAGGTCCAGAAGGCGTCCCAATGATGGGGCTGAATCTCCGCGCCGCTCAAATGGCGGATGGTCAGCCCCTCTACGGCGGCGGCGCGTTCCTTGCGGATCGCCTTGCGCTTGCGGCTGGCGAGCGCGTCCAGGAAATCGTCGAAGCTGCGATAGCCGTCGTTGCGCCAGTGGAACTGCACGCCCTCGCGGATCAGCCAGCCCGCCGCCTCGAAATGCGGCAGCTGGTCAGGCGTGACGAAGGTGACGTGCGCGGAGGACAGCTCGTTCTGGTCGGTCACCGCTTCGATCGCGCCGATCAGCGCGGGGGCGAGCGCCGGGTCGCGCAGCAGCAGCCGGGGGCCGGGAACGGGCGAGAAGGGCGAGGCGATCTGGAGCTTGGGATAGTAACGCCCCCCGGCCCGCTCCCAGGCATCGGCCCAGCCTTGGTCGAACACATATTCGCCCTGGCTATGCGCCTTCAGATAGGCGGGCGCGATGGCGGCGGGCTGTCCGTCGGGGCCGTCGATGACGATCGGGGCGGGCGTCCAGCCGGAGCGGCCACCGACACTGTGCGAGTCCTCCAGCGCGGTAAGGAAGGCGTGGGATGTGAAGGGATTGGCCGTGCCCGCACAGGCGTCCCACTGGTCGGGGGGCAGGGCGGCGACGCCGGACAGGATACGCGCGATGGCGGTGGTCATCGCTGGGGAATATGCGGTGTGGGGTGGGGTGGGACAAGGGGGCGGTTTGCTTGTGGCTTTCCCTCCCCCATCCCCTCCCGCTTGCGGGAGGGGCGTGTTGTTTGGCCGGTGTCGGGATTCCCAATTAGCCTCTAGCCGCTCCCCTCCCGCAGGCGGGAGGGGATGGGGGAGGGCAGGGCCGCGAGCTACGCACTAACGGCCCGTCCCAATCACCCCAGCTGAACGATCGCATCCACCTCGACCGCCGCGCCCAGCGGCAGCACCGGCACGCCGACCGCCGAGCGGGCATGACGCCCCGCCTCGCCGAACAGCGACACCATCAGCTCCGACGCGCCATTGGCGACCTTGGGCTGGTCGGTGAAGTCGCTGGCCGAGTTCACGAACACGCCCAGCTTCACGATCCGCTTCACGCGGGCGAGGTCGCCGCCGAGATGCTTCTTGATCTGCGCGACCAGCATCAGGCCGCACGCCTGCGCCGCCTTCTGCCCGTCTTCCAGCGAGACGCCCTCGCCCAGCCGCCCGGTGACGAGCTGGCCGTCGACAAAGGGCAGCTGGCCCGAAATGTGGAGAAGCCCGCCCGCCTCGACGACGGGGACATAGGCGGCGACGGGGGCGGCAGCCTCCGGCAGGGTGAGGCCGAGCTGCTCGAGCGCGCGATCGATATGCGTGGTCATGGCCCGAGACATGGCGCGCCCGCCCCGTTCAGGTCAAGCCGTCGCAGGCTGGCCTTCGGCGAAACGCGCGGCGATCCAGCCCTCCGCCTGGCGCCAATCGTCGATCCGGGCATGGGCGTCCGGGGCGGGCGGCACATGCGGGGCCATTTCCGGCTCGGACACCATGTGCAGCCGGTGAACCTGCGGCGCATGTTCGGCGACCGAGGCGTGATGCTGGGCCAAGTCGTCGACGAAGACGGTGACGGGATGGCCATGCGCGGCGACCAGCTTGGCCACCGGTTCGCCCTTGCCGCCGCTATTGCACTGGACCCGGTGGTGGATTCCGAACCGGGCCAGCTGTTCGATGCGCGAGACGCGGCATTCCTCGACCAGATTTGTCAGGATGACGATATCGGCTTGGGTTGCCAGCATTGCCAGCGCCTCGGCGGCGTGCGGAACCAAGGTCTGGCGGTCCATCTGGCCGGGGAAGAAACCATGCAGCAGGTCCCAGGCCTCGGCCTGGCTCAGCTCCGCGCCGCCATTCTGCCTGGTCATCGCACCGAAGAAATCATGGCGGTCCAGCGCGAAGTCGATGTCGTGCGCCTCGTCCAGCCAGGTGCGGAAATGGCGGACCATGTGGACGAGCACTTCGTCGCAGTCGCAGATCAACAGGGGCTTCATGCACTCTCCAATATCCGGCGCGCGGCCACCAGCGCCTCGGGCCGAACGTCCAAATCCTCGGCACAGGCGATCAGGTCCGTCTCATGCCCCTCCAAGAACGACAGGATCGCCGCCAGCACGCCCGGCTCGCCCGCCCCGCCGCGTAGCTCCTCGACCGACAGACCGGTCAGCGCCAGCAGCCGCTCGGCGCGCGACGGGCTTTGCAGCGTCCAAACCAGCGCCTGAAGCGCCAAAGCCATAGCGGGCTCGATTGTATCCGGTCCGGGCATTGCCTATCGTCCCCTCGATAATGGTGGAGCCCGCGTGACAAGAAAGGTGCTCGTTGTCGAGGACAACGAACTCAATCTGAAACTCTTCTGCGACCTGCTGCGCGCGCACGGCTTCACGGCCGAGCCGGTGCGCGACGGGCGCGAGGCGGTGGCGCGCGCGCGCGAGGTGCAGCCCGACCTGATCATCATGGACATCCAGATGCCGCATGTGACGGGATACGAGCTGATCCTGGAGCTGAAGGCCGACGAGGAGCTGCGCCGCATCCCGGTGATGGCGGTGACCGCCTATGCGGGCCGCGACGACGAAGACCGCATCCGCGCGGCCGGGGCGGATTCGTACGTGTCCAAGCCGATCAGCCTGATGCGGTTCATGGAGGCGGTGAACGCGTTGGTGTGAGGGGGAGGCGGGGACAGTCGATCGGCTCAAGGCAGAAAGTCTGTCCTGGCTGGATGCGAATATTCGGCTTACCGTATGATACCGAACATCTCTCTGAGCATCGCTGACATGTCTGCGTCCCAATCGGGGCGCACCGGAAGCTCCATCCGATCCCGAACGACACCCGTGAGATAGTCAGCAATTTGCTCGACTGGCGCATCGGCTTTCAGCAATTCAAGCACTCGGGGCGCGTACATATCATACTCGTCCGCAGCCTCTTTGATGCCGCGTACGCCGATCGGGTCCCAAGCCCAATGCAGGGCAATTTGGATGATTCGTAAGCTGGTACCGTCGCCCATCACGCAATTTTAGACCTATGCTAATTTTCGGGAATGGCGAGCGTGGCCCTCAAGCTTACTCCTCTAAACCCTCCCCCAACGGCACAGCCTTCCGCCCCTTGAACCCCTGCGCCACCACGAACCATTCCACCGAGCCCTTGCGGCTCGACGGCGGCTTGGCGTGTTTCACGGTGGCGAAGTGGCGCTTCATCTCGGCGACCAGCTGCGAGTCGGCGCCGCCCGCGAACACCTTCGACACGAACACGCCGCCCGGCGACAGCACGTCGCAGGCGAAGGCGAAGGCGGTTTCGACCAGCCCCATGGTGCGCAGCGCATCGGTCTGCGGATGGCCGACGGTGTTGGCCGCCATGTCCGACATCACCAGGTCGGGCGCGCCGCCCAGCGCGTCCATCAGCTTGCCCGGCGCGGCATCGTCCATGAAGTCCATCTCGAAGATGGTCACGCCGTCGATCGGGTCGACCGGCAACAGGTCGATGCCGACCACGCTGGCGTTCGGCACCTTGCGCCGCACGACTTGGGACCAACCGCCCGGCGCGATGCCGAGGTCGATGATCCGCTTCTTGCCGCGCAGGAAGCCGAAGCGTTCGTCCAGCTCGATCAGCTTGTAGGCCGCACGGCTGCGATACCCCTCCGCCTTGGCGCGGCGGACATAGGGGTCGTTCAGCTGGCGCTCGAGCCAGCGGGTCGATTGGGCGGTGCGCTTCCGGGCGGTGCGCACCCGCTGGTGCAGCCCTGCATTGCCTCTGCTCACGGTCTGGCGATTCCCATCAAACGGCGCAGGATTCCCTCGCGAATCCCACGGTCGGCGATCCCTAGCCGCTCGGCGGGCCAGAGGTCCAATATCGTCTCCAGGATGGCGCAGCCCGCCACCACCAGATCGGCGCGTTCGGGGCCGATGCACGCCACCTTGCCGCGCGCGGCCAGGCTCTTGCGCGACAGGTCGGCGCTGATTGCGCGCATCGCGGCGGTGGGCACGATCAGCCCGTCGACGGCGTTGCGGTCATAATGGCTGAGCCCGAGATGGACGCTGCCCAAAGTCGTCACCGTGCCGCTGGTGCCGAGCAAGCGGGGGCGCTTCAGGTTCTTGGGCAGGCGCGCGGCAAAATCGGCGAAGCTGTCCGCGACGATCCCGCGCATCCGGGCATAGGCGGCCAGCCGCCCCGCCTCGCCCTCGCCACCGCCCGCACTCTCGGTCAGCGAGACGACGCCCCAGGGGGCGGAATGCCAGTCGAGGATGCGCGGCACCGGCCCGTGCGTGTCGACCAGCACCAGTTCGGTCGAGCCACCGCCGATGTCGAACACCAAAGCGGGGTCCTCACCCGGCTCGATCAGCGCGTGACAGCCGAGGACGGCGAGGCGCGCCTCCTCCTCGGCGGAGATGATGTCGAGATGGATACCCGTCTCGGCCAGCGCCCGCGCGATGAAGGCGGGGCCGTTGGCGGCGCGGCGGCATGCCTCGGTGGCGACCGCACGCGACAAAGTGACGTTGCGACGCTTCAGCTTGTCGGCGCACACGCGCAGCGCGGCGATGGTGCGGTCGATCGCGGCGTCAGACAGGCGGCCGGTCGTCGCCAGCCCCTCGCCCAGCCGCACGATTCGCGAAAAGGCATCGACGACCGCAAAGCCGCCGCCCTGCGGCCGCGCGATCAGCAGGCGGCAATTGTTGGTGCCCAGGTCGAGCGCGGCATAGGCCTGCGCATCCGACCACCGGCCACGTGGGGGCCGGGGGGGTGCCGAACGGGCAGGAGGCTTGGCCTGCCGGTACGGCCTTCGGGTGGGAACATCCCCCATCGCCGTATCTCGCTTATTCTGTTCTATCCGTCACGAACATGAGCGTTCGCCGGTGCTTGACCCTCAAGGTAGCGAGTCGGTGCCGCTGCGACAAGACGGGTGGAAGACGAAGCCCCGGAAATCGGGTTGACATCCCCCATTCGCCCGCCTAGAGGCACGCCCCTGTCCGGTGCCCCGTCGTCTAAAGGTAAGACCACGGACTCTGACTCCGTTAATTGAGGTTCGAATCCTCACGGGGCATCCAGACCTTCCCGCAGATTCCGGAATCGACCGCCCTCGCGGCCTTCGCGTGTCCGTGGCAGGGGATCGGGCCCGACCGCGCCGGGCCCGTCAGGGTGCCGGAATCGTGCGTCAGCGCAGGATGATGGCGGCACCGTGCTTGTGCGCGCGGATCTCGTCCTCGCTCAGCCCGTTGATTTCATGCGGGAAGATCAGCCAGTCACTGGTCTCATGCACGAAGAAGTCGGGCTTCAGGTCGGTGACGTTGCGCGACGGCTTGTAATAGACGGTCGCGACCTTCACCTCGTCCGGGATATTGTTGCGGCACCGCGCCTTCAATTCCCTCAGCAGCGCGCGGATCGAGCGCCCGGAATCGAACACGTCGTCGATCAATAGCAGCCGATCCTCCGGATTGAGCACATCGACCAGATGGCCCAGGCCATAGATGCGCACCTGCGGCTCCTGTTGGTCGATACCGGTGTAGGAGGCGGTGCGGATCGCGATATGGTCGCTCTGCACGCCCCGATATTCGAGCAATTCCTGCACCGCGATGCCGACCGGCGCGCCGCCACGCCAGATGCCGACGATATGGGTCGGGCGGAAACCGGAATCGAAGACCAGATTGGCCAGGCGGAAGGAATCCTCCAGCAGGCGATCGGCGGACAGATAGATTTTGGTGGTCACGACATCGTCCATCATCGGTGAGGGCAAAGCGTAAAAGCCAGGAGCCCTCGAATTGATCGGCCCTTTTGAAACCCTCCTGCGGTCAGGGCAACCATGGCGTGCGATGCCGTCGTTGATCGACCGCTTCCGGGAGCCGCAAGCGAACGCTATGGGCTGGAGGATGGCCCGGCTGCTCCTGTTCAACAAACCCTTCGGGGTCCTGTCGCAATTCACGGACCGCGGCTCGCCGACCGTCCGGTCGACCTTGTCGGATTTCATCGCGGTGAAGGGTGTCTATCCCGCCGGGCGGCTCGATCGGGACAGCGAGGGCTTGCTGCTGCTGTGCGATGACGGGCGGCTGCAGGCGCGCATCGCCGATCCCCGCTTCAAGATGGCCAAAACCTATCTCGTGCAGGTCGAAGGCGATCCGCAGGAGCCGGAACTGGAGCGCCTGCGACAGGGTGTCCGGCTGAAGGACGGCATGACCCTGCCTGCCGAAGTCGACCGGATCGATGCGCCGGACCTGTGGCTGCGCGATCCGCCGATCCGCCAGCGCAAGTTCATCCCCGACAACTGGCTGAAACTTACCATCCGCGAAGGGCGCAACCGGCAAGTACGACGCATGACGGCGGAGGTTGGATTGCCCACGCTGAGGCTGGTCCGCTGGTCGATCGGCGACTGGTCTGTCGCCGGGATCGCACCGGGCCAGTTCGAGGAGCTCTCCACCCGGGGCTAGGTTACCGGTGGCCCCACTGATCGATGACGCCGTGTCGCGGGGCGGGTTGCCGCCGTGCGTGAAAGCGGATTGGAGGTTGGGCGCGGAGGGGTTAGGACGCCGCCCGCCCGGCTCTGGATGGGCGGCGTCCCGTCGTCACTGTCGGCGTCTTCGCCCGGTGGATCATATAAGGGCCAATCGGCAGGATTTTGGATTTCCATGAATTATCGCCACTCCTTCCATGCGGGTAACAGCGCCGATGTCGTGAAGCACAGCCTGCTGATCGCGCTGGTCCGGGCCTTACAGCAAAAACCGGGGGCGTTGACGCTGATCGATACCCATGCGGGCTGCGGGCTCTACGACCTTGGCGGCGAGCAGGCCCAGCGGACCGGCGAAGCCGTGCATGGCGTGTCGCGGGCCTTTGCCGACACGAACCCCTTGCTGGACGAATATCGCGCCGCCGTACGGGCGGTGAATGTCGGGGCCGAGCCGCAACTCTATCCCGGCTCGCCACGGTTCCTGGCGCAGTTGTTGCGCGAGCAGGATTTGCTGATCCTCAACGAAAAGCATCCCGAGGATGCCCGGGCCTTGCGCGGCGCGATGCGCGGTACGCCGGCGGCCGTGCATGAGCGCGATGCGTATGAATTATGGATGGGGATGCTGCCGACCCGGACGCCGCGCGGCGTGGTGGTGGTCGACCCGCCCTATGAACAGACCGACGAACGCGCGCGCATCGCCGCCACGCTTGCCGCGGCGCACCGCAAATGGGCGCATGGCGTGACGGTGATCTGGTATCCGCTGAAAGACCGCGCGACGCATCAGCGGTGGAAGGACGCGCTGCGCAAGCTCGGCATCCCGAAATTCCTGTCGGTCGAGCATTGGCTGTACGACGCCGATCAGCCCGGCATCTACAACGGCGCGGGCCTCTTCTTCGTCAATCCGCCTTATGCCTTCACGCAAGCACTGCCGCCCCTCTTGGAAGCCCTTCGCGCGGCTCTGGCGCCGGAGGGACATCGGGGGGAGATTACGGCGGACTGGTTGAACGATTAACGGGGGTGGCTCTGACGGGCTGGTCCAGGCGATGGACTCGTAGCGTGCGAGACCGCCGAGCGGAGGACCAGTCCCTATCGCGCCAAACGAAACCGGGGCCCTTCCGCCCAAGCGAAAGAACCCCGGCCTCATTCCCTCAGAACGGCTGGGATCAGAACTTCACGGTCGCGCCGACGAAGATCCGGCGGCCCAGAACGTCATAGACGCCCGGATAGGTGTTGCCGTTGCCGAACAGGTTCAGCACGCCCGAAGCCAGCGCGGGCGGGCTCTTGTCGAGCAGGTTGTTCGCACCGATACGAAGCGTCAGGTTACGATTGACCTCGACCGCGCCGGTCAGATCGAAATAGCTGTACGCAGGCAGGCGCGCGTCGATCGGGTCGGCGGGCCCGGTGAGATAGCTGTTGCTCGACGTCGCCGAGTTGCTGGTCGGGCCGATATAGCGCCAGTTGAACGACAGGCTGGTCTTCTGGTCCGGCTTCCAGGTCACGCGCACATTGTGACGCCACACCGGGGTCGGCTGGCCGCAGGCATAGCCGAACAGGCCCTTGCAGTCATAGCTGTCGCCACCCGGCAGCGGCTGGGTCGCCTGCTGGAACAGATAGGTGCCGATGAAGTCGCCATAGAGACGGCCCAGGCGACCCAGCGGGATCATCGCATTGGCCGCGATGTCGAGGCCCGAGGTCTTCAGATAGCCGGTGTTGAGCGTGGTCGAGACGACATAGCCGGTGCCGAAGATCGAGCCGGTCAGCGGATCGCGACGGAACAGACCGCAATAATAGGGGCTGCCGGTCGAGAAGCACTGGCTGATGATCGTGTTCGGATCGATGCTGCCGATATAGTCCTTCACCTTGATGTTGAAATAGTCGATCGAGACGGACAGGTTGCGGCCGCCGCGCGGGGCCAGCACGATACCGGCGGTATAGGTATCGGCCGACTCCGGCTTCAGGTTGCGATTGCCGCCTGACTGGCCGGTGCACTGGTCGGACGGACATTCGATGACCAGATGGCTGTTATACTGGGCGGCGGTGACGCCGGTCAGCTGACAGGCACTGAGCGAGGCGGTGGGCTTCGCACCGGCGCACGGGTCGACCGCGTTGACGTTGCCCAGCGACAGGTTCGAGAACAGCTCGCTGATATTGGGTGCGCGGATGGCATGGTTGAAGCTGGCGCGCAGGCGCACCGGATCGACCACCTGCCAGCTCAGCTCGCCCTTGTAGGTGAAGGCGTTGAACTTGGACGAATAGCCGGTCGAGCGCTGGTCGTTCTTGTACGCCGAATAGCGGAAACCGCCGTTCAGGGTCAGCGACTTGCCGATCGCCGAGTCCTGCGCGATCGGCACTTCGATTTCGCCGAAGCCCTCATTGACCGCGATGATGCCGTCCGAGTCCTGCGTGCCCGCCTGCTTGGCCACCTCGTCGCCGGTGAAATACAGCGTCTCGCGACGATGCTCGCCGCCCAGCACGATGCTGACGCCGTCCTTGGCCCAGGGGCTGGTGATGCCGAACGTACCCAGGTCGCCCGTGATCGAGCCCGAAATGACGTTCAGGGCATAGCGGCCCCAGGTCCGGGTCGGCGCATAGAGATATTGCGCCTGCTGCCCGGTCAGGCCGCCCGCCTGGAAGACGTTGATCGGCGTACAGGCGGAATCGGTGCCGTTCAGCACCGACTGGCAGACCGCGCCGCCCTTGCCGTCCGGCACGGCCAGCAGCGCCTTCTGCGCCTTGGTGACGTTGACGTCGTTCAGATACTGCTCGTCATAATGGGCGGACGAGCGCAGCACGCTGACATCATAGTTGAAGCCGTGGCCGATATCGCCGCGCACGCCGACCATCGAACGGTAATAATGATGCTGGAGGTCGTCGCGACGCGGCAGGGTGCCGCTGCCGCCCAGGCGATAGCCGATCAGCGTGTTCTGCGTCGCGGCGGTTCCGGCGGCGGCGCCGCACAGCGACTGCTGCTGGCTGGCGCTCATCAACGGGTTGTTGCACGTCACGGCATAGGTCTGGCCGAACCACAGCGCGGACGGCGCGACCTGTGAGAAGCTACGGTCGTCCATGTACATGTAGCTGCCATAGATTTCGGCGGCCTTGGACAGCTCCAGGTGCAGGAACGCACCCGCATTGTACCGGTCGTCGCTGCGCTGGAAATAGTTCAGCGGGGCGTAGTTGTAGGTATAGGTCGAGTCATAGGGCACCCAGGTCTTCGACCCGTCGCGGCTGTTGGTCAGCTTCTGGCCCGCCAGCGGCCCGCCCAGCGGGGTGAAGGTGCCGAAAGGCGTATTGCTCGACCCGCCGCAAGTGAAGGTCGTCGAGGCGCTGTTCAGGGCGCAGGCCGACACGTCGCGGGTCGACTGGAGGACCGGATCGGTGCGACGATAGCCGCCATAGACGGTGATGTTCAGCCGCCCGTCGAGCATCGTCTTGCCAAACGAAGCGTTGATGTCCTGCTTGCCGCCGTCGAAGACATGCGAGGGCGCGGTCTGATAGCCGCGGCCCGACACGATCCCGCGCAGAAAGCCATTGTCGTTGGTGTGGTCGGCGATGCTCGTCTGCGCATCCAGGCGAAAGCCGTCGAGCTTGTCGCGCAGGATGAAGTTGACGACGCCGGACAGCGCGTCCGAGCCATAGACGGCCGAGGCGCCGCCGGTGACGATATCGACCCGCTCGACGATCGCCGAGGGGATGAAGTTCAGGTCCATGGCCTGGGTCGGCAGCAGGCGCTGGCCGTTGACCAGCGTCAGCACGCGGTTGGACCCCAGATTGCGCAGGTTGACCTGCGCGGTGCCGTTCGAGCCGTTCGACACATTCTCATTCGCGTCGGCGGTGAACTGCGGCAGGCGGTTCAGCGCGTTCTCGATATTGTTGGTGCCCTGAAGCGTCAGTTCCTGGGCGTTGACGCTGGTGAGCGGGCTGTTGCTCGTCAGGTCGGGGCGGCGGATGCGCGTGCCCGTGACGACGACGTCGTCCGCCGCCTGGGCGTCATTCGCGGTCTGCGCCGACGCGCCACTGGCCGCCACCAAACCCGTCGCCAAGGCAATCAAAGCAGCCGATCGCCGCCAATAGCCATTCTCAATCATCCGGTCCGCCCCCTCATGAGCAATAAAATTACTTATCTCCCATCTCATATTAAGTACGTTATACGATATTCGGTCAATGGGGGCGGTCTCGTTTTGGCATAATACGCGGCCTGTGTTGCTCAGGCGCCTCACCTTCGGGCTGCTGGCCAAGCGGTTTTGTGACGTCGTACCCCTAATTGTCATGAAGAATCCGCGACGGTGGCCCATCGCGCCGGCCGCCGTATTGGGCTCGGCGGTTTCATCGCTTTTGACGGAATTGAATCGCCGGGCATTGCGCCCGATCAGGGGCCGGGATGGATACCCTTGATGGTCAGTAGCGGACACATTGTCTGGTAAGGCCGTCCTTACGCAGAACGCGCCTGATTTTGAGCCTGCTCAGGAACCGTTGAGCATCAACGGGTACGGGGTAGCGATGTCAGAAAAGGTGTCCGCATCGAAAAACGCTACAAGGAAAATCCCTTGGCAAGCGCGGCTATGAGGAGGGGGGGGCAGGACTTCGATCTGATGACCGACCATTATCCCGGAGAAAACGCTCTCTGGGGACCGTCTTACCGACGATCCCCGAGAGATTTCAACGCTGTAAGAAGCGATGGTGCCCAGAAGAGGACTCGAACCTCCACGACCTTGCGATCGCCAGCACCTGAAGCTGGTGCGTCTACCAATTCCGCCATCTGGGCACGGGGTAGGCCCGCGCCTTTAGGGTAGGGTTCGAATCCTTGTCAACGGCTTTTTTGCGGGGCAAAGGGGCGGTGCACAAAAAATCTGGCGAATAAGGACGGGCATGACGAACAAGCTGGTGACGCTGATCGGCGGCGGGGGTTTCCTGGGCCGCTATGTCGCACGCGAACTGATGCGGGACGGAACGCGGGTTCGGATCGCCCAGCGCGATCCGCGCCAGGCCTATTTCCTGCGCACCCAGGGCGGGCTGGGCCAGACCCAGTTCGTCGCGGCCGATATCGCCCGGCCGGAGACGGTGGCACGCGCGGTCGAGGGTGCCGATGCGGTCGTCAACCTGGTCGGCGTGATGGGCGGCAATATGCAAGCCATCCATGTCGAGGGCGCGCGCGCCGTGGCGGAAGCCGCGCACAAGGCCGGGGCCGGGGCGCTGGTCCATATCTCGGCGATTGGCGCGGATGAGAATGGCGCCGCCGCCTATGCCCGCTCCAAGGGGCAGGGCGAGGCCGCGGTGCGCCAGGCTTTCCCGAACGCCACCATCCTGCGCCCCTCGATCGTGTTCGGTCGCGAGGACCAGTTCGTGAACCGCTTTGCCGGCATGGTGTCGGCGCCGGTGGTGCCGATCCTGCGCGCGGGGGTGAAGTTCCAGCCGGTGTTCGCGGGCGATGTCGGCGAAGCGGTCGCCCATGCACTTCGCGATGCCGAGGCGCATGGCGGCAGGACCTATGAGCTGGGCGGGCCGGACGTCCTGTCGATGGGCGAGCTGATTCGCTGGATCGCCCAGACGCTGGGCCGCAAGCCCAACTTCGTCGAGCTGCCCGACTTTGCCGGGGCGTTGCTGGCGCGCCTGCCGGGTTCGCCGATCAGCTGGGACCAGTGGCTGATGCTGCAAGCGGACAATGTCGTGGCCGCGGGCGCGCCGGGCCTAGCCGAGCTGGGCGTGACGCCTGCCCCGCTGGCGACGGTCGCGCCGGACTATCTGATCCGTTTCCGCAAGGCGGGCCGGTTCGGGCGACGGGCGGAGACGCTGGCGGCCTGAGCCGTCCCATCTTAACAGTCTTTATCATTTCGCTGACAGCCCCGTCGCCCTATGGCGACGGGGCTGTTTTAGCATTTGGGGACTCGCGTGAACGACCTGATAGCCGCCATCATCCTTGGAATCGTCGAGGGCGTGACCGAATTCCTGCCGGTGTCCTCCACCGGCCACCTGATCCTGGCGGGCGCGTTGCTCGGTTACGACGATGCGCGCTGGCAGATGTTCAACATCGTCATCCAGCTGGGCGCGATCCTGGCGGTGGTCGTCCTCTATTGGCGGACCTTCTGGACCGTCATGGTCGGCCTGGCCAAGCGCGATCCCGGCTCGATCCGCTTCGTGCGCAACCTGCTGATCGCCTTCATCCCCGCCGCCGTGATCGGCGTGTTGGCGAAAAAGCATATCGAGGCGCTGCTGCTCCAGCCCAAGGTCGTGGCGGTCGCGCTGATCGTCGGCGGCATCGCGATCCTGGTCATCGAGCGGTTGGTGAAGCCGGGCAATACGCGCGGCATCGCGGCGGTCCCGGCCAAGACGGCGCTGGGCGTCGGGTTCCTCCAGTGCCTGGCGATGATTCCCGGCGTCAGCCGTTCGGGCGCGACGATCCTGGGCGCGCTGACCCTGGGCGTCGAGCGGCGCACGGCGGCGGAGTTCAGCTTCTTCCTCGCCATCCCCACGATGCTGGGCGCGAGCGTGGTCGAGACGGCGGGGCATATGGATGCGATGCGCGCCGGGAGCAGCGTCGGGCCGATCGAGATCGCGGTGGGCTTCGTCGTCGCCTTCATCGTCGCGTTGCTGGTCGTGCGCTGGTTCGTCGGCATCGTCGGCAAGCATGGCTTCGGGCCGTTCGCTTGGTATCGAATCGTCGCGGGCAGCATCGCGCTGGCCCTGTTGACCCTGCATTGATATCAAATCGGACCTATTTATTTGCGGGTCGGTCGCAATAAGGCGGCTGGCCCGCTATAATCGTTGTTAAATAAGACAGGCATGCTGTCTTATTTGTCGATTTGGCAGTGACAAGACGGTGTTCGCGCAATATCCGCATCTTCGGAGGCGCATATGGCGAACGATTCTATGCTGAAGTTTGTGGGCCGCGATCAGGCCTATCCGGCCAAGCGGGCCGCGGAAACCCGCGCGGAGGATTTTCGCGAGATCGCCGAGCGTTATGCGCCCCCGGCGGCCGAGGATCAGGCGGGGCGCTGCTCGCAATGCGGTGTGCCCTATTGCTCGGTGCATTGCCCGCTGCACAACCATATCCCGGACTGGCTGCGTCTGACCGCCGAGGGGCGGTTGCGCGAGGCCTATGAGCTGTCGAACAGCACCTCGACCATGCCCGAGATCTGCGGCCGCATCTGCCCGCAGGACCGGCTGTGCGAGGGCAATTGCGTCATCGAGTTTTCGGGCCACGGCGCGGTCACGATCGGCTCAGTCGAAAAGTTCATCACCGACACCGCCTGGGAAGAGGGCTGGGTCGAGCCGCTGGTGCCGGGGCCTGAGCGCGGCCAGTCGGTCGCGGTGATCGGCGCGGGGCCTGCGGGCCTGACGGCGGCCGAATATCTGCGCGTCTCGGGCTACGAGGTTCATGTCTATGACCGGCACGACCGGGCGGGCGGGCTGCTGACCTATGGCATCCCCGGCTTCAAGCTGGAAAAGCCCGTCGTCATGCGCCGGGTCGAGCGGCTGAAGGCGGGCGGCATCGTCTTCCACGAAGGCTTTGCGGTCGGCGAGGACGCGACGCTGGAGGAGCTGCGCCGCCGTCACGACGCGGTGCTGATCGCGACCGGCGTGTACAAGGCGCGCAATGTCGAGGTGGACGGTGCGGGCGCGAACGGCGTGATCGCCGCGCTCGACTATCTGACCGCCTCCAACCGCAAGAGCTTCGGCGACACGGTCGAGGCGTTCGAGAACGGCTCGCTCAATGCCGAAGGCAAGAATGTCGTCGTGATCGGCGGCGGCGACACCGCCATGGACTGCGTCCGCACCGCGATCCGCCAGGGCGCCAAGTCGGTGAAGTGCCTCTATCGCCGCGATCGCGCCAACATGCCCGGCTCGCAGCGCGAAGTCGCCAATGCCGAGGAAGAGGGTGCCGAGTTCGTCTGGCTGTCCGCGCCTCTGGGGTTCGAGGGCGGCGAGACGGTGACGGGCGTGCGCGCCGCCAAGATGCGCCTCGGTGCCCCCGACGCCAGCGGCCGCCGCGCGCCGGAGGCCGAGCCGGGTGCGGACCATCTGCTCGAGGCCGACATGGTCATCAAGGCGCTGGGCTTTGACGCCGAGGACCTGCCGAGCCTGTTCGGCACGGCGGAACTGGGCGTCAGCCGCTGGGGCACGGTGCTGGTCGATGGCCGCACCCTGATGACCAGTCTCGACGGCGTGTTCGCGGCGGGTGACATCGTGCGCGGCGCGTCGCTGGTCGTGTGGGCGATCCGCGACGGGCGCGATGTGGCGCAGGCGATGCACCAGTGGTTGAAAGCGCGCGCCAAGACCGCCCAGCGTGAAAAGGTGGCCGCATGATGCGCAGTCTCACTTTCCTCGCGCTGCTGGTCGCCGCGCCGGTCGCGGCCCAGACCGCCCCTGCGCCTGCGACGACGCCCGATGCGGGCGGGCGGATCGAAACCGCGCGGGCGCTGGTCGCCAAGCTCAACCTCGACAAGATGCTCGACCTGCAGTTCTCCAGCCTGATGCCGCTGATCGCGAACAATATGGTGACCGCGTTGCAGGGCGATCCCGCCATTCCGCAGGCGCTGAAGGATCGGCTGACGACGGCGGAGACCCGTCGCCAGGTCGGTGAGATCGCGACCGAGGAAATGATGGCCGCGTTTCGCGCGCGCTATCCCGATATCGCCGAGGCGGCGGCCGAGGAATATCGCCGCAACTTCTCCGAGGCCGAATTGAAGGCAATCGTCGCGTTTTACGACTCGCCGACCGGCCGGCGGCTGCTCCAGCTGCAACCGCAATTGCAGCAGCGTCTCGCCGAAGCGGGCCGTGCGATCGGACAGCAGGCGGGCATGGCCGCCTTCCCCAAGATCCGCGCGCGGATCGAGGCGCTGGGCGGGGCCAAGGGCACGAAGTGATGCTGGCGGGCGGCCTCGGGGCGATGGCCTTGATGCTGGGCGGCGCGATGCAGGCCGCGCCGGTCGGTGAGGCGGCCTCGCGCCCGGCTGCGCTGACGCTCGCGCGGTTGCTCTATCCGGAGGCGCTGGTCGTCAAGGCGGCCGGCACCGATGCCATGGTGGCGCAACTGCTTGCGAGCGATCCGAGGATGAAGGCGCGCGAGGATCGGCATCCCGGCATCGTCCGGGCGATGGCCCAGGCGGTACAGCCGCTGCGGGTGCGCTCGATGCGGGAACGGATGCCCGTCCTGTGGCAGCGTCAGGCGGCGATCTATGGTGCGGCGTTCTCCGAGCCTGAATTGGCGACGCTGAACCGCTTCTACGCTTCGCCTCCGGGCCAGGCGCTGGTCGCGACGATGCAGGGCGGCACGGTGCCGCCGAATGAGACGATTCCGGCCGGGCTGGTCGATCGTGTCCGGGCGCTGCGGCCCCGGACCGAGGAGACGGTTCTGACCTGGATGATGGAAGAACAGCCCTGGGAATGGGGCGAAACGGAAAAGGCCGTGGCGGGGGTGATGACCCGGTTCGGTGAGAGCGGAGAATGACGATGGACCAGCGCCAATATCTCGCCGAGCATGGCATGTACCGCCCCGAGTTCGAGGGTGATGCGTGCGGCGTCGGCATGGTCGCGGCCACCGATGGCCAGCCCTCGCGCCGGGTCGTCCAGTCGGCGATCGACGCGCTGAAGGCCGTGTGGCACCGCGGCGCGGTGGATGCGGACGGCAAGACTGGCGACGGTGCGGGTCTGCACGTCGACCTGCCGCACCGCTTCTTCGACGATGCGATCGCCGCCTCGGGGCACAAGGTGCTGCCCAACCGGCTGGCGGTCGGCATGATCTTCATGCCGCGCACCGATCTGGGCGCGCAGGAAACCTGCCGCACCATCGTCGAGAGCGTCATCATCGAGGCGGGCTACACCATCTATGGCTGGCGCCAGGTGCCGGTCGATGTGTCGGTCATCGGCATGAAGGCGCAGGCGACCCGGCCGGAGATCGAGCAGATCATGATCGCCGGGCCGATGCCCGACGAGGTGGATGCCGCAGAGTTCGAGAAGAACCTGTACCTGATCCGCCGCCGCATCGAGAAGCGGGTGATCGCGGCGCAGATCAGCGGCTTCTATATCTGTTCGCTGTCCTGCCGTTCGATCATCTACAAGGGGCTGTTCCTGGCCGAGAGCCTGTCGGTCTTCTATCCCGACCTGCAGGACCACCGGTTCGAGAGCCGCGTGGCGATCTTCCACCAGCGTTATTCCACCAACACCTTCCCGCAATGGTGGCTGGCGCAGCCCTTCCGCTGCCTGGCGCATAACGGCGAGATCAACACGATCCGCGGTAACAAGAACTGGATGCTCAGCCACGAGATCCGCATGGCCTCGATCGCGTTCGGCGACAATTCGGAGGACATCAAGCCGGTGATCCCGGCGGGTGCGTCCGATACCGCCGCGCTGGATGCGGTGTTCGAGGCGATCTGCCGCTCCGGCCGCGACGCGCCGACCGCCAAGCTGATGCTGGTGCCGGAGGCGTGGCAGAAGGACCTCGACACGCCCAAGGCGCATGCCGAGATGTACCAGTATCTCGCCTCCGTCATGGAGCCGTGGGACGGTCCGGCCGCCCTCGCCATGACCGATGGCCGCTGGGCGGTGGCGGGCATGGACCGCAACGCGCTGCGCCCGCTTCGTTATACGCTGACCGCCGACGGCCTGCTGATCGTGGGCTCGGAAAGCGGCATGGTCGTGGTGCCCGAGGCTACCGTGACCGCCAAGGGCCGTCTCGGGCCGGGGCAGATGATCGCCGTCGATCTGGCCGAGGGCAAGCTGTACGACGACCGCGCGATCAAGGACCAGATCTCGGGCGAGCAGGACTATGCCGCGATGATCGGCGAGTTCCTGACCATGGACCAGTTGCCCCAGCCGTCCGAAGAAGAGGCGCTGGTGCGGATGCCGCGCGCGGAGATGCTGCGCCGTCAGGTCGCGGCCGGGCAGACCATGGAGGATATGGAGCTGATCCTGTCGCCCATGGCCGAGGGGGGCAAGGAAGCCATCGGCTCGATGGGCGACGATACGCCGCTGGCGGTCATCTCCGACAAGCCGCGCCTGATCAGCCAGTTCTTCCGCCAGAACTTCAGCCAGGTGACGAACCCGCCGATCGATTCCTTGCGCGAACGCTATGTGATGTCGCTCAAGACCCGGTTCGGCAATCTGGCGAACATTCTCGACACCGAGGATCGGCGCGAGCGCGTGCTCGTCCTGCCGTCTCCGGTTTTGACCGGCGCGGACTGGCACCGGTTGAAGACGCATTTCGGCCGTTTGGCGGCGGAGATTGACTGCACCTTCGAGGCCGACGGCGGTCCCGACCGTCTGCGTGCCGCGATCCAGCGTATCCGCAATCAGGCCGAACAGGCGGTACGCGAGGGCCGGTCCGAGCTGTTCCTGACCGACGAGCATGTCTCCGAAGGCCGTGTCGCCATTGCGGGCGTGCTGGCGGCGGCGGCGGTGCACACGCATCTCGTCCGCCGGGGCCTGCGCAGCTACGCGTCGATCAACGTGCGCTCGGCCGAGTGCCTCGACACGCACTATTATGCGGTGCTGATCGGCGTCGGCGCGACCACGGTGAACGCCTATCTGGCCGAAGCCGCGATCGTCGACCGTCATGGCCGTGGGCTGTTCGGTGACATGAGCATCGAACAATGCCTGACCAACCATCGCACCGCGATCGAGGACGGCCTGCTCAAGATCATGGCGAAGATGGGGATCGCGGTGATCTCCAGCTATCGCGGCGGCTACAACTTCGAGGCGGTCGGCCTGTCCCGCGCGCTGGTCAACGACCTGTTCCCCGGCATGCCCGCCAAGATTTCGGGCGAGGGTTACAACTCGCTCCATTACTCGGCGATGGTCCGTCACGAAGCGGCCTGGGACCAGCATGTCGCGACGCTCCCGATCGGCGGCTTCTACCGCCAGCGCGATGGCGGCGAGACGCATGCCTATTCGGCGCAGCTGATGCACCTGTTGCAGACGGCAGTCGCGACCGACAGCTATTCGACCTATCTGCAATTCGCGCGCGGCGTCGGCGACCTGCCGCCGGTTTACTTGCGCGACCTGCTCCAGTTCAACTTCCCCAACGAAGGCGTGCCGGTCGATCAGGTCGAGGCGATCACCGAGATCCGCAAGCGCTTCGTGACGCCGGGCATGTCGCTGGGCGCCCTGTCGCCCGAGGCGCATGAGACGCTGGCGATCGCGATGAACCGGATCGGCGCGAAAGCCGTGTCGGGCGAGGGCGGCGAGGACAAGCTGCGCTACCAGCCCTATGACAATGGCGACAACGCCAACTCGACGATCAAGCAGATCGCGAGCGGACGCTTCGGCGTGACGGCGGAATATCTGAACGCCTGCGACGAGATCGAGATCAAGGTGGCGCAGGGGGCCAAGCCCGGCGAGGGCGGGCAGCTGCCCGGCTTCAAGGTGACCGAGTTCATCGCCAAGCTGCGCCACGCCACCCCGGGCGTCACGCTCATCAGCCCGCCGCCGCACCACGACATCTACTCGATCGAGGATCTGGCGCAGCTGATCTACGACCTGAAGCAGATCAACCCGCGCGCGCGCGTCTGCGTCAAGCTGGTCAGCTCGGCGGGGATCGGCACGGTCGCGGCGGGCGTGGCCAAGGCGCATGCCGACGTGATCCTCGTCTCGGGCCATGTCGGCGGCACCGGCGCTTCCCCGCAGACCAGCATCAAATATGCCGGCACGCCGTGGGAGATGGGCCTCTCCGAGGTCAATCAGGTGCTCACGCTCAACGGTCTGCGCGGGCGGATCA